>NZ_JBEPON010000005.1:0-285152 GCF_040546785.1 Dietzia sp. 2505 | reverse complement strand
CCATCATCACCGAAACCGGACACGAACACCGCACCACCCCACACGGCCCCCTGGCCCACGCCCGCGACCAGATCCTCCACCACCGATGGCGAGAAAACCTCGACCGCCTCATCACCCACGACGGCCACCTCACCAACCCACCAGGCACCCACCGAACCCACCCCGCCTGACCCTCCCTTCCCCGGGTTCAGCGGTGCCACGTCGTGGATCGCCTGGCGACTTCATGGATCGCGTCGGTTTCGCGCAACCCCAGTCGCGGCGGCTGGGACGTGAGCAGTCGCCTGATGCGACGCCGGGGAACCACTGTCACAGCGCCGTCCGAAGGCTGGGCCTTCACGGTGAATCCCCGCTGTGCGCCCACCACCGCGATGATCCCGGTGACCGGGACCGGAAAACCGACATGCTCCGCGAGCAACCGGGCAGCCCGCCTCGCCTCGTGCCGACTGTTGCGGATGTACGGAACCCGACTGCCGTTGACCATGAAGTTGTCCCCGCCCACCCAGATCGCCGCCTTGGGGTGATTCTTGGAGTTCACGGTGAAGACGCCGCCGGGGCCGATCACCACGTGGTCGATGTCGGCGCCCCGCTCCCCCACGCGCACGGCGTGGAGGATCCTCCACCGAGCATCCAACCCCGCCAGCTGGTCGCCGACAGCCTGCTCGCCGTCCGCGCCGATTCGCCAGGCGCGCTCGTCCGTCTTCGCGTCGACCAACCGGGCAAGCACATGGCGAACCACCCCCTGAGACTCCCGTTCGGTGAGTGCCCGCTCGCGGGCGGCCGCCCCCGCACGAGCGTCGGCGAGATCGTGCCACCTCGGTCCGGGCGCGGTGGTCGGCGCGGTGGTTGGCGCGGTGGTTGGTGCGGTGGGGTGCGAGGTCGGCAGAGTCGTCGGTGGACTGGTCGACGCCGCGACTGGCCCGGAACTCAACGGGGACAGTGGCGGCGACGGCCCAGACGCCAGCACTCCGACACCTTGCTCGAGACGACTCGACTCCTGAGCCGATTCCCGGCGCCGACGGGCGTCCGAGTGGTCTCCGACCGCGGCGCGCAACAGCGGCAAGTTGGCGAGGTCGTCCGAGTGGTAGCGGCCGGTAGCCAGGTCGAGGTAGCCCAGGTCGGTCCCGCCAGGAGTAGCGGCATACAGCCGGTCGTGTCCGAAACGGGCCCACCTACGGACGATCCACTCGGTCACCGGGGCCTCCTTGCGGCAGTCACGATGGCAGTCATCATCGCGGTTGCCGAATACTCACATCCTGAGGCCGCTGCGCGCGGGAGAACGCGGGATCCGAGAGGTCCACGGGTGACGTGGAATACTCACCGGGCCCCTTTTGTTTGACATGTCAGCAAGTTAGGATGGAACGCACCAACAGACTGAAAGGCTCGCCATCATGCAGTTCGGGATCTTCTCCATCGCCGACATCACACCTGACCCCCTCACCGGGCAGGTGTCCACCGAGCACGAGCGCCTCGAGGCCGTCGTCGAGTACGCGGTCCAGGCCGAGCAGGTGGGCCTGGACGTCTTCGCCCTGGGCGAGCACCACAACCCGCCCTTCGTCACGTCCTCCCCCACCACCACCCTCGGCTACATCGCCGGCAGGACCTCGGACATCATCCTGTCCACCGCCACGACGCTCATCACCACCAACGACCCGGTGAAGATCGCCGAGGATTACGCCATGCTGCAGCACCTGGCCGGGGGCCGGGTCGATCTGACCATGGGGCGCGGCAACACCGGCCCGGTGTACCCCTGGTTTGGCCAGGACATCCGACAGGGCCTGCCGTTGGCGATCGAGAACTACGAACTGCTCCATCGCCTGTGGCATGAGGACGTTGTGGAGTGGGAGGGCAAGTTCCGGACAGCTCTCCAGCAGTTCACCTCCACCCCGCGCCCGCTGGACGGCGTCGCGCCCTTCGTCTGGCACGGGTCGATCCGCTCGCCGCAGATCGCCGAGCAGGCCGCCTACTACGGTGACGGGTTCTTCCACAACAACATCTTCTGGCCGATCAGCCACACCAAGCAGATGGTCGAGTTGTACCGCCGGCGCTACGAGCACTACGGTCACGGCTCCGCGGATCAGGCGATCGTCGGGCTGGGCGGTCAGTTCTTCGCGCGTCCCAACAGCCAGGACGCGGTGGACGAGTTCCGCCCCTATTTCGACAACGCCCCGGTCTACGGCCACGGCCCGTCGCTCGAGGACTTCACCGCCCAGACGCCGCTGACGGTGGGTTCCCCGCAGCAGGTCATCGACCGCTACATGACCATGCGCGAGCACGTGGGCGACTACCAACGCCAGATGTTCCTCATCGATCACGCCGGCCTGCCCCGCAAGACGGTGCTCGAGCAGATCGAGGTCCTCGGCACCGAGATCGTCCCGGTGCTGCGCCGCGAACTCGACGCGCTGCGACCGGCGCACGTGCCTGACGGGCCCACCCACGCCGCTCGTGTCGCGGCACGTGACGCCGCGCTGGCCGCTGAGGGTGCGCCCGCGTACTCGGACGCCTACCGTTTCGGGACCGGCGACAACTGGACGGGGCTGACCGTTGAAGGCGGGCAGCGCGCGCAGGAGCAGTCGTTGGCCCGCGCCCGCCGCACCGAGTCCCGGCTCGCCCAGGCACCGGCGGGACGGGGCGACAAGTGACCGCCACCCACGCACCCGACGGCCGGCCACTGCGGCTGGTGGTCGTCTCGGCGGGCACCTCGGTGCCGTCGAGCACCAGGATGTTGGCGGACCGTCTCGCCTCGGCGACCCGTGAGGCCCTCGCGCGCCACGGTCGGGACGTCGACGTGACGGTCCTCGAGGTCCGGGGGCTCGCCCACGAGGTCGTGGACGCCAGCTTCACCCGGTTCCCCGGCGACAAGCTGCGCGCCGCGCTCGAGGAGATCGCCCGCGCGGACGGGGTGATCGCGGTGACACCCACGTACAACCAGTCGTTCTCGGGCCTGTTCAAGTCGTTCTTCGACGTGATCGACCCCGCCACCCTGACCGGCGTCCCGGTGGCACTGGGGGCGACGGGCGGGACCGTCCGTCACTCGCTGTCGATCGACTTCGCGCTACGCCCGATGTTCGCCTATCTCAAGGCGGACGTGGTGCCGACCTCGGTGTTCGCGGCCTCGGAGGATTTCGGGGCCGTCGCCACCGGCGGCGACGGCGACTCGCTGGCCTCACGGGCGGACCGCGTGGGCACGGAACTGGCCGACTACATGCTGCGGTTCGCCGGGGTGGCCCCCGGTGCGGTGGCCCCGACCCGGGCGGACGCCGGCCGGGGCCGGACGAGCGACGACGACGAGTTCGGCGACTTCGTCCCGATGGGCGACCTGCTCGGTGGTGCGAGCTAGCCCTGAATCAATACGCCTGGGTCAGTACGCCTGGGTCCGCGCCATCTGGGGCAGCGCCCTGATGGGGTCCTCCGGGCCGATGTCGAAGGTGCACTCGGTCGGCCTGGGGTCCGGGACGAACGCCCAGAGCATGGCTCCGGCGGCTCCCATCGCCTCGTAGTCGTCGATGCGCTCGCCGATCAGGACGGCACGATCCTCGAGGGAGAGGCACGAGCCGGCGGCTATCCCGAGCTCGGTCACCACGAGCGGCTTGTCGGTCTGCGCGAGGCGCAGCGGCAGGAATCCGGCGTTGTCGTAGTCGTGGTACTGGAGCACGTCCACGTACGGGGACTCGGCGATGAGCCTGTACCCGTCGGCGACCAGCCCGCACTGGTCACCTCCCAGGAGGCCGGCGGTGATGAGCCGGCCGGGGTCGCGTTGCCGGATCAGCTGTCCGACCTCGTCGGTCCACTCGCGGAGCACCTCCGCCGAGTCGGCCGGGCAGGTCCGGTACAGCCAGTGGCAGTCGGCGGTTCCGCACACCGCGGTCTCGGGTTCCCCGATCGGCTCCCACGCCGCGATGACCGGCGACCCCGACCACCGCTCGACTGCCGTGGTGACCCAGTCGCGGTAGCTCAGCGGCATCGCGGTGGGCTGCTCCCAACCGCTCAGGTACCAGTCGCGGTCCTTGTACTGGTCGTCCTCGCAGGCTCCGTCCTGGCCCACGAGAACGGGGATCACCATCTGCTCGTGGTGTTCCGCCGCGGCGAAGACGGCGTCGATCGGGGCGAAGTCGAGTGCTCCGGTGAACTTGTTCACGGCGAGTTGCTGGAAGACGTTGAACCTCGTGACGGCCCCGTCGGGAAGCGACCCGAAGTACTCGTCGAGGTCGACCATCGCCCCGCACCCCCGGTTGATGCTCCAGTCGGTCCCCAACTGGTAGGCGTTGAGCCCGGTCGGCCACCAGGGCTGGCCGTCGAGGTGGAGTTCACCGCCGGAGACCGTCGCCCGGTGCGGCTGCACCTGGGACCTCGAATCCGGCGGTGCGGCGCAGGCCAACGTCATGACGAGCACCAGTAGTCCGACGAGCGGAGCGATCTTCATGAGGTGACGATAGACGACTGTTCCCAGGCCAACGTCATGACGAGCACCAGTAGTCCGACGAGCGGAGCGATCTTCATGAGGTGACGATAGACGACTGTTCCCAGGCCACCACCTGAATCGCTCCCCGTCACCGCCGACGCATCGGACCGATCTCACATCAATTCTGCAAGTTGATCTGCTGACTCTTGACCAGAGGGTACGCAACGAGCCCGCTACCATCGAGATCTTCTTTATGCATGTCGATTCCGGTGATCTGGCTGTTCTCATAGGTCGTGTAGTAGTAGATGCCTTTGTCTGTGTTGCAGCAAGACGAGTAGATGGTTATCTCGTATTTGTCGCCGATGCGCACGCACCCGCGCTGTTGAGCGACTGAACCCAGGATCTGGAAAAACTGACTGAGGGATTCCGACTCCGACCCTCCCGCCACGGAGTTCATTTTGGTGAACACCGCCTTGGCGAAACGAGATGCCGAGGACAGGTCACCGGGAAGTCCTATCGCCCCCATTCCGCGACTATAGGTATCGAAGTGCAACTGCGGTGATAAATTGTTCTCCGGTGGCTCCGTCGACAAATGCATATAATTGTTCATGTTGAAGCTCTGGATATCGAACGTCGGGTTGTTCGTGAGCACCCCGAACGGGTTGTCGTAGACATTGAGGCCCGATTCCACGCTCTCCACCGTGATCGACTGAGAGCCATCGGAGATGATCCAGTGCAACGGCGAGAGGGGAAATGCGTCGCTGAAGGGAACGTCCACCAGATTCAAGTCCGCCAACGCCACCTTCACGTCAGCGATCGTGTCGAACTGCCCCAGGATCCATGGGATGAATTCGAACGGGGCGATATTGACCTTGCCGACCGCCTCGGGCTTGTAGTCCGCATTGCCAGGAAAATTGAGACCGGCCATGCTGAGGCCTTTCTCGTTGGTCCCGTCATAGTACAACGGGTATCCGTCCGCGATGGTTGCCATTCCGATGATGGCGTAATGAGTCGACAGGGTGGGGACCAGACGGAAGTCGAACTGAAAATCTCTGGGAGTGATAGTGACCGTTTCGTTGTATGAGAATTCCAGGTCGAGATTTCGGCCGAAATAGTGATCGTTCGTGGAGTAGCTCAATCCAGTACACATTAGGCAGCTTCCGGGTGCGTCGGGGGCGTTGTCGAGGTAGCTCGTGCTTACCACCCAGAACACGGGGGCACCATAGCCGCAGACATGCAATCGAAAACCGTGTTTATACTGTTATCCACGGTCCGCACGTCGCCACGGGCCGACTTCGTTCTGCGACGATCACGCCTCACCCGAACACCCGCCAGAGCCGCCAGGTCGGACGGTCACTTCCGGAGTTGACCACCTCGAATTCCAGGCTGCCGAGCTGGGCGCCGTTCTCGTGGATCGTCGGATAGCGGAGGTTGAGCGCGTCGGAGGTGCCACGCCCCTCGGCGGGCACGGTCAGGAGGAAACGCACGCCGCTGGCCGCCGGATCGTTGAGGATCTCGACGAAGTCGCGATCGGACGGGATGACGAACTGCTCGGGCCTGGCGGTGGAGGCGATGATGGGGAAACCGTGGACCGTGTCCATGATGACCGCCCCCTCGGGCAGGCCGAGAGAGTCCAGGTAGTCGGCCAGCCGGCGTTCGGTGTCGAACGACGCGACGATCGCCTCTTGCTGCAACCTCACCTCCGAGGGCCTGTCACCGACCTCGGGGAGGATCACGTCGTGAAGCGCGTGCTGCTCCTGGGACAGTGTCGGGGACACCATGGCCGCGGCGCTCAACGGGACTCCCGCAACGAGCAGCAGTAGTGCCGCCACGGGCACCACTCGTCCCCCGGTCAGCGAGTCCTGCGTCCGCACCGTCGCCCGGGGTCCGGGCCGTCGCGTGCGCATGGTGCCCCCGCGCGGCACGCAGAACACCGCCAGCACCACGATCAGGGGGACGGCGCTGATGTAGAACCGCAGGAACGGGAACGTCATACCGCGGAGATAGGTGAAGACGGCAAAGGCGAGCACGGCCACGAGGACCACTGCGGCCAGCGGTTCGGGATCCCGTCGGCGCACGGCCAGTGCCACGCACACCAGCAGGACCACTCCGAGCGCCGGCGCGAGCACCACGATCTCCGCCGCCGAGAAGGCCAGGGCCGACAGGCCCCCCGTGGAGCCACCGCCGGACTGCTCGAGGATCGCGGCGTTGCCGTAGCGGGAGGAGAACTGCGCGAGCGCACTGCCGGTCACCAGCCAGCTGGTCGCCGCCCACGCGAGGAACGCCAGTGCGGTGGGTGCGGCGAGGATGACGGCGTCGAGGATCGCCGTCTCGGTGCGGCGACTGCGCCGGTAGGACACCGCCGCGACGAACAGCGTCGCGGTGCCCGAGGCGGCCAGCGCATCGTAGCGGGCGAGGTAGGCCATCCCGAGCGCGAAACCGGCCACCATCAGGTCGTGGACGTCGTCGGTGGTCATCCACCGGACCAGGCGGCGCACCGCCCAGACCACGAAGAAGACGAACAGGGCCTCGCTCATGCCGTTCGCGCCGTAGTAGACGATCATCGGGTGCAGCCCGAAGACCAGGGTGACCCCCCAGGTGAACCAGGCCGGGCACCGGCGTTCCTTCGCGATCGCGTGGATCTGCGTGACCGCCCCCGCCATCGCCGGCGCGCTCACCGCCACCGCCGTCAGGCTCCATCTGGTGAGGGCCGGGAACCACTCCGACAGCCCGACCAGGGGCAGCTGCGCCAGAGCGGTGAGCGGGGTGAAGATGAAGCCGATGGCCGCCAGGTGCGGGTCTCGCGAGAGCAACGCGGCCCGGGTGTCCGCGACGCGACTGAGCGCGTCGCCCTGCAGGTAGTTGGCGCCGAGCGACAGGTACAGCCCGGCGGCCAGGTACAGGACGGTGAACGCCGCGAAGAGGATGAGGGGACGGGATCTCACGACACCGGCCCCCTCATGACGCCAACCCGTGCACGGTCTTCTCCCAGTAGGACGGGTTGGCGAAGAGCTGGTAGGTCCCCTTGATCGCCGCGATCGACATGAGCACCCAGTAGAGCGGAACGGTCAGGCACGCCCACCACAGCGATGCGTTGCCCGTCTCCCGGCACGCGATGAAGTTCGAATAGAGGATCGTCGAGTTGCCGAGCACCAGGCAGATCAACGCGGGGAAGTACACGTAGGCGGGGAAGACCTGCTCGATCACGGCCGGTTGTCCGAGGATCCAGGACAGGGTGATGAGCCAGAACACCATGTTGAGGCAGGCGATCACGGGGGTGCCGGCCAGGAGGGTCGTGAAGCGGAACATGCTCACCGTGCCGAGGGTGCGCCACAGCGTGATCGGCTGACGCATGTGCACCAACCAGGTCTGCAGATACCCCTTGTACCAGCGGGAGCGCTGCCTGATCCAGTTGATGGGATCGGGATTGGCTTCCTCGAGGGTGGTGGAGTCGAGCACCGCCGTGCGGTGGCCCCGGGCGGCGATCCGCACGCCCAGGTCGGCATCTTCGGTGACGTTGTACGGGTCCCACGCGCCGATCTCGGTCAGCACGTCCGCCTTGATGTGGTTCGACGTCCCCCCCAGCGGGATGGGCGAGCTGGACTTCATCAGCCCGGGCAGGAGGAAGTTGAACCACAGCGCGTAGTCGGCGGTGAACCACGCGGTGAGCATGTTCTGCGACCCGTTGTGGAACGCCAGCTTGGCCTGGACGCACACCACGTCGTCGTCGAGCTCCGCGAAGGCCACGGCCACGCGCCGGAGCTGGAGGGGATCGGGGCGGTCCTCGGCGTCGAAGATCGTGATGATCTCCCCGGTGGCGTAGTGCAGTGCGTAGTTGCAGGCCTTGGGCTTGGTGCGGGGATCGGCCGGCGGGATCCGCAGGATCTGGCACACCTCGCCCAGTCCGGCCGCCTCCGCGGCGTCGATGGTGACGTCGTCGTCGGCCTCGAGAAGCAACAACACCTCCAGCTTGTCCGCCGGGTAATCGATGGAGCTCACGGCGTCGATGAGGTCGCCGATCACCTCCGGCTCGTTGTACGCGGGCACCAGGACCGTGTAGGTGGGTAGCTCGGAGTCCGCCACGGCGAGGGCACGATCGTCCTCCACGTGGAGGATCGAGTCCCGGGCCAGACCACGCCCGAGCAGGAGGAGTCGGTCGGCGAGCGTGATCAGGTAGACGGCGGTGCTCACCGCCGTCAGGGCGATGAGGGTCGGCGTGGTGGCCAGGACCAGGGCGAGGATCACCACGGCGATCCCGGCGAGGCCGACCCACTTCTGCCAGGGCACGAACGGCACCGCCGCCGAGGCCAACGGGTCGCGTTCGAACAACCCGTGCACCGCGTCGTGGAGAGCGGCCTCGCTGCGGGCCGTCGCGGGGTCGGCCGGCTCGGGAGCCGTGAGTTCCGGACCTACTCGCCCGTCCACTGCGCCTCCACCAGATCGGTCGCGAGCTCGGTCAGCATGTCGAGGTCCTTGTCCTGTGGGTTGGTGTCGGTGACCGCGCCCGCCCCGCGCAGCAGCAGGTTGAGCAGACGGGAGAAGGTCGATCGAGTGCTGGGGACCGTCTGGGGGAACTCGGCGTCGAACTCGTGATTGTCCACGGTGATGATCGTGACGCGCTGCACCTCGTCCCCCGCCCGGTTCCAGATGAACGACATCAGACTCCACGTGAGGAGGTTCTCGTCGTCGATCACCGTCAGGTATCGCGCGGACACCCCGCGGTTCAGGGGAACCGTCCGGGGCGGGCTGACGCGGGCCGAACTCAGGTCGAAGGTCATCTCCAACGGGAACACCTCGAGCACCCCGGCATCGCCGACGGTCAGCGTCTGCACCGCCGCGACCCTGGGGCGCAGGAGCTCGTCCCAGTCCGCCCTGACGCGGGTGGCCCTGATCATCTGCCGCTGAAGCGTGGCGGACGGCCCGAACATCCGTTCCGCCCACGGGTAGTCGATCGTCTCGATCTCCTGCCATCCCGGGGGGACGATCTGGCCCGGTCCGCTCAGGGCACCGGGCCCCGGCGCCACTCGTTCCTCGATCTCCGGCGGCAACGGTGCCAGGGCGAGGAGCACGGCCACGACGGTCAGTAGTGGAGCGCTCCGCCAGGCCTCGCGCCGGGTGACCACCAGAGACTTACGGGGGGGACCGTCCGGGCGTCGACGACCACCCGCACCGGTCCGACGGAGTCGGCCGATCGCCTGCGGCCCCAGGATCGTCAGCGGTCCCACCGCCGCAACCACCACCATGACCGTCACCTCCGCCCCTCGGCCGCCGCCCAGGGCGAAGACCAGCAGGCGAAGCGCACCCGGAGTGGCGACGGTGAGCAGGAGCCAGGCGGGCCAGTACCGGAAGGTGCGGCGAGTGCCGAACAGGAACACGGATCCGCCCAGGAGGAACAGCCAGGCGGCGACGAAGTCCAGGTGCAACAGGACGTAGCTGCCCGAGTACCTGGGCAGCACGAGCCACTCGATCATCAACGCGATCGCCAGGATGATGGTCCCGGAGATCTTGTCGCTCTGCCGGTCGTGGATCGGCAACTCCGGCCGTCGCAGCAGGTGGAACGCCACCGCGGTGAGGACGGCGCCGACCGGGGCGGCGAGGAAGACCTCGCTACCGGAGCCTGCCGTCACCTCCCCCGCGATCCGCGCCCACGATCGCCAGAACCCGGCGCCGACGAGCACCACGAGCAGCGCCCACCTCGCGACGTGATCGACTCCCTCGCCGGTGACCCTGGGGAGAGCCCGGGCGACCATCACCGACCCGGGCTGACCCGACGACGCCGGGCGACCGCCCAGACGAGCCCGGCGATCGCCGCCCCCGCCAGGGTGACCGCCAGACCGATGACCAGCGCGATACGAACGCCATCGGTCTCCTGCTCCTGGGCGGCGTCCACATCGATGGCCTCTGCCGTGGACAGCTCGATCGGCTCCCTGTCGGGGGCCGTGAACAGGACGTTGCCGGCCAGCATCGACCACCGGCCCGGCTCGGAGTCCAACCACTCCAACGTGCGGTCGAGCTCACCCGAGCCCGAGCTGGACGAGGCCACCAGGAGCGCGCGGTCGCCGTCCTGGACGACCTGCATCGACGCGAAGTCGACGTCCTCGTAGAACCTCAGCGTGGCCGGCTGTCCGTCCCGCGCCCCGATCACCTCCAGCGTGCGTCCGCCGGTCAGGGTCAGCGGGAGGTCGAGATCGTCCGGGGCGTAACCGGACGTCACCAGTAGTCCGGGGACGTCCCCGTCCACTAGGGTCTCCACGTCCACCCACTCCGGGAGCAGCGGAGTCACGGACAGCGCCTGCAGTCTGGAGAGGATCGACACCGCCCGCGCGGTGTCCTCCAGCGAGCCACTGCCCGTGGCCACCTGGAGGCGGGGCAGGAGCGCCTGCGGGAGGGAGCCGAACCCGGCCGGTGCGGGAGAGGCGGGTTCGGAGAGGCGGACCCGGGACGATCCGTCGATGATCAGGCTCAACGGCTGGAGGACCCCGCACGCCGCGCCCGCGCCCGCGGTCTGCAGCGAGACGGTGATGTCGGTGTACCGGTTCAGTGCACCGGCGGGAACGGTGAGTGTGCGGTCGAAGGCCCCGGACTGATCGGCGGTCCACGAGTCCAATACCGTCTGCCCGGCCGTCACCACGATCAGTCCGCTGCGATCGGACGGAGGTGGCGAATAGGTCCCGACCAGGTCGAGGGCCACGTCACCGGTGACCGTACCGAGGCTGGTCTGGTCCAGCCCGAAGCTCGCCGAGACGGACCCGACCGATCGCGCGGACCGTGAACCCTGTCCGAGTTCGTTCAGGGTCGCCTCGGTCATCAGGGCGCGGGGCGCCGGGAGGGGCGAATCGAGGGTGGCCGATCCCGTGACGGCCAGCGACCACAGGTCGCTCGTCACCGATCGCATCTGACGCCCCAGGCTCGCGGAGTCGCCGGTGACCACCACGGTGGGGACGGCGTCGTCGGTCAGGTCGATCCGGGACTCGTCGGCTTCGCGGATCTCTGCTCTACGGGTGAAGGGCGAGGCGGTCGGGGCCCGTGGGCCCGACGCCGGGAGTACCTCGACCTCCAGTCCGGTGCGGCCGAACCTCGTCGACCCGAGGATGGCCAGCTGGGCCGCGGCCTCCGACTCGGCGTGAGTCGGCTCGTCCGGCAGGTAGATCTCGATGCGCTCCAGTACCGGGGGGACGAAGTCGGCGAGGACCCGGGGGGCCTCGGGCTGGCCGGCATAGTCCACCTCGGAGTCGCGCAGCTCGAGTGACCGGTCGGTCCAGTCCGGGCACGCCTCTCCCTGGGAGTGCAGGACGGTCCGCAGGGTGAGGTCCAGCACGTCGTTACGCACCCGCCCGCGATCGAGGGGGATGGTGACGCGTTCCGACTCGACGTCCGGCCGTAGGTCAATGCGGGCCAGCAGCAGGTCGCCCGACCACGCCTCGAGATGTCCCCTGTCCAGGTCCACGGGGAGCTGGACCGTCGTGCTCAGCGTCCGAGGGGTCAGCCCTGCGGGAACGGGGATCAGGATCGGCACCTCGGCGCTGCGGTCCGGGAACTCGAGCACCTCCGCGATCCCGAGTGTCGATCCGTCGACGACGGTCTGGGCACCGACCGGCGCGGGGAACGCGAGGGTGGCGGCTAACAGGAGGGAGGCGGGAATACGCAGCGCGCGGGGCGGGAACACGGGAGGTGACACTACCGGCCGCAGGACCTCATCACCGACGATCGGGCCGAGCTCCCCACCGCACCGCCCCTATCGGGTCCGGCGCGTCGTACCGGGTCGGATGCGTTGGGGCGCAGCGGGGGTCGGTGAGGGTCAGCGCGGATCTACGGGAGCACCCGGCGCCCCACCCTCGACACCGGCCCGGTCCGTGCCCTCGTCGGCCAGTTGGTCCGGCTCGGGGTGGTCGGTGTCGAAGGTCTCGGGCAGGTTCTTGATGTGCTTGTTCATGTTGCGGATCAGCAGGACCGTCGCGACCAGCAGGAGCAGGACAACGGGGATCCCGATCGGCGAGGCCTTACCGAACTCCGGGCCCATCGGGTGGTCGTTGTACCCGGGTGTGCCCGGTGACTGGTTCTGCGCGAAGACCATCGAGGTCTGGTACGCCAGGATCTGGACGTCCGGTCCCAGGGTGATCATCTCGGGTCCTCACTCGTGCTCGGTCCGACCGGGAGCGCGACGTACGGGTCGACGCCCTCGAACAGGTCTGACTCGTATTCTCCCTCAGCCCGGTCGGGTACGGCCACCCGGCTTGCCGCGAGTTCGAACTCCTCGGTGGGCCAGACCCGCTGCTGCATCTCCACCGGGGCGGCGAAGAACCAGCCGTTGGGGTCGATCTGCGTGGCGTGGGCCAGGAGCGCGGAGTTGCGTTGCTCGAAGTAGTCGGCGCACTCCACCCGTGTGGTCACCCGCTCCATGATGTCCGGGCGGTCTCCCCAGCGGGACAGGAACTCGGCGAAGTGGCGGACGCCGTCGCGGGCGAACAGCTCCTCGTCGAGCAGCTCGAGACGGCTCTTGGGGAAGCCGTGCGTGTAGTAGACCTTGGCCACGGCCCACGGCTCGCCGGTCCCGGGGTAGCGGGAGGGATCCGCGGCGGCCTCGTAGGCGGCCATCGACGCCGAGTGCACCTTCAGGTGATCCGGGTGCGGGTACCCACCGTTCTCGTCGTAGGTGATGATCACGTGCGGACGGAACTCCCGGATCCTGGCGACCAGGGAGCGCGTGACCTCGTCGTCGTCGGCGAGGGCGAAACATCCGGGAGGCAACGGCGGCAACGGGTCCCCCTCGGGCAGACCCGAGTCCTCGTAGCCCAGCCAGTGGTGGTCGACGCCGAGGATGTCCGCCGCGCGCGCCATCTCGCGGCGCCGTACGCCCACGAGGTCGGCCACGACGTCGGGGCGGTCCATCGCAGGGTTGAGGATGCTGCCGCGCTCGCCGCCGGTACACGTCTCCACCAGCACGTTCACGCCCCGGGCCACGTACTTGGCCATGGTCGCGGAGCCCTTGGACGCCTCGTCGTCGGGGTGGGCGTGCACCGCCATCAGCCGGAGACCGGCCATCGTCGCACCTGCCGTTCATCAGAGCTCGGGGATCGGGATGACCCATTCTATGGACTCACCGGGCACCGGTGCCCCCGGGGCGGTCCGCCCGGGGGCCCCGGATACCCTGGAAACCATGAGTGAGCCGAGGCCGGACGCCGCGTCGCAGGTCGCAGGGACCCCGCCGGCCGGGCGGTACGACGACTCCGGGTCGGGCGTGACCGGCAAGGTGGTCGCCGGCTTCCTGGTCCTGCTCGTCGGCGCCCTCGTGGTGGCGGGCGCCGTCGCCGGCTACCGGCTCAGCGCCACCCCCACCATCTCGGGCGAGGTGATCGGGGTGACCGTCGTCGACGACGAGCGGACCGACGTGGTGATGACCGTCACGCGGGACGATCCCGGGACCGCCGCCTACTGCATCGTCCGCGCACAGGACCAGACCAAGGGGGAGGTCGGCCGCCGCGAGGTGTACGTGCCCCCGTCCGAGAACACCGCGATCCAGGTCGACATGTCCATCGCCACCTCGGCCCGCGCGTTCGTGGCCGACGTCTACGGCTGCGGCGACGACGTCCCCGACTACCTGCGCAGGTAGGGGTTCTCGGGCCCCGAAGCAGGTCACCGCTGTGTTAGCATCGTCCCATCAGCACGGCTCCTTTCGCGGGGCCGTGTTTTTCGTACAGCAGCACACACACGAACAGATTGGAGTGCGCTCTCATGGCGAACGACACCCAGGGCTACTGGTTGACCCAGGATTCGTACGACCGCCTCATGGCCGAGAAGGAGGCGCTGATCGCCAACCGTCCGGTCATCGCCGCGGAGATCAACGAGCGGCGCGAGGAGGGCGACCTCAAGGAGAACGCCGGGTACCACGCCGCGCGTGAGCAGCAGGGCCAGGAGGAGGCGCGCATCCGCCAGCTCGACGACCTGCTGGCCACCGCCCAGGTCGGCGAGACGCCCACCGAGACCGGTGTCGCCCTGGTGGGATCCGTGGTCCGCGCCTACTACAACGGCGACGAGGACACCAAGGAGACCTTCCTGGTGGGCACCCGTGGCGAGGGCTCCGGCAAGGACGACCTCGAGATCTACTCCCCCGACTCCCCGCTGGGCCGCGCGATCCTGGGCGCCAAGGTCGGCGAGAGCCGCGAGTACACCACCCCGAACGGCAAGTCCGTCTCGGTGACGATCGTGACCGCGGAGCCGTACCAGAGCTGACCGGCCACGACGGGCCCGGTGGTAGGTTCTTCACGACTATCGGGCCCGGTTCGACCAGCCCGATCCCGCGCCGGCGTTTCCAGGAGTCCCACGTGACAGACGGTTCCCATGACAGGCCATTCGGCCCGGCACCGAAGATCGAATCGGCGGCCGAGCAGGTCCTGGGACCGGCGCTGCGTACCGGGCAGTCACCGTTCGACTCCGAGCTCTACACCTGGACCCCCGAGGTCGCGGAGGAGCTCATCCGGCGTCTGGACGGTGACGCCGAGGAGCACACCGGCGAGCACTCCGCGGACTCCACCCGCTCCCCCGTGATGCAGGCGCTCCACGACCAGTTGGAGGGCGCCCCGCGGCCGGTGGTGCTCCTGGCCGCCGAGTTGCTCTACATCCAGCAGCTGCCCCTGTCCACGGTCACCGCCCGCCTCAAGCGGGGACGGATCAGGGACGTCCTGTCCTGGATGGACGACGCCCCGGAGATCCCCGAGGTCCTCGACGACGCGCTCGGCGAGAAGGGTCCGCTCACCGGCGGCCTCGGCTTCAATGTCCAGATGCGCGAGCACCTGCGGTGGCTGTGCACGTTCGTCATCCACTGGGCCGAGCTGGAGTCCGCCGAACGGGACGCGGCGCTCACGGACCCCTGGGAGTTCCAGCGGGCCGCCCGCTCCACGCCCGGCGACTGGCGGGCCATCCGCTACAGCCTGCAGTACCTGGCCTGGCCCGGATACTTCCAGCCGATCGTCAAGCACGAGCACAAGACCCGGATCCGCGACGCCTTCGCCGACCTCATCGGCGGGCCGTCCGGGATCGACGAGCTGGACATCGACCAGGACCTGCACCGCATCGCCGAGACGCTCTCCGCCCAGCTCGGCCAGCCCGTCGACTGGTATCGGGGCGCGATCGCCAACCAGTGGCAGCGCCACCGCGACGACCACTCCCGCAGGGCGTGGCTGGTCCGACCCGGGCGCGGTGGCGTCGGTCAGGCCGGTCAGTGGGTCGCGCAGAACCGGATCGCGCTGCCCGCCTCGCACCTGCCGCGCATCCCGGCACACGCCAGCCGGCTCGAGGTGTCCCAGGCCGTCGAGCAGGGGTACCCGCACCTGGACTACCAGGCGCGGTTCCAGCTCACCGCGGAGTTGCACACCTTCCTGTCCCGGATGAGCCCCCAGGACGTCGTGGCCACGGTCGCCGACGCCAAGCTGCACCTGGGCACCCTCACCGACGACCTGGGCTACGTCGAGGACGGCGGCCAGCAACTCGAGCGCTCGGTGCGATGGCACTCGGTCACGCTCGACCTGGACACGCTCCCCAGCCCGCTCTCCGAGTTGATCGGGGAGCCCGGCACCGTCGTGGACCTCACCGACGGCCTCGACGCCCTGCTCGCCGCCATGCACCCCGGCCGCCACTCCGCCGAGTCGCAGGTGGCCGAGGCCCCGGGCGCCGGGACGGTGCCCACCCTGCCCGACATCAACGACGAGCTCGCCGACAGCCTTCACATGCCGCGCAAGGAACTGCAGGAGATCGTGGACACCCTGCAGGAGCGGCAGCAGATCGTGTTCTACGGCCCGCCCGGCACCGGCAAGACCTACCTCGCGCAGGAGCTCGCGCGCTTCCTCGCCGGCGCCGACGACCCCAGCCGGGTCCAGTTGGTGCAGTTCCACCCCAGCTACGCCTACGAGGACTTCTTCGAGGGCTACCGGCCCACGCTCACCGAGTCCGGTCAGCCCGGCTTCGCCCTGCAGGCCGGGCCGCTGCGCCGGCAGGCCGCACGCGCCACGTCGGACTCCGGGCGCGAGCACCCGAGCTTCCTCATCATCGACGAGATGAACCGCGCCGACCTGGCCCGCGTCTTCGGCGAGATGTACTTCCTGCTGGAGTACCGCGACCGCACGGTCCTGCCCCAGTACAGCCCCGACACCTCGTTCCGGTTGCCGCGCAACCTGTTCATCATCGGCACCATGAACACCGCCGACCGGTCGATCGCCATGGTCGACGCGGCCATCCGGCGTCGGTTCGCGTTCATGGAACTCCACCCGGACACCCCGCCGGTGGCGGGCGTGCTGCGGCGTCACCTCGAGGCCCGCGGCGTGACCACCGAGCCCGCGGACCTGCTGGAGGCGCTCAACTCGGAGATCGACGACTCGGACCGCGACCTGCGGATCGGGCCGTCGTACTTCATGAAGGACCGGGCCACCGAACCCGGCGGGCTCGAGGCGATCTGGCGGTACGACCTCCTCCCGCTGCTCGAGGAGCACTACTACGGACGCCTGTCCCGCGCCGAGGTCCACGAACGTTTCGGGCTCGCGACACTGCGTCGGAAGATCGGCCGGGCGTGATCTCCGCCTCGGCGGGCTCCGCGGCGTCGGAGACCATCGAGTTCGACGAGTTCGACCGCCGCGGCCGGCTCGTCACCCTGAGCTGGGAGGGCGCGCAGCACCTCTCCCAGACCGGGCTGGTCGAGGTGTTGCCCGCCGGCCGCGACACCTGGCGGCTGATCCCGTGCGGCAGCGTCGGCTCGGTCCGCGTCGAGGGACTGTCCGTGCGGGTCCTGCCCGCGGCCAACCTGGGTCTGACGCAGTTGTTCTTCCTCCTCGACCACGCGGCCGACAACGCGTTCCTCCCCTCGGCCGTCGCGGCGAGGGACGACGACGAGCTGTGGGTCTCCGTGGCCGAGTCCATGGCCGCGTTGGCGCACCAGGCCCTGTCCTCCGGGCTGCTGCGCGGGTACCGCAGGGTCGACGAGGCGCTGACCACCGTGCGTGGCCGGATCCGGCTGGGCGACCAGATCCGCCGTCACCCGGGCATGACCATCCCCCTCGAGGTCACCTACTCCGAGTTCACCCCGGACATCGCCGAGAACCGCATCCTGCGCACCGCCGCGCACCGCCTGCAGTTCCTCCCCGACCTGCCGGACGCCACCCGGCGCCGGCTGGCGATGGTGGACGCCCGGTTGGCGGACGCCACGTTGATCGGCCAGGGCGCCCCGGTCCCCGCCTGGACACGCACCCGGCTCAACGCCCGGTTCCAGAACGCGCTCGCCCTGGCCGACCGGATCGTGCGCCGCATCTCGGTGGAGGTGGAGGACGGCCACGCGGCGTCGGCGGCGTTCGTCACCGAGATGCCGGCGCTGTTCGAGCGCTTCGTGGAGGCCGAGCTCACCGCCGCCCTCGACGGTTGTGGCGGACGGGTGCTGCAGAACCCCGTCGTCCACCTGGACACGGGCATCGAGCAGGGAGAGGCCGGGGACGCCGGTTCGAGCAAGACCGCCGGTGGCAGGCCTGGTCGCCACAGCGCGCCCGCCACCGACGGCGACCACATCTCCGTACCCACCGGCCTCGTCTACGAGGTCGACGGCGAGCCGGTCACCACCTTCGTCCCGACCTATCCCACGGACCGCCGGGCCCGCGCCGCCGAGCACTACCGCCTGCTGGCGGCCTGCACGGCACTCGGCGTGGACCGCGCGTACCTGGTGTATCCGGCCCAGCGACGCGACGACACCCCGCAGCCGCGGCGGATCGTGCACACCGACATCTCGATCGTCGAGTACCCGGTGGATCTCTCGATGGGGCCCCTGGAGAGCCGCAGGACTATCGTCGAGTTGTCACAGCAGGCCCGCGAGCTCGCGGTGCCGAGCCCCGCACGCCACCGCACCGGAGGGAGACGCCACGCCAGATGAGTCAGTCAGATGATCCGGCCCGCAAGATCGTCGTCAACCTCGCACTCGTCGCGGTGGGCACCGTCGGCGCCTACCGGGGCGCTTACGAGTTGCTCGCGCAGCAGGCCAGGATCGCCCGCCGCGTGATCCCCAAGCCCACCTCGTGGCCCTTCGACGGCGACGGCCTCTACCGGCCCGGCGCCGAGACCGCCGAGCCGTGGCGGCCCGGGATGACGTGCGACGCCCACCTGATGATCTTCGGCGATTCTCTGGCAGCCGGTCTCGGCGCGGCCGACGCCGGCCAGGTGCCCGGGGTGCTGCTCGCCCGCGGACTGGCCGAGGAGTCCGGGTGGGACGTGCGGCTGAGCAGCAAGGCGATCGTCGGCGCGACCTCCAAGGGACTGGCCGGGCAGATCGACGCCGTCCGCGTGACCGGCGGGGAGCCGGACATCTCCGTCATCCTCATCGGCGGCAACGACATCACCGCACGCAACTCGATCGGCCCCTCCGCCCGACGCGTGGGCGAGGCGGTCAGTGCCCTGCGCGAGATCGGATCGAGCGTCGTGGTGGGGACCTGCCCCGATCTCGGCACGATCAAGCCCGTACCCCAGCCGCTCCGGACCGTCATGGCCACGCTCAGTCGCAGACTGGCGGCCGCGCAGACCGTGCAGGTGCACAAGGCCGGTGGAACACCGGTGTTCCTCGCCGAAGCACTGGCACCGGAGTTCCACGCCCGCGCCGACAGCCTGTTCTCCCCCGACCGCTTCCACCCCAACTCGGACGGCTACGAACTCATGGCCGGGCTGCTCCTGCCGGCCGTGTGCGTGGCGCTCGGTGTGTGGGACGAGATCCCGGAGACCCGGCCTCCCGCCGACGCCGAAGAGGCCGAGGCATCACTCGAAGCGGCCGAGGACGCGATCGAGGACGCCTCCGACGAGGCCCGCGACTCGGTCGTCGCCCGGCTGACCAAACGCCTCACCGACTTCGTCCGCACCCACGAGGACGCGGACGACGCCGACGAGAACACGTACCTGCATAATGAGGACGTGGACGGCGATCCCGAGAGCACGGGCGATGCCCGCGAGGCAGCGGACACCCTCCGCCGCCGGAGCCGGATCCTGCGCGTGACCCGCTCCACGCGGGACCCGTCGGACTCGGATCTCCCGATCGACCACACATAGCATTCACCTGCAACGAAGGAGCCTTCCATGCCGGAAGCCGTGATCGTCTCGTACGCCCGATCCCCCATCGGGCGCGCCAACAAGGGATCCCTCGTGGGCATCCGCTCGGATGACCTCGCCGCACAGATGGTCAAAGCCGCGCTGGACAAGGTCCCGTCGCTCGACCCCACCCACATCGACGACCTCATGCTGGGCTGCGGCCTGCCGGGCGGCGAGCAGGGCTTCAACATGGGCCGTGTCGTCTCCGTACTCGCCGGCCTGGACACCGTCCCCGGTACCACGGTCAACCGCTACTGCTCCTCCTCCCTGCAGACCACGCGTATGGCGCTGCACGCGATCAAGGCCGGCGAGGGAGACGTGTTCATCTCCGCCGGTGTCGAGACCGTGACCAACTTCGCCAAGGGCACCTCCGACCACTGGCCGGACACCCACAACCCGATCTTCGCCGACGCCGAGGCCCGCACCGGAACGCGCGCCGAGGGTGGCGCCGAGACGTGGACCGACCCCCGCGAGAACGGCCTGCTGCCGGACGTCTACATCCCGATGGGCCAGACCGCCGAGAACGTCGCGCAGATGACCGGCATCACGCGCGAGGAGCAGGACCACTGGGGCGTGCGCTCGCAGAACCGCGCGGTCGCCGCCGTCGAGAACGGCCACTTCGCCAACGAGATCACCCCGGTCACCATGCCCGACGGCACCGTCGTCTCCACCGACGACGGCCCGCGGCCCGGCACCACCTACGAGAAGATCTCGCAGCTCAAGCCGGTCTTCCGTCCCGACGGCACCATCGCCGCCGGCAACTGCTGCCCGCTCAACGACGGCGCCGCCGCGCTCGTCATCATGAGCGATGTCAAGGCCAAGGAGCTCGGCCTCACCCCGCTCGCGCGCGTGGTGTCCACCGGCGTCTCGGGCCTGTCCCCCGAGATCATGGGCCTCGGCCCGATCCAGGCCGTCAAGAACGCCCTGAAGATCGCCGGCAAGTCGGTCTCCGACATCGACCTGTTCGAGATCAACGAGGCGTTCGCCGTCCAGGTCCTCGGCTCCGCCCGCGAGCTCGGGATCGAGGAGGACAAGCTGAACATCAACGGTGGCGCCATCGCGCTGGGCCACCCGTTCGGCATGACCGGCGCCCGCATCACCGCGTCGCTCATCAACAACCTGCAGGCCGCGGACAAGCAGTTCGGCGTCGAGACCATGTGTGTCGGTGGCGGCCAGGGCATGGCGATGGTGCTCGAGCGCCTGAGCTGATCGCCTGAGGCGTCCCCGGTCGTCGCACCCTGCGTCCGACCCGGCGTCAACCCGGCGTCGACAAGAGCGTTCCGCACACATCTGCCGAGAGGCGGGTGTGCGGAACGCTCTCCGCGTTTGCGGGCAAGGGCGTCGACCCGCAGCGCAGGCCCGGCCCTTCCGTCCCCCCGCGCGCCCTTCGGTCTTGGGCATTCTCTGCGACGTGTGCGTTCTCTGCGACTCGGGCGTTCTCTCTGTTCGCCTCTGCCGCACGGGATTGTCTAGGGACCGCACCCCGAAATGCCGGCGGCCCCGGCTCCCTTCACAGGGGGCCGGGGCCGAAGGTTCGCCGGAGCCGGAGTTGCCGGCAGCGCTACCGCTCGCGCTGATCAGTCGCGGAAGTAGCTCATCAGGCGCAGGATCTCGATGTACAGCCAGACCAGGGTGACGGTCAGGCCGAGCGCGACGCCCCAGGCCATCTTGTTGGGGGCGCCGGCGCGCACGAGGCGGTCGGCGTTGTCGAAGTCGAGCAGGAAGCTGAACGCGGCCAGGCCGATGCACAGGAGGCAGAAGCCGATCGCGATGGGGCCGCCGTTGTACAGCGGGTTGGAGCCACCGGTGAAGAAGCTCAGCAGGATGCTGCCGAGCGCCGCGAACAGCACGCCCACGATGGCGGCGGTGAGGAATCGCGTGAACTTGGGGGTCACGCGCACGGCGCCGGTCTTGTAGACGAACAGCATGCCCACGAACACACCGATGGTGCCGAGGATCGCCGCGCCGACGGCACCCAGCACGCCACCGCCCTGGATGTCGGCGGTGAACAAGTAGGTGGCCGCACCGACGAAGAGCCCTTCGAGGGCGCCGTAGGTCAGGGTCACGGGGGCCGAATCCATCTTGCGGCCGAACGTGGCGACGAGCACCACGACGAGACCGCCGATACCGCCGATGAGCAACAGCGGGAACAGCAGTCCGGGGTTGATGCTGATCATGTAGAACGCGATCACGCCCACGATGCTGAGCAGACCCAGAGTCGTGGCGGTCTTGGTGACGACGTCGTCGATCGTCATGGGCCGCGTGTCCGCGTCGAACTGCGGATGGGCCTGGGGGGCGTCGTACCCGGGCTGGGCACCGAAACCCTGCTGGCCGTACTGACCCTGCTGGAAGCCCGCGCGTCCGGCACCACCGAGGTGGGTGGCGCCACGCGCGCTGTCCTGGGACAGGGAACTGAAGACCGGATTGCTGCTCGTGCGCATCGAGGTCCCTTCGGATTGTCGGGGAAGGTCGTTGATCGAGAGTCCCCGCCGGGTCACCGACGAATCACTCGTACTGGTCAACGCGCGGGCCCACCTGTGTGTTCCCCGCGTCGACCCACATCCTGCCCGACTGGTCGGACGTCCCTGACACCAGGCCATTAAAGATATGTCGTTGACATTCTTGAAGATGTCGCGGATACTCTTCGACAGACGGGCGCCGACCGGGCGTCCAGGACGGAAAGGAGTCGGCGATGCACATCGACGACACACACGAACCGGGCGACTTCGGTCCCCCGGGAGCACGGAGCCGGGGCGGGCACCCCCGGCGTGGCGGCCGCCCCGGCCCTCAGCGAGGACACCACAGGGGCCGACGCCACGAGCACGCCGGCGGCGCAGGACCCTTCGGTCCCGGCGGACCGTTCGGTCCGGGCGGGCCCTTCGGCCCCGGCGGGCCATTCGGCCCGTTCGACGAGGGACGTGGGATGCGGCGTGGACACCCGAGGCGACGACGACGAGGAGACGTCCGACACGGCGCGCTCCTGCTGCTGGCGGAGGGGCCGCTGAACGGTTACGGGATCATCCGCGAGCTCGCCGAGCGCAGTGGCGGCACCTGGCGCCCCAGCTCCGGCGCGGTCTATCCGGCACTGTCGCTGCTGGAGGACGAGGGCCTCATCGGGCCCGCCGAGGACGCCGGACCCAAGCACTATCAGCTCACCGACGCCGGTCGCGCCGAGGTCGAGCTGCTCGCGGATCGCCCCGCACCATGGGACGACGCCACCGAGGAGGCCGCCTCGCGACTCGGCGGCGACGCCGACCTGTGGAAGGCGTTCGGCGAGGCCGCCATGGCGGTGCGGGCCATCGTCCAGACGGGCGACCCCGCCACCGGCGCCGCGGCGACCGCCGAGCTCGTCGCCCTGCGCAAGCGCCTCTACGGTCTACTGGCGGACGCCGGCGACTGACCGGCAGCCGGTCACCCGACCCGGTTGTCGGCCAGGAACCGCCTCAGGTCGGAGGTCCCCGTGATGACGTTGTACGCCTGGTAGCCCCCGCGGATGGCGTAGGAGTTCACCCCGACCACCCGGCCCCGCTCGTCGACCGTGGGCCCGCCGGCCATGCCGGGGCTGAGGTCGGCGTCGATCTCGTACCCCTCCACCCCTCTCGGTGACGCCCGTCGGGTGGAGACGGTGCCGGACTTGAATGACGGTGGCTGGATGGCCTTCTCCTCCACGACGTCTCCCCCGGCGCCGGGGAACCCGATCGCGGTGATCCTGTCGCCGGGTCGCGGGTCGTCACCGGCGATCGGCAACACGGGCGGCCGCGGACCGGTGGCGGGCCCGTCGATCCGCAACAACGCCAGATCGCCCCGCTCGGCGGGCATCACGTCGGCGATCCGGACCGTCACCCACTCGGTGATGGTGGCGCCGTCGACGTCCGGTTGGCCGGCCATCACCCGGATGTCGACCTCGGCGTCCAGATCGGCCTCGTCGGCGACGTCGTGATCGTCGAGATAGGCCTCGATCACGGCCCCACGGCCCTCGTCCCGGCCGACGCAGTGCCCGGCGGTGATGATCTCGCCGTCCTCGCCCGCCATCCATCCGGTGCAGGTCCGGACCGCCGTCACCTCGGTGGACCGGACGTCGTCGCCCTCACCGCCTCCCGGGTCCAGGACATAGCCGGACGCCGTGGTCATGAGGAACACGACGGAGTCGTCCAGTCGCTGCGGGTTCATCGACGACGGCTCGGCGTCGGGAGAGGTGGATTCGATGACCCCTGGGACGTTCTGCTGAGCCGGGGGGTTCTCGCCACCGCCCTGGACACATGCCGCCGAGGTGGCGAGAACCACCGCGACGAGTGGCAATGCCGACGTCGATCGAGGGCCCATGGCGGCGTCCTTAGCCAGATGAACAGATCCTCATATGGAGATGCCCTGGACTTTACTCCGCCCGCGGATGACTCACCAGTACCAGTCGCTACTCACAGGCGACACCGTCGTTGTCCCGGTCCAGTTTCGGTGCGTACCCCGGCTCACCCCGCATCAGCGGGGCCGCGCCCGCCGCGCGCACGGCGTCGCAATTGGCGTAGTAGGCCGCCTGCGGGGCCGGTTCCGGAGGGGGTGCGTAGACCGGCGCGGGCGGCGGCGGGGCGACGGGCTCGGGCGGCGGCGGCGGAGGCGGCGGCGGCGGCGGAGGCGGCGGAGGCGCGACCGGCTCGGGCGACGAGGTCGGGACGGGTGACGAGGTCGGGACGGGCGCACTGCTCGGAGCTCGGGTGGAGGTCGCGGCGGCCCGGACCGGCGCCGTGGTGGTCACTGAGCTGGTGGCCGGGACCGGAGTCGCCGCAGGGGCGGGTGAGACCTCCGCGGCGGGCATCACGATCATGGATCCGGCGATCATCGCGAACGCCGCCGACCCCACCACCGGCCACCGGCGCGAGACGGGCGTCAGCGGAGTGTGCCAGGTAAGTGGAGCCAGCGCGTCTGCAGCGACGTACCCGGCCATCGCCTGCTGGGCCAGCGCCGCCTGCGAATCCAGCCGGTGGTCCTCATCCGCGTGCGCCCTGTCGCGGTGCTCGCAGTACAACCACCATCCACCGGGCAGGATGAGTGCCAGCCCGAACACGGCCATCGCCGCGACCGCTGCGACACCGTCCGCCAGGGAGGCCGCCCCACCCAGCACGACCAGCGCACCCACCCCCACACCCGCCCAGGCCAGCACCGGTTTCCATACCGGGGGCGTGAGGTAGGTCGGTTCGGTCAGGGTCGGATGCGACGTGGACGGCAGGACGATCGGCATGGGCGGCGGTCTTTCCGGGAGGCGAGGGGTCCCTAGCGGGACGGTGACGGCCGGGTCCGGTGCCACACCCGGCCGTCGAGTGATGTGAACAGTACTGCGGCCCAGCCCCTCGCCAAAGGTTTTCTCATAATCCGCCGGCGTATGCCTCAGACCAGGGCCACCCTGTGGTTCCACGAGCGCGCCGTGCGCCACAGACACAGCACCACCAACACCGCCGACGCGGCAAGGAAACCCACGGGCATGACGTCATCGCCGGCGGCCGCGCCGGCGCCCAACTCGCCGATGATGTCGAAGCGCACGAACTCCAGCGAGCCCCCGGTTCCCATCGAGATGCCGAACGGGAGAGCGATCATCGCCAGCAGCGAGAGCAGCTGAGTGGCCACGTAGACCAGGACGAACACCACGACCGGCCCCCCGGCGCCCAGCGCGGCCAGCCGTCGCTCGTGCCCGACCGAGACCGAGAAGTAGTAGTAGACGGGCCAGATCAGGAACGACGCGAGTGCGACGAGCACTCCGGCCGCGATCATCCAGGCCGGTGCGGCAGTGGTCACCGTGGTCCACGCGTCGGACAGGACGGAGGACGACGGCGAGGTGAGCCCCGACTGGCGGGCCGCCGCCCACCACGCGAGCAGTGCGAGCGCGGCGGTGAGGACGAGCGCGGCCAGGGACGCGACCATCGCCCACACCAGCTTGGCCCAGAAGATGACCGATCCGCGGACCGGGATGGCGTGGGTGAAGTACCCGGTCCGTCCGTAACCAGTGCGCCAGTAGTCGGCGGCCAGGGTCAACTGGACGGCCGGGACGGCCACGACCGCGGCCAGCATGCCCAGCGCCAGGCCGAGCTGGGACAGCAGTGGCCACCCGGTGGCCCCGAGCAGTCCGCCCAGGACGCCGACGAGAGCGGTCACTCCGAGAGTCGTTCCGAGCGCCCCGCGCGTGCGCAGCCACTCGTGCGTGAGCAGTGTCGTCGTCATCGGTAGGTCTCCTTGAAGATCTGGTCGAGGCTGGCGGCGTGCTGGCCGCGCAGGTCGTCGGCGTCGCCCTGCAGCAGGACCCGGCCGTGGCGCATCATCACCGCGGCGTCGAGGATGGGCTCGAGGTCGTGCACCAGGTGCGTGGAGATGAGCAGCAGGGACTCCGCGGACAGGTTGCGGACGATGCCGTCGAGGATGAGCTGACGCGCGGCCGGGTCGACCCCGGAGATGGGTTCGTCCAGCAGGAACACCCGCGCGTCGCGGGACATGGCCAGGGCGATCTGCACCTTCTCGCGCATGCCCTTAGACATCTCCTTGAGGCGCGCGGACTCGCTCAGGCCGAAGAACCCGATGAGGTCGCGGGCTTTCTCGGTCTGGAAGTCGGCGAAGAAGTCGGCGTACAGCCGCAGGCAGTAACTCACGCGGGCGGAGTCAGGCAGGAAGCTGGTGTCGGGCAGGAAGGAGACGATCGCCTTGGACTCGGGGCCCGGGGCGTGGCCGTCGATCCGCACGGTGCCGGAGTATCCCGAGAGCACGCCGGCGAGGATCTTGAGGAGCGTGGTCTTGCCGCAACCGTTCTCGCCGAGCAGGCCCACGATCTGCCCAGGGGCGAGCTGGAGGTCGAGGGCGTCCAGTGCAGTGGTGGATGCGTAACTCATGCTCAGACCCGTGGCCTCGACGAGTGTAGTGGCCGGGCTGGCGGTCGCACTCACGTCAGGTGCCTCCGTCGTGTGCATGGGCAGTGGTGTGGTCATGGTCGTCCCATCTCTTGTCGAGTAGTGCTCGCGCCTTGTCGTGGGTCATTCGCAGGCCGCGGACCCGCCGGATGAACTCGTCGGCCGCCCCCGCGGCGAGGTCGGCGCGGACCTCGTCGATCCGGGAGTCGTCGGAGGTGACGAACCTCCCGCTGGCCCGCTCGGACCGGCACAGCTCGAGCCGTTCCAGCTCGGCCAGGGCGCGCTGCGCGGTGTTGGGGTTGACGCCCAGATCGGCCGCCAACTCCCGGACCCCGGGCATCCTCGCGCCCGTCGGCCACTCCCCCGTCACGATGCGCCGCGAGAACTCCTCGACGAGCTGCACCCAGATCGGGGATGAGTTGTCGAACTGCATCGCCGCCCCCGTTTGTGTTGCTGTATTAGGTGCTTAATACAGTGACACCACGGCGCGGAGATGTCAATGCGGGGCGCGGCGGAGCGGTGATCGGTGACGGCGTTGTATATACCCCGTGGGGTATGTATTCTCGGATACGAGGCGTGGACGGCCCCACACACCGCCCGCGGACCCCTCGCCCATCGGAGAAACCAGAGGAGTACGACCATGTGCCGACCCGCCACCTGCAAGACCTGTGGAAAAACGACGTGGGCCGGGTGCGGCATGCACGTGGACCAGGTGATGTCCGGCGTGCCCAAGGCCCAGCGTTGCCCCGGACACCCCACCGCGCCCAAGGAGGGGTTCCTCGCGAAGATGTTCGGCAGGTAGCCGGACGAGGAGTCGAGGAGCGAGCCGGGAACCGTCGGTCGAGGCGCCCGGAGCCGTGGCCCTGAGCCGTGCGCCCGGACCCGCGCGCCCAGATCAGTGCGTCAGAACGACCTTGACCCCGACGATGGTCGCCGCGACAGCCGTGAGTGCCGCAGCACTGATGAGCCAACTCCGGCTGGGCCGCTCGCCGTTGAGCCGGCCGATCACAAAGACGATGCCGCCGATCCGCACCAGAACGGTGAGCTCCGCCAGCAGCAGTGCGGTGCGGAGCTCGAGCACACCGACCCAGCCGACCGCGAGGATGAGGGACGGCAGCACCGCCGAGCTCAGGATCGGCACCGAGTTCCGCAACTCGGCGATCTTCTCGGCCCGGGTCATGGCCTCGCCCTCGCGTACCGTGTGGCCGACCGCCTCGGCGAAGGCGTGCGCGATGAAGGTCGACACCGCGGTGCCCACCACGATCGCGATGCCGACGTACTTCTCGGTCTGCACGAGCGGGACGAGCGCCGCCAACACCAGGATGTTGCCGTAGATGTAGGCGCTGATCCGGCTCGCCGCGTCGTCCCTGTCCAGCGGCGCGCCCCGGGAGAGCCATGAGGTGCGCGGCAGGGAACGACCGTCGGTGTCCATGGCGACAAGCGTGACAGACCCCGGGAGCCCGGGGCACCGAGTTCACCGTCCTGCCCCGAGCCGCCGGGGGCGCGGAATACTGTGAACACGCCTGCGATACGGGCGGCTGTGGGGAGGCGACGGGTGGACTCATCGGTGGACGTGGTGATCGTCGGCGCCGGCATCGCCGGATTGGTCGCCGCACGCGAGTTGACCCGCACGGGCCACGAGGTGCAGGTGCTCGAGGCCCGCGACCGCGTCGGGGGCCGGCTCCTCAACGCGACTCTGCCCGGCGGGGCTCCGATCGAGGTCGGGGGGCAGTGGGTCGGCCCCACCCAACTCCGGATTCTCGCGCTGATCAACGAGCTGGGACTGCAGACCTTCCCCACCCACGTCGCGGGTCGCCACATCGCCGAGCTGGGCGGGGCCAGGTCGGACTACTCCGGCCGGATCCCCCGGTTCGATCCCGTCACCCTGGCCGACATCGCGCAGACACAGTGGCGTCTCGACCGTATGGCCGCCCGCATCCCGCTCGCGGACCCGTGGCGCGCGCCCGGCGCCGATCGCCTGGACTCGCAGACGTTCGACACCTGGCTCAGGCGCACCGCACGCACCTCGCGGGGCCGCGGGTTCTTCCGTCTCCTCACCGAGGCCGTGTTCTCGACCGGACCCGAGGACCTGTCCGCGCTGTGGGCGGGGTTCTACATCGGTGCCGCCGGCGGACTGGACGCGCTGATCGACACCGCCGGAGGCGCGCAGCAGGACCGCGTGGTGGGAGGGGCGCAGACGATCGCGATCGAGATGGCGCGGGAGCTCGGCGATCGCGTGCGGCTGGACAGCCCGGTCACCGCGGTCGAGTGGGACGCCGCGGGAGTCCGTGTCCGCGCCGGCGACCGGGCGGTGAGCGCGCGGCATGTGGTGATCGCGGTACCACCGCCGCTGGCGTCGAGGATCCGCTACTCACCCGGCCTGCCCGGCGACCGCGACCAGGTGGTCCAGCGGATGCCCATGGGCCGGGTGATCAAGATCAACGTCGTCTACCCCGAGCCGTTCTGGCGTGCCGACGGCTGGAGCGGTCAGGCGAACAGCGACACCCGACCGCTGGGCACCGTCTTCGACAACACTCCCCACGCCGGCACGTCGGACGGCGCCGGGCCCGGTGTACTCGTCGGATTCCTCGAGGGCCGCCACGCGGACCGGGGTTCGCGGATGACCGCCGCCGAGCGTCGCGCGCAGGTGCTGGAGGACCTCGCCGGCTACTTCGGCCACCGGGCCCGCGGTGCCGTCGACTACATCGAGCGCGACTGGGCCGAGGAGGAGTACAGCCGCGGCTGCTACGGTGCGTTCGCCGCGCCCGGGACCCTGACCCGCTTCGGCCCCCACCTCCGCCGCGCCGTCGGCCCGATCCACTGGGCCGGCACCGAGACCGCCACCCGCTGGGCCGGGTACATGGACGGGGCGGTCGAGTCGGGTCGGAGGGTGGCCGGGGAGATCGTGTGCAGCCGCTGATCCGCGCCGCCAGCCTCCGCGGGTTCGGCCCGCTGGTCAGCGAGCTCGGCGGAGACCCCGATCGGCTGCTCGAGCGGTACGACATCGCGCGCGAGGTGCTCGCGGACGATGACGGGTTGGTGTCGATCACCGCGCACGACCAGATGCTCGACGCGGCCGCCGCGGAAGTGGGATGCCCCGATTTCGGGCTGCGGCTGGCCGACCGACAGGACGTCTCCATCCTCGGTCCGGTGGCCCGGGCGGTCCGCTCCAGCTCCACCGCCACCGAGGCGCTCGAGTGCGCGGCGCGGTTCCTGTTCGTCCACAGCCCCGCGCTGACGATCGGCGTCGACGACGACCCGTGGGGCCGTCGCGGTGTGATCGCGCTGACCTACCGCAAGCAGCTCTCCGAATCGCCGTACTCCCCGCAGGCCATCGAGCTGGGTCTGGGCTTGTTCCACCGGATGGCCGTGCAGCTACTCGGGCGCAGTCCGGGCCTCCGGTCCGTCGAGCTGCCCCACGGTCCACTGTCGCCCGTGGCCCGCTACCTCGACTTCTTCGGCGCCGACATCAAGTTCGACCGGCCCGTGGCCGCGCTGTGCGTCGAACGCCGGATCCTGGACGCCTCGTTCGACACCGCGGACGAGGAGATCCGCCTGGCCGCCCTCGAGCACCTGGCGGGGTCGTACTCCGACCCCACCCGGTCGATGTCCGGACGGGTCCGCCGGGCGGTGGCCGAGAGCCTGCCCGGGCCGGTCCCGTCCCTCGCCGAGGTGGCGGCCTCGCTGTCGATCCACCCCCGGACCCTGCAACGCCACCTCGTCGTCGAGGACACCACCTACGGTCAGGTCGTCGACGACCTGCGACGAGACCGGTCGCACCGGTTCATCACGACCACCGACCTGTCCTTCACCCAGATCGCCGACCTGGTCGGCTTCTCCGAACAGTCCACGCTCAGCCACGCCGTGCGTCGGTGGTTCGGCCTCTCCCCCGGAGGCCTCCGGCGCCGGGCAAGACTGTCGCGCTGAGACAAGTTTTCCTCCCGCGGGCACCGGATCCTGAACGTAGCCACCAGAACCACGGCACCCGGAGAACCACGGCGCCCGTAGTAGTACAGGAGCGATGATGCTGCGCGAACACCAGCTGAATGACCAGAAGCTGCAGGAACAGTCGTCCGAGCAGATGCTCGAGCAGATCGGCGCGCGGTCGATCCCCGAATTCGACGGCGTCCACGACCTGTGGCCTCGCGGCGAGCGCCTCCGGGCCGTGCGCGCGGCGGCCGCCGAGTACAAGACGCGCTTCGTGCAGCAGGGGCAGGTGCGGGCCGTGCAGTCGGTGGACGTGGCCGCGGCGCCGTACCCGGTCAAGTACGCCTTCAACAACGCGGTCTCGGTCCCCAGCCTGCCCCTGATCACCATGATCAACCGGATGATCGTGGTGCAGTACGACGACTGGAACGGCCGCCCCCGCACCCTGGTGTTCGAGCCGACCGTCCCCGCCGGGTCCGCCGAGGCGCCCTTCTACGACAACCTGCAGAAGCTCATCGACAAGGTCCCCGGCGGCGGCGTGGCCGTCAAGCTGCTCCTCAAGTACTTCAACGAGCCGGACCAGGCGCTCGCCAAGGTCGGGCTCACGCCGCAGGACGTGGATTTCTGCACGTTCGACCACCTCCATGTGCAGGACCCCCGCATGATCCTCGGTTCGACCGAGGTGATCCCCGGCGACACCGCACCCCGCGCGCCGCTGTTCGCCGACGCCAGGCTGCTGGTCCACCGGCGCGAGCTGGCCACCCTCGAGGACCTGCACCCCATGCAGTGGGCCTGGTACGTGGAGGACGGGCTCGGCGGGGTCGACCGGTCCAAGTTCGCGGTATTCGACGGGGACATCGAGCTCGGCCCGGGTATCGCCCTGATGTGGACCCCCGGCCACACCGACGGCAACCACTCGCTGGTCATCAACACACCGGACGGCGTCTGGGTGTCCTCGGAGAACGGCATCTCCCTGGACAACTGGCAGCCGGAGCTCTCCCGGATCCCGGGCGTGCGGCGGTACCACGAGCAGTTCGGTCGGGAGATCTGTCCCAACGCCAACACCCTCGAGGACTCGCTGGACCAGTACGACTCCATGATCAAGGAGAAGACCATGGCGGACCCGTGTCCCGGCGATCCGCGCTGGTTGCAGATCCTCCCCTCCACCGAGCTGGTCCCGTGGAAGCGTTTCTGGCCCGTCGTGCCCACCTACTGCCACGGCGGCATCTCCTACGGTCAGATCCGGTCCGGACTGAGAAGCGAGAAGTGACGACGACGAGGTCGCGCTGTGCCCTCGTGACCGGGGCCGGACGCGGCCTGGGCAGGGACATCGCCCAGCTGCTCGCCGACCGCGGATACCACGTGATGGTCACGGACATCGACGCCGACACCGCCGCCGCGGCCGCCGCCGAGATCGGCGGGCACGCCACCTGGGCGGCCGTCGACGTCCGGGACCACTCGCAGGTCGAGGCGGCCCGGGATGCGCTGCTCGCCCAGGGCGGGCGCCTCGAGGTGTGGGTCAACAACGCCGGAGTCCTGCTCACCGGCCCGGCGTGGGAGCAGACCGAGGACCAGCGGCGACTGCTCATGGAGGTCAACGCCCTCGGCGCTATCAACGGGACCGTCGCCGCGATCGACGCGATGCGCGGCCGGGGTGCCGGGAGCGGTGGCGGCGGGAACAGTGGCGGCGGCGGGCACATCATCACCATCGCCTCGCTGGCCGGGATCTCCGCCGTGCCGGGTGAGGCCGTGTACGCCGCCTCCAAGCACGCGGTGATGGGGTTCAGCACCAGCACCGCCATCGACCTCAGGCTCGCGGGAGTGAACGACATCTCGATCTCCTGCATCTGTCCGGATGGGATCTGGACGCCGATGATCCACGACAAACTGACCGACCCCCAGGCCGCCCTGTCGTTCTCCGGCTCCCTCCTCCAGCCCGGTGACGTGGTGCGCGCGGTGGGCAGGGTGCTGGACTCCCCTCGCCTGGTCACGGCCGTTCCGTCCTGGCGCGGGGCGCTCGCCCGGCTGGGTGCGACCTTCCCGCGGCTGGCCGTGGCGGGCCTGCCCCTCATGGCCGCTCAGGGGCGCCGGACGCAACGCCGGCTCCTCGCGACCCGGGAGTCCGCACGAGGATGACCGCACGCGTGAACGGGGACGTCACCACCAGCACTGCCTGTACTACCAGCACTGCCGTCATCACCCACCGCGATCCCAGCCCGCAGTCGCGCGCCCTGTACTGGGCCGCCCGCGCCACGCTGCGGCAGGTCTACCGGGTCTGGCCGCTGACAGACGCCGGGATCCGAGGACTCGCCGCCGTGGAGCGCGGGTTCACCCGGCTCCCGCACCCGCCCGGAGTGCACGTGGACCACACGACACTGGGCGGCGTTCCGGCGGTGACCATCGCCCCGCAGACCATCAACCCCGAGGCCGCCGGACCGGGCGCGATGACGGACGTGGCGGTGCTCTACCTCCACGGAGGCGCCTTTGTCTTCTGCGGTCCCAGCACCCACAGCCGGTTGTGCGGCAGTCTGGCGACGGGCCTCGGCGCTCCCGTGCACTCGGTCAGGTACCGGAAACTGCCGGAGGTCGACATCGCCGCCGTGGTGGACGACGTCTACCGCGCTTATCGCGCGCTGTCCGCCAGGTTGCCGGCGGGGCACCGGATCGTGGTGGCCGGAGACTCCGCCGGGGGCTTCCTGGCGGCCAAGCTCTGCGAGTTGGCGGCCCGCGACGGAGTCCGGCCACCCGCCGCCCTGGTCGGGTACTCGCCGCTGTTCGACCTCGACGGCGAGCTGCGCGACGGCTCGTGGTTCACCCGGGACGCCTACCAGCCGGCCAGCACCCTCCGGCGCGCGCAGCAGTTCTGGTCGAGTCGTCCCTATGAGCTGCCGGGCAGTAGGTCGATGGTCGACTGCGACCCCGCCGTGTTCCCCCCGACACTGATCACCCTGGCCGCGGGCGAGCTGGTGGAGACCGCCGCACTCGCACTGACGGAGCGACTCCACGCCGCCGGCCGGACCGTCGAGACACACCGCTGGTACACGGCCGTGCACGCCTTCCCTGTGCTCGACGCCCTGACCCCGGAGAGCCGGCGGGCCGGGGAGATCACGGTGGCGTTCCTGCGGCGGGTGCTCGGCGGGTAGCCGCGGCTCGCCGTCTCACCCGACCGTCGCGACGCCCCACGCCGAGTGGATGGCGCCGTGGATGTATCCCACCTCGGCGGCGTCACCGATCACCTCGACCTCCACGCCCGCCTGACGCAGCTGGTCGGCCAGGGGCGCGGAGGCGGTGGTGCCGTCGGCGTAGATCACCATGTCGGCCGGGGCCGAGGCGGCGACGCCCTTGCGGTCGGTCCACTGCACGTCGGAGGAGGTGATGCGGGTGACCGTGACGCGGCGGTGGATCGCCACGCCGTGCTCGCGCGCGTGACGGACGGCGGTCCACCGGCGCGGCATGGCCAGAGGCAGCCCGAGCTGCTGCCCGTCGTGCAGCAGGGTCACGCGCCGGCCGCGCTCGGCCAGGAACTGCGCCAGCTCCAGGCCGACCAGCGAACCGCCGATCACCACGACGTCCTTGCCCATCGGGAGCGCGATCCTGGTCAGGCGCCGGATCCACGCGGGGCGTGTGGTGATGGTCGAGAGCCTGCCCAGCCGCCCGACCGCCCGGAGGAGGAACCCGGCCTCGTCTGCGGTGGCCGTGCCCAACATGGTCGCGCGTAGCGAGTCGCCGGTGTGCACGTGCGGCAGGTCGCCACCCGGGATCTGCGGCGCGGGCCGCACGGCGCCGGTGGCCACCACCACCCAGTCGGGCTCCAAGGCGCGGATGGAGTCCGGCGTGGCCTCGGTGTTCAGGCGGACCTCGATGCCCAGGCGGTCGATCTCGGCGGCGAACCAGCGGATGAGGGGCTCGTTGTCCGGGGTGGTCAGGCTGGAGAACCACATGGTGCCGCCGAGTCGGTCGGCCTTGTCCACCACGGTCACGCGGTGGCCCCGCTCGGTCAACGCCCGGGCGGCCTCCAGTCCGGCCGGGCCCGCGCCCACCACCACGACGTGGGTGCGGGCCGGCGCTGGAGTTAACGGCAGGAGCGTCTCGTTGCCCAACGCCGGGTTGACAGCACAGAAGGGGGTGTCATCGAAGAAATTCTCGGCCACGCAGAGGTAGCAGTTGATGCAGGGGCGCACCAGCTCGGGCGTGCCGGCGGCCAGTTTGTTGGGCAACTCCGGATCGGCGAGCAACTGCCGGCCCATGGCGGCGAAGTCCACTTTGCCGTCGTCGATCGCCTTCTCCGCGACCTCCGGCAGCATGCGACCCACGGCGATCACGGGCACCGACACGGCCTGCTTGATGGCCGCCGCGTTGTCCAGGTACGCGCCGACGGAGTCCGGCAGGGGGCCGTCGGTGAAGTTGTCGAAGGGGTTGCGGCCCCAGCCGGTCACGTGGATGGCGTCGGCGCCCGCGCGCTCGAACATGCGTGACGCCTCGATCGCCTCCTCGAGCGTCAGCCCGCCGTCCTGGCCGTACTCCTCGCCGGACACCCGCACCAGCACCGCGAGCGTGTCCCCCACCCGCTCCTTGACCGCAGCGATGACCTCGCACGCCAGCCGCGCCCGGTTGGTGAGCGACCCGCCGTAGGCGTCGGTGCGCTGGTTGTCGCGGCGGTTGAGGAACACCCCGAGGATGTAACCGTGCGCCACGTGGATCTCGATCGCGTCCGCACCGGCCCTCGCGACGCGGTCGGCGGCATCGGCCCAGGTGGAGACGAGCCAGTCGATGTCGTCCGCGTCCATCTCCCGGTAGACCGTCTTCCTGCCACCGGTGGCCGCGCCCATCCTGCCGAGCTCGTCGGGGGTGCTGTCGGCCAGCGCGGAGTAGTCGTAGTCGTAGTCGGGCTCGCTGGGCGCGATCACCGGCCGGTCGTTCGCGATGTCCACCCGCGCGACCTTGCCGTGATGCGTGGACTGCACACACAACTTCGACCCCGCGGCGTGGACGGCGTCCGCCAGGGCCGTGAGTCCGGGGAGGAACCTGTCGTCCGAGAGCCCCGGTTCCTTCATCGACGCGGCGCCGTGCGGGAAGGCGATCGCGCACGCACCGGTGATGATCAGCCCGGCCCCGCCGGCGGCGCGGGCGACGTAGTGGTCGATCTCCCGCTGCTCGATCTCACCGTCCTCCGAGACGTTCATGTCCATGGCCGGCAGCACGATGCGGTTGGCCGTGGACATGGGGCCGATACGCCCGGACGACATTAGACGAGGGAAGGAGGTGAGGGTTGCCACCCTGAGGAGAATACGCCGGGGTTGACGGGTGTCAAGAACAGGTTCTAGTCTTTGCCGGGCAAAGCGACGCGCTCGTGACGCAGCGTGTCAGGAGCCCATTCCGAACCGGGCCGCGAGATACGGCAGCAGGCCCATGCACTCGGGCGTCAGGGCCAGACAGGACGCCTCACCCGGCCCGGGGCCGAAGAGATAGCGCAGCGGGTTCTCGATCGAGCCAGAAGGAAACACAGTGTCGCTCCTTGTGAATTCTGGTGCGGTGCCCAACTTGTGAATTCAAATCTACCGGTGACGCGCAAGAGCACACCACCGACTGACGCGCGACACCCGGACAACGTGAGGCCCCGATCCCGACATCGGGGCACTACCGTCGACTTGCCGATCCACTGCGGCACAAGGAACCGGCAGGTTCTCACTCCCACCCGTACCCAGGGAGCAGGTGACACGGTCGGCCAGAGTCTCCCCACACACAGCGACCCGGCCTACGACCCGGCCGATCGGAGCGGGTTCGACCTCCACTCACCGGCACCAGTGGTCTCGACGATCTCCCTGACACCCATTCCCTCGACGCATCCTAGTCAGCCCCCGACGGCTGCGCCTCGAATCACGACGACTCGATTCGATTGCGGGGCACAGGATCTGCGGCCGGACTAGGTGTACTGACCGGGGTGGCCGCCGCCCGACGACGACGAGTCCGTCGTAGCCAGATCCCGGCGGATGAGCATCGCGGCCACCAGCGTTGCGGCCGCCCCGACGAGCACCGTCGTCACGCCCGCGTAGACCTGGAACCCGAGGCTGATCGCGTCGTGAACCGGCTCAAGGAGCGTCGGGTGGTCGCCCGCGGTGCGCAACCCGCCGTGAATGCTCCCGGCCGCCTCGTCGAGCGCCGCGGCGGGGCCCGGCGCGGGAGGCACGCCGGACAGGGCGGCGCGGTAGACGGCGAGTCCGATAGCGCCGCCTGCGGCGATGCCCAGCGCTGTGCCGAGCTCGCCGCCGACTTCCTGCGCTGCGGCCGCCGATCCCGTCTGCTCCTCGGGCGCGCTCGAGAGGATGAGGTCGCTGATCAGCGCCATGGCGACGCCTTGACCGAGGGAGGAGAGGGAGACAGCGGCCACCAGCCATCCCAGCGACCCTCCGACACCGATCACCACGACGAGTGCTGCCGCCCCGGTAGCCGCGACGACCAGTCCGCTGGTGATGACGCTCGCACGTTGCCATCGGGCAGCAAGTGCGGGGGCCGCCATCGCACCGGCGATGTTCAATGCGATGTAGGGCAACGTCCACACGCCTGCGTGGAGCGGGGAGAGTCCTTCCACCAACTGGAGATGTTGGGTGAACAGGAAGAAGGTGCCGACCACACCGATTGCGACGAGCAGCAGGGCTGTGAGAGACACGGCGATCCGCCGGTCCGCCAGGAGCGCGAGGTCGAACAGTGGGTTGGGATGTCGGCGTTGGCGGAGGATGAACGCCCACAGGACGGCCGCCCCCGCGGCCACGACTCCGAGATGAGACCACGTCGACCCTCCGGTCTCCGACCCGGCGGCGAGCTCTTGGAGCCCGAAAACCACTGCGAGCATGCCGGCAACCGACAGTGCCACGCTCAGTATGTCGAGCCGTGTGGAGATCAGCTCACGGCGTTCGGGCAGCAGCCAGCACCCGAGAGCAACCAGCATCAGCATCGGTGGGACGTTGATGAGGAACACAGACCCCCACCAGAAGTGCTCGAGCAGGGCCCCGCCGAGCAGAGGACCGACCGCGCCGCCGACCGAGAAGGCGCTGAACATGATGGCGATGGCCAGACGGCGCTGATGATCATCGGCGAACATCACGCGCAACAGCGAGAAGAGGGACGGCATCAGCGTGGCTCCGGCGACGCCGAGCGCGATCCGCACCACGATGAGGCTCTCGGCGCTGCCGGAGAAGGCTGCGGCGGCCGACAGAACGGCGAACGCGATGGCACCACTGAGAAGCAGCCGTCGTGGGCCCACCCTGTCGCCGAGCCTGCCCATGAAGATGAGAAAGCCCGCGATGAGGAATCCGTAGGCGTGCACGATCCACAGTGCCTGCGTCGACGTCGGCTGGAGATCGGCGCTGAGGGTCGGAAGGGCGAAGAACAGGACCGTCAGATCGGTGGCCAGCGCGAGCATCGGCAGGAGGAGCAGAACGAGCCCGAACCAGGCCCGCACGGAGGCTCGCGTGGCCCCGTCGGAGTGGGCGGATCTGGTGACGGTCGGCGGGGTCGTGTCGTGGCCGCTCATGCGGGAACCTCGGCCCGCGCGACGCGCATCGCCAGCGACCACCACACCAACTCATCGAAGAATCGGTCAGCCGCGAGAGCGGTGCTGTCCGGAGGCGCGAGGTCGCCGTCGGGGTCGATGCTGTCCCAGTAGTCGGGGAAGCTCAGGACAGGCTGGATCGTCATGGTCCGCAACTCGGTGAACACGGGCCGCAACTGTTCGACCGCCTCGATCCCGCCGGTGCGACCGCCGTAGGAGACGAAGCCGACCGGCGTTCGGGCCCACTCGTCGTAGAACGAGTCGATCGCGTTCTTCAGCGAGGCAGGATAGCCACGGTTGTAGACCGGGGTCACGATCACCACGGCCTCCGCCCTGTCCAGGCGCCGACCGAACTCCGTGACGGCCGATGGTGGCCTCCCGCGAGCATCCACCTCACCGAGAACAGCCGGAAGTGACGCCTGCGCGAGGTCGACGGTCTCGACGTCGAGATCCGCCCTTCGGTGCGCCTGCTCTGCCGCCCAGGCCGCGGGGACCGGACCGAAACGACCGGTGCGGGTGCTCGCCGTGATGATCAGGGTCCGCACGGGCGATGGCCGCTCCGGACCGCTCTCCAGGGTGGTCGAGTTCCCCGTTGCAGAGGAGGGGGTCGGAAGTGTGTGGTTCGTCATTGCCGCTCCTTACGTTACGAACAGGCGTGTAACGTAATGGTGGCGCTAGGATCGTCTCATGTCAAGGACTCATGACGCCGGATCTCGCAGCCCGGGTGGTCGCCCCCGGAATCCTGAGATCGATCGGGCAGTTCTCGACGCCACCCTCCAGATCCTGGACGAGCGGGGCTACGCGGATCTGTCGATCGAAGAGATCACCCGCCGAGCGGGCACCACCCGGCCGGCCCTCTATCGCCGGTGGGCCGGGCGGCCCGAGTTGGTTCTGGCCGCCATCGGCTCACGCCTGGCAGTTCCCCCGCCGCCTGACACCGGGTGCACGCTGTGCGACATCGGTGAGAGCTTCGACGTGTTCCTCGCCGCCTATCGGACTCTGCGGCCGGAGGTCCTGAGCGCACTGTACGTCGACTGCCTCACGGACCCCTCGCTGCGTGAGCTCTACCTCGACACGATCATCGAACCCGCCCGCCGCTCCGTCGGCCGGACACTGGCCCGCGCTTCGGAGAGGGGCGACCTGCGGCCCGACGCCGATCTCGAACAGCTGTTGGACCTGGTCGGCTCATTCGTGCACTACCGAGCACTTTTCGCGCGTGAGCATCTCACCGACGAGGAGGCGTGGAACGCCATCGAGCTGCTCATGCGCGGTGCGGCGGCCGACTACGCCGAGTTGCTCGCTCACAGCGAGGCGCTCGAAGCCCAGCACGACGACGGGCACCACGTACGACTCGATCAGCCCAGATGACGACGGCGTCGCCCGGCGCTCCGCGACGAGCTCGTCGGTACGCGCGCACGTGTGTCGCCCCAGCGGCCTCTACGCCCGTCTCGCCCCGGCCCACCCCGGCCCGCGCACCAGGTATCCGACCCGGTCCTCCCAGGACTCGGACCGGAACACGTCGCGGGCGATCGCGACCCACTCGTGCGAGGCAATCCGCGCGGGGTTGAACGTCTCGATGTTCTTCGTGAGCCCGTAGACGACCTCTTCGCCCTCGGGCTCGAAGGTGCCGAAGAGGCGGTCCCACAGGATGAGGATGCTGCCGTGGTTGCGGTCCAGGTATCGGCGGTTGCTGCCGTGGTGTACGCGGTGATGGGCGGGCGAGTTGAACACCTTCTCGAACGGCCCGATCGAGCGGATGACCGCGGTGTGGATCCAGAACTGGTAGATCAGGTTGATCGCGCGGGCGTCCTGCACCAGCGCCGGCCGCACGCCGAGCAGCGAGAGCAGCCCGTACGGCACGTAGATCGTCAACGCCTCGGCCACCGGCTGACGCAGCGCGGTGGAGAGGTTGTACCGCTCGCTGGAATGGTGCACCACGTGCATGGCCCACAGCCAGCGGCTCTCGTGGTCGAAGCGGTGGTTCCAGTAGTAGATGAAGTCCCACCCGAGGATCGCCACCGCATAGGCGAGCGGCCCCGAACCCAGGTCCAGCGGGGAGAGCCGGAAGAGTTTCGTGCCGGCCGTCTCCGCACTCCACAACGTCGAGACGGTCACCACCGCCCCGGCGAGCGACGTCACAGCCGACCCACCGGTGATGCGCCGTAGCGCGGGCGGCACCTGGGCGGCCCCGGAGACGGGATCCGGGCCGGAGGTGAGGACCTCGCCGTCGTCGTCGTTCCCCATCGGCTGGCCCGGAAGGGGCGCCTGGGGTGGCAGGGGCGCCCGGTGCGACAGGGACGACGGAACCCTCGACGGCAACGCGCCCGCCGTGAGCAGTCCGGTGGTCCGGGTGCGCCGCACCACGTCTCCCACCGTCGCCGCGGCCGCCGCCGCCAAGGACAGGCCCATCAGCGCCTTGGCGTACCGGCCGGTGCGCGGGGTGACGGGGGCGAGCAGCGTGTCCGCCACGTACGGAGCGACCAGGCTGCCGACGCCCATCGACAGGCTGGCCATGGTGTCGGCGAACTCGTAGTCGCCGGCCCGCTCCCCTTCCGCCGGGTTGCGGGACTGCCACGCGTATTCGGCCGCCATCGCCGCGATGAAACCGGGGATGGCGAGGACCGTCAGATCAACCTTCACGCCCCGAGGATATGACGTGGGTCACTCCTACGCGAGAGCGGGAGCCCGACTGCGGCCCGGATCTCGTGTGCCCCTTTCAAGATATAGCTGGTAGGGGGTCTTGCCGCAAGACCCCGGTGGGGGCGCACACTGGCGCGATGCCACCCGTGACGACCAGCATTTTCGCTCTTCCTGACCACCTTCGGAGCAAGGCCGATCCGGCCCTCATCACCGCCGACGAACAGCGGTTCGCGGCGATCACCGACTGCCTCGCGCAACGGGTCGCCGACCTGTCGGCCCGCCTGGCCGCCCGCCGCCGCGACCCGGCCGGCACCGGCGCCCAGACCATCGACCGAGATGCGGACATCCGTCGCCTCGTCGCCGAACTCACCACCCTGCGGCGCTTCGGGCTGGACCTGTGCATCGGGCACGCCGCCCTCACCGGGGACACCGATCCGGTCTACGTGGGCCGCATCGGACTGACCGACTCGACCGGCACCCCCCTGCTGGTCGACTGGCGCTCGCCGGCCGCCGAGCCGTTCTTCGCCGCGACCCTCGCCCAGCCGATGGGCGTGGCGTACCGGCGGAGGTACAGGTGGTCGGGCGGGCGCATCGTCGACTACTGGGATGAAGTTCTCGACGACGACGAGGTGGGCACCCGCACCGCCCTGGACGACCAATCGGCGTTCATCACGAGCCTCGGCCGGGCCCGGACCGGCCGGATGGACGATGTGCTGACCACCATCCAGGCCGACCAGGACGCGATCATCCGCGCCGACTCCTCGGGCACACTCGTGGTGGACGGCGGGCCGGGGACGGGCAAGACGGTCGTGGCGCTGCACCGGGCGGCGTACCTGCTGCACTCGGAATCACGCCTCGGCCGGCGCCGCGGAAACCTCCTGCTGGTGGGTCCGCACCGGCCGTACTTGGACTACGTCGCGGACGTCCTGCCGGCCCTGGGTGAGCACGGTGTCCAGACGGCCACGCTCGCCGACCTGGTCCCCGGCGTCGAGGCGCGCATCGCCGGCCCCTCCGATGGCACGACCGGTCCGGACGGCGTGCCCGACGAGCCCGACCCCGAGGTCGCCCGTCTCAAGTCCGGGATGCCGATGGTCCGGGCGATCGAGGCGGCCGTGCGCTTCTACGGACAGCCCCCCGAGCAGCCGATGCTGGTGCAGACCGAGTGGGTCGACCTCAGGTTGACGCCGGGCGACTGGGCCGAGGCGTTCACCTCCCCCGAGGACGGCACGCCCCACAACGAGGCCCGGCACCAGATCCTGGAGACCCTGGTGGAGATCCTGCTGGAGAAGGCCGGCGCCGCCGTTCCCGATGCCACCGTCCCCGACTCCGCTCTCCGGGCCGAGCTGCTGGCGAACGCGGACCTGCGCCGCGAGCTCCACCGCGCGTGGCCGATGATCGTCGCGACCGAACTCGTGGGCGACCTGTGGACAGTTCCGGCGTACCTGCGGCTGTGCGCAGCCTGGCTCACCCCCGAACAGGTCAGGTTGCTCCGACGGGCCGAACCCGCTGCCTGGACGCGGGCGGACCTGCCCCTGCTCGATGCGGCGCGACACCGGCTGGGAGATGCCCACCGGGACAGGGAACTCCGGCGCCGGCACGCCGAGCGCGCAGCCGAGCTGCAGCGGCGTCGCTCGGTGATCGACGAGGTGATCGCGGCCGACGACGATCCCGAGGGAGTGGCGCCCATGCTGCGACACCGTGACCTCCAGGAGGCCCTGCTCGATCCGGCCTCCGGCGAGGATGCGACCACCACCGACGCCGCCCGTCTGGGTGGGCCGTTCGCGCACATCATCGTGGACGAGGCGCAGGAGCTCTCGGATGCCGAGTGGCAGATGATCCTGCGCCGGTGCCCGTCGGGAAGCCTCACCGTGGTGGGCGACCGGGCCCAGGCGCGCCGGGACTTCGACGAGCCCTGGCCCGAGCGGCTGGAGCGGGTCGGCCTGTCCCCCGGCCGGGTCAGCACTGTCCACCTGACCATCAACTACCGGACGCCGTCGGAGGTGATGGAGGCCGCCGCCCCGGTGATCAGGGCGGTACGCCCCGACGCGAACGTGCCGGTGTCGGTCCGCAGCAGCGGTGAGCCGGTCGCGTACGGCCGAGTGGGCGATCTGCGGAGCGTGGTCGAGGCGTGGCTCGAGGCGAACCCGCAGGGCGTGGCCTGCGTGATCGGTGCGCCCGACCTCGTGATGAGCGAGATCCCGGTGAGCGACCGCGTCCGGTCACTGACCGCGGCCACCGCGAAGGGGCTGGAGTTCGACCTGGTGGTGCTGGTCGATCAGGACGCCCCCGGCGGGGACGAGACGGAGGCGGGAATTACCGGCTCGGGCGTGATCAGCGCGGTCGACCGCTACGTCGCGATGACCCGGGCGACACGGTCGCTCACGGTGCTCACGCGGTAGCGGACCGTCCGTCGCCGACCACGCCACCGGGTCGGAGCGGCCGGCTGGTGCTGCCGAGCCGCCCGGCCGGTTACGACGCGACGGACTCCTCGGCCATCGGCGCCACCGCGGGCCCCTCGGTCTGCGCGGTGTTGCGGACGAACCACGCGCCCACGACGGTGATGAGCGAGATGATCGCGCCCACCAGCAGCGCGTTGTGGACGCCGGTCATCTGCGCGGCCACGTCGCCCTTGCCGGACTCGGCGCCGGCCACGATGCCCAGCGTCATCACGGTGATGAACAGCGCGGTGCCGGCGGCCGCGGCGACCTGCTGCAGCGTGTTGAGCAGCGCGGAGCCGTGCGAGTACAGGTGCGGCGGGAGCGAGCCGAGCGCCGAGGTGAGCAGCGGCGAGAACAGCAGCGCCAGGCCCACGCTGAGGATCATGTGCCACACCACGACGATCGCCAGCGACGACTCGGCGGAGAAGAAGAGGTACATACCCCACAGGCCGGCGGCGGCCAGGATCGAGCCCGGGATGATCAGCGGGCGCGGGCCGATGCGGTCGAAGAGCCGACCCACGAACCAGCCCAGCACACCCATGAGCAGACCGCCGGGCAGCAACGCCAGGCCGGACTCGAGGGTGGTGGTGCCCAGGACCTGCTGCATGTAGAGCGGCAGCAGGATCAGGGTGCCGAACAGCGCCATCATGGACAGCAGCATCAGCGTGAGGCTGACGGTGAAGGTGCGGAAGGTGAAGGCCCGCACGTCGAGAAGCGCGTAGTCCTTGAGCGCGAGCTGACGCCACACGAACACCGACAGGGCTGCCACACCCACGAGCACGGGCACCCACGGGGAGACCAGCGCGTTGTCGTTGGCGGCCTCACCGAAGGAGCTCAGGCCGAAGATCAGGCCCGCGAAGCCGACGGCCGAGAGGACGCCGGAGAAGATGTCGAGCGGGATCGCGCGGGTGGCGGTGACGTTGCGGATCAGCGTCGCGCCGGCCACCAGCGCGAGCACGCCGATGGGCAGGACGAACCAGAACATCCAGCGCCAGCTCAGCACGTCGAGCACCAGGCCGCCGACGGTGGGGCCGATGGCCGGGGCCACCGCGATCACGATAGAGATCACGCCCATGGTGCGGCCGCGACGGTCCGCAGGCACCACGTTGAGCACGGTGGTCATGAGCAGCGGGATCATGATCGCGGTGCCCACGGCCTGCACCACCCGGCCGGCGACCAGGACCACGAACACCGGGGCCAGCGAGGCCAGCAGGGTGCCGAGGGTGAAGGTGGTCATGGCGATGATGAACACCGTCCGCAGCGGCAACCGCATGAGCATCCACCCGGTGAACGGGATGACCACGGCCATGGTGAGCATGAACGCCGTGGTGAGCCACTGCGCGGTGGCGGCGGCGACGGCGAACTCCCCCATCAGCTCGGGGATCGCGACCGACATGATGGTCTCGTTGAGGATCACCACGAACGCCGCGGCCACGAGCAGCGCGATCAGACGCTTGGTGGCGGCGGGCAGCGGCGGGGAGCCGAGGGCGGGGTCGGGCTGGGCAGGGTCGGGCTGGGCAGGGTCGGGCTCGGCTGGAGAGAAAGCAGCGGCGGATGACTCAGTCGTCACGGGAATCCTTAGACATTACGGGGCGAAACAAAGTGGGAAGCCCGGCGAGGCCAGACGGCGCGCACGGGAACCCTCGCACTGTACTGCAGGATCTCCGGAAAACTTGCTGATGTGACCACCGTTACGGGGCCGACGGGCCGGTGGGGCAGAATCGACACATGACCGGGATCAGCACGGCGCGCCGCGCGGACGCGGAGACCAGGACCCTGCCGGTGTACCAGGCGGGCGCCGCCGTCATGCCCTTCACCATCACCGGCATGGACGAGCTCGTGGCCCGCGACACCGTGTGGGCGCCGCACTCCCACCCCACCCACGAACTGCTCTGGAACCGGGCGGGCGCGTCCACCGCGACGATCGGCCCGCGGACCTGGACCATCACCCCGTCCGTGGGGCTGTGGATCCCGGCGGGTGTACTCCACTCCGCGGCGGCCCCGGCCGGCACCTGGTACCGGACCGCCCAGGTCGATTCGCGCAGCGCCTCCCCACTGCCGGCCGAGCCCGTGGCGGTGGAGATGACGCCGCTGCTGACCCTGCTGCTGGAGCGGCTGGTGGACCACACCCTGCGGGCCCGCTCACGCGAGCTCACCGAGCAGATGGTGTTCGACACGCTCGAACCGTCGGCCCACGCCCTGCTGGTGCAGCGACCGACCGCCGAGCTGCTGCGCCCGATCGTCACGGCCCTCGAGTCGCACCCCGGTGACGATCGGTCACTGACCGAGTGGGCGGCGCGGCTCGGCGTGAGTGAACGAACCGTGACCAGGGCGTTCCGTGCCGAGACTGGACTGAGCTTCGGGGCGTGGCAGGCGGCGTTTCGTGCGCAGCACGCCTCGGTCCTGCTGGGCAGTGGCGTGCCGGTCGACGAGGTGGCCGTGCGGGTGGGCTACCGCTCGGCGAGCGCGTTCGGCGCGGCCTTCCGGCGGACCACCGGGCTCACCCCGGGACAGTTCCGCCCTGCCACCAGCCCTCTCGGCAGCCCCGCCGGAGATGCCGCGGCCGCCGCGAGTCTGTCCGATCCGCGATATCGGGCGTCCTGATCAAGCGATTGCGCCGCAGCGCCGTACGGTCGTAATGTCTTAGGCCAGCCTCACCTAATGGTCGATCTGCGTCGGAGGACTCGACGCGGCGCCCGGGTGGGTCCTGCCCTGTTCATCTTCTCGAGAATGAGAGAGCCGCCCTGATGCGTTCTCGCGGTGTTGTCCCCTTCCTGATCGCCACCACGGCCGCCCTCGTGCTGTCCGCGTGTGGTTCGACCGCCGACTCCGAGGAGTCGACGGGCGCGGCCGCGTCCGGCGGGTCCGGGTCGTTCCCCGTGGTGATCGAGCACGCGCTCGGCACCACCACCATCGAGGAGGCTCCCGAGCGGGTGGCCACCGTCGCGTGGGCCAACCACGAGGTGCCGCTCGCCCTGGGCGTGGTCCCCGTGGGGATGGCCGCGGCGACCTTCGGGGACGACGACGGCAACGGCATGCTCCCGTGGGTCGAGGAGCGTCTCGAGGAGCTCGACGCGGAGCCCCCCGTGTTGTTCGACGAGACCGACGGGATCGACTTCGAGGCCGTGGCCGACACCGAGCCGGACGTCATCCTGGCCGCCTACTCCGGGCTGACGCAGGAGGACTACGACACCCTGAGCGAGATCGCCCCCGTCGTGGCGTACCCCGAGGAGGCGTGGGCCACCTCGTGGCGCGACACGATCCGCTTCAACTCCATGGGGATGGGCATGGAGGCCGAGGGTGACGCCCTGGTCGACGAGCTCGACGCCGAGATCGCCGAGGCCACGGCCGCGTACCCCGAGCTCGAGGGCACGAAGACCATGTTCCTCACCCACGTCGACCCGACCGACCTGAGCACGGTGAACTTCTACACCGCCGCCGACACCCGCGCCGCGTTCTTCGAGGACTTGGGCCTGGCCACGCCGGCCGCCGTGGCCGAGGCCTCGGCCAGCGGCAAGTACTCCGGCAGCATCAGCGCCGAGCAGCTGGACCAGTTCGACGACGTCGAGCTGATCGTGACCTACGGCGACCAGGAGCTCGTCGACACCCTGAAGAGCGATCCGCTGCTCTCCCAGATGCCGGCGGTCAAGAACGACGCGATCGTGTTCCTCGACGGCAGCGGACCGATGGGCACCGCCGCCAACCCCACGCCGCTGGCCATCTCGTGGGTGCTCGACGACTACGTGGCGCAGCTGGCGGAGGCCGTCGGCAACGGCGAGTGAGCGAGACGCACGAACGCGGCCGAGTGACCTCGAACACCGCCACCCCTGACGCGCCGGGTGTCGCCACGTCTGCAGTCCGGACGGTGCGGCGCCCGGCGCGGGTCCGGGTGGCCTGGCTCCTGGTGACGATCGCGGTCCTCGTCGTCGTCGTCATCGCCTCGATCTCCATCGGCTCCCGCACGGTCACCCTCGACGAGATCCTCGCCGCGCTGGGCGGCTCCACCGACGGCCTCGGCGAGGCCTCCGTGGTCAAGCGGATCTCCCGCACCATCCTGGCGATGCTCGTCGGGGCGGCGCTGGGCCTGGCCGGTGCGGTGATGCAGGGCGTGACCCGCAACCCGCTCGCGGACCCGAGCATCCTGGGCGTGACCATGGGCGCCTCGCTGGCCGTGGTGGTCGGGATCGCGTATTTCGGGCTGTGGACCTACACCGGGTACATCTGGACCGCGATCCTCGGCGCCGGGATCGCGGCGGTGTTCGTCTACACGGTCGGCTCCCTCGGGCGCGGCGGGGCCACCCCGCTCAAGCTGGTCCTCGCCGGCGCGGCGACCTCGGCGGCGGCCACGTCGTTCATCAGCGCGGTGGTCCTGCCGCGCGGGGACATCGCCGGCGGCGTGCGCTCCTGGCAGGTCGGGGGCGTCGGCGGGGCCAGCCCGGAGGCGATCGAGCAGGTGCTCCCCTTCCTCGCGGTGGGCGCGCTGATCTGCTTCCTCGCCGCCCGTCCGCTGAACTCGCTGGCCCTCGGCGACGACCTCGCCGCGGGGCTCGGCGAACGCGTGGTCCTGACCAGGGCCGTGGGCGCGCTCGGCTCGGTGCTGCTGTGCGGCGCCGCGACCGCCGTGGCCGGCCCCATCGCCTTTGTGGGACTCATCGTCCCGCACACCTGCCGCCTGCTCGTCGGCGTGGACCACCGCTGGTTGCTGCCGTTCTCGGCGCTCATCGGGGCCATCCTCGTCACCGCCTCGGACGTCCTGGGCCGCGTGGTGGCCCGGCCGGAGGAGATCGACGTGGGCATCATCACCGCGCTCGTGGGCGCCCCGATCTTCATCGCGATCGTGCGGCGGCAGAAGGTCAGGGAGCTGTAGTGACGACGACGAGCAACGCCGCGACCTCGAACTCTCCGGCCACCACTGCTCCGGCCCCGAACTCCCCGGCCACCGGCACCCTGATCACCGCCCGCCCGGCGTCCGTCGAGCTGATCACCCGCGGTCGCCGGAGCCGGAGGCGACGCCGGGTGATCGTCATGGCCGCGCTCGCGCTGGTGGCCGCGGCGCTGTTCGCCGCCAGCCTCATGGTGGGCAGGACGTTCTACCCCCCGGCCGACGTACTGGGCGTGATCCTGGGCCGGGACGTGGCCGGCGCCTCGTTCACCGTCGGGCGGCTGCGCCTGCCCCGCGCGGTGCTCGCCGTGCTCACCGGCGTCTGCTTCGGCATCGGCGGCGTGACGTTCCAGACCATGCTGCGCAACCCGCTGGCCTCCCCCGACATCATCGGCATCAGCACCGGCGCCAGCGCGGCCGCGGCGTTCGCGATCGTTGTCCTGGGCCTGGGCGGCGCGCAGGTGTCGGCGTTCGCGATCGTCATGGGGATCGCCGTGGCCGTGGCCATCTACCTCCTGGCCTACCGCGGCGGGGTGGTGGGTACGCGGCTGGTGCTGATCGGCATCGGCACCGCGGCCATGCTCAACGCGGCCACCAACTACATCCTCAAGACAGCGCCGCAGTGGGAACTGCAGGAGGCCATGCGCTGGATCACCGGCAGCCTCAACGGCGCCTCGTGGTCCCAGGTGCAGCCGGTGCTGGTGGCGTGCCTGGTGTTCGCCCCAGTGCTGCTGCTCAAGTCCCGCGACCTGTCGATGCTGCGGCTCGGTGACGACACCGCCTCCGCGCTCGGGGTGCGCACCGAGCTCACCCGGATCATGCTGATCGTGGCCGCCGTCGGTCTGATCGCTTTTGCCACCGCGGCCGCCGGGCCCATCGCCTTTGTGGCCTTCCTGTCCGGGCCCATCGCCGCACGCCTGGTGGGGCCACACGGCTCGCCGCTCGTGCCGGCCGCGCTGGTGGGCGTGATCCTGGTGCTCGGCGCGGACCTGGTGGGCCAGTACGCCTTCGGTTCCCGCTACCCGGTCGGCGTGATCACCGGGGTACTCGGTGCGCCGTACCTCATCTACCTCATCGCCCGCAGCAATCGCACCGGAGGCTCACTGTGACCACCGACCACTCCCTCCACGCGACCGGCCTCGACCTGGGCTACCGCGACCGGACCGTCATCCACGACCTGGACCTGCAGGTGCCCCCGGGCCGGATCACCGCGATCGTCGGCGCCAACGCCTGCGGCAAGTCCACGCTGCTGCGGTCCATGTCCCGGCTGCTCAAGCCCCGCGGCGGGCAGGTGCTCCTGGACGGCGAGCAGGTGCACCGCATCCCCGCCAAGAAGCTGGCCCGCACGCTGGGTCTGCTCCCCCAGTCCCCCATCGCACCGGAGGGGATCACCGTCTCCGACCTGGTGGGCCGCGGGCGGAATCCCCATCAGGGGATGCTCTCGAGGTGGAGTAGTGAGGACGACGAGGCCGTGGCCGCAGCCCTCGAGGCCACCGGCACCCTCGAGCTGGCCGACCGGGCCGTGGACGAGTTGTCCGGCGGTCAGCGCCAGCGCGTGTGGATCGCCATGGCCCTGGCCCAGCACACCGACCTGCTGCTGCTCGACGAGCCCACCACGTTCCTCGACGTGGCGCACCAGGTGGAGGTGCTGGACCTGTTGGTGGACCTCAACCGCGACCGCGGCACCACCATCGTCATGGTCCTGCACGACCTCAACCTGGCCGCCCGCTACGCCGACCACCTGGTGGCGCTGGCCGGCGGTCGCGTGCACTGCGCCGGGGCGCCCCAGGAGGTGTTCACCACCGAGATGGTGAGCGCTGTGTTCGGGCTCGACTCCGTGGTGATCCCCGACCCCACGTCCGGCCGGCCGCTCATGCTGCCCCTGGGGCGGCACAGGGTGGTGAACGCGGGAGCGTGAGCTCAGCCGAGGTGGGTGCGGAACCAGTCGAGCTGCTGGGGCGCCGAGAGCTCGAACTGCTGGTCCACGTAGGCCTCGAAGTGACCGCCGGGGATCACGAGCACCTTCTTGGGCTCGCGGGCCCGCTCGAACGCCTCGAGCGACAGGTCGGCGGGGGTCAGCACGTCACCGGAGGCCACCACCATCATCAGCGGGGTCGGCGAGATGCGGTCGATCGAGGCGCCCGGGATGTACTCGATGAACTTCTCGACCGACCTCAGGGTGACCTCGTTGGTCCACGTGGTCGCGCGCTCCTGGATGGGGCCGAAGAAGAAGTCATGGGTGTCCTGCGTCGGGAGCACGCACGGCTCGTCGGGCGAGTCCTTCCAGGTCACGGGCATGGTCAGGGGTTCAGCGCCACCGAGTCGTCCGGCGCGGTCGGCGTCGAAGCCCGCGCGCAGGCCGTCCCACATATCCGAGCGGATGAGCCGGCGGGCGTTGGCCAACCCGTCGACCAGCGGGACCTGGGCGACCACGCACCCCACCCGTCGATCGTTGGCGGCCACCACCAACACGTGCGCGCCGCTGTAGCTCGATCCCCAGATCCCGATACGCCGGGGGTCGATCCCCTCCTGGGTCGAGATCCAGGTGATCGCGTCGCGGTAGTCCGAGATCTGCTCGAGCGGATCGATCTCGGCCGGGCGTTGGCCGTCGCTGGCGCCCAATGCCCGGTTGTCGTAGACCAGGACGTCGAAGCCGCCGCCGTGGAAGTGCTCGGCGAAGTCGTCGAGATACATCTCCTTGGTGGCGGAGAACCCGTGCGCCATCACGATGGCCGGCCGCGAATCACCGGAGCCCTTGTACCACCAACCGCGCAGGGTGGTGCCGTCCTCGGTGTCGAACTGAATGTCCTCGCGCACGATGTGCTCCTTCGGGTCTGGGTCTCACGAGGGATGCTGGATAAACCCTCTACACCGAGTATGAGACGGCCGTCACACCGTGGATACGGCCGTGGCTGCAGAGACCGTTGTCCCCCACTGCAGCCGCCCCGGGCTGATCAGACCGTCGGCCGCTTGCGCGAGGCGCCGGGCGTCGTTCCGAACTCCGCGCGGTAGGCCTTGGTGAACGAGGCCTGGTCGGCAAAGCCCCACCCCGCCGCGATCTGGCTGATCGACCTCTCGGGGTGGCCCGACAGATCCCGCGTGGCGCGGTGCAGCCGCCGGCGGCGGACGTGACTTCGGAGCGTCGTGCCCCGGTCGGCGAAGAGCTGATAGACCGCCCGCACGGAAACGTGGAGGTGCTCTGCCACGTCCTCGGCGGTGGTCGAGGCGGGCAGACGGCTTTCCACCAGGTCGATCGCGCGGCGCCACCGCTCGGACGAGTGGCCGGACGGCGTGACAATGTGGCCGTCCACGGCCAGGTAGAGCAGTTCCCGCATCGCCGAGGCGAGTGGGGCGGCTGGCTGGGAGGCGAGATCGGTATCCGAGGTGGACTCCACCGCGCCGATCAACGACCTGATCGCGAGAGTCCGTGCGGGCGCGAGCGGCCCTGCCTCAAGCAGGTCGGCCAGGTACGGGGTCCAGCCCTCGAGCACGGCCCGAGGGAAGAACACCGTGTACTTGGTCAGGCCGGCCTCGCACACGAAGGTCCCCTGCGCGCGGGTGTCCCATAGGAACGCCTGACCGGGTCCGATCTCGGCGGACGCTCCCCCGACCTCGACCCGTTCGCGGCCGGCCGTCACGATCAATAATCCGATCCTGCTGTCATCGACACCGTCGATGTCTCCGCGGGTCCGGGTGCCGGAGCAAGGCGGGGCGTCGCAGTAGACCACCTCGGTGTCCGCGATCTCGTACCTCCGGACGCGGTAGGCATCGGAGTCCGTGCCCTGCCGCACCCGCCAACCGTAGTGCCAGCCGGTGACCACTTCGGCGCTCTGGGGCGTGTCCGCGCCGAAGGCCGATCGACTCGGAGCGTGCGACAGGGCGATGGCCATGTGGTAATGGTCACATATCGGGCGGCGTCCGACCCGGGTACGGCGTCTCCCGAGGCGGGCTCAGAGCTCCGGCAACCGCTCCGCGCCCCAGCTCGAGTGGATCAGGTCCGTCACCCGGGCGATCTCCTCCGCCGTCACCGAGCCCGTCTCGCCGGGCTCGAGGGTGTCGAAGTGGAAGATGTACAGCCGCGAGACGAACTCCTCGAACGGCAGCGACGACTCGCCAAAGCGCTCGCCGTTGCCAGCGGTGCTCACCACCACTCCGTTGCCCCAGTCCTGACCGCTGTCGTTGTTGGGGTTGAAGAAGTAGACGCGCATGGTCTCGTCCGGGTCGAGCGCCACGCGCAGGATCGTGATGGCGTGCCAGCCCACGAACCGCGCGGAACTGTCGGTCACCGCCACGCCGGCGGGTTGCGGGTGGATCAGTGGCTGGTTGCCGTTGTGGAACGGGTGGTAGCTGCCGTAGAAGTGCCGGAGGAAGTCCTCGAGCCCGGTCAGCCTGCCGGACTCCACGTCCACGTTGATGCGGAAGCCCCGGGCGGCCCACCAGCCGTGGAACTCGGGGTTGACCCAGCGGTGGGGGTCGCCCTCGCGGTCGGCGCAGAGCCGGCCCATCTCGGCATAGATCCGGTCCAGGTGGGGCACGACGAGCAGGGACACCGGGTCCAGGTCGACGGGAAGCGTCTCCGCCAGGCCCGCCTCGAGCTCGCGGGAGGACAGGGGGCGGCCCTCGAAGTGCATGACCACCTCGTTGTCCCGCGCCGCCCACGCAATGGTCTGCAGCAGGTAGTCGGGGTCGTTGTACGCCCACATCGACAGCGCGCGGGCGGACTGGCAGGTGGGGTTGTCGCCCTGCCCCACGCCCAGTGGTTGACCGAGCATGGACAGCGTCCCGGACAGCAGCCAGATCCTCCCCGGATGCTCCGGGCCGTAGGCGAGCGCCAGGCGCTCGTTGGCGTAGTCCGACAGGGGCAGGGCCAACAGCCGCCACAGTGCGGGCGCGACGGCCGGCTGGAACAGGATCCCGCGCTCGAGCAGCAACGCCAGTCCGTAGACCGACTGCGCGGTCTCGGGGTGAACGGCCGCGTCGATCAGCGCATCGACGAGGCCGTGGAAGCACAGCAGGCTCTCGCGGCCGGTGCTCGACAGTCCGAGCGCCTCGCTGAGCAGGAAGCTGCCCTTCTCGCGCAGGAACCGCAGCAGGACGGGGTGGTAGGCGGAGACCAGTCCAGTGTCGTGCATCGAACGCGCGAATCCGGCGGCCTCGTACTGCAGGGCCCCCTCGTCCATCGACTCCAGGCGGGAGCGGTAGATGTCCACCCCGGGGTCTTCCCGGCTCGCTTCGGTGGTGCCGAAGATGCTGCTGATCAGTCGGTCGACGCCGAACCCACCGGTGCTGGTGTCCACCTCGGGGTCGTGGCGCGCGATGGCGATCTGGGTGATGGTCTGCTTGATGTGATCGACCTGGATCGGGCGTTGGCGCAGGATCCGCCAGATCTCCTCGACCAGCTGGTCCAGGACGCTGTCGAACCCGATCTCCCCGGCGATGTGCGCCAGTGACGTGCGGGTCACCTTGGCCATCCGGCCCTGTTGCACCCGCTCGGCCTCGGTGGCCGCGGTGAACAACAGCGAGGCGTTGGTGGCCAGCACCTCCTTGAGGTGTTGGAACGCCTCCTCCGCCGACACATCGGGGTGCGCGTACTCGCCCTTGGCCACCGCGACCAGGCGGAGGTCGCTGACGATCTCCATCACGGCCGTGTCCGCGTTGGGGCTGCGGAGCGACCCGGCGCTCAGGGCCGGGACCAGTGAGCTCGGTGACGCCCAGTCCGTCCCCTCGTACAGTCCGGCGGACTCGAGCTCCTGGGCCATCGACTGCACGGCCCGGGCGCCCCCGTCCTGGAGCAGGACCAGGCGAAGGCCGTCGAGCACGCGCCGCTTCGGCGTGGACTTGCCGACGTCCCCGGCGTCGGCGAGGGCCCTGGTCGCGTCGACGAGCGAGGCCACCCGCTTGTCGAGTACTCGCGTCGCGCCGGGCTCGTCGTTAGCCAATTGGGTTCACTCTCCAGATCCACGGGCGAGGGTGCCCGCCTTCGGTACCGTACCCACCTCGTCGGACCGGATGGCCGTCACACGTAGAAGTCGAGCTCCTCCTGGCGCGCCAGGAGGGTCCGCATCTCGTAGGCGTCATCGCCGAAGAAGTAGACCAGCCCCCAGTGGGTGCCGAAGGCGGTCCGCTTGGTGACGGTCTCCTCTACGGGTGCGGTGAGCTCGTGGGACTCGAAGTACTCGTGGTCCTCGGTCTCCTCGGGGATCTCGAGCGTGGAGACCACACGACGCCGCGGGTAGACCCCGAAGCAGCCCGCGTGCCCGGTGGCGTCGACCACCTCGCGCGGGAAGAACGCCGTGATCTCCTCCTCGGTGGTCTTGGGGTCGAACGCGAGCACCAGGCCCTGGTAGGCGTTGAAGCCGTAGGCGCGCTCGAGAAGCTCGAAGACCTTGAACCCCGGAGGGCGGTAGGCCACCTCGCCGAAGTACATCTCGCCGTCGCTGGTGACGAAGTACTCAGGGTGCACGAACCCGAACTTGATGTCGAAGGTCTTGATCAGCTTCTCGATCTGCCGCGTGATCTCCGGGCGGTAGCGCTCCAGCTCCGGCGAGGCCGGCACGAACACCGAGTAGCCGAGGGTCACGTACTCCGAGATGTTGAGAAAGACGATCTTGCCGTTGTGGATCCAGGCCTCGACCGCGAACTCCCAGCCGTCGAGGTGAGACTCCATGAGGACCGGGAACTCCTCGTCGGGGATCGTGTCGACCTCGTCCGGGGTGCGGATGACGCGGTGCCCCAGGCAGCCGGCCTTGTCGAAGGCCTTGAGGTGGATCGGGTCGTTGGGGTCGCCGTCCAACTTGAGCAGGGTCTGGTTGACGCGCTTGAGAAAGCGGATCACGTCGTCGCGCTCGTGGGCCTCCTCGAAGATCCCCACTCGGATCCCGCCGAGCTGCGCGCGGCGCTTCATCAGTGCCTTGTCCCGCAGTAGCAGCGACTGACCGTACAGCGTGGGGTTGTCCATGAGCATGGAGTTGATGGCGCCCGCCCACTCCACGGTCTCCTCGAACAGTGGGATCGCCACGTCGACGCCCATGTCCTTGAGGGTTTCGGCGATCTCCATGGACCGGTCGTTGAGCCGCTCGAAGTTCCACGGGACGAACGGGATGTTGTGCTGCCGGCAGTAGTCTTCGGCCCAGTCCGGGGCCACCACGACGTAGCGGCGGTCGAACCGGTCCACCGCGTCGACCGCGTTGGGGGCCCACCCGAGCAGCGCCACGTACCCCTTAGAGGGGTCGCGCCGCGACTGGTTCCCGTCCTGGGTCGCGAGCGAACTCCTGTCCGCCGCAGTGGTGGTCGTGTCTGCTGTGGAGATCTGCACGCTGGAATTGCCTCCTGGGTTGGGGCGCGGGCTGGTGGGCCACCAACCTACCCAAGAGGGCGCGGGACGTGCCCGGAGTCACCAGCCGCCCAGGTGAGACGGCGTGGGGCCGGGTACCGCACCATCGGCGACTCATCCGGCAGACCGCCGGTCCTACCGTCCGAGCACCGTGTCGAGCCAGTCGAATGCGCGCTGACTGAACAGCGCTGCCGCCCCCGCTTCGTCGTGTTCACCGGCACCTTCCGCGTTGGTGAACTCGATCATCGTCTTGGGCGCGGTGAGGGCGTCGAAGAGACTGTGCGCGTCGACGATGCGCGGGTCGTTCTGGCCGATGGTGAGCAGCACGGGGCAGTCGATGCGGTCGGCGAGGCCGTCCAGTGTGAACGACTTCAATTCGCGCAGGTAGTCGACCGGAGTCGGGCATCCGTGCGTGAGCATCCCTCGCCCCACGGAGAATGCCAGTCCGGGCGACTGCTCCATCCCGGCGCGGACCACCTCGTTGAGCTGATCGTCGGCCTCCCCGGTCTCCAGGTCGCCGCGGTACTCCTCCGGGAGGAGCAGCGAGGCATGGGCTCCCGGTGCGTACTGCGGGGCGTCGGCGATCACGGCGGCGAGGCGGTGCTCTGCTGTGGCAGCGCGGGGCGCGAGGTGGCCGCCCCAGCTGCGGCCCATCGCCGCTATCCGGGAGGCGTCGACCTCGGGACGGGCGACCAGCCAGTCGACCTGAGCGGTGACGACCGCTTCCCAGTCGTGTCGGAAGTGCAGGTCGCGGTCGACCAGTGCGGCGCCCTGGCCCGGGCCGTCCATCATGAGGACGGCGTATCCGCGCCGCAATGCCGCGACGCCGCCGGCGACGTACGTCTCCTCCATCGTGCCGTCGTACCCGCCCACCAGGATCACGGTGGGGAACGGCCCCGGTCCGGGTGGGGTCGCGACGTAGCCGTCGAGTTCGGTTCCCTCGTACGGGATCGTGACCTGCTGGAAGGGATGATCCATCAGCTCGATCGCTCGGCGGAAGGCATCGCGTTGACGAGCGTTAGCCGCGACGAACCGGGGATCCATCGGGGGCGCGTACATGAAGACCCCGGAGATACGGAAGTACGTCGCCGCGCGGAGGAACCCCTCACGTGCGCTCACCCGGTGGTCGGCGGCAAGACTCTTCTCGGCCTCCGCGAGAATCCGTTCGCCGAGCGCGTTCCACTCGACGTGCCAGGCGTCTCTGTCCCCCTCGGGGATCCTGCGGGCGGTGATGAACGCCTCTCCGACGTCGGCTCCGCCCATCGCTACGGTGTCCAGCACGCGGAGGAACTGGCCGTCGAATCCACTGTCCGAGAAGGCCAGCCCGGTCAGAGTGGGCTCGCCGGGGCTTCCACTTCCGTCCACGGCGCGGGTTGTCGCATCCGATGAAGTGTTCGTGGCCATGTCCACACCTCGTCGTCCCTGGTGGTCGCCCCTGGTCCAAGTCGCCACCACCACCATCGCTCAGTGTGTGGGGAACGGCAATAGACCTGGATCGCCTTTCGGGGCGACAACCTTGGTGACGACGACGAGGTCGCCCCTTACCCGTCCGATGACGACCACTCGGCGTTCGTCCCGGGTCTGGCCCCCACTCGAGTTCCTCACCCTCTCGACAGCACGTCTCCGCTGACCACAATCGTGAACTCCCGCTCTTCGGTGAGCACGTTCAAGAATCCGGGCTCGATGCTCAGGACATACCCGGACACGGTGCCGTTGGTCGTCTCGATCGCCTCGTGTGGGACCCAGGGTGTCTGGCCGAGGGCAGCGAGGAGCAGGAGACCGACCCCCGCCACCCAGCCGACCCGCGCCATGGCGGAAGCCAGCGCGTGCCTCAGCGGACGCTGCGGTGGCAGGCATCGGATCGCCGCGATCACCGCGAACACCGCCGCTGCCCCGGCGGGGAGCCACCAGATGCCGAAGCTCGATGTGAGAGCCACCGACACGACCACTCCCAGTACGGACAGGAGGAGGACCACCGTCCGGTGTTCACGCGGGCCCCACAGGGCCCCGGCGATCAGTAGCGGGAGAACACCGATCAACAGGACCGCGGTGAGCGTGTGCTCGGCGATGAGTGAGCCGAAGAGAAGGGCGAACGAGTCGTTGAGCCCGAGGGTGGTGCTGACGAGGAATGCCGTGGACCAGTCGTAACCGGATACCGCGAATATCCGCAGGGTCACAAAGGCCACACCCCATGTCGCACCGTGCGCGGCAGCACCGGCGAACCGGTTCGGGCGCTTTCCACCATCCTGCTCTGGGGCCCCACGCCGTTCGGCGGCGGTTCCGTTCGGGGCAGCGTCCATGCGGTGAAACTACTATCAGAAACCGCCTACGCCGACCCGATCACGCGCCCTAGTCTCACAACCACCATGACCCCTCGCCCCGACACCCTCGCCGCCGCACTCACCACCGCCACGTCATTCGTCGTCAACGCGATCGAAGTCCTGCGCTTCGGCGGCCTACAGACCGACGAGGAGCCCTCGCCGTTCGAGATCGTCACCCGTCGCCCGATGTACCGGCTGCGTCGCTACTACGGACCGGTGGCGGGGGGCGCCGGGCACAGACGCGACGGCGTTGATGTGGACGGGGTTGAGGTGGACGGGGTTGTTATGGACGCGGGGTCGCGCCCGCCGATCGTGCTCGTGCCGCCCATGATGATCTCGGCGGACATCTGGGACGTCTCCCCGTCGACGAGCGCAGTGGCGGCACTGCACGAGGCCGGTATGGATCCGTGGGTGATCGACTTCGGGTCCCCGGACATCGAGGACGGTGGACTCGAACGCACCCTCACCGACCACGTCGTCGCGGTGAGTGAGGTCGTCGATCTGGTCACCGCGGCCACGGGTCGTTCAGTGCATCTCGGCGGGTACAGCCAGGGCGGCATGTTCTGCTATCAGGCCGCGGCCTACCGCCGCTCGCGCGACCTGGAGAGCATCGTGACGTTCGGCTCCCCCGTCGACTGGCGCGGCAACGCCCCGCTCGGCATACCCGAGGAGGTGGTCGTCAGCGTTGCGCGCTTCGTCGCCGACTACGTCTTCAGCGATCGCCCGCTGCCCGGGTGGTTGGCCTCGACAGCGTTCCGCCTGCTCGATCCACTCAAGACCGCTCGGTCGCAGATGGACTTCTTCCGCCAACTCCACAACCGCGAGGCGCTCCTCGGCCACGAGCGACAGCGCCGCTTCATCGGCGGCGAGGGGTTCGTCGCCTGGTCCGGACCGGCGATCGTCGACATGATGCAGCAGGTGATCATCCAGAACCGGATGATGGTCGGCGGCTTCGTCGTCGGAGATCACGTCGTCGCACTGGCCGATATCACCTGTCCCGTATTGGCAGTGCTCGGGGAGGTCGACGAGATCGGCGTACCGGCGGGCGTCCGCAAGATCGCGGCCGTCGCCCCCGCGGCCGAGGTCTACGAGTTCCCGGTCCGTGCCGGGCACTTCGGACTCGTCGTCGGTTCGACCGCCTCCTCGCTGACGTGGCCCGCCGTCGCCGACTGGATCGGGTGGATCGAAGGCACCGGAGAACGCCCGGAGGGCATCGCCGAGGTCGGCCCCGACTCCGCTGGTGACCCGTCCCCGACCACGGCGGTGATGCTCGCGGCGGAGGGGGTGAACCAGGTCGCCGGGGTCGGAGTCGGCATGGTGCGCGGTACCGGTCACCTCGCGCTGAGCGCACTGCAGATGACGCGGGCCCTGGGATATGAGGCGCTGCACGCCGCGCCGCGCCTGATGCGGCTGGGGCAGATCCAGACCGGAACACGCATCTCGTTCGCCAAGATCATGGCCGAGCGTGCGCGGACACAGCCTGATGACGCGTGCTTCCTGTTCGCCGACCGCGTCCACACGTACTCGGCCGTCGACACCCGGATCACGAACGTGGTGAGGGGACTCATCGAGGTCGGGGTGCGCCAGGGCGACCACATCGGCGTGGTCATGGAGACCCGGCCCTCCGCGCTGGTCGCGATCGCCGCACTGTCGCGTCTCGGCGCCGTGGCCGTGCTGCTGCCTCCGTCCCAGGATCTGTCCGAGCTGCTGCAGCTCAGCTCTGTGTCCGAGGTCGTCGTCGACCCGGAGCACGCCGCCAAGGTCACCGATGCCGGGGCGCGGGCGCTCGTCCTCGGCGGCGGCGGCGCGGACCGCGACCTCCCCGGGGACCTCGGCGAGGGGGTCGTCGACCTCGAGCGAATCGATCCCGATGCGGTCGAGCTACCCCGCTGGTACCGACCTGACCCCGGCCGCGCCGGCGACCTCGCTTTTGTCGTCTTCACCCGCACCTCAGGCTCATGGCAGACCAAACTCGTCACCAACCACCGGTGGGCCCTCTCCGCGTTCGGCACTGCCAGCGCCGCGCGCCTGACCGCCGCGTCGACCGTCTACTGCCTCAGTCCACTCCATCACCCGTCCGGTCTGCTCACCGCCGTCGGCGGGGCCGTGGCCGGCGGGGCCCGGATCGCACTGTCACGCGGTTTCGACCCGGCGACCTTTGACGAGGAGATCCGCCGCTACGGGGTGACGGTCGTGTCCTACACGTGGGCGATGATGCGCGAGCTGGTCCGGCAGCCGGTCAATCCACGGGAGACCCTCCCGAAGATCGCCCTCTTCATGGGATCGGGGATGCCCCGCGGGGTGTGGCGACGGGTCCTGGACCGCTACCCGGGGACTCGGGTCCTCGAGCTCTACGCCGGCACCGAGGTCGATGTGGTTCTGGCCAATCTCTCGACATCCAAGCAGGGTGCTCGCGGCCGTCCGCTGCCCGGCACCGCCGAGGTACGGCTCGTCGCGGTCGACCCGGACTCCGGCTCAATCAGGACCGGCCCCGGCGGGTACGCCGTACCGAGCGAGGTCGGTGCGCCCGGGGTGCTTCTCGCCCGGCCCCGCCTCCGGGTGGACGCCTCAGTTCGCCGGCTGCGCGGGGTGTTCCGGCGGGGCGACACATGGGTGTCCACCGACGACGTGTTCGAGCGTGACCGGGACGGTGACTTCTGGATGCTCGGTCCGGCGAGCACGGTGGTCCGCACGGCGCACGGCCCGGTGTTTCCGATCAAGGTCGCCGACGCGCTCGGGGACCTGCCCGAGGTCGATCTCGCCGTGGTCTACGGCGTGCCCGTTGCCACGGGTCTGGTTGCCGTCGCCGCCGTGAGCAAGTGGGGCTCCACGGCGATCACCGCGGCCGACGTCGGTGGCGCACTGGTCTCGGTCCCCTCCGCCGGACGACCGGACATCGTCCACGTGGTCGACGACATCCCGGTGACCAACTGGTACAGGCCGGACGCCACCAGGCTCGCCACCCGGGGCCTGCCCAAGGCCGGCCCGCGGACCTGGATCCGTGATCCCGGATCAGGCGAGTACGTACGGCTGACCAAGGCGGTGCGAGACGGGCTGGTCCCGTCGACCGTCACCGACGGCGGACGGTGATCCGCCCTCCTCGGTGAGGTGCGAACGCGACGCCGCGGGAGTGCCACTTCTCGTCCCGCTCGGTGGTCGGGACGATCTCGTACATGCTCAGCAGGGTGCGCAGCACGACGTCCATCTCCATGGTCGCGAAGGCTGCGCCGATGCATCGCCGGGTCCCGCCGCCGAACGGCAGCCATGCCGGCGGTGGCGTGGTGTCGAGGAAGCGGGTCGGGTCGAAGCGCTCGGGCTCGGCAAAATGGACGCTGTCGTCGTGCAGCAGCGAGATCGCGACCATCACGTTGTACCCGCGCGGGATGCGCCACGGACCCAGGTCGAGGTGCGGAGCCTGCACGTTGCGTCCGGCGAGGTCGATGACCGGCCGGCTGCGCTGCACCTCCAGGATCGTCGCGTGCCTGTAGTCGGTCCCCCCGGCGTCGACCTCGGCGACCAGCTGGTCCAGCACCGCGGGGTTCCGGCTGAGCCGCTCCAGGGCCCAGGCGAGCGTCGTCGCGGTGGTCTCGTGTCCTGCCACGAGCAGTGCGGTGAGCTCGTCGCGGATCTCCCGGTCCGTCATGGACGAGGCGTCGTCGTAGGTGCTCTGCAGCATCATCGCCAGGATGTCGTCGCGCTCGTCGAGCCGGTCGTCGCGGCGGCCCCGGGCGATGAGCGCGTTGATCGCGTCGTCGTACACCTTCTTGTAGCGGGCGAACCGAGCGCGCGGGCCCACCGCGCCCACGCGCACCGGCCCCACGCGCTCCGGCAGTTCCGGGGTGATGACCACCGCCGAGCCGGCCTCCACCATGGGCGGGATGACGCGGCGCAACGTGACCAGCTCGTCGTCCCGGGCGCCGAACACCGTCCGGATGATGATGTCCAGCGTGATGCGCGTCATCGACGGCATGGAGGCGAACGGTCGGCCGACGATCCACGAGTCGAGTTCGCGCCGGGTCTCCTCCTCGACGACAGCCTCGTAGCCCGTGATGCACCTGCCGTGCAGAGGTGGGGTGAGCAGCTTGCGGCGCCGTCGGTGGTCGGTGCCCTCGAGCGCGAACATCGACTGCTCCCCCAGGACCCGACCAAGATTGGGGTCGATGTTGGTCAGCGCCTGCTGCGGGGCGGTGAACAGCTCCCTGGCCAGCGCGGGGTCGGAGATCAGCACCGCGCGCCCGTAGATGGGCAGGTGCACGGTGACGGCGTTGCCGTACCTCGCCTGCAGGCGCTGGAGCACTCTGCGCCGGGCGATGCCGAAGCCCGCGCCCTGGATCGCCCTGGGCAGCGAGGGCCCGGGCGGGAGCAGGGGTGCGCGGTAGTCGCCGGTCGAGCTTCCTCCGGGAGAGGCGGGAACCGGCCTGTCCGTCATGCTGTCCATGGCATCCTCGGCCTCGGGTGACGTGCGGGGCGCCGCCCAGCCTACGTGCCGGAAATGCGGTGGTGGCGCGGAAAATGCGACGACGACGAGGTCTTCCCCTGCCTCCCGGCACCACACCCAATCCGCCGCGGCCCCGGCGTCGAATCCCGGGCATGCACTCCGCACCGCAGTCCCCTCGCCCCGCCGACTTCCATGTCACGGCGAACGGTGCGGACGTGGCAGGGCTCTTCGGCGACTACCCGGATGTCGACGCCGGGCACGATTCGCCTGACCCTGCCGAGTCCGAGCGCGGGGACTTTCTCGGCGCCATGCGCGCATCCTGGGACGACTGGATGCCCGTCGCCACCACGGGCTGGGGCGCGCTGGTGCTCATCGCCCCGTTGCTCGCAGTGCATGCCCTCGTCTGGGCATTCGGCGGGCGCCGGCCCCGCTAGGGGCTCCGCCTCCGCTAAGTACTCAGCCTCTAGGTGCTCGGCCTCGCGCCCACCCGCCACAGGATGGTGCGCTCCTTCGACCGCGCCGCGTGCAGCGGATCAGCACCGTCTGCGGCGCGGGAATGGCGTGGTGAGGTCTCGCTGGTCCCGACCACGGTCAGCCCGGCCGCGTCGATACGGTCGAGTAGGTCATTTCGGGTGCGCAGTCCCAGGTGTTCGGCGAGATCGGACAGGATCAGCCATCCTTCGCCCTGCGGTGTGAGGTGTTCCGCGAGCCCGCTGAGGAAGCGGTGCAGCACGTCGGAGTCAGGGTCGTAGATCCCCTGCTCCAGAGCCGAGGTCGGGCGGCCGGGGATCCAGGGCGGGTTGCACACGACCACGTCGGCCCGCCCGGAGTCGCCATCCTCGTCGTCGTCATAGGGCCACAGGTCGGCCTCTACTACCGTGACGCGGTCCGCGAGCCCCAGCCGAGTCACGTTGTCCCGGGCGCACTGAACCGCCCGCGGATTGATGTCGGTCGCCACCACCTCCCGGGCTCCGCGCCGGGCCAGGACGGACGCGAGCACGCCGGTCCCGGTGCCGATGTCCCACACGACGGGACGGTCGATTCCCTGCGGCCGGGGAGCGTCGGCGACCAGGTCGATGTACTCGTCGCGGGTGGGGGCGAAGACGCCGTAGGCAGGATGAATCCGAGCCCCCAGGGCGCCGACCTCGATGCCTGTGCGGTGCCACTCGTAGGCGCTGATCACGCCGAGGAGCTCGGGCAGCGAGACGAGAGTCTCCTCGCCGACGGCATCGCTCGTCTCGTCGGCGGGCTGGTCGACCGGTTGCCCGTAGGCGTGCGCGCAAGCGTCGCGGGCGTCGGGCGCTCGGCGCAATCGAACTGTGTAGTCAGGCTCCAGTGGGATGAGGATCTTGCCCAGAATCGCCGCACGCTGGGCGCGCGCTTTCCGGTTGTCGAAGAAGACCTCGCCGGGGTCGGTGGCTTGCGGCGCCCGCGACGCCCGCTTCTCAAGGCGACGGTCGAGGGCGCGCATCAGCTGACGGGCGTTCTGGAAGTCTCCCCGCCACAGCAGGCTTGAACCCCTTTGGGTGATTCGGAGAGCCTTGTCCGCGGAGATGTCGTCGGTGATAACGACGATTCCAGTGGGCGCCGGTGCGGCGTTCTCGGAGCGCCAGAACCCGATGCGCCGGGTGCCGCTCTCGTTCCACCTGACTTTGGTCATGGCGCGTCCAGGGGATGGGCGTAAGAGAGCAAGTTAATCCTTCGAACTGGCGCGCTCTCGCCGGCTTGGCGAAAGCACGGATACGCGACACGGCGACGAGACGAGAGTAGCGCCGTTCAGGGATTACCCGGTGCACACCGCTGACCCCGCCGCCACCGAGTCGAGACCACGCCTGTGTGCGTGGGCCGCATCGGCCTCACCGACTCGGCGGCGCTTCCCTCCTCATGGACTGGCGCAGGCCGGTCGCCGAGCCGTTCTTCGCCGCGACGCTCGCCGATGCGAGTGGCGTGACGTATCGCCGGCGGTACCGGGGGTCGGGCGGGCGCATCGTGGACTACTGGGATGAGGTCCTTGGTGACGACGACGAGGTCACCGCCCGCGTTAGTCCAGACGATCACTTAGCGTTCGTCTCGAGCTTGTCCGAGGCACGGACTGGCCGAAGGCGGATGTCCTGACCACTATCCAGGCCGATCCGGACGCCATCATCCGCGCCGATTCCCGGGGCTCGTTTATCGTGGACGGCTGCCCCGACACCGGCAAGACGGTGGTGGCCCTCCACCGGGTCGAGGATGGCACACCCTGGGCGCGGAAAGCACTCAAACCCGGCTCCCTAACAGGAAACCGGGCTTGAGTGACTTTGTAGCGGGGACAGGATTTGAACCTGCGACCTCTGGGTTATGAGCCCAGCGAGCTACCGAGCTGCTCCACCCCGCGTCGATTGCCTCACCGACAGTACGTGTGGCCGCCCCAAGGTCCAAATTGTTGGTCGAGTAGCTGCGTGTCTTGGGGACCGAGCCATCTTCACCGATACCCCGCGCATACCCAACAGCGCGGTGCCGATATCCGCCTCCCGCCTCGTCGCCGAGTTCGCTACGCGGCGCCGTTTCGGGCTAGACGTGCGCACCTGCGAATACACCGCGACCGGTCCCCACTTCTTCTCCGATACACGCGAGTCCGCGCCGGTTTACATGGGCCGCATTGGCCTCACCGACGCTGCCGGCAGTACCCTCCTCGTGGACTGGCGCTCCCCGGCTGTCGAGCCGTTCTTCGCAGCGTCGCTCGCCGACCCGAGGGGCGTGTCGTACCGACGTCGGCACCGTTGATCGGGCGGGCGCATTGTGGACTACTGGGACGAGGCCAGTGATGACGACGAGGTCTCCTCCCTCGACAGCCCGGACAGTTTCTCGGAGTTCGTCTCGAGCGTGTCCGAGGCGCGGACCAGCCGAATGCGGGAAGTGCTCAACACGATCGAACCCGATTAGAGCGCCATCGCTTACGCGGATTCCGATGGTGCCCTCATTGTGGCGAGTGCATCAAGCACCAAGGTAACCAATCGAATGTAAGTCGTTATCCAGACTTATTCGGCACTAAATGGTGAGGGCCAACAAGCCCGATATGTACCTTTCCCGTAACGCCGCCCGTGTCGTCGTGGAAGTACACGCGCGGAGCCAGGTTGCCGCCTCCTTCGGCAATTTTGAGATGCGCCAGCATTTGGACCCGCCCCGATGAATTGACGGCGGTATCTACCGGGAACACTCTCGCCCTTCTAAGCTTCTCACTGGTTTGAACGGATTGACTCTCTGTCATCGACAGCTTTTTCGAGGTGGCCGGCCATCCGAGGAGCGGCCCGCCAGCACACCATTCCCAAAATCCTCCCCCGCCCCAGCCGTTGGCGCGGTCTTCGGCATAAGCAGCAAGTGCCCGCAGTCCGCGCCAACAGTTGTTCCCCCACGCGAATGAACTTGAGGCAGTATCGATGTCCTCAAGTTCTCGTGGCGCGGAGTCTGGGATCCCGAGCCAATTCGACAAGTAAGTCTGAGCAGCCAACACCGCCTCCGACGTGTCTTGCACTTCATCGGGGACTCCCGCATCGATTTCGTGTTGCGTTCCCCAGAGGAGCTCGCTTAATCCCCGTGCCACAAGCTCCTCTTTAAGTCGCGCGAGATGACCCGTAGCTTTGGCAATTTCCTTCTCAAGTTCGCTCACTTCAGCGAGAGCAAGTTCCAGTTCGAATTCCCACTGCTCCCGGGAGGTTTCGAGTTCGGCTAGAGGAATCATCCCATCAAGAGCGTCACGAGACAGCCCTGCCGACTCGTGAAATACTGCAAATGCTTCGGGAATTCGTCGTCGGGTGGATAGCTGAGCCACAGAGTAGACAATCCGATCAATCGTCGTGTGATTACTCTGCTCTAACCTAGAACGCAGATAATACCTATGGCGCCAACCGTCCGAATCAGCTGGCACAATGGTCGGAACATAGATTCGAATACCTCCGCCCCAGATTGCCAAGTCGCCTAAAGAAGCCCGGAAGGCAGTGACGGCTTGACTGTCAAGAGTGATCACGAGTGCAACCCCCTCAGAGCGCGAGGCAATTTTGTTGGCCCACTTCAACCAAGAACCATCGTGTTCCCCGCCCGGTTCAGAGCAAACGATTATGGGGAGCGTCCTGGCTGGATCAGCCAGAAGGTCGGTCAGTATATCGATGCCCTCCGCCGGTATTGCTTGCGGCTCGGATAGGAGCCGACTGGGCCCAGTCTTGGGCATGAACGCAGCCTGTAGCATCTCTCGCACCACTCTTGGGCGGCCTACCGATACACGAAGGGTTAGGTCGTCTGACTCCATACGATTCTCAACAAGGGAGTGAAGAGCCGAGTCGTCCAACACAACTTGGATCACGGTTGTCCAGACGGTTGCTTCGCCCGGCTTGTAGTCGCTCGATTGAAGTTCAAAAGCTCCGTTATCGATTTGTCGATAGCGGATATCCCGCTGACGACCTTGGGATATTTTCAGCTGCGACTTTCCTTCTACAAGAGGAATCGGCTCGGTAGTGTCTTGCGCCCACGAGGCGGCACACTCCTTTAGCCGTTCGAAGGCTTCACTGCCTGCCTTGTCGGTCCACACCGCGCGATAAATGACGGCCATACGGGCTCCTTCATCGATGAGGTGTCGCCACGGAATGTCGCGATGCCCTATCTTCCCTAAGGATTCATCGATGTTCACGGAGTTGCGTCAAATGGGTTCGGGTATGCCCCGCGGACTCTGGCGGCGGGTTCTGGACCGCTACCCGGGCACGCGGTTCCTGGAGTTCTGCGCAGGTACCGAGGCCGACGTGGTCCTGGCCAACCTTTCGACCTCCATGCCGGGCGGCCGCGGCCGTCAGCTACGTGGAACGTCCGAGATCAGGCTCGTCAACGTGGATCCCGACTTCGGCGCGATCGCCGCCGGCCCCGACGGCTTCGCCATTTTCTGCGAGGTCGACGCGCCCGGAATGCTCTTCACCCGGCCCCGCCTCCGGGTGGACGCCTCCGTCCGCCAACTCCGTGGGGTGTTCCGCCCGGGCGACACCTGGGTATCGACCAATGACGTGTTCGAGCGCGACCGTGATGGCGTCTTCTGGATACTCGGGGCGGTGAGCGCGGTTGCCCACACCGCGCACGGGCCCGTGTATCCGATCCAGGTCGCCGACGCACTCGGGGACCTACCGGAGGTGGATCTGGCAGTGCCGTACGAGGCGCGTGGTGCCAGGGGTTCAGTCGCCGTCGTCGCGGTGAGCCTACGGGGCTCAGACCCCATCACCGCCGCCGACATCGGTGGCGCTCTGGCCTCGGTCCCGCCCGCCGCGCGGCCGGATCTCGTCCACGTCGTCAGCGACATCCCGTTCACCAACTGGTACCGCCCCGACGCCACCGTCCTCGCCTCCCGGGGTCTTCCAAAGGCCGGCCCGCGGATCTGGATCCGCGATCCCGACACGGGCGAGTACGTGCGACTGACCAAGGCAGTTCGGGACGGGCTGGTTCCGCCGATTTCCTAGACCAGTATCACGGTCTCTTAGTGCTCGTTGGTGGTCACCTCGAGGTCGTGGTCCTTGAGCGCCAGGTAGCCGACGAGCTCGGCCGACCCGTGCTGCAGGGGTACACGGTGACGATGTCCTCCAGGCGGGCGGTGCCGCGCACCGGGATCAGCGCCCGGATGCGGGAGGCCAGGCGTGCGGGGTCGACGACGACCTGGTCGGTCAGCACGGAGGTGTCGACCACCTCCATCGGGTGATGTCGCGCTTGCTCTTACCTTCAGCGGTACGACGGGCAACGTAGGCGATGGTCGGCTCGTGGAACCTGATCCGGACGATCACGGTGCGGTAGATCACGGCGTTCAGCTGCCGATGGCCGCCGTGGTTGATGCGGTGTCGACCGCTGGTGCGCGATCCAAGTCCGGTCGGCCGACCACTACACCCGCGGCCGCAGCGGGGAGGGCGTGTGATGTTCACCGAGATCGATCACCAGAAGTTCCGCAATCTGCGCATCACCCACGTGGCCACCCGATTCGAGGAGCTCATCAGCGACGAGGCCAACGACGAGCTCACCCCGGAGCAGATCTTCCTCACCGCCGTCGAAGACGCCCTCGACCAACGCCAAGCCCACCGGATCGACAAACAGATCCGCGCCGCCAAGTTCCCCATCCCGCAGGCCTCGATCTCCGAAATCAACTACCAGGAAGGCGCGGGATCACCCCGGTGCGGATGAAACGCTACGCCGGGCACCACCGGCGCCAAGACCCGACCAACCTGCTGGTGATCTCACCGGCCGGCGGGGGAAAAACCTACCTGGCCTGCGCCATTAAGATCGCCGCCTGCCGGAACGGGCACACCGTCACCTACGCCCGCATGGACGAACTCGCCCGCCGGCTGGTCATCGCCCGAGGCGACGGCATCCGCCACCAGAAAATGCTCTACGACCTGTCGGGCGTGGAGCTGCTAATCACCGACGACTTCCTCACCATAGGCATCGACCCCGAAGCCGCCAACGACCTGTTCGCCGTCCTGGCCAACCGGGAGCACCGACTGCCGACAATGATCGCCTCCCAATCCCGACCGGCGTACTGGCTCGAGGCACCTACCTGACATGGTCGCCGCCGACTCGATCGTCAACCGCCTGGCCAACAACGCTCGCGACATCAACCTCGGCGAAGTCGACATGCGCACCCAACGCGACGCCCAAGCCCGCGCCACCAACGGCTACTGGAAATAACCCCCGACGGTGCCGGCCCGCCTCACACACGGGCCGGTTCCGAGTCGCCGGAACAGCAGCACCAACTCACCGGACCCGCGGTACCGACAAGCACTATCTGCCAACCGCCCGCGGGAGCAGCAGATGCCGCGATGGGGCTCGGGGCCGGTGGGCGCATGCGCCAAGGAATCTATGCGGACGAGCGACCCCTCTCCGTTTACGACGAAGAGCGACCGTGGCGGGTGTTCATCCATCTGTGTTCCGCTGCGCAATGGACGGCGATCACCGACGGGGGGGTCGCCGCCGACGCCGACCGACCGCGAGCAATACGTTCAGCACTAAACCTCCTGGTTCGACTACTACGACGCCGACCGTAACGACCTCGCGGCGAGCGAGGCACTCGCGCGGGTGAAGACCGTGGGACGCGTGCTCCACGAACCCGAGACGCCGTTCACCTCCGTTCTTCCGCGGGCCGTGATCAAGCTCGAGCATTCAGGAACTGATCCCGGCGGGCCCGGTCAGTGGTGATGGTGGCGGACGAGCGGCTTCTTGGCAGGACAGTTCAGTCCGGGTCGACACCCAGGATCAGGTCGTGGATCTGCTGCTCTCGGCGCGCCTTGTAACCCTGAGCGATCGACACAATGTCCGCATCGGGTGCGAACTTGATCGCCGAGCCCAATGCGGCCATCGCGTCCGCCACATTCAGGGACACGTCAGCGCCAACGAGGCGCAGCGCCTGAGCCGTTTTGTCGGTCGGCATCTCTGGGAGCTTCTCGACATCGAAGGAACCCTCCGACTTGAAGACGAGGAAGACCTCGTCGCCGATTCCGAGGTCCATGTCTTCGAGGAAGCGCTTGATGCTGCCGAACGATGGCTGGTGGTCCTTGTAGGAGAACTTCTGGGTGCCAAGCCTTGACGGCAGTTCGGCATACTCCCCCGGCGACATCCGGAGGATCGTGGCCAAGGCCGTTGATGCGGGCCATCCGCTGCCCCGGAGGTGATCGAAACTCACCGTCGTTCGATAGAGCCAGTCGTCTCCGCGACGGTAGTAACGCTGGACCTTCGCAGGATTCTTGCCAGCCCCAGCCAGTTGGCCCGTGTCGTGTCGGACGATGCCATTCATCACTTGGAACGGCGGGCTTCCCGCGTAGACAGCGACCGAGTTTGCGGAGACCCCGAACCGGGCGACCAGCGACTCAACCACGGTCGCCAGCGGCAGCTCGCCATCGGCCTGCTCCAGGAGCTTGCCGATCTCTCCCCGAATATTGGTGTAACCCTCGAGACCCCATTCGGTCAGCGCGAAGTGCTCGCGGTCGACCTTGGTGAAGATCGGATCGGTGCTCACCTGGTTGCGGAGGCTTCCGGGAGCTCCGCGGCCCACTTTCTGGTGCAACTCGTCGAAGGTCAACGGCGCGCCCTCGATCGAAAGGATCGCCGCTGCCATGTCATTGAGCGAGGTTGTCTTGAGCAGCACGAATTGGTCTCTCACCTCGTACCCCAGGTAGATCAGCCAATCCTTGAGCCATGGAAGGGAGCCTGCCCCGACCTCGGAGATGGCGACGTTAGCGAGTCGGACAACGCCGTACCCGTCCGCTAACTCATCGAGGAAGACGGCTGTGTCGCGGCGCGCTGCTTCGAAGCTCGGCTCCGCGCACCAACCATTAGCGATCTCGTACGTATCATCGAGAACGTCAATAACCCTCCACGCCGGCTGGCCAACGGCCACGACCTCATCCGCCAGTGCTGGAGCCTCGGCGAGAAGGTCTTTTAAAGGCCGAACTCCCCGAACCTGCATCCGGACGAAGCGAGCGACCCGGCTGACCGGTGTGTCACCGGTAACGATGTCGTTGAGCCTCCCGCGTGCCTTCACTTCGAGCTGCCGCACGCGCTCGCGGGTGACGCCGAAATCCTTGCCCATTTGCTCGAGCGTCAGGGGGCGCCAGGCGAAAGTCCGCTTGGCAAGGATGGCTTGGTAGCGCTCGTCGAGAGTGTGGATCGCCCCGTCGAGGCAATCGGCGACGTTGGCGGCGCTGCTCGGTAGGACATCGTCTGCGCTCAGCTCCAGCAGCCGCTTGCGCGCCTGCACGGCCCCGTCAGGCGCGCCGAGTGGCAGTTCCGAGAGCACGCCCGTGTCGCCCAGCCCGACCAGCTGACGCCATTCAGCAAGCGATTCCAATTCCTGCAAGAGGCCACCGAGCCAGGGACCCGGCGTCTCGACCGCGATGGACGTATCTGCAGACGACTCCTCGCTGTTCACCGACGCTTGGGCCTGCGACGAGGACAGCACAACGAGTTCGCGCAGGATTGCTGCCACGGTTCCGACACCCGCGTTTCGGAACTCGAAGAGCGCCTCGACAGGAAGCTCGGCGATGTCCGTGCCCGTGCGGATCTGCTCGCGGTAGAGGACGTTCTTGGCCCGGACAGGTAGGTCCATCTTCGCCAACTGGACCTCAGTTGGGAGCCCCGGAAGCACCTCTCCGAGTGGCCACTTCCCCAGTCGGTCGATGATCAACGAGACGATGTCGGCGACTACCGGACTTCGCGATGCAAGATCGGTGTCGTCAATCGACCAATCCCACCACGCGCCGTGCTCCCAGACCCGATCGGCTGCTTTGCCGGGGATCCATGGGAAGGCATCTGCCCAGCTGCGAGGCCGCACGTCGAGGAACTCGAAGCCTGAGACCACCATTCGAAGTTCAGCCTGCCTTCTGAGCATCAACCTCGACCGCCACCTCGTCGGCCTTCGCCGGGATCACGACGCCGTATTGGATGTGGTCCCGCTTGCTCTGGACCGACTTGTCAGGGACACGGAGCGAGATGAGCCCAACGACTTCGTCCCTGGTTACCGCACCGGCTTCGGACGTCTCGTCGCGATCGGCAACGAGCGAGACCACCAGCACACCGCGAGTGTCGCTCTTGCCCAGTCCAGGGAGTGGCTTTCCGGATGGCACCCTCTCCGCGGCAAGGATGTTGCGCTTGTTCTCGCCGGTGAAGTCGATACGCGGATCCTTCCGACGACCGCGCTTGAAGATGGGAGCCGGGACCGTCAACTCAGGGTGGATCAACTCCCGACCGGGGGCAGCCCGTTGCGGCCACACGATGGCCCAGTCCTTGATCCGGCCCTTTTCAGTCGCCGTTCTAATGAAGGCTTTGAGGGGGTCGATCACGCTCTGATAGTTCGGGTGCCAGCTGTGCTTGTCGAGGAGTTCGAGGAATTCGTTAGCGCCGATGAGTCCGACTCGAGCGTGTTGCTGTCTCGTCGTGCCGTCGGAGTCAACGTACGGAAGAACCTCCGCCTTGTCGGCGAGCTTGAGAAGCGGGATGACCACGTTGTCGAGGTTCGACTTGTGTTGGTCCTCGACCGCGACCCGGTCCTTCATGGGAACCTCAGATGGGCGCGGCGGAATTGACGACAGCTGGTGGAATGCGCCGACGGACGCTCGCGCCTTCACGACGGCGTTGAACATCTTGTTTCGTGCGGTCGGCTTCAGCCAGGGCAGGTGCTGGCTGACAAGGGGTGGAATCTGACGAGGCTCGACGATCGGCTTCCCGTCCTCATCGAGGCCGGCGTACTTCCCCAGTTCGTCCCGGAACGCCTCCTCATCGAGGAGCAGGGCTTCGAACGCCTCGTAGAGATCGACCTTGTCGTCGCGCCGGATGTAGAGGCGGACGAGGTCGCGGTATCCCTCGCGGAATCCGAACCATCGACCAGCCTGCATGAGGGTGTCAGCCTGACCGGCCCTGCGGCGGAAGTACGAGATGGTGAGGCCCTCGACGGTGAAGCCTCGGCTGAGCTTCGCCCCGCCGATGAGAATGCGCCATACGCGGCCCTTGTCGAAGTCGAGTGACTCCTGCTGCGCCTGGGCATCCTTGTCAGAGTTCACGATGAGCACAGGGGCAGCACCTCCGCTCGTCATCTCCGCGATGGCTTCCGGGATGTAGGGCTTGAGCTCGTTAAAGGTCGCCGGGACCGGAGCGCCGTCCGCACGCGCGGCCATCACAGGTGCGAAGTCATCGTCGAACAGTCTCCGCAACCTGCTGAGCCCCTCCCCAGAGGTAAACTTCCCGGTGTTCCACAGCCCGCGGACAACGGATGCTGAGTCGATGTGCGCGGCGTTGCGAACGTCCTCGTGGACCAACATGGTGTGGTGCCGGAACGGAATGCCAGTCTTCGCCTCGCGGTACATCTTGATCGCACCGCTGACCACCCACGCGTCGAGCGCAGCGCGCAACTCCTCCTTGTGGAGACCCGGGTCTACGTCGGGGTCACCCGAAACCTCGCGCACGTAGGCGAGCTCGTTCGACGTTTCGACGGTCTTGGGGGTCGTCTCCCAATCCGGGTCGATGTCGTGGAACTCCTGAACGCCCATGTACTCGGGCGGCCTCGGCAGCGACAGGACGAAGTCTGACGGGAAGAGGTCGATCTTGTCGGTCTCATCCGGGTCGATGAACACGTTTGCGAACGGCGTTGCCGTGTAACCGACGTACTGGGCTCGCGGCACGATCTCGAGGATCTCGGTGATCTTCTCGTTGATCTTCGTGCGTTCCTTGGACTTCTTGGGGTCCTTGGTGTTGACCGATGCGACGTCGGACTCGTCGTCAATGATGAGGGCAGGAAGCTCTTTGAGCATGTCCTGCATGGGCTTGAGGTCCTTGATCAGCTTGGTCAGCGGCGCTGAGTTCTTCTTGACGATCACGACGTAGGCGTCGGTGTGGAAGAGGTTCTCCTCCGCGTTCAGCGGTTTGGTCTTGTCGTGCCGCTCGTAGCGCAGCTGCGACATCCCCTGCGGCAGGCTCTTGTAGTCGCCCTTGTGTGTCGTGACGCGTCGGATCCGGGCAACGCCCGGCTGGTCCAGCGCCTCTTGGGTGTGCCGGACGAACTTGTCGGCCAGCCAGTCCTCGTCTTGCTGGTAGTCCAGACCCTTGGCGACGTCAGGATCGTTTGGATCCTGACCTGAGAGGACGTTCTCAACGCCCATGAGCTCCATGTCGATGCGGCGCTGGGTCTGCGCCCGCAGGATCTCGATGGTTCCGGTCATCACGATGACGAGCCGATAGCCAGCGTCGATGGCCTTCGCAATGACACCGGTGAAGTTGGCCGTCTTCCCGCTCTGCACATAGCCGACCACCAGCCCCTTGGTCCGCTTGATGTCGGGGCGCGTCGGATCGGTCAAGCGCTCAATGACGGCATCCGTGCTCTGGTCAATCGTGGTGATCGAAGCTGCCGGCCACTTCTTCTCCTGCGCCAGGTACTTCTCATAGTGGTCCCAGTACATCGTGCTCCGCTGGTGTCGCACGGCTTCATACCAGGGTTCAAACTCCCTGGAGATAACGTAGACACCCTCGACGTGGACCGGGATCTTCTCTCGGAGAAACGCCTCTGCCTCGTGACTGAGACCGAGCGCCTTGACGACCGCTTCGCGTCTGGCGATGGTGCCTGACCCGGTCTCCTGCCCATCGGCTCCGATCAGCTTCAGGTCGTTGCTCGCGTCCCATTTCGCCAAGGCTAGGCGGAGCTGGATCATGCCGGGGTCGTTCGGCGGCGCCTGCGCGACGAAATGGAGCAGCTCCTCCTCGGTCACCTCTTGTTGGGCAAAGAGAGCGAGCATCGGTAGGACCGGGGCTGGAGCTTGCTCGGCGAGGCCCTGAAGCAGGTTCTTCAGTGGCTGGGACAGGCTGGAAGCAGCGTTGCTCATTTGGCAATCTCCGGGGCTTCGACAAGTCCGGCGAGCGCGCCGGGCAACGTGTGATTCTGGAAGTGGGTGACGTCTACTCTGTATGAGAGGTCCGACACAACCTTGATGTTCGGGACGACCGGATTGAGTCGGGCGAGGGTCAACGCGGGGAATCGGACATCGACGTCGTAGGCCCTGAACTCGCTGCGTTTGGCCCAGAACGTCGAGTAGAGTTCGGCATCGTCGTCCTTCCAGCCAATGGCCTCGAGGGCCTCATCAACCTTCGGGCGGTGGCCGCCGGACTTCGCACGGATCTGCGACACAAGCTGCGCCAGGGTACGACCTCCTTCGATGTTGCTGCGGGTCAGCTGGATCGACACCAGGTTCAGAGGTACGCCACGTAGCGGGACGAGCTGCGTGAACCCGTGCATCATGTGGCGACGCTGCTCCCCGGACGTCGTCTTGATCTCGAGGTGCACTTCACCGAAGACGAAGTCATGCTCCTCCGAGAGTGGCCCTTGCCACGAGGCCACCGCCGGCCCAGCGCCGATCTTGTTGACCAAGTACTCAAGGACAAGCAGTTCGCCGAAGAGACCAACTTCCTTGTCGGGGCTGAGACCAGCCTTGCCTGCGAACATTCCTCGGTGTCTCTGGATGGCAGATGCCACCGCCACGGCGAGGGGCTCGCCCTCGATCTGAAGCTCGTCAGCGATGCTCGTGAGGAGCCCGTACGCGCCATGGAGGTTGTCATCCACGAAGACGGTCAGCTTAGCCAAGTCTCCGTCATCCGAGACCACCGGCTTGAACGTGATGTTGCGCCACTTGGCTACATCCGGCTCCGGCGGCGCGAAGGGCGTTGTAAGTGTGATCGCGCCGCTCGCTGGGTGGATGTCGAGTGTGCAGGACGGGGTCCCGCTGATCGGAAGCACGACCGGGTTGCCGGCAGCCCAGAAGGTATCGACGTTCGCCAGGGAGTAGTGACGGGCGTCGTTGAGTGTCTCACTCATAGCGCATCTCCTCTTCGGCCTCGACGGCTGCGCCGAGGATGGCGCGCCAAAGGGCGATGTTGTCCTTGTCCTTGGGCCCCAGGTTGGTGCCCTCGAAGATCTGGTGAGTCAGCAGGAACATCAACGCTTTGACCAGCGGCGCGTCGTTCAAGCTGCTTCCCTGGGGAGCGAATATCCAGCGGTATCGCTGGTTGAGGAGCAAGGTGCTGTTACCGAAGTCGATGTCGAAGAACTCACCTTCCGGCATGCGAGTCCACCGGATCTCGAGTGAGTCGGACTTGATCAGCCCGAGCTCGGCCTCGATCTGCTTGCGGACTGCGGGCGCAAAGCCACGGTCGGGCGCGATGACGGGGTGCCGCTTCATGGTCCGCTTGTTGGCGGTCTTGTACGTGGCTTCTGCGTCCTGGAGGTATTGGTCGAACGTCGTGCCATCTGCGGCGGACGCGTGGGCGAGGGCGTCCTTGAAACCCGCTTCGAAACGGAGCCCCGACTTCTCCGGGTTCATCGTCAGCAGATTTCCGATCGCCGACGCATCATCGATCACAACTCGAGCCAGCTGGCGCTGAACCGTGTGATTGGCGGCGGCTGACCAGCCGCCCACTTGCAGAAGGCGATCATTCCTGTAGATGTAGAAACCTTGGAACTTCTCACCGGACTTGCCCTGGATGCGATAGCCCGGGATGTCCGTCTTGGGAGGCCAGATGTGGCACTCCAGCTTCACCTCGTGGCCGCCCGCCGAGGCGACGACCGTCTTCGGATACCCGGGCCGGCCCGACGTGGCGTAGCCGAAGGGGTCGATCGCCTTGACAGGCGTGCCGATCGCCTCGTTCGCGTACTCGACCTCGTCAACGAGGACGTCGATGATGATGGACTTCTTCGCGATCAGCCGGTGGAACGTCACGCCCAGGTGCTGGCGCACTTCGAGCTCCGTCTTCGACAACCACTCGCGCGCCTCCGTGGCGTTGCGACCGCGATAGGTGCTGCGAAGTCCTGACCAGACCACCGTGGTCCCCCAGGCGACGTCGATCTGCTTCTGTCGCTGTTCCTGGACCTCGGTAGCCGCATCTGCCGACAGCACTTCGCAGGAGAAGTCCTTGGCGAAATTGGCTCGCTTGATCCGCCTTCCGACGGGAACGGCGCCGTATCGGCTCGACCAGACCGTCAGCACATCGCTGTGCCCGAAGGAGGCGGCTTTCAGACCCACACCGAAGTGACCCAGGTCGGTGTCGCCGTACTCGCGCTGGTGTCCCAGCGTCATCGCCTGATCGGAAGCGGCTGAGTCCATGCCTTTACCGTTGTCGACCACTTCGACCTGCACCAAACGATCGTCCTTGGTCAGCAGCCGGACCGAGATCCGGGTCGCCTCGGCGTCAATGCAGTTGTCGACGAGGTCGGCGATTGCCGACTCGAATGTGTGGTGCGATCCGAGGCTCTTGACAAGGCCGGCGTCGGGCTTGAGCTTGATCGTTTCGACGACCTCAACGTCGTTCACATCTACCATTCGACGTCCTCGAACTCGCTGACGTCAAAGCCGAGAACGCGGCTGTTCTCCTTCACCGTGCGTACGACATTCTCCCCGAAGCCGCTCGAGTTCTCGGCACGGATGTCGAGGACGATCTCGACGTTCTCCGCTCCCTCTGCTGCCGCGATGTGCCGGAGGGCCTCTTCGATCGCCTGCTCGACACTTTCGCCCATGGCGTCCGGCTTCGCGGTGTCGACTCCAAAACGCGCACGGTAGCGGCCGTTCTTCACCGATTGCAGTTCCGCCGCCGCGGTCGTCTTCTTAGGCGGCCTGGCCCGCTCGCGCTGCTGATCATCCTCGGTCGGGAACTCTTCGGGACGACTCGAGGGGTCATCGACCAACTGCGCGAACAGAACAGCTCGAGCGCCAACGAGCGGCCTCCGTGCCCACCACAGATGCAGTGTCGAGGGGTGGCCGTGCCGGATGCTCTTCTCGCGCGCTGACTCGCGATTGATCACCTCCAACGGAAGTGAGACCTCGATCAACTTGCGCTTGTACGACACGCCATCTCCCTCGGCGCAGCAGGATCACCTCGTGTGCTCTCTGTTGCGAATGTAAACGTACCGAGATAGCCCGGCAGATCGGAAACAACCGCGGAATTAGGTCACTAGCCCCGGTGATTCATGGGGTGTGACGGATTCGGTTCTTTACTGATGTTGTGTCCTGCTGGTCGTGAAGGCATGTTTGGGTGCCGGCTGGCGCTGCCGCAGGCCCACACGCCAAATCGAGCTCACCGTCACTCCACAGCAGCAGGCCTCACGGCCCATGAATCACCGGGGCCAATGGGAGAGGCATGTGTGCACCGAAGAGCCCCGAATCCCCGTGGAAATTGCTACATGTCGCTCGACTGCAAGCGCTTGACCACCGTTGAGGCGAGCTGCCCTTCCGGCACCCGGAACTCGGACCACTTGTCGCCGCTGGAGGATGAGGTAGCGGCCGAGAACACGCGTCGCCCCCTCGCGTTCACTGTGGTGTTTGCCGCAAAGACAGGACTAGGCACCAACCACGACTGCCTGATCGAGCCTTGAGCAACATCCACGAAGACGAACAACATGTCCAAGTCACCGCGAGGGTAGAACGAGGAATCTCGAACTATGGCTTGGAAGCGGCCTCGTTGCACCACGAGGCCATCTGACATCCTGGCCTTCACCTGAACTGCGAGGGTCACCGTGTGTCCGCGAAGGTGAAACACGAGGTCAACGCCTTCATCGTCAATGACGGACGTCGACACGTTCAGCTTCGCGCGGGACTGCAGGATGCAGGTGGCGGCGACAAGTAGCTCCGCCGCCTTACCCATCCGCCCGGAGTCCGGTGACTTCTGGAGATAGTCGTCCGACGCCATTACTGGACTATAGAGAGTGATTCTCGCTGCAAGCGTCAGAGTCGAGCGCTTCGGTGAAATGCAGGCCGCGACGCAACGAACTCGCGTCTCCTGAGGCCGACCCGGGAGCGCCTTCGGCTCCCCTTTCCAAGTGCAGGGCTCTCGGCCCCGCACCTAGATCGAGCCCCTACCCCACCAGCGGGCCGCCGAGCTTCCAGTAGCCCAGGAATGCGACCCGGTCCTTGGGCATTGCTAGGTAGGCGGTGAGGTAGCGGCGCAACCGTGTGGTGGCACCGGCCTCGCCGGCGATCCATGCGTAGGCACTGGGATCGGCAGAGATATCGGCTCCGTCCCCTGCGCCCCAGTCGCGGACCGCACGCTCCAGCGCGCTGTCGTGGGCGCTGTCTGAGCTGTCAGCCGAGGAACCGCCGCCCGTCACAACATCCGCCTCAACCAGGTGGATGCTCGTGCCCGGCGCGGGCGCGTCGAGGGTGTTGTCGGCCGGGTTCGCCAGCTCAAGGAACACATCCACAACAGTGCCCTCGGCCAGTCCCGCGAGGATGTTGCGAATCGCGGGCAGGGCGGAGGCATCGCCGACCAGCAGCAGCCGGCTGGGCGGCTCGGGCGGCGTGTAGTGGATGCCGTACCCGGTGTAGCCCGCGCGGGCGTCGGGTCCGGTGAGCACCAGCTCGTCACCGGGGGCGCACGTCGCAGCCCAGGTGGACGCCGGCCCGGCGGGCTCGTGCAGGAACACGTCCACGTCGATCTCCCCCACCTCGGGCCGGGTCGCCGCAGGCGTGTAGGTCCGCAGAGCGTTCCGCCGGTCCTCGGGCAGCTCCTTCCACCGCGCGTACCAGTGCGAGGGATGCGGGGTGGGATCGGCGAGGAGCCCGAAGTCCGGCCGGGAGCCGTCGGCCATCGGGAGCACCAGTTTGATGCGCTGATCCAGGCCCCAGTCGGCGAAGTGTCGTAAAGCGTCGCCAGCGAGGGTGATGCGGCGAAAGCCCGGGCTCAGCTGTAGCGACTGCGTGACGGTCACCGGGAAGGCGCTGTACTCCCACGGGCGGGTGGGCGCGGAGCTCGTCGTCGTCATCGGGTTGTCTCCTCCTGCACGTGGACGGGAACCTGCACGTGGACGGGCTGCTCTACGTGCACGGGTCGGCCACGCGGCACCACGAGCGGGCCGCCGGTGACGGGATCGGGGATCACCACGTTGGGCAGGTCGTAGACCTCCTCGACGCGCTCGCTGGTCACCACCTGCTCCGGGGTCCCGGTGGCCACGATGCGCCCGTCACGCATGGCGATGATGTGGTCGGCGTAGCGGGCGGCGTGGTTGAGGTCGTGCAGCACGGCCACCACTGTCCGGCCGCCGCGGTTGAGGTGGGCGAACAGCTCCATCAGTTCCACCTGGTGGGCGATGTCGAGGAACGTGGTGGGCTCGTCCAGCAGCAACAGGTCGGTCTGCTGCGCCAGGACCATTGCCACCCACACGCGCTGCCGCTGGCCACCGGAGAGTTCGTCGACCGGGCGCGCGGACAGCTCCCGCGTGCCGGTGGCCTCGAGCGCCTCGCGCACGGCCTCCTCGTCAACGGTGGACCACTGGCGTAGCAGGCTCTGGTGCGGGTAGCGGCCGCGCGCCACCAGGTCGGCCACGGTGATGCCGTCGGGGGCGATCGCCGACTGCGGCAGCAGACCCAACCGGCGGGCGACCTCCTTGGCGGGAATAGAGCTGATGGCCTTGCCGTCGAGGATCACGGTCCCGGACCGGGGCGCCAGCAGGCGCGACAGGCCCCGCAGCAGCGTGGATTTGCCGCACGCGTTGGGGCCTATCACCACAGTGAACGAGCCGGCCGGGATCTCGGCGGACAGTCCGGTGATCACGGGGTCGGCGTCGTACCCCAGCGTCACGTCCTGCGCGAGGAGCCGGGAGGTGGAAGCGGTCTGGTCAGGCACGGCGGCGGATCTCCTTGATGATCATGACGACGAGGTACAGCCCTCCCACGGAGACGGTCACCACGCCGACCGGCAACCCCACCGGCAGCACGTGCTGCGCGATGAGGTCCGAGGCCAGCAGGAGCAGCGCCCCGACGAGTGCGGAGAGGGTGAGCGAGAGGTACGGGGTGCGTGCCAGGCGCGTGGCCACCTGCGGGGCGGCGAGTGCGACAAACGCGACGGGCCCGATCACCGCGGTGGCCACGGAGACCAGCAGGACCGCGATGAGCAGCGCGAGGGTGCGCACGAGGGCGGGTCGGGCGCCGGTGGCGGTGGCGACGTCGTCGCCCAGGTCCAGCTGGCGCAGGCGGGGCGTGAGGGCGACCAGCACGAGCAGCAGTGGGATTCCGCAGGCCACGGCCCCGGCGACCGGCACCGCGGTGACGCCGTTGAGGGTGCCGACCCCCCAGGCGGAGGCGAACATGGCGGTCTCGAGCTCGATCTGCAGCAGCAACCAGGTGTTGGTGGAGGCGAGGAGCGCGGCCACGCCGATGCCGATCACGATGAGGCGGAACCCCTGCACCCCGCCGCGGTGGGCCAGCCCCCAGATCACCGCTGCGGTGGCGAGCCCGCCGACGACCGCGCCGGCGGTCACGAGCGGCCACCCCGCCGAGGTGAGCACCAGGGTCAGCAGCATCCCGGTGAAGGCGCCGTTGGACAGGCCGAGGATGTCCGGGCTGGCGAGCGGGTTGCGGGTAACGGTCTGGAAGAGCGCACCGGAAATCCCCAGGAATCCGCCCAGCGCAATAGCAGCGAGCGTGCGCGGCAGCCGCCACTCCAGCACCACCGTGCGGTCCAGCGCTCCCCCGCCGCCGAGGAACACCTCCACCACCCGGCCGGGGCTGAGCGTGTAGGTGCCGAGCCCGAGGGACAGGACCCCCAGGACGACGACGACGAGGACCACACTCACCGCAACCCCGATGCTCCGGGCCCGGACCGGCAGTTCGAGCCGTCCCACGCGCAGGACCCGGCGCCGGTAGCCGAGGTTGATCGGGGCGGCGTCAATCGGAGCGGTGCCGGTCCGAGTGGTGCTGCTCCGGGCAATGTCGCTCCGGGCGTCGATTCGTGTGCTCATGACAGGCTGCTCGCCTTCCGCCGGCGGGCCAGGATGATCAGGACGGGCGCGCCGACGAAGGCGGTGACGATCCCGACGGGAATCTCGGCGGGCGCGATCAGCACGCGGCCGAGCACGTCGGAGAGAAGGACGATCACCGGTGCCAGGAGCATGGAGATCGTGAGGATCACGCGTTGGTCGACGCCGAAGATCCAGCGGGCGACGTGCGGGACCATGAGGCCGATAAAGGAGATGGGTCCGGCGAGCGCGGTGGCGGTGCCGGCGAGCATGGTGACGGCGACGATCACCCCGATGCGGATGCCCAGGATGTTGGCGCCCTGCGCGCGGGCCACGTCCTCCCCCAGCGCCAGCGCGTTGAGTCCGGGCGTGAGCACCAGTGCCAGGATCACGGCCACACCGATGAACGGCAGGAGCGGGACCAGCACCTCGAATCCCCGTCCGAGGAGGGAGCCGGCGTTCCAGGAGCGCATGTGCTCAAAGGCGTCGGGGTTGCTCAGCGTGAGGCCGGTGGTCATGCCGGAGAACACCGCGCCCAGCGCCACCCCGGCCAGGGTCAGGCGGATGGGGTCGGCGTTGCCGCGCCCGGAGGAGCCGATGAGGTAGACCGCCACGGTCACCACGAACGCGCCCAGGAACGCGGGCCAGACGAACTGCGAGGAGTCGCTGAGCCCGAAGAAGCCCACGCCCACGGCGATGGCAAAGGCCGCGCCGGCATTGACGCCGAGGATGCCGGGGTCGGCGAGCGGGTTGCGGGTGAACGCCTGGATGAGTGCGCCCGCCGCGCCCAGGGCGACACCGGCGAGCACGCCGGTGACGGTGCGCGGGATGCGCAGGTCCTGAACCACGAACCGGGCCTCGGGCGAGCCGCCGCCCCGCAGGACCTCCCACACGGCCCCCGGCGGGAGCGTGTTGGAGCCCACCATCACCGACAGCGCCACAGAGAGGACCAGGAGCACAACGAGGCCAGCCAGGCCCAGGGTGATGCGGACTCGCCGGCCTGTCGTCGCGGCCTCGTGGTGCGCCGCCTTGTCCGACGCTGCTGTCCCCGTCCCGTCGCACTGGGGCGAGGGACGGGGACCGGAACGGGTGGCGGCGGTGGTCACTGCTGCGATCGGAGGAACTCTTCGATGTCGTCGAGCACCAGCTCGCCGCCGCGGGGGCCGACGCCGGAGACCCAGTAGCTGGTGTCCACCAGGGTGACCGAGGGGAACTCGGCACTGTTCAGCGTGATGGCGTCGGGGATCGTGGACTGGTCGGTCACGTCGGAGGTGGTGACGAACACGTGGTCGGCCTTGGCCTGGAGGATGTTCTCCGGCGAGATGTCCGCCTGGAGGCCGTCCTCCCAGTTCTGCTCGGGGATGGTGAAGCCCACGCACTCCAGGGCTCCACCCGCGAACGAGACTGGGCCATACAGGCTGAGCGTGGTCTCATCGCGCGGTCGGACCATGTTGGCGGTGGTCCCCTCGACGGAGAACTCGTCCTTGATCTCCTCGCAGCGGTCGTTGAAGCCGTCCAGCAGCTCCTGCGCCTCGTAGGTCTTGCCCAGGGCCTCGGCGATCAGGAGCACGTTCTCCTGCCACGGGTCGGCCTGGGTTTCCATGAAGACGGTCGGGGCGATGGAGTTCAGCTGCTCGTACAGCTTGGAGTGCCGCGAGTCGGTGCCCAGGATTAGGTCGGGCTGCAGCTCGGCGATGGCCTCGAGGTCCGGCTCCGGCACCGTGCCCACCGGCTGCACGCCGTCCACGCCCAGGTACTCGGGCACGCCCGCGACGTTGCTGGCCACCGCCGCACCGACCGGCGTCACGCCCAGCGCGACAGCCGTATCCAGCTCGACAGGCTCCAGGACCACCACACGCTGCGGCGACTCCGGCACCTGCGCCGTCCCCCGCGCGTGCTCGACACTGCGCGTGATCTCCGAGCCACCGGCGGTGTCCGACTCCTGGGCGTTCGAGGAACAACCGGTCAGCACCAGGACTGCGGCGAGCGAGGCGGACGCGAGAGCCACCGCACTGGACGAGAACGTTCGGCGTAACCCCGCTCGGCGGGATAGTGACGTGCGCATGGAGATGGGACCTCCCGGAGTGGTGATGTGCTTGGTGCCGGCCGTGGGCCGGCCACCAAGTTAGGCAAGGGTAACCTACATCACGACCGGTCGCAGGGTGGTCGAGCCCTCGGGAGGTCCCGTAAACAGACTGATCAAGGCGGGTAGTCGCAGGGTTCCCAACCCAGTACATTCCTGGCGGTCAACAACGCCTAGACCGACAAGCCCCTGGGGGTTCGCAGGCCCATCCGCCACAGCATCGTTCCCTCCCGCACCCCGGCAACGTACAGCTGCGGCTGGTAAGAGGTGATGGCCGCACCTGTTGTCCAGGGCCACGTCCACAACCGCCCTCTTCAGGCTCCGGACGGCGCTGAGCCCCCCATCCGCTATCGACCACTCGCGGCGGCCGGTAGCTGCAGCGACCGCCCCACACCACGGCACCGCCGACTATAAGACCTATGCCATTAAGCGGTCGAAATGGCCACAGTTAATCCGCGCCAAGCACTATCTTCGAGCATTCTTCCCCTACATTCTACTGCCTGCATTCTGCGATCGAAGACTAGTCATCCTTCGGACGTTACGATGGTCCATAAATTGACGCGTCGAGGCTCACAGCCCCAGCGATGATTAGATCGCATCCAGTGAGTCTACCGACGATCAATTACGCTGGCCAAGGTCACTCCGGGAGTGGCAGGCGGGAGAGTTTATCTTGCACCAAATCAGCTACCTCGGAAACACTTTCACTATTAAGAGCGAGGTGGCCAACCGTAGCGGGGAGACCGACAATACTAGGCGACTCGTCGCCGATTACGACCGGCAGCAAGTACTCGCCGGTCCGCTTTTTTGAAGCAGTCTTCCCGACTTCGAACTCAAAAACAGTCCAGTCCTTTTCCGGGTAATAGTCGGACAGGCAGATCACCATAAACTGGGCATCCTGGCTGTAGATCTTCTGCAACTCTGCCCTAAGATCTTTTCCCCAAAGAATCCCCTTCTGGTCGAAATCGTAAAATACTTCGAGGCCCCTCGAGGTCAACTCATTCACGAGCTCGACTACGATTTCGCGATTTTCCCCGGCAAAAGACACTGCTACGTCATATTCGTAGCCGACGCGTCTAATATTGACCTGGGCCCTTACCTTAGCAAAATCTAGATGGTCGAGATAAAACCTAAAGACCGGATCGTCGATTGTGAGGGTGTCGTTTTCATAAATTAGCACGTCGCTTAGACCGTGCTCTTCAATAACCTTTGGAAGGTTATTCATAGCCCGATAGAAGCTGTTTCGAATCTGAGTTTTCTTACTTGCATCCTTGCTGCCAACCACCTTGTGGTAGAGTTCATCCTTCGATGTTTGCTCCTTTCCATTTGCGGCGATCTGCTCGACAATCCTGAAATATGTATCATGCACAGACCTCGCCTGCCGACGGCCCCTCGCTAGATTAACCGTCTTCGCCAGGTACCGGCCATCATATTGATGTACAACGGACTCGCGGATGAGTGGCAATTCGATCTTGACTTCTTTGGCCTCGGCCTGCGTCGCGAGCACTTCTGCATCAACACATGCAATCCGGCATATTGCCTGGAAAATTGACGGCGAGCCCTGCGCAGCCCTAATCGCCGTTGCTTTCCCCTCGTCATCAATTGTTATATTCAAGGCGCTCTCCCCCAACCCGACGAGTTGCAACATGAAGTCATCTGACTGAGTTCCAAGCCTCCAAACATCATTCCGGATCGCAAGCTCGGGATCTTGGCCGAGAATTTCATCGCTTGTCTTGGCGATGCCAACCATGAAGAAGCGAATCCCTTTTTCGTGCCAGAGTTTTAACTGGGACGCCAATTCCATCCGCGCTTTAAGGTGAAGATGATGCACGTCATCAATGAAAACTAGGTCGAAAACCCGAAGCCATTCTTCCACTTGTCCAATTTCGGGTTCGACCCCAAACTCGAGGGACAAGACCTCCAGTATGCTCTCAATTTGATTGTAGGTTCTTCCGCTAAAAGAATGAACCTTACTCGCGCCTAGGCCGAGCTTGACAAGCGACCGATAAGCAACAGTCGATTTCCCGCTACCAGAAGGCCCCACCAACGTCACGTGTTTACCGGCGGTAGCAAGCGACCCAACAATTTGCTTCGCTTCTCGGGGTGCAACATATGTCACCTCAGGAAGACCTGCCTCATTGAAAACTTCAGCGAGCCTGTGTTCTGGAATTACCATTGACTTTCCTTCCTGCCGCAGAAGTGGAAATTAAGAACAGCAAACTGCCACCTCTGTCGGATTCTAATCCAAATACTTGCGCATTCCCTCGTTTGGGCCAACTGAGGCTATCTCCGCTTCAAACTACACGTCTCAATCCTATTGGATACACTCCCTTACGGCTGCTCGGTGGCGCACGAATAAGACTAGAGGCTTCAAGTTTCGTCAGCAGTTGACTGATGTTCATCTTAGACCAGCCTCGGCATGCGTGGACGCATGATCGACTTGAAAGCGATGTGCATTCGAAGTCGGCTTCGTGCCCCCTGTCCCGATCTTCCTCACGGCGCGGCGGAGCCGGTAATCCGGACCACGCGTTCGGAATCAGTTATTCTCAGTCCATCAGCCGCTCGGGCCTGACAGTACGAGTCCTAACCGACGAGTCTCCAAATCCGAACGGGCAGTTCGTCATGCCCTTGGAGATTCTTTCGTGCCGCTCGTCCGACTTTCGGTGTCCGCTGCTGCAGCTCGTATTGCAGCAGGGTCGCTCACTGCCGCCCTCGTCGATCAGTTCGCCCACCGTATGGGACACAGACCTAGTCCCCCCGAAGTGAAGTCGTGGGAGCACAGCATCCCAGCGCTTATCGGCGACCTCCAGGATGCAGGCCTCGGAGAAGTCGAGATCCTTCTCGAATACCAGCTCCCGCTCACGAGCAAGCGAGCCGACGCCGTTCTATGCGGCGTGCACCCAAAGAGCGGCGAGGACTCGTATGTCGTCATTGAACTGAAGCAGTGGGGCCACGCGATCCCTGTCGACGGCACCGATGATGTCGTCTTCGCAGAGGGATTCGATCAGTTCCGGCTACACCCGATTGAGCAGGTTCGTCGATACTGCGAGCATCTGAGTGACTTCCTCGCCACGTTCGAGGGCGAGGACCGACAGCTCTCTGGTGCCGCCTACCTGCACAACGCTAAGGACGAAGCCGTCTCTGGTCTGTTCATGATGCCGCCCAGCCAACAGGGCCAACTTTTCACCGCATCCCGACGGTCCGAATTCCTAGAGTTCCTCAAGTCGCGCCTTGCGGCAACCCCCGGCGCAGATGCGGCTGATCGACTCATGAATTCTGCTGTTCGACCGAGTAAGCAGCTGCTCGCCCTAGCTGCGGACGAAGTGCAGCGCCGCGAGCAGTTCGTCCTCCTCGACGAACAGAAGGTCGCCTATTCTATGGTGATGCGTGCGGTCGACGAAGCGCGAAAGTCGAACAACAAGCAAGCCGTCATCATCACGGGCGGACCGGGGTCGGGAAAGTCAGTCATTGCCTTGAGCTTGATGGGCGAGCTGTCCCGACAGGGACGTTCAGTACTCCACGCAACGGGGTCGTCGGCTTTCACGCAGACGCTCCGCAAAGTTGCCGGGGATCGTGCGCCCCGGGTCAAGAAGATGTTCACCTACTACAACCAGTTCATTGATGCCGAGAAGAACGGGATCGATGTCCTGATCAACGATGAGGCGCATCGCGTCAAGGAAACATCGACGAACCGATGGACTCCAGCCGTGAAACGGACAGGTAGACCACAGGTCGAGGAACTGATCGATGCTGCAAGGGTTCCCGTGTTCCTCCTTGACGAGCACCAGGTAGTCCGTCCGGGAGAGCGCGGGACCGTCGCTGAGATCGAGAGCGCTGCTCTGAACATGGGATGCGAAATAGTTCGCGTAGACCTCGATGCCCAATTCCGTTGCGGTGGGAGTCGGTTGTACGAGAGCTGGGTCCTTCACCTACTCGGCCTCGAAGGCGACGGACCGATTCAGTGGACCGGTGACGAGGCTTTCGAGCTCACAACTGCCGAGGGTCCGTCCGCCCTGGAGGACCGCCTCGCCGGTCTCATGCACCGTGGTTACTCCTCAAGGATCTCTGCCGGATACTGCTGGGACTGGAGCAAGCCAGGAGCGGATTATCTCTTTCCGGATGTCCAGATCGGAGACTGGAGTAGGCCGTGGAACAATCCGAATGACACCAAGGTCGGGGACGCGCCCGGGCGGCCTTACTGGGCCAGTGATCCAGCGGGGTTCGATCAAGTGGGATGCATCTACACCGCGCAAGGCTTCGAGTATGACTATTCGGGAGTCATCATCGGCCCGGACCTCGTGTGGAGGACAGACCGCTGGGTGGCTAGGCGCGAGTACAGCCACGACAATCAGGTGAAGAAGGCTGATCTGCCAGACTTTGAGCGCGCGATCAAGAACACCTACAAGGTGCTACTGACGCGCGGGATGCGTGGCACTTTCGTCCACTCAACTGACCCGGAGACCCAGGCACACCTTGAATCGCTCATCGTCTAGTAGGCGTGCCCCCAGTCGGACTCGAACCGACACTTGGACGGTTTTAAGCCGTCTGCCTCTGCCAATTGGGCTATGGGGGCTTACCGGCCCCGCCTGGGCGGGGCCTGGTGGCGCGCAGGTCGCCGGGGGGCCGGTCTAGCCGGCCAACCGGCTCAGCACTGACATCGCGATTCCGTCCAGGATGTCTTTCTCACTCACCGTGAGCTCGGTCAACCCGGCGCGCTCTGCCATCACATCACACAGCTCCTGGACCACCAGCGATCCCCCGCCGATCACGTCCGCGCGGCCCGGGTGCATCGGCCCCATGCTGCGGCGCTCGGTGACGGACGACGCCACCAGGTGGTCGCAGACCTCACGCATCTGCTTCAGCGAGATCACGCTGCCGTGGATCCGCTCGGCGTCATACTCCCCCATCCCCTGCGCCAACGCCGAAAGCGTCGTGAAAGTGCCAGCCACGCCCACCCAGCGTGCAGCCCGGCCGACGGGGACGTCGCCAGCCTCGGCCAGTGCGTCGGCGATCACGGTGCGGGCGTCGGTGATCTCGGCCTCGGTGGGCGGGTCAGAGTGCAGCACCCGCTCGGTGAGGCGAACGCAGCCCACGTCGAGGCTGCGAGCCCCGAGGATCTGGACCTCGCCGCGGACGATCTGGCCCACCACGATCTCCGTGGACCCGCCGCCGAGGTCGGTCACCACGAACGGCCCCTCGGACGGGTCGAGGTCGATCACCCCGCCGGCGAAGGTCAACTCGGCCTCGGTCTGGCCGCTGATCACCTCCGCGACTGCACCCGGGAAGTGCTTACATAGCACCTCGGCGGTCATGTCGAAGAACTCGTCCTTGTTAGAGGCGTCGCGGGTGGCGGAGGTGGCGACCATTCGCACCGACTGCACACCGAGCTCATTCATGGTTTCGGTGTAGTCGGTGAGCGCGGTGCGGCACCGACTTATGGCTTCTGTCGAGAGCCTGCCGGTGGCGTCGACGCCCTCACCCAGCCGGATGATCCGCATCTCCCGGGTGACGTCGGTGAGCCCCGGCTTCCCGGGCACTCCCTCAGCCACGAGCAGGCGGATTGAGTTGGTGCCGCAGTCCACTGCTCCCACACGAACAGCGCCACCCCGGACAGCGCCGTCGGGAGCAGCCGCGGTCACTCCTGCTCCTGCGCGTAGTAGTCGGGCACGCCCAGTTCCTCGGGCGTGGGCCAGTCCTCGGGCAGCGCGTTGCCGCGCAGCCCGGCCTCGCAGGCCAGTGCCACGGACTCGTCGCCCAGCCACACCACGCCCGGCCCCTCGGCCAGCGCGTACGCCATGAGCACGTGCAGGCACTTGACCCGCTCGGGCATGCCGCCACCGGAGAAGTCGGTACCGAGGTCCTCTATCTCATTGCGCTGGGACAGGTACCGCTCATGTGCCTGGGTGTAGTTAAGCGCCATCTCGGGGTCGGCGGTCAACCTCGTCGTCATCCCCCTCATGATCCCCGCGGATTCCTGGCGGCTCGCCTCGGCGGTGAGCCGCGGATCGGTGAGGTAGTACAGCGTCGGGAACGGGGTGCCGTCCTCCAGGCGCGGCGCGGTCTTGACCACCCCGGGCCTGCCGTCAGGGCTGCGGTAGGACACCTCCAGCACCCCGCGCGGCGGCCGGCCCAGCTGGGCCTCGATCGCCTCGAGATCGTCACTGGACACGCTGTGTTCGGCGCTCACGCTGGGGGGTCCTCCTGTGGTTGGGGTTGCGGGGTGTCGCCGCCCGGGGTCTCGACGCCGAGATTCCCGCGTCGGGGATCGACCGGAACGGCCGGGGTGTCAGGGCCGCCGGGGATGCTGGTGCCCTGGAGTACCGACGACCCCTCCGGCATGATCGGCTCGGCGGGCACGGAGATCGAGTCCCACACCCGCGTCTGCCACGGCAGCGCCGCCAGCTCGGCCGCCCGCTGCTCGGCCGCCGCCTGCTCCACCGGATCCACCGGGCTCACCCGGTACGGGGTCTCCCCCGGCTTGACGGCGCCGAAGCGGATGCGGGCCTGCTGCTCGATGTACGCCGGGTCGGCGAGCAGCTGCTCCTCGGCCTCGAGCTCGGCGATCGTGGCCTGCAGCGCGGCCCGCTCCTGCGCCACCGCCTTTTCGTCCGAGAGGAACTGGTAGTGATTGCGCAAGGGGAACGACACCGTGACCAGCAGAATGATGGCGACGACGGCGAGGAGACCGATCCGCCGAGGCGTGTAGTTCCGCGGGCCCAGCACGGTGTCCGAGAGATCGGTCCGCGTGGTGAGCCGGTGGGCCTCCGGATGCGCGGTCGAGCCCACCTTGCCCGAGCGAGCCGAGGCGGGCACCGGCCGGTCCCGCTCCCGGTTGGGCGTGCGCCGCTGAGGAGTCTGCCGACGGGTGGGGTCGACAGGAGACTCACCGCGGGTGCGACCCCGCTGCGGGGCTCGGCGGATGGGCCCCGACGCCTCCCCGGGACGCCGGGACGACGACCGATCGCGGCCGTCGCCCCGGCGATCAGAAGGGCGCGGTGGGCGAGCCATGAGCCCTCCTCTCGACTACGTACCCGGGTTGCGCGTTGCCCGTGTCAGGCGGTGAAGCGCGGGAAGGCACCGGCACCGGCGTAGCGGGCGGCGTCCCCGAGCATCTCCTCGATGCGCAGCAGCTGGTTGTACTTGGCCACGCGCTCCGAGCGGGCCGGGGCGCCGGTCTTGATCTGGCCGCAGTTGCAGGCCACCGCGAGGTCGGCGATGGTTGTGTCCTCGGTCTCGCCCGACCGGTGCGACATCATCGAGGCGTAGCGGTTGCGGTGCGCCAGCTCGACGGCGTCCAGCGTCTCGGTGAGCGTGCCGATCTGATTGACCTTGACCAGAAGCGCGTTGGCCGCGCCCTTGGCGATGCCGTCGGCAAGGCGCTGGGGGTTGGTGACAAAGAGGTCGTCGCCCACGATCTGGACCTTGTCGCCGATCATCTCGGTGAGGGTGGTCCAGCCCTCCCAGTCGTCCTCGTCGAGCGGGTCCTCGATGGAGACCAGGGAGTAGTTGGCTACCAGATCGGCGTAGACGTCGGCCATCTCGGCGGCGGAGAGCTGCTTACCCTCGAAGTGGTACTTGCCGTCCTTGTAGAACTCGGTGGCCGCGACGTCCAGCGCGAGCGCTACATCGGTGCCGAGGGTGTACCCGGCCTTCTCGATGGCCTCCACGATCACGTCGAGCGCGGCCTTGGTGGAGTCCACCGACGGGGCGAAGCCGCCCTCGTCGCCCAGGCCCGTCGACAGGCCCTTTTCCTTGAGCACAGCCTTGAGGTGGTGGTACACCTCGGCGCCCATGCGCAAAGCCTCACGGAACGTGGGCGCGCCGATGGGGGCGATCATGAACTCCTGCACGTCCACGCCAGAGTCGGCGTGGGCGCCGCCGTTGAGGATATTCATCATGGGCACGGGCAGGACGTGCGCGTTGGCGCCGCCGATGAAGCGGTACAGCTCCAAGCCGGCGGCCTCGGAGGCGGCGCGGGCCACGGCGAGCGAGACGCCCAGGATCGCGTTGGCTCCGACATGGGACTTGTTGTCCGTGCCGTCGGCGTCGAGGAGGGCCTCGTCGACCAGGCGCTGCTCCTCGGCGGGGATGCCGATGACGGCCGGCGCGAGCACGTCCAGCACGGCCTCGACGGCCTTGGTGACGCCCTTGCCCAGGTAGCGGTCGTCGGAGTCGCGCAGCTCCACGGCCTCGTGGGCACCGGTCGAGGCACCCGAGGGCACCGCGGCACGCCCGAACGAGCCGTCGTCCAGAAGCACCTCTACCTCAACGGTGGGGTTGCCTCGCGAATCGAGGATCTCCCGGGCTCCGACCTGCTCGATAAGCGCCATCTGTGCTCCTTGGGGAAGTTCGTGGATCGTGTCTGGGTGGGCACCGCGCTGGGTGGTTGCAGTACCGGGGGCCATTGTTCCACGTCGGTCTACAGGGCGGGCCGAGGCTGCGCCGGGGGCGCTCGCTCAACCCCCTCGCGGGTTGCGCGTCCCATACGAATGGTCCCGGCCCGGATGCGCGCCCGGACTGGTCCATTCCGAGCGCCATACGCAAGTGAAGCAACCGCTCGTTCTCTGCCAGCATCTTGAAGTTGAGCCTCAAGAGGCGTCTGCCAATCGCCTGCCCGTACAACCTCACGCCTGTGCGACTTACAGCTCAGCGCCAGCCCCTCGGACGATCACGGTAGTCAGAGCCGCAGCAACTGCGGCGTTGTACTCGATATGCCACAAATGCGGCGCTCGCCGGTCTCGGTGGGCAGTCGCACTGGCGGTGGTTAACATCGCGCTGGCGCGAGGATCAAATGCGCAAGTCGCTCGCATATCATCGAACCTGGAGTATCGCTTATTGGACAACTCGATTCTGGAGCCCGATTGATAACGCCGACATGAGTGCGGTTCGAATCTCACTCGGCTGCGACGAGAGATCAATTTGGCGGACACTAAAAGGGATGCCGTCGATCACAAAATCGAGATCGCGTCCGGACGAGCTATCGACGAGTGCACCAAGCAACAGCGCGCGAGTACGCCCGTCGAATTCGCGGCTGAACACCGAGGCGTAGGAGTACAATTGGCGCAGGTAGCCAGGCTCAAGCATTACTTTGCCATGACGCTTAACGAAGATCGGAGCGAACTTGCATTCGACCACTGTCTGATAGTCGGCTCCGCGAATCAGCACGTCGACGTTTAGGTGGGGCAAAAATGCGAGCGCTGTCGTATCGCCTTTGGCGGGCCATGCCTTGGACCTAGCGCGGACCGTATGGCCGCTCGCCCCGAGATGGTGTCGGAAAAACCCACGCACAGCCTTCTCGAAAAGGTCTCGAAGGGCACGCTCGTTACGCAGGATCGAGGGCAAATCGTTCGTGCCGGATGAGTGCTCAGGTGAACACATATTTCTCACCAGAATGCTCATCGCCATTAGCTTCCGGTCCGGCTGGTCGTAGTGACCGTACTGTTCTTTAGAAACCTCTGCCGGAGTCGGATCTACGGATAAAACGCCGTTGCGTTCGAGCATCTGGGCTGTCGTAAGACATCGACGACTCACACCCTCCGACTGCGCAGCGCGCGCCGCCCGGCGGAGGGTGACGAGCATGAATCGGTACCTGGGAAGGTCAACAGTTTGCTCCTCGTATCGGCACTGAATTCTTCCGGATTCCATGAGCCGACCCCTCGCTGTGCGAAGGTGGTCGATACGCCCCCGGACTCGAGTAAGCGGCTCACTTTTCCTTCGATATCCGCGGGCTAGCATTAGCCGCACGCGTATCTCTACTTGAGCTGCCAATACATCAGCTAGGGCGTCAAGCAAGTCGTTATCCCGCTCGCCGCTGGCCAGCTTCTCTTTCTCCGCGGCTGTTAGCACATCTAGGAGATCGGACGCGTAGAGGAGCAGGAACCACACGCTTCGTACATTGATCCGTGTGGAGCCATCACCCGCCGTGAACATGTCAGAACGCTGCAAGGAGCTGGCCGGTTATTTCCTTGACCGTATCCGGGTCATCGTGCCAATACTCCGCCAATTGTGGAGCGACCGACGTCTGCACCACCGAGCGGAACCACGGTTCGAACTCACTCGCTTCTTTCTCTGCGGTGAAGTAGGAGTGGCCGATCCGAAAAGATGGTCCGAGAGTTCGGTCGGCTGCGATTCGGCGATTCATATCGTTAACGCGTTGTGCCGCTACATTGATGTGGACTTTCGGCTCGGCGCGGAAGCGCGAACTTAAGTGCTTCTTCCATTGTTCGTTCAGCTGAGGTTCGAGTTCAAAGAAGGCGAACCGCCGACGAAGGGCGAAGTCCACCAGTGCCAGCGATCTATCGGCGGTGTTCATGGTCCCAATAACGTAGAGGTTCTCGGGCAGCCAGAAGTCCTCCTCATCCTCGAGCATGTAAGTCAACTCGAGAGCATCCGCCTCGGTACGCTTGGTCCGCTCAAGTAGCGTGAGCATCTCACCGAGAGCCTGTGCGGGATTTCCACGATTGAACTCCTCGATGATCATCACGTGCGGGATATCCGGATACTCCCGTGCACGCTCAGCGTGTTGGAGGAGGGGGCCGTCCACCAGCGTGAGTTGGCCGTCCCCCCCGGGTCGCCATCCGCGCACGAAGTCCTCGTACGATGTCCCGGGATGGAACTGCACTGTGCGTACGGCGTCGTTGAGCTTCCGGCCGATCAGAGCAAAGGCCAGGCGCTTTGCAAGCCACGACTTCCCCGTACCCGGAGGCCCTTGCAGAATTACATTGCGAGTCGCCGCCCACCGCTCGACTATTGCTCGGAGATCCTCGGTCGGATGAAAGGCGCCGTCCTCGACGATCGACTGGATTGTGTATTCCGCGACGTCGTCTTCGTCGATCAACCCTCCGCCGTCTTCATCCTCCTCATCTTCCTCGTCATCTCGCCAGAATAAGGCAAGTGGCCTGTTGTAAAAATCCGGGGTTTCTCCAGAGCCTGAAGTCATCCACTCGCGAAGTGCAGCGAGATCGACATCGAAATCTCCCGAGGGTTGCCGGTTCGTTACCTCCGGGTAGAACGCCTCGACAATCGCTTGCTTGTGCCACTCCGCGACGATCGGTAAGAAAAACTCTGGATGCCCCATGTATACGAGAGACCCACGCAGAGACGGCTCAGGCGTACCCGGCGCGTTCCTTACGACCTCGCGCCATGCCAGGGGCTCGGCATAGGCGGTATCAAGCTCGTCCTCTGAGAGCGTTCGGAGGTAGCGCACGAACTGGATAAGCAGCGACAACTGGAAGTAGCGCCGCACACCGTAGGCCGTCCCGCCGTTAAACACCGGAGAGTCGAAAGCCTCCAAAATCCCCGGCGGGATCGCGTAGCTTCCCGCCGCATCCCGCAAAACCCGGTTGATATTCCGAATCTTCGTTTCCTTGCGAAACTGTGTGATTGGCAACATTTGGAGCAAAAAGATCTCGGCAAACAATACTCGGACGTCGTCATCAGCGCCCTCGAGTTGCCCATCGAGTTTGGTGAAGAATGACTCGCCGGAGGCGTCGGGCTGTTTAACGAACCTCTCAACAAGCGCCTCTATGTTCGCGTCAGTCCAGACATCCCGGTCCGTGAGTACCGACCCACCGTTCCTAACGAGCGACAGGAGCTTGCGCGCTTCTCGTCTTACCGGGCCGTCGTAATCGATCACAGAGAACTGTGGAACCTCTGCCTCGATCGAGCCCCGGCTGCCGGAACTCCCGGCCTGTGGCTTCGCGTTGATGTGGTCCAGCATGGTCTCCCCCACGGCTAGCTCTGAATCTAACTGGGCTCGCAATTGCCCTGCCCGAATATCGTTCGACTAAAATGACCTCTCAACGTTTCGCAACCTGCGCTAATCGGAAGTCTCCACCGACGCTACAGGCCGCTACAACTGCGAGTGCGCAATTCCGGTGGACGCCCACGGGAGTGCAACGAATTTGTCAGCTTCCCCCGCTGTGTCCGGTAACGGGCGATTGTCGAGCTCACTTATTGGACCGCACTTCTCAGCGCGGGTGCCTACCGAAACGGTGGCGCCGTCGGGCGCAAGCGGCAACTCACCCCAATTGGTGCTGAGATCATGGATGATTGGGCAGCGCCACGATCGCACTGCCGGGGCCCGATGGGACGATCCTGAGCATCGATTTCGTGAAGCCCGTGTCCGCGTCCGTCTTGGGGTTCGCATGGAGTAAGCCAGATCCGAGCGACGTCTCCTTACCCCGGCTGCAGTGTGACTACACGGACGCCGCGGCACGGTCGATCACAGGGACGGTCGCCACACCGAGGGTTTGGCCGATGCCCGTGGGTAGCTGCACTTCCCCGAAACACGCCCGACTGAAGTCGGCGCACCGGCAATCCCACCGCAGCACCGCGTCGTGTGTCGCGGATTCCACGATCCAGGCAATCATTCGGGCCTGCATCGGGGCGAGCTGGTACCTGCCCTCGGCGTTCACGGTCTCGATTCCGTCGGGCAGGTCGTCGACCCAGTCGGCGTCGCGGTATTCAGGGCCACGCGCACGTCCGCAAGCCTGGCCTCGGGACGGGGCGTCCGGACGTTCTCGGCGATGATGGTGGCGAATGAGTGCGCCTGTTGCAAGACATGGTGATGGCCTGCCGCACGGCGAGCGAGTCGGCATCGGACAGCGCCACCCCACCCGTGCATGCGCCGCGGTCCAACGCGAGGTCGTCCGCCGCACGCTCTCTGCTGGCGGGCACCGCCGTCAACAGCAGACCGCCACCAGCGGCCGACCTCGCCGTCGTCAGTTCTCGGCCTCTCAGCCCAGCGCCACCACGCACTTGCCCGTCGTCCGCTCGGAGAGCATGTCCACGATCGCCTGCGGCGCGGACTCCAGACCCTCGTACCACGCGAGGTCCAGGTTCAGGTCACCCGACCGCCACAGCTCCGCGAGGTGCTTCCTGGCCTCGGGCAGCCGGTCCGCGAAGGTACCCGCGAGGAAGCCGCGCAGATTGATGTCCTTGTTCGTGGCGTTGAAGAGGTTGTCGGGAGCGGCCGGCGGCTGGCCGTCGTAGCCGGCGATCGCGCCACAGAGGGCGACCCGGCCGAACGGGCGCAGGTGAGCCTTCAGGTGGTCTCCGCCGACGCTGTCGAAGTAGACGTCGATGCCCTCTGGTGCGAACTCACTGGGCGGCTCGTCCAGTCCATCGCGCCAGTTGAACGCCGCGTCGAGCCCGAGCACGTCTTTCAGGCAAGTGACCTTCTCGGCGCTACCGGCGCTGCCGATCACCCGGCATCCGTGTGCCTTGGCGAGCTGCGCTGCGACACTGCCCACCGCGCCGGCGGCCGCGGAGATCCACACGACGTCGTCGGGCTTGAGGGACGCCACCACGAACGTCCCCGCCCACGCGGTGAGGCCCGTCATCCCGAGCAGCCCGCCTGGAGCTCCGGCGGGCCCAGCTCGCGGTCCAGCTTGGACAGCGCCCCGGCCACGCCCAGAGCCTGGTTCTCCGGATCGACCAAGGCGCAGTCGCGGTATCCGAGGTCGTGGTGCACCAGGTCCCCGGGTGCGTACCCCTCCGCGTCCGACTCGACCACCTCACCGACCACCATCCCGGCGAGCGCCTCCCCCGGCTTGAGGGCCAGAATACGAACCACACCGCAGCCAGATTTCTGGCTGCGGCAGGCCCGTGTCGTCGTCATCGTCCTTTCTTCGTCCCCAACTCGCGGCCTCACCACGGCTCCCCATGCTCGCCCCGGCGGCCCGGCGGGTGAGCGCCAGCCGAAGCCAGCGGTGACGTACCCGGCCCCTACAGTGAGCCCGACCCCGCCAGGACCACCCAGGAGAACGCTGTGGACTCACCCGCCCTCGTCACTGCCCGAAATCGGGCAGCACTCTGATGGCGACCCGGTCCTCACGCTCAACGACCAAGAAGCGCAAGACGAGGTCCAGCCGGGCCAAGTCGTCCAAGAAGCCCAGCGCGGCGCGGGCTGTTCCGTCGACCCTTCCCGGCCAGCGGGTGTGGCTGCTGGAGCTCCCGTGGGGAGGACTGGGCGGCGGGACGCCAGCCGGGGTGACCTACTACAAGGCGCTCACCGCGCACGCCTACGTCGGTACCGCCCTGCCGAGCTCACTGGAGCCCTACGCCAGCAAGCCCTACTCCTACCTGCGGTGGCTGGAGGACGAGCTCAACGGCAGCGAGGGCCCGGGCGCGGCCGCTGCACCGATGACGCTGCGCCCGGAGCAACGCGCGGACGCGGACGCGATCGTCTCGGCTGCCGAGCGCGGATTTCGGCAGGTCCACCTGGCCAACGATGTGGGCACCGGCAAAACCCTGGTGGCGGTGGCTGCGGCGAAGGCCATCACGGCGATGCGCGGCGCACGCACCATCCTGGTGACGGTGGACCGGCCGGCGCGCATCACCATCCCGTCGTGGCGGCGCACCATCGCGGCCCTGGGGGACGACGACCTGCGGTGGATAATCATGTCCTCAGACAGCCTGGGCAAGCTCATGGCCCGGAACGGGCGCCCGCGGCTCAAGGTCGACGTGGCGGTGATCGACGAGGCCCACCAGTTCCGGCACGCCAGCAAGCGCACGAGCTACATGCGGCGGCTGACCCGCATGGACGGCCCGCACGACACGGCCCCGTTCGTGCTGACGATCACCGCCACCCCGGGCCACCACCCGGGCGAATGGGGCTACCTGTCGTCGCTGTACGCGCAGGTGCACGGCGATCCGCCAGCCCGGTGGGCGAACTTCGGGCGGACACTGGCCGAGCGGGGCGTGCCCCTGGAGACCTCCTACGGCAAGTGGACGTGGAACGCCGAGGCCAAGGAATCGCTGCCGATGCAGCAGGCCGCCATCAGCGACGTGCGAGACATGCTGCTGCGACACGATCCACCGCTGATGCTCACCCGGTCGGCGCCGTGGGGACCGCCTCCCTTCGATGTGGACCTGGTGGAGCTGACCCCGGACCAGTGGCGGGCCTACGAGCTGGAGTGGGGAGACTTCCAACGGGAGATGCAGCTGGCCAGGACGGGCAAGAACGTCGCCCGCGGGTTGGCTGCGCTGGTGCGGCTGCGCCAGAAGGCGTCGATGATCCGGGTCGAACACACGGTCGCGGCGGCCAAGGCCGAACTCGAGCGCGGCTACCAGGTGCTGATCGCCACCGAGATGGTGTCCACGGCCGCGCACCCGGTGGCCGAGCTGCTCGAGGCCGACGGGATCCCGGTCGCACGGATCTACGGCTCCAACCCGCAGGCCGAGTCCGAGCGGATGCGGTTCCAACGGGGCGAGGCGCCGGTGGTCGTGTTCAACACGCCCACCGCGATCAACCTGCAGGCGCGCGAGCAGTTCGCGGACGGCACGTTCGCGACTGCTGCCCCGCGGAGAGGCTTTTTCCACCAGGCCCGCTACTCGGGGCTCCTGGCCGAGCAGACGATGGGCCGCGCGCACCGGAATCATCAGGTGTGCGCCTGGTCGCTCCTGGCGGCGGCGGGCACGATCGAGGAGCGAGCGGGGACTGTGATGCTGTCCCGTCTCATCGCTTCGGCGACCAGCACCGATGCGGACTCCTCCACCTTCTCGGAGGTGGCCCGGGTGTTCGGTATCGACTGGATCCCCGCCGTCCGGCTGGCGGACGAGCTCGGCTAGGGGCACGTCTCTCACGCGCTCATTCAGCAACGAGCAGGCCAGCACCAGCGGCCGTCAACGCCCCCTACGCAGAATGGGCGCGCTGACATCGGGGCGCCCCCCCGAAATGACGCAAGGCTCGGTTCCCCTGAGGGAACCGAGCCTGTGTGCAGTAGTAGCCCTCGGTCAGATTCCCGAAATTAACTCCAGACGGGAATGTCGCAGGTCTGATGGACAACCGCCACCCCGACGACGACGGATCGCTGCCTCGGTGCACGCCGAAATGGTTAATATGTAAGCGCGAGGCGCCTCGTCGCGCGAAGTAGCCGACCAGGCCAGACTTAGCCGCACAGCGGAGCTGGACATCCTCGAGAATGAGGGTGTGCGCGTGCGACCCCGGGGGCACCAAGGGTAGCCGTCCTAAGCGCGCTCAGTATGGGCGTCTCGTGCTCATCAAAAAATCCAGACTGAAGGTACTGAGCCGAGTTTGGCAGGCAAGGCGGATGCTGCGCGCACACCCGTTGCGAGTCGAGAGATCGCGCCAGTCATGAGGGCTGATACTTCTTCTCGGCGGGCTCATCGTCATCGCGGTGCTTGTCGTGCAGGTCACCGGCACTGCTGCCATCATCGCCCGGCGCGGCTCATCGGTCGACCTGGATCGGCTCGAGGAGGGTGTCAAGCTGAGTCCGTAGCCAGGGTTTGATTTCTTGCTTCTGATTTTCTTATTCGGCCCGAATTGCGTCCCAGGTCTCAGTCGCATCCGGTGAGTCTACGGACGAAGTTCGGGACTGGCTGGCAGGCGCCGGCGATCGCCGACCACCACCTCGATGGGCCCTCGCGAAACGTTCGACCGTACCTGTTCGAGGTCTGCCGGGCGTGAGAGAGAAAGATCCCCCGTCTGGCCCGCGAGACCATCACCATGAGCACTCGCTGCTCCTCGAAAAGCTCCTCCGCGGTCTTGCTGTAGGTGCTCGGTACGTGGCCTTCTTCGAGTCCGACGACAAAGACCCAGTCGAACTGTTGGCCCTTGCCGGTGTGCGCATTCAGCACGTGCACACCCGGTTCGCTGGCGGAGGTGCCGCGAACGTCACGGATTCGCGACAGGACCTCTCGGAGATCTTCGCCCATGGATTCCATTCCCAGCAGTTGGTCACACGCGCTCTGGACGTCGTTCAGCGTTTCGAAGTCGGAGCTTCGTAGCGCAGCGGAGAGCCGCCTGAGCAAATCTTCGACCTGATCTCGATAGGCGAGCTCCGTGCGTATGTGGCGCGCCTGCCGTTTTAACATGCTGGCGACTTGGGGAGTGTCCAGGGCTATGTCCCAGTACTGCGGCTTGTGTCGTGCGCCGGCGAAAGCTCGTTCCAGTGCGGCACGTCGATACTCGGCGCGGCAGATGACGCCGATGCGGTCGTCGGGGTACTTGTCGGCGACGTAGTCGCTGAGTGCCACCACGCCCGCAGCTTCGACGGTATCGGTATCGAACGCGAGGGCGTAGGCGACGCCTCCGTTCTTCCAGCTGTCCGGCTCTGCGGCACGGAGGGCGGTGGCGCCGAGGTCTACTGAGAGCGCGTTGACAACCGAGAGCACCGCCGGCGATGAGCGAAAGGAGATGTCGAGGTCGATGCAGTGGTAGCCGTCGTCCTTAAGAGCGCTCAAAACCTCCATTGGCGCTGCGCCGGCCCAACCGAAGATGCCTTGGTATGGGTCACCGACATACATGGAGTTTGTCGAGGTGACGGCGCGTGCAATCTCGAACTCCTGCATGGTGAGGTCTTGGAACTCGTCTACCAGAACCGAGTCGTAGTGTTCACGGAACACCGCGGCGACGCACTCGTTGCGAAGGATCAACTGTGCGTGCCTCAGCAGATCTCCGTAGTCGAGGTAGCCGACCGATTGCCGTTCACGCTCGACCGCGACGGCTAGCTCGTTGCCTGAAGCCTCCAGTCGCTCGAGCAACTGCTGATCGTTGAACGGATTCCGTTTGGCCTCCTCAAGGGTCTCTCCGGCGCTCCGCTGCTCGCGCCAGTCGCTCGTGTGGCTGGCCAGAGTCTTCTTCATCCAGGTCTTGTTGGGGTAAATGACTTCGCCGCTGAGCCCGACTACATTGCCGTGAGCTTGGATGAGTCGTACGGCGAACTCGTGGAAGTTGACGACGTCGGTGGTGCGACGCGCACGCGACTCCCCCAATTGGGTGTTTAGACGTGCCCTGATGTTGTCGCGAGCTCGGTTGGTGAAGGTCAGGGTGAGGATCTTGCGTTGCGGCCGTACCAGTCCAGTCGCGAGCAGGTGGGCGGCTCGCATGGCCAGGACTTCAGTCTTCCCGCACCCGGGTGGGGCAAGAACCAGCAGATGGTCTTCGTCACCATCGACCGCAGCTTCCTGCGCGCCGACTGGGGCGGTGCTCATAGCCCAGTCGCAGCTACGAATTCAAGCAACCCCGACAGCGATTCGCTGGCATCGACGTGGTCGGCAGTCAGGATGGTAGCCACCGCACGTGCCGATGCCGTCTTGCGGCTGTCACCGGTTGTAATGAAGTCGGCGAGCTGCTCGTCGTCGAGGTCGTCGAGAGAGCTCACGCTGGCGGCTTGGCACAGGCCCTGCTCTCGCGCCACCCCCTCCTTGATGAGCACCTCGGTCAGCGTGGGCGCTCCGAGAGCGGCTGCATACTCGTGTTCGAGGTCTTTACGTGCAACGAAGAAGCCGACCTTGGGAAGGTTCTTCGGCTTCGACTTCAAGATGGTCGCCCAGGAATCTTCACGGTCTTCGTCGCACAGCCCGCACAGGTCGATGTCGAACCCCGTCGTGCCGAGGATCTTCGTGACGTGCTTGAACTTGTCAGCGCCGTCGAGTGCGAAGATCGAAACGCCCTCCCGATCGAGGCTGATGTCCTTGGCTGCGGCGGCGGCTTCAACGATGATGCGGTCAGCCAGGCCCTCAACGAGAAGGACTCGGCGGGCGGTGAGCGCTTCGAGCAGCTGTGGCGTCCACCAGGCGACCTGCTCCTTCTCCACGGCGGTGAAGTTATGGGCCGCGATTTGCTTGGCGCGTCTCTCGTGGCTGACCACAAGGACGTGCTTCGGCTCAAACTTCTGGATGACATACGGCGAGTGGGTGACGACCAGACGCTGCTGTGCAGAGTCGGCGAGAAGACCGGCAACTGTGCGTTGGCTGCTGGCGTGCAGGTGCATCTCCGGTTCGTCGATTGCGACCACGTTGGCGTTCTGTTGTGCGAGGTCGAAGAATGTCAGTGCCATCAGTTGCCGAAGCCCATCACTCTGCTCTACCAAGGACTTCAGAGCGTCTTGTTGTTTGAGGAACAAGGTGACGTCCTGCAAGGGGTCTTCTGCGGTGTCGACGGCGGTACGCAGCGCGAGTGCGTCCTTATCCAGCTTGCGTGGCAGGGAGCGCGACAGGTGCTGGGCAATGTCTTCTCGCAGTTGAGTCAGGGCGGGGTTGGCCTCGAGATCGGCGTGGAAGGAGTCCATGAGCGTCACGAGCGAGGTAGAGCCGTCACCGAGGTCGACCGCAGTGAGCATGGCGCGCAGCGGACTGTTCTTGCCGTCCATGAAGTCGACGGCCGTCGATCGGTTGGCTGGGAGGTAGCGCCATGCGATGACCTCGAGCTGGTCTCGAGACGGTGCGCGTCGGGTGCCGGCGCCGGGAAAGAATCGGTCGATGTCGACCTCTTTGTCGTCCTCCTCGGACACACGGACCTCGAGCTCGATGGTGAGTCGGGTTGGCTCGTCGTCCTCAAAGTGAACCTCATAAGGGAAGGAACCTGCTTCATGCAGGGACAGGTCGCCCAGGTCGACCGTAACTCGAAGCGGCGCCTCTGGGTCGCGTAGTTCTGCCGGCGACAGGGCAGAGTAGAGCTGCTGAACAGTCGCGCCAAGGAGCAGGTTGAGCAGCCGCAGCAGGGAGGACTTGCCGACGTCGTTGGCCCCAACGATGCACAGATGGTCGCGGACCTCGACCGTCATGTCCTCTAAGACGGCGTGATTGGCGATCTCGAATCGTGACAGGCGCATAGCCTCCCCTGCCGGCCTCGCGGGCCGAGCGGACCGCTCTGGTGAGTTTAGTCGGGTAGAGGAGGCTGTGTCCGGGGCTGTGCGCTGCTTCTTGGCAAGGTGCCACATCGCCGATTGCGATATGGCGTTTCGAGCCAGCTGACATCAGATGACCGGCGCGCTTGGTCAAGTCGCTGGTAAACCAGTGCCCGTCGTAGGCGACCTCGGCGAGAGGCACCCGGTCGGCCCCGCGGCCACGTCGAGCGCCTTAGGTCGTAATTCATGCCGTAGGCCGGATCGTGAACACCCGAAAGAACGGAATAAACCCTGATTGGGCATAATGCCCGATCAGGGTCTCTTCATTCTGGTAGCGGGGACAGGATTCGAACCTGCGACCTCTGGATTATGAGCCCAGCGAGCTACCGAGCTGCTCCACCCCGCGTCGATTGCGTCTGCGAAACTACGTGCCGCTCACCGCAGAAGGCAAATCGAGCGCCTCCGCCCGTGGTGCATGTCGACCACCGCCTGCTGATCTGCGAACGCTCCGGCGGCCGGTAATCGGCGACTCCTTCCTCGCGCGCTTGACCTCGTCACAGTGTCAAGGTTGATGATCAGGTCATGAGAATCGGAGAGATCGCCCGGCTGACCGGAGTCAGCGCACGCAGCATCCGGCACTACCACCGCCTGGGCGTGCTCGCCGAGCCCCCGCGAACCGCCGGCGGATATCGCGAGTACGACGTGACCGCCCTCGTGCGGATCTCCAGAATCGCGTTCCTCTCCGACTCGGGGGTGCCCCTGCGCGAGATCAGCGCGCTGCTGGAGACCGCGCCCGGCGGCATGGCCGATGATCTGGCGGCCGTCCGCTCAGGAATCGACACCCTCATCGCCGCTCTCACCCGCCAGCGCGAACGCCTCGATCTGATAGCCCAGCGCGCCGCCGACGGACTACCCCTGGGACTGCTGCCCGAGCCGGTGTCGCGTGCGCTCGACCTCTGTCGGGACGCGGTCCCCGACGGCCCCGCCCTCACCGCGCTCCTGGACCGCGAGCAGGACCTGCTCGACCTGCTCGCGCTGAACGGCGACTTCCCCGTACAGCTCACTGCCTCATACACCGCCATCGCCGCCGACGCGGATCGCCGCAGCCGGTACCTCGACCTACTCGCTAGCTTCCATCGGATCGAGGGCCGGCGGCCGAGCGAGGTGGAGCCGCAGATCGCAGAACTCGTCGACGCGCTGCTGGCCGACGCCGACCTTCGAGCGCTGGTGGCGGGGGTACCGGCCGAGCCCGGTCAGGAGTCCACTACCGCCGATGCAGCCCCCGGGCCGACGCTCGAGCGGATCCTTCCCGACCCGGCCCAGCGCGAAGTAGTGCGCCGCCTGCTCGCTGCCTCAGGAGCGCGGCCGTGAACAGCAGACTGCTTCCATTGATCGCGTTTGTCGTCGTCGTGATCGACGCGATTCTCCTGGCCACAGGGGTGATCGGCCCAGCGACGGCGCTCGCACTCTTCCTGGCGGTCGAGGTGCCCCTCGGCGTGATCGCCGTCACCGGTTACGTCCGCCGCTACCGAGCCCACCGCGCTGACACCGGCACCCGCGCCGACGCACTGCGCGCCCTGGCCGCAGAGGACCCCTATCTACGACTGATCGGCACCGAAGCGCGAACCCTAGCCTCGCTGGCCCGGTGGGTGACGCGGCGGCCGGACATCACTGACGGCGCGGCGACACTCGGCTACTCCTGCGGCACGCTCGGTATCCCGGTGGCGATCGCGGTCGGGGCGTCACTCGAATTGATCGCCGTGCACCTGTTGGTGCCGTGGCCCGAGGTGCGGCTGGTGCTGGCCTGCTCGGGATCTACGGGCTGCTGTTCGTGCTCGGATGGCTGGCCGGCCGGATCGTGCGACCGCATCTGATCGAGGGCGGCGAACTGGTGCTGCGCAGCGGCACACACGTCTGCGCACGGGTACCGCTCGACGCGATCACGACAGTGCGGCGCGACCGGAGGCTCTCCCCCACGTCCGCGGAGATCACGCCCGATGCCGGCGGCGGGAACGCACTCACCCTCGCTGGCCCGGACGGCACCACTCTGAGCATCGAGCTCGACCGCCCAGTGCCCGCATCCGTCCCCGGTTTTGCCTGGAATGCGCCCCCCCACGTGAGGTCACCGTACTGCGGCTGCACGTCGATGACCCGGATGCCGCACTGCGTGTGATCACCGAGGCGGTTGCCGGGACCGAGGCCGCGCCGCGGGCCGGGTACGCGCCCTGACGTGCCTCCGTGTCCCTTCTGCCCCCGTCCTGCCGAGGTGTGCTGTGCTGCACGTGCGGATGTCGTGTCGTTCACTCCTGTGCCGCTCACGCGATTCATCCCGATCGTCGTGCGGGCAGGTCCTTGGGAGAGGACCTGAACTCTTCACTTGTGGCGGCTATCGGCGGCACTGATCGGCACCCCGGTGGGTGCCAGGCGGGACGCGAGGTCGTTCACCTCCCTGCAGGGCCCCCGAGGATACGGCGGGTGGATGGCGAGAACACCAAGAGCAGATTCGCCGTGCTCAGCAGGCCGAACACCCACCAGAACCCGTAGAAGAAGGCCTTCTGGTCGGGCGGCAGAGCCGCGACGGGGGACCACATGAGGACGATCTCGCCCGCGATCCACCCGAAGTGCCCCAGCGCCACGATCACCGCGAAGTACCACTGCCAGCTGGACGGCGCGCCTCGACGACCGCTCGCGCGCAGTCCGCGGACCAGAAGCCCGGTCACGATGGCACCACCCACGCCGAGGAGCCCGAGGATGACCCCGGGCAGGACGTAGTCACTGAAGGGAGTGTTCCGCAGCCATGCCGTGTCGAAGTTCATGGCCGGTCCCTCGGCGCCGAACATCAGACCGGCGCTTCCCACGAACGCCATGATGGACCAGAACCCCATACCGGCCACCAACGAACGCGCCGCCCACGATCGCCTCAGTGTCATCCCGCCACATCCCTCCCGGTCCTGTTCGAGACCACCCCCGGTCCGCATACCATTGTGCGCTCCTGCAACCAGGTGGATGATGAAGATCGAGTGATAAGTCCAGGTGGGGGCACGTCAAATGGGACGTGTCCGTGCCGGTACTCGAGCTGGGAGGCCCTGACCATGCGCGCACTGATCGTCTACGAATCGATGTACGGCTGCACCCACGACATCGCCGATGCCATCGCACGAGGCGTCGGTCTGGTGGGTGACGTCACGACCGTCCCCGTCTCTCACGCGATCGACGAGGACACCTCCGTCTACGACCTGGTGATCGTGGGCGGCCCCACCCACGTCCACGGGATGAGCCGCGAATCGACCCGGCGCGGCGCCGTCGAGGCCGCCGACCAACCGGACAGTGACCTGACGGTGGAACCCGACGCTGCCGGCGCGGGGATCCGGGACTGGCTCGGCGAGCTCTCCCGGCGCGAGGGGTCTGCTGCCGCGTTCGACACCCGCGTCGACAAGCCCGCGATTCTCACCGGCCGGGCGTCCAAGGGGATCGCGAAGAGGTTGACGAGCCTGGGGTTCACCCTCGTCGCCGAGCCGGAGAGCTTCCTGGTCGACACCCACACCCGATTGATCCAGGGCGAGGAAGCCCGCGCGGAGCAGTGGGGGCAGAGGGTGGCCGCGCGACTCCAGTGAGTCGACGTCGGCAACTCGACCGAGCGGATACTCCGATGGCGACCATCGACAGCGACAAGACCCGGTCAGACCTCCGGAACTGGCTCGGCCTCGTGCGGACCGGGGCGTGGGCTGCGCTGGCCAGCGTGGTGCTCATCGGGGTGCAGATCGCGGTCTATCTGATCTGGCCGCCGCCGGATACCGCCGAGGACTTCTTCCGCGTGCTGTCGGAGAACCCGATGGCCGGACTGTTGATGCTGGACCTGCTCTATCCGCTGAGCAATACCCTCACTCTGCTCCTCTACGCCGCACTGGCGGTCGCGTTGTGGCGGGTGAGCCGGTCGGCGGTCGTGATCGCATTGGCGCTGGGCGGGATCGGGATGGCCGCGTACATGGCGTCCCTCCGCCCTGTGGAGATGCTCCACCTGGCCCGCGCGTGCTCGGAGGCCGAGCCGGGCGACAGGGCGGCAGTGTTGGCGACCGGGGAAGGCATGCTCGCCACGTGGACGGGCACCGCGTTCGACGTGTACTACCTACTCAACTTCGCCACCCTGCTGATCTTCGGGATCCTGATCTACCGGAGCACCGTGTTCGGCCGCGCCACCGCCGTCTGGGGACTGGCGGCCGCAGCCTTCATGGCGGTCCCCTCCAATGTCGGCACCGTGGGGCTCGTCTTTGCTCTCGCCTCGCTGCTTCCGTGGTCGGTCTTCGCGGTCCTCACCGCCCGTCGGCTCTTGGCCCTGTGCCGGGAGGCCGCCCCGCCCGAGCTGCGGTCGGACTCGCGACGCCTCACTCTGCCCCGAACCACGCCCGACTGAGCTCGGCGTACCGTCCATCGGTCCGGAGCAGCTCCTCGTGCGTCCCGGATTCCACGATCCGGCCGTGGTCCATCACCAGGATCCGGTCGGCGGCCGCGGCCTGGCTCAGCCGGTGCGCCACCACCAGCCCGGCGCGGTCCTTCAGCACCGCGGCTGCCGCGGCGTCGAGGCGGCGGGCCCCGGCGGACCCGGCCTCGGCGGTGGCCTCGTCGAGGATCACCACGTCCGGGTCGGCCAGCTCCACGCGGGCCAGGGCGATCATCTGGGCCTGCATCGGATCGAGTGGGTGCCCGCCCTCGCCGATCACGGTGTCGACGCCGTCGGGCAGGTCATCGACCCAGTCCGCCCCCACGGTCTGCAGGGCGGCGCGCACCCCGGCGAGGCCGGCCTCGGGGCGGGGCGCCCGGACGTTCTCGACGATCGACGTCGCGAAGGAGTGCACCTCCTGGGAGACCATGGTGATGCGCTGGCGCAGGGCGAGCGGGTCGACGTCGGCCAGCGACACCCCGCCCATCCGCGCGGTCCCGCGGGTGGGGACCACCGACCCGGCGGCGACCAGCGCCAGGGTGCTCTTGCCGGCGCCGGTGGACCCGACCACGGCCACCACCTCGCCCGGCGCGACGGTCAGGTCGACGTCGATCAGGGCCGGTGCGCCCTCGCCGTAGGAGTGCCCAACGCCGGCCAGCTCGAGGGCGCCGGATTGGTCGGTGACGTGCTCGAGCGTGGCGGTGCGGTCGGGCACGGGCATGGTGATCACCCCGACCATCCGCACAAGCGAGGCCCCGGCGGACTGGACCTGGTCGACCATGCCCACCAGTGCGCCGATCGGGTTGAAGAGCCGGTGGAACAGCAGCGCGGCGGTGGTCACGGCGCCGGCGGTGAGGGTGCCGGCGTCCACCAGGACAAACCCGACGACCAGCAGCAGCCCGAGGACCGTGACCTCGGCGCGGTTGTTGCGACTGAAGGCGCGGGTGACGAAGTAGAACACCCGGATGGACAGGTCCCGCGCGTGCCCGGAGGCCGCGGTGATCCGGTCCAGCTCGGAGTCCTGGGCATCAAAGGCGTGCAAGGTCCGCGATCCGGTGATGCCGCCGAGGAGCCGACTGGCGCGGGTGCCGAACGCGGCCCGCTCCGCGGCGTAGATGGGACCGGACCGGGGCAGGTACCAGCGCAGCGTGGTCCAGTACATGGGCAGCGCGACCAGGCCCACCAGCCCGAGTCGCCAGTCGACCGCGGCCAGCCCGACACCGGACACGATCACCGTGAACAGGGACTGCACCACCAGCGGGACCACGGCGGTGGCGGCCTGGCTGATCTCACGGGCGTCCTCGGCTACGCGGGAGACCAGGTCGCCGGTTTCGGTGGTCTCCATCTGGGCGGCGCCCAGCTGCAGCGAGCGGTCCATCACCATCTCGCGCAACCGGGCCACCGTGGGCTCGGTCAACCGCGCGAGCCACGCCTGACCGGCCCACGCGCAGCCGGCGCCCACGATCCCGGCGGCGGCGATCGCCCCCGCGCCCACCCACACCGCGGTGTAATTCTGGCTCCCGGGCAGCACGTCGACCAGCCAACCTATCACCCACGGCGCCACCAATCCTGCGACGGACGCGACCAGGCCGGTCAGGCAGACCAGGATCAGATAGAGGCGGCGTTCCTTGAGCAGCGGCCACAGCACGGCGAGGGACTCTCGGCCGCTCGCCAGGGGCAGGGTGCCGGTGGTCACCAGGGCCCCCGCGCTGTCCGGGGCGGTCTTGGTGTCTGCACTGCTCATCGGTCGACCGCCGATCGGTAGGAGGCGGAGGTCTCTCGTAGCTCGAGGTGGGTGCCGGAATCCGTCTCACCGCTCCGCGGGAGGTGGACCACCCTGTCGGCGGTCGCGAGGAACGGCGGCGAGGAGGTGACGATCAGCGTCGCCTGCCCCGGCCGACTCGTGCGCACGCGGCGCACGGCCTGGGCGATCTCCCACTCGGTCACCGCGTCCACGGCGCTGGTCGGGTCGTGCAGCACCAGCACATCCGGGTCGGCGTGCAGGGCGCGGGCCAGCGCGATCCGCTGACGCTGCCCGCCGGAGAGGTTGCGTCCCCCCTCCTGGACCAAGTGGTCCAGCCCGTCGGGCAGGTGCTCGACGATCTCCGCGACGGCCGAGGCCGCCAGGACCTCATCGGAAATCGGGTTGTCGTCGTCGTCCATGATTTTCTCACCCGGGGCGCCGTCACCACTGCCGCCGTCACCACCAGCGCCATGCCCCGGGGCGTCGTGACGCATCGCGATGTTGGATCGGATGGTGCCGACGAACAGGTCCACGCGGTGAGGGGCGACGACGACGTGGTCGGCGATGGCCGGGGCCAGGCGGCTGCGTCGATGCCCGCCCACAGCCACGGCGTCGGCGCCGTCGCTGTGGCCCGCGATCGCCAGGGTCACCGCCTCGGCGGCGGCCGGCTGCTCGGCCACCAATGCGACCAGCTCGCCCGCCGTCACCTCGAGGTCCAGCTCGCGGCCGTCGGGCAGCTCCAGCCCGGTGACCTGCAGGTGCGACCCCGCGGGGACCTCCGATCCGGACTCGTCCACCGGCGCCGAGGCCTGCAGGTCGACCAGGCGCTGCGCGGCGCCGTGGGACCGGGCGAAGATGCCCACCATGGCGGTGATGAGCCGGACCGGTTCCTCGAAGAAGACGGCCACGCCGACCACCGAGACCAGCGTGCCGATCGCCATCTCCCCGGACAGCACGCGGTACCCGGCGGCCAGCAGCACCAGTGACAGGACCACCGCCATTCCCAACGACCCGATCCCCTGGACCCGGCCCGTCCGCTCGGCGGTGACGATGCCCGCGTCGGCGGCGGAGCGGGAGGCGTCGCGGTACTGCTCGGCCGCCCAGCGCTCCCCGCCCCCGGCCTTGAGAACGCGCAGGCCCGTCATGATGTCGGTGGCGCGGCTGCTCGCCATGCCGATGGCCGTCTGCTGCGCGGTGCTGTGGCGGGAGATGACCCGGCTGGGCAGGGCCACCAGGATAAGACTGAGCGGGACGCCGATCAGGACGATCAGCCCCACCAGCAGGTCGGTCCACAGCAGGTACGCCGAGATCCCCACGATGCCGATGAGCGCGGACCCGCCCAGTGCGATCTGTCGGAAGACCAGGGCCGCGACGTCGGCGTCGGCCGAGCACACCGAGAGCACATCGCCCGAGCTCGCGTCGTCCATGGCGCGGCGCCTGGTCAGCGGCACCCGGGTGGCCTCCACCCGCAGGTCGTGGGCCTCGTCCTGCAGCGCCCGGTTGCTCAGTCTGGCTCCGAAGCGGTAGCTCAGGCTGAGCACGGTGAACAGCGCGACCAGGCCCACGACGGACCACAGCATCGCCCAGCGGTCCAGCGGGATGATCGCCCGGTCGACGATCACGCCGATCGCGATGGGCACCAGCGCCTCGGAGACCTGCCACATCGTCATGAGCACCAGACCGGGAGCCACGAGGCGCTTGCGACGGCCGATCGCCCGGAGCAGGAGCCCGTTCGCGGTCGACGGGATGCCGGTGTCCTGCCGGCGCGTCGATGTGGGTGCTGACATGCGTGTGGGGCTCCCGCCGATGGTGAAGGGCGTCTGTGGGTCTCGCCGACTCACGACACTAGTTCCACCCGGGACCGCGGCGGCCTACGCGTCCCGTCCGGCGGCGGCCTACTCGTCCCGTTCCTACGGCGCCGTGGTCCCCACCGAGTACGCCGCCGCCGCGTCGCGCACGTCCATGACGTACTCCCGGGAGGCGTTGTAGGCCAGCACTGCCCGCTGCCAGTTCTCGGCCTGGGACAGGTCTCCCCCGTTCTCGCAGAGCAAGCGGGCGGCGGACACGGCGGCGTCGTCGATCTGGTTGGGATCGGCCCGGCCGTCACCGTTGGCGTCGACTCCGTACCTCCGCCACGACTCGGGGATGAACTGCATGGGCCCCACGGCCCGGTCGAACTCCGGGTCCCCGTCCAACTCCCCGCCGTCGGTGTCCGGGATCCGGGCGAATCCGGGCGAGCCGTCGAGCTGGACACCGATGATCGGAGGCAGCGCGTAGCCGTCGTCGTTCAGGGTGGCACCCCGGTACCGGCCGTGCCGCGTCTCCACGTGCCCGATCCCGGCCAGCGTGGTCCACGCCAGGTTGCACTCGGGCCGGGTCTGCCTCATGGTCTCTGCGGCGTTGCCGTAGGCGGCCAGCGCCGCGACGGGGATGTTCATCTGCTCGTTGATCCCCTGCGCCCACGGCCGCAGCTGATCGGAGGTCCGGCCGGGGGCGTTGATGTCCACCGCGGGCACGGGCGCCCCGGCGGCGGGCGGGATGCCGGGCGGGATGGGGACCGGGGCCTCACGAGTGGGCCCGTAGGAACAGGCCGAGGCCACCACGGCCGCAGCGAGGGACAGGGCCACAGCGCAGCCGCGGCGGGGGCGAATAGTCATCGAGTGCCATTCTGCCGAAAACCCGGCATGGCCCGCCTCGGGGGATTCCCTGATCTCAGCCGCGCTGCCCTGAGGACCCTAGCCGCGCTGCCCGTATCCCCCGGCCAGGGCGGTGAACTCGTCCAGCAGTGCCTCCCGGCTGATCCGGGGCCGATCCAGCACCCAGCGCACGGCCACGTTCTCCACGGCCATCACGATCACCCACGCGCGCGCGGCGGGGTCGCCGACCGACACCCCCGCAGCGGAGAGGTAGACCGACAGCAGTTCGCGCACCCGGAGCTCGAGCGCGTGCTGCGCGGCCCGGTGTCGCACGGCGGGCAGCTCCTCCCACACGATCCGCAGCAGCCCCGCGTCCATCTCCAGGGCGGTCAGCAGGGCGTCGGCGATCGACCGCACCGTGCCGGGGTCCTGGACGTCGACCGGACCGGCGCCGGCGAGCGAGGCCGCCACGCGGTCGGAGATCTCCGCCGACCACCGGTCCATGACCTCGGTGACCAGTGCCGACTTGTCCGGGAAGTACTGGTACAGCGAGCCCGGGCTGACGTGCGCCTCGTCGGCGACGCGGTTGGTGGTGAACGACTCGTAGCCGTCGCGCACGAGCACGACGCGAGCCGCCTCCACGATCCGCTCGACCATCGCCCGGGAACGTGCCTGCTGGGGGACCCTTCTCATGAACGCGAATTGTATGCGAGTAAATACTCGCGTCATAGTTGTCGCATGACCACAGCGCCCGAGCGTGACGCCGTCACCTCCCCGTACCCCACCCGATACCGCGAGGCCGAGGACCGCTCCCGCCGCATGGGTCGCGCCCTCAAGCACATCGCCCGCGTGGACCAGATCGACGAGAAGCTCATGGACCGCCTCGGCCGCGCCTACCTGGAGAAGGACGAGCCCGGCGCCCGCCTGGCCCGCGCCATGCGACTGCGGTCCGGCGAGCCCGGGGCCGTGAGCCGGCGGCAGCTCGACCAGGCCCTGACGAGCGGGTCGGCGGGACTGCCGGACGACGCCCCCGAGGCGCTGCGCGAGTACATCGCCCTCCTCGAGGACACCCCGGACTGGGTCGACTGGGACCAGATCGCCCACGGCCAGAAGGTGTACCTGCGCCTGGGCCAGAACGCGGCGGACATCCTGCTGCAGCTCTCGCTGATCGGCGGCTATCGCTTCGGCGGCCCCACCGACCTCCTGGTGGCCACCGGCGGCCTGACCGGCAACACCACGCTGCGCCGCCTGGCCGAGACCAGCCACTGGACCATGTCCCTGTCGATCCCCGACGGGCTGCGGCCGGGCGGCGAGTCGTGGCGACTGACCGGGCACGTGCGGGCCATGCACGCCGTGGTCAACGAGGCGATGGAGCCGCGCTGGGACACCGACCGGTGGGGACTGCCCATCAGCCAGAGCGACCTGGCCGCCACCCTGGGCCTCTTCGACGCCGTGGTCCTGCTGGGCGTGCGCACCCTGGGAGTGCCGCTGTCCCGCCGGGACTCCGACGCCGTGATGCACGTGTGGCGATACGTGGGATGGCTGATGGGGGTCGACGACGACTTCCTGGTCAGCCGCGAGCGTGACCGGCACCGGATCAACTATCACATCCTGCTGGCCCAGGCCGGGCTCAGCGAGGCGGGACCGCAGCTGACCCAGGCCCTGGTCGCGGCCCAGCGCCAGCGCGCGCGCAGCGGTCCCCTGCCCGGGGTGCAGGCGTGGGTGGCGCACGAGCGACTGTTGAGCATGCTCACGGTGCTTCTCGGCCGCGAGTCCATGCGCGAGTTCGGCCTGCCTATCCGCCCGCCGTGGGCGCACGCCTACCTCGTGGCGCTGAACGGGCTGCGGTACCGCACGCCGTGGGGCCGCGCCCGGCTCGACTCGTGGGGCGAGAAGGTCCGGGACCGCGAGCGCAAGCAGACCTTCGGTGATGCCGCCGCCGACATCGGTAGGCCGCTCGCCTCCTGAGGCCCGTTCGCCTGATCCGCGTCCATTAGGCCCTTTCGGCTAATTACTCGAAATTAGGCATTGTGACCTCATGTCGGCCGGATGTGGCAGGATCGCCTCATGTACGTGGTGACGATCGACCAGCGGGGCAGCCGGGCCGCCGACGACCTGGTTCCGGGGCTGCTCGAGGCCCTGGCTGACATCCCCTGCGCGGCCGTCTTCGAGCGCACGGCCGGTGACGAAGTCCAGGGCCTGTTGACCGACCCCGCCGCGGTGCGCCGCGCACTGCTCGTGGCGCTGCGCGGCGGCGAGTGGCACTGCGGCGTGGGAGCGGGAGAGGTCGACGACGACTCCTACGCCTCCGGCACGAGGGCAGGCCGCGGGCCCGCCTATCTGGCCGCGCGTGACGCCGTGGAAGCGGCCAAGGGGTTGAGCAGTTCGGTCGCGGTGCGCGTCCCGACCGGGGTCCGGGGCGGGGCCGGGGCGGGGTCCGGGGCTGCGGCCTGCACTGACGCTGCGGCCTGGGCCGCCGACTGCGAGGCCGTGTGGGGGCTCACCGCTCCGCTCATCCTCGACCGCACCGAGGCGCAGTGGCGGGTCGTGGACGCCGTGGATCGATCCCCCACCCAGGCCGCGGCCGCCCACGAGCTGAATATCACCCCGGCCTCGGTCAACGGCGCGCTGCGGCTCTCACGCATCCGCGAGGAGCGGGCCGCGTACCCCGCGCTCGACCGGCTCCTCGCCGGAGCTCACGCTGCGGCGACGGGGGGCGCGCGGTGAGCACCTGGCCCGAGTGGATCCCCGTCACGATCGTCGTGGCGCTCAGCCTTCTCGCCTCGGCAGGGCTCGGATCGCCGATCGCATCCCTGGTCCTGCGCTCCGCGCACGTGCCCGACCCACCGACGGTCGAGGTCAGCGGGGACTCCCGCAGCCCGGTGGTGCAGCGGCGCGAGAACTCCGAACCACAGGTCCGCGAGGTGCTGCGGGGCGGGATGTGGATCGGGATCCTCGAACGGGTGGGTCTCACGGCCGCGATCCTGGCCGGACGCTTCGAGCTGGCCGCGGTCGTGGTGGCCATCAAGGCCCTGGGCCGCTACCCGGAGATCCGCGAGAACCCCGCCGTGAGCGAGCGGTTCATCATCGGCACGCTCACCTCGCTCCTCGTGGCGGCGGCGTGCGGGGCGGCCGGTCTTGCGGTGCTGGGCGTCGTGGGCTGACCTCGTCCGCGGCCCTCGGCCCGAGCGAACCCTCAGTAGGCTCGCCTCCATGACGTCTGACTTCGCGACCTCCCACGCCGACTCCCCCGGCAGCGCCAACACAGCGGCAGGCGGCGCCGGCGCCGAGCCCGAGAACGTCGCCCCCGGGCGCGCGCGCCAGAACATCATCTACCGGGCCGGCGTCTCGGGCATCACGCCCACGGTTCCGACCAGCGCGGAGAAACTCGAGGCCGCCGCTCGCCGCGCCCTGCTGCGCCGGCCCGGCGGCAGAAAGGCCTGGGCCTATGTCTACGGCGGGGCCGGCTCGGGGGTCACGATGAGTGCCAACCGCGAGGCACTCGACCGGCGTCGACTGGTCCCGCGCGTCCTGCGCAGCACCGAGCACCGCGACCTGTCCACGGAGGTGCTGGGGCAGAGGCTGCCCGCGCCCGTCCTGGTCGCTCCGATCGGGGCTGCGGGACTCGTGCGCCGCGACGCCGACGTCCACATCGGGCGCGCCGCGGCCGAGCGAGGGTTGCCGTACATCCTGTCCTCGCAGGGCTCGTCGCCGATGGAAGCCACGGCCGCGGCGATGCAGGACGGACCGCGCTGGTTCCAGCTGTACTGGAGCAGGGATGAACAGTTGGTCGACAGCTTCATCTCCCGCGCGGAGGCCGCGGGCGCCGGGGCATTGGTCGTCACCCTCGACACCACGACGCTCGGCTGGCGGCCGTGGGATCTCGACCTGGGATCGTTGCCGTTCACGCGGGGGGTCGGGATCGCCCAGTACACCTCCGACCCCCGCTTCGCCGAGATGGTGGCCGAGCGGGTCGCGAGTGAGGCCGCCGCGGGTGCCAGCGCGGATCCCGACGCGGTCAAGGTCACACCGAAGGCCGTCGTGACGCTGCTCGAGATGGCCCGGAACCACCCCGGCGCGTTCCGCAGGAACCTCACCGCCCCCGAGACCCGCGCCGCCGTCCAGACCTTCCTCGACACGTTCTCCAACCCGGCGCTGAACTGGGACCACATCGCCACGCTGCGCGACCGGACCCGCCTGCCGGTCGTCCTCAAGGGCGTCCTGCACCCGGAGGACGCCCGGCGGGCCTTCGACATGGGCGTCGACGCGGTGATGGTCTCTAATCACGGAGGCCGGCAGGTGGACGGATCGATCGGCACGCTGGACGCCCTCGTCCGCATCCGCGAGGCCGTCGGCCCCGAGCCGACCCTGCTTCTGGACTCCGGCATCCGCAACGGCACGGACGTGGTCAAGGCCATGGCGTGCGGCGCGGATGCCGTGACGATCGGGCGGCCCCACATCTACGGGCTGGCCATCGCCGGGCAACAGGGGGTCGGCGAGGTGCTCGACAACCTGCTCGCCGAGATCGACCTCACCCTGTCGCTGTGCGGTGCGAGCTCGTGGGACCAGGTCGACGCCTCGCTGCTGGCCTGAGGCGGTTGCCGCTGCTCCCGGCCACCCGCCGCTGCTCCCGGCCACCCGCCGCTGCTCCGGACACCCGCCGCGTCGCGGTACGCCTGATGGAAGAGGCCCTCGGTCTCCGCGATACTGCTCGCAGGCGTCGGCACCCTGCCCGCCCCCAGACCGACCGCGAGGACCTCGATGCGTGACCCCGACCTGTCCGTCCTGCTCACCGTCTACCACGCGATCGCGCCCTCGCAGCTGCGCGATGCCCTGGACAGTGTGCACGCCCAGACGGTTCAGCCGGCTGAGGTGATCGTGGTGGAGGACGGTCCCCTGTCGCCCGCGCTGCGTGAGGTCCTGGACTCCACCCCGGACCTGCGGCGGTTCGCGCTGCCGCAGAACCTCGGCGCCGCCGCGGCGTCACAACGCGGGTTCGACGAGGTCCGCACCGGCTGGGTCGCCCGCCAGGACGCCGACGACATCTCCCTGCCCGAGCGGTTCGCGCGGCAGCTCGACGCCGCCCGCACGCTCGGGGTGGACGTCCTGGGCTCGGCGATGCTGGAGTTCGACGCCGACCCGGAGCACCCGAAGGCCATGCGTGCCCTGCCCACCGAGCACGAGGACATCGCCCGCTACGCGCGCATCAACAACCCGGTCAACAACCCGTCCCTGCTAGCCAGCACGGACGCCATCCGCGCCGTCGGCGGGTACCGCCACGTCCCCTACCAGGAGGACTACGATCTGATGATCCGCCTGATCGGCGCGGGCTACCGCCTGCACAACCTGCCCGAACCGCTGGTGAAGTTCCGCGTCACGGATGCGCAGTTCTCCCGTCGCAAGAGCCGCCAGCTCACGGCCTCCGAGCGCACCATCCAGCGCACCCTCCTCGACGCGGGCATGATCTCCCGCCCTCGAGCCGTGGCCAACTATCTCGCCCGCAACGCCTACCGGCGCCTGCCCGCCCCCGCCATGAACGCGGCCTACCGCCGGATCTTCCACCGCTGAGCGACCCTGCTTCTGACACAGGTCTGCCCCCTCACCGGAATCGGCGAGGGGGCAGACCCGTAGTGCTGTCGAACAGGCTCTAGATGATCGGCACGCCGTCCCGCTTGGCCTCGGCGGCCTCCCTGATGAAGGCTCGCACCAGGACGGCGAGGACGCCGGCCACGATCACGGGCCAGATCAGGACGTAAATCGTCAGAAGTATCGGTGTCATCTGCAGTTCCTTCCCTAGACGCGGACGACGTCGTCGTCGTCATCGTTCTTGTTCTCGGCCGTGTTCCGGGCGTCGGCGTCGGCGAGCTCCTCCGCCACCGCGTCGGTGTCGTAATCGGCGGTGGCCAGCGCGATCTCGTCGAAGTCGTAGTCCATCGAACTGCGGTACGACATCGCCACGCAGACGATCGTGCTGACCGCGTACGCGACAAGTGAGGCCGTGAGCGTGTCGTAGTCACGCAGGAAGCCGAGGATGAACGGCGCGCTGCCGAGTGCCGCGATCACGGCCACGACGAGCGCCGGCCTGAGGCCCAGGAAGCCGAACACCATCAGGCCCAGGACCACGCCCACACCCACCACGGCGAGCGCCTCGATCCCGTACGCCAGCACGCCGGAATCCGGGATCAACCCGAAGCGGGTGGGCAGAAAGACCGCCAGGGCGACCAACACAGAGACGGTGAAGGCCGAGTTGGTGACCTTCTTCCAGTAGAAGCTCGCGATCACCGGGAACACCAACGCGCCCCACAGAGCGCCCACGAACACCAACAGGTCAAGGATGTTGAACCTGATGTTGGCGAAGAACAGGGCGGCCACCGTGGACAGGACCATGGTGACCCGGCCGACGATGAGCATCACCCGGGGGTTGGGCACCTTGCCACGGCCGCGCATGCCCTGGCCGTACAGGTCACTCATCGCGATCGACGACATCGCGGACAGGTCCGAGTCCGCGGTGGAGGAAAGCGAACCGATGATCATGATGAAGAACACCGCCACCAGGACACCGGGCAGGTACTCGGCCGCCACCTGTGGGAGCACGTTGTTCGGATCGCCGTCGACGGGATCGATCCCCGCGTAGAGGGCGAGCACGCCGACCATGCCGATGCCGATGATCGTCGCGCCGTAACCGATGGTCGCGGTGATGAAGGTCGGCTTGATCAGGTCCTCGCGCACCGCGAACAGTCGCTGCGCGATGGTCTGGTTGCCGATCGCGTAGGCGAGGACCGCCGCGATGTACGGCGCACCCTGGTTGAGGAACGCATCCGAGGAGAAGAACGACTGCTGCTGCGGGGTCAGGTTCTGGGCTCCCGTGGTGAACAGGTCGACTCCACCGAGGAAGAAGAACATCGACGGCACGATGATGATCACCGCGCCGAGCATCGCCAGTACCTGCGCGAAGTCGGTGAGCACCGAGGCGCGGAAACCGGACCACAGCGTGTAGAGCAGGACGCCCGCAGCGATCACGATCACGCCCTGGATGAAGCTGAACGGGCTGAGCATGGAGATCAGCGCGCCGCCGGCGATGAAGTTCGACGTCAACGAGATGACGGAACCCAGGATGTTGGACCCGGCCAGCATGAACTGGGAGGACCTTCCGTGGCGGGCGAACATGACCTCGGCCAGGGTGTGCGCCTGCGGGGCGACCTTGCGGATGCGTTTACCGAAGGGGTAGATGAACAGGATCATCAGGGCTCCCCAGAACCCGTAGTGGATCGGCCCTGAAATGCCGTAGAGGTATCCGGAGTTGACCGAGGCGTACATGGATGACGCCCAGATCCAGGTGGCCGTCATCGACGCCGCCGAGATCCCGAACCCGATCTTGTGGCCGGCGGTCATGAAGCTGTCGGCGTTCTCTTTCCTCTTGGCGATCCGCGAGGACATGACCATGGTGCCGCCGTAGAACAACACCAGAAGTAGAACCACGGCCGTTGCGCTCAACGCTGTAGAGCTCAGCAAATCTGCCCCTCTCCCTCTTCATTTGTCATGTGAACACGCTGAGCCTAGTGAATGCACCGCCTTAACGAAGAATCGACGTGGGGCCGGCGTTGTGCGGATCGCCAATCGAACGGAGCACTATCCGCGTGTTTTCGTTGGCCGACCAGGCACTCACTGGAGGAAAGCCCCAAACGGCACCCACACGGCATCGCAGGCCCGGCGCGCGGGTCGCTCGCGTATCCACGCTCCACATCCGCTCGCCGCGATGCACGCACGCGCGAGCCGCAGGTCAGGCCGGGGTGTATCCCCGGAGGCGACGGAGGGGTCAGGCGGGCCGGGCAGGCCAGGCAGCGTGCCAGTCGGCAGCGGAGGCGTCCGCGGCCGGGCCTTCGAGTCGCGATTCGGCCTCGTGGAGGTCGCGCGCGAAGCTCCTGACCACCTGCCGGTACGCGACCTCGGCGGAGCCGGACTCGGAACCGTCGGCGGAGCTCGCCCCGGACGGCGTACCCGAACCATCGCCGCGGTCGCCAGCAGCGTGCTCGTGGAAGAGGCCCGACGGGTCCACGTGGACCACCCTCATCTGGGAGGGCACCAGCTCATCGGGCACACCCGCCGAGCGGGCGCGGGCCAGCACCTTCTGCCCGAGCGCCAGGGCCGGCATGTCCCACGGGATGCCGTCGACCACCCCGCGCGGCGGGCGACCGGTGCGTTCGGCGGCCTTGGCCTCCTGCCACAGGCGGTCCTGCTCGGCGGCATCGAGCCCGGCCGCGCCGTCGGCGGTGAACCAGTAGGGCGCGCGACGGCGGAGCTTGTCCAGCAGGGCGCCGGCCACGTCGTGGATGTCGAACGACCCCTCGGCCCGCTCCTCGCCGATCGCGGCGTGGAACAGCACCTGCAGGAGCAGATCGCCCAGCTCGGAGACCAACTCGTCGCGGTCGCCGTCGGCCACGGCGTCGACCAACTCCCACGACTCCTCCAGCAGGTACGGCAGCAGCGAGGCGTGGGTCTGGGCGGACTCCCACTCGCCGTCGCGCCGGATGCGGGCCATCACCTTGACCGCCTCGGCGAGCCGGTCCCCCGCGCCCGTCGAGAAGAGCGTTTCCGACACATCGGCCGAGTGGATTTGTGCGGAACGCTCTTTTCGATGGGGAGCGGGCCGATGGGAGGCGGGCTCGGGCCGATGGGAGGCGGGCTCGGGACTCACACCGACACCAGCTCCGGCTGGATCACCGGGTGCGAGCCCTCCGGATCCCCGGCCATGGCGGTGAGGAAGTCGGCGGCGTACTGGAGCATCTCGTCGTCGCGTGCCTTCTCGGCGCCCGCCCCCGCGCGCGCGCCCGCCGCCTTGGGAAGCGGAAGCAGCACGGTCTTCTGCGTGGCCCGGTACTGCGCAGCCGGGTACATGCGCTTGAGCCGGATCTGCTGGGAGTCGAGCAGGTCGAGCGGGCCCACCCGCAGCCGCTGGCCGGCCAGCACGATCTCGCGCACCTTGTACCTCTGGCACACGAGCCGCAGCCGCGACACCGACACCACGCGCCGGGCCTCGGCAGGCATGGGCCCGTAGCGGTCCACCAGCTCCTCGACCACCGCGTCGATGTCCTCGGGCGCACGCGCCTGGGACAGCTTGCGGTACGCCTCGAGCCGCAGCCGGTCGCCGTCGACGTACTCGACCGGGATGTAGGCGTCGACGGGCAGCTCGATGCGGATCTCGCCCACCTCCTCCTCGACCTCCACGGTCTCGCCGTCGGCGATCGCGCGGTAGGCCTCGACCGCCTCGCCCACCAGACGGATGTAGAGGTCGAATCCGACGCCCGCGATGTGACCGGACTGCTCGGCGCCCAGCACGTTGCCGGCGCCGCGCAGCTCGAGGTCCTTCATGGCCACGGCCATGCCCGCACCGAGGTCGTTGTTCTGGGCGATGGTGGCCAGCCGGTCGTACGCGGTCTCGGTGAGCGGCTTCTCCGGGTCGTAGAGGAAGTAGGCGTACCCGCGCTCGCGGGACCGGCCCACGCGCCCGCGCAGCTGGTGCATCTGCGACAGGCCCAGCTGGTCGGATCGGTCCACGATCAGGGTGTTGGCGTTGGAGATGTCCAGACCGGTCTCGACGATGGTCGTACACACCAGCACGTCGTAGTCGCGGTTCCAGAATCCGCCGACGGTCTGCTCGAGCTGCTCCTCCCCCATCTGCCCGTGCGCCACCACCACGCGGGCCTCGGGCACGAGGTCACGGATCCTCGCGGCGGTGGCGTCGATGGTCCGCACCCGGTTGTGCACGTAGAACACCTGCCCCTCGCGCAGCAGTTCGCGGCGGATGGCGGCGGCGACGTGCTTGTCCGAGTGCGCGCCCACGTAGGTGAGCACGGGCAACCGCTCCTCGGGCGGGGTGAGGATCTGGCTCATCTCGCGGATCCCGGCCAGCGACATCTCCAGCGTCCGCGGGATGGGTGTGGCGGACATGGTCAGCACGTCCACGTGGGTGCGCAGCGAGGTGATGTGCTCTTTGTGCTCCACACCGAAGCGCTGCTCCTCGTCCACCACCACCAGGCCGAGGTTCTTCCAGTGCACGGCGGTGGCCAGCAGCCGGTGGGTGCCGATCACCACGTCCACCGTGCCGTCGGCCAGGCCCTTGAGCACCTCCTTGGCCTCGGCGTCGGAGGTGAACCGGCTGAGGCCCTTGACGGTCACCGGGAAGCCGGTCATGCGCTCGACAAAGGTCGCCTGGTGCTGCTGCGCGAGCAGCGTGGTGGGCACCAGCACCGCCACCTGGGTGCCGTCCTGCACGGCCTTGAACGCCGCCCGCACGGCCACCTCGGTCTTGCCGTAGCCCACGTCGCCCACCACCACGCGGTCCATGGGGGCGGTCTTCTCCATGTCCCCCTTGACCTCCTCGATCGCCGTGAGCTGATCGACGGTCTCGGTGAACGGGAAGGCGTCCTCCATCTCCCGCTGCCAGGGGGTGTCGGGGCCGAAGGCGCGGCCGGGGGCGGACTGCCGCTTGGCGTAGAGCTGCACCAGTTCGGTGGCGATCTCGCGGACCGCCTTGCGGGCCTTGCGCTTGGTGTTCTGCCAGTCGGCACCGCCCATCTTGCTCAGCGTCGGCGCCTCGCCGCCCACGTAGCGGCTGAGCTGGCCCAGCGACTCCATGGGCACGAACAGGCGGTCTCCGGCGCCCCCGCGTTTGCCGGGGGCGTACTCGATCACCACGTACTCGCGGCGGCTCGAACCGTCCCCGCCGCGCACCTGCCGCTCGACCATCTCCACGAACCGGCCGATGCCGTGCTGGTCGTGCACCACCCAGTCGCCGGCCTTGAGGGCCAGCGGGTCCACCTGGTTGCGACGCTTGGCGTGGCGGGCCTTGGGGCGCGCGGTGGCGCCGAGTCGGTTGCCGGTGAGGTCGGTCTCGGAGACGACGACCAGGTGGTCCCCCTGCTCCCCGGAATCGGGTGCCAGCGCGAACCCACCGTGCAGGATCGCCTCGTACACCGACACCACGCCGGGGGCGGGCTCGGATCCCGCCGGGGCGGCGGTGGCCGGGACCTCCGCCTCGGACAGGCGCTCCAGGACTCGGTCGACGGTGCCGTGGCCCGGGACCACCACCGCGGCCCGGCCGCCGGAGGACATGAGCGCCCGCAGCCGGGCGAACATGGCCTGCATCTCCGAGTCCTTGCCGCGCGGGGCGGGCGGGTCGCCGGCGGGGGCGTCCACCACCAGGCCGTCCTCGGGGTCCGTGAGGAATCCCGGGGGGACCAGCTGCCACCAGGGAACGCCGGCGGCGGTCGCCTCCTCATGGACGGCGGAGAAGGTGCGGTAGCCCGAGCCCGACAGGTCCAGGGTCTCGCTGTCCACCGGGGCGTCGCCGCCCATGGTCGCGGCGGTCCACGAGGCCTCGAGGAACTCCCGACCGGCGGAGGCCAGGTCGGCGGCGCGGCGGCGGACCTTGTCCGGGTCGCACACCACCACGCGGGTGCCCTCGGGCATCAGCATGGGCAGGGTGGCCATCTCCTCCGGCACGAGCACCGAGGTCAGCGCCTCCATGCCGTCCCGGGGGATGCCCTCGGCCAACGAGTCCAGCAGCTCGGCGAGCGTCGGGTTCTCGCGGTGCGCGGCGGCCAGCCGCTGCGCGCGCTCGCGGACATCGTCGTCGAGCAGCAGCTCCCGGCAGGGGAACAACACGGCCGAGGAGACCTCGCCCTCGGGAAGGGAGCGCTGGTCGGCCACCGAGAACTCGCGGATCTCGGCGATCGTGTCGCCGTCGAACTCCACGCGCAGCGGATGGTCGGCGGTGGTGGGGAACACGTCCACGATGCCGCCGCGCACCGCCACGTCGCCGCGGCGGGCCACCATGTCCTCGCGGCTGTAGGCGAACTCGGTCAGGGTGGCCAGTAGCTCCGCGGGGTCGAGTTCGGCGCCGCGGGTCAACCGGATCGGCTCCCGGCGGGCCGCACCCGGGGAGATGGGCTGCACCACCGACCGCGCCGCCGCCACCACGATCCTCGGGGCCTGTCCCCGCATCACCGAGTTCAGGACCTGCAGCCGGCGACCGATCGTGTCGGAGGCGGGCGACAGACGCTCGTGCGGGAGCGTCTCCCAGCTCGGGAACTGCGCCACGGCCTCGTGTGACGGGCCCGGGTCGTCGAACAGCCCCGCCAGCTCGTCGGCGAGCTCCTCACACTCGCGCTCGGTGGCCGTCACCACCAGCAGCGGCGAACGCTCGGCCAGGGCCGCCACCAGGAACGGCCGCAGGGACTCCGCCGACCGGACCACGGCGGAGTCCCGGTCCAGCCCCGCCCGCAGATCGGCCAGCGCCGGGTTCGCTGCGACCGCCCCGGCCAGGCCGGACAGAGCTGCGGTGGTGGGGCTGCTGACAGTGGTGGTCACGCGTGTGAGTCCTCCAGGTGGGGTGGGCGCGGCGGACGTGGCCGCACGGAAAGCACCAGTGTAATCAGCATCCGGCGGCGGAGCGCGGGGCCGCCTCAGGACCTCCGCGGCGGCGCCACGGTCTCGGCGCGACGCCGGCACGGAGCCGCCACGGGGGTGGCGGTGTCGGCCGCAGTGTTACGTCGGCGCCGGATGCGTTGTTCCAATCGCAACCACCCGGTAACGGACCGACACGCAGCGGTAACGGTCCGGGCGTGTACTCGCTGCCATGTCATCGGAACCCCTCCGGTGACCCCGTCCCCGAGGAGCCCACAGTGCCCGAGTTCGACGCCACCATCACCGAGAACATCGCCGCCTCCCTCAAGGAGATCCCGCACCCGTCCCTGCCCAAGGGTTCGACCATCTACGGCGGCACCAAGATCTTCCCGGACTACAAGGCCGAGGAGGGGGAGTCGTATTTCACGCTCGTGCACGGCATCGCGCACGAGTCCTCCGTCTCCTTTGTCGCCGTCCTCCAGGCCACCCGCGCCCTGCGCAAGGGTTTCGAGTCGGCCATCTACTTCTACGGCCCCGGCGCGATCAACTGCCTGGCCACCCGCGGATTCCCGACCACCGGCGCCTCCGGCTTCCCCGGCGAGCAGAACATCAACGAGTCCCTCGAGTCGTTCATCTCCGAGGGCGGGACCGTGTTCTGCTGCCGCTTCGGTCTCGGACTCCACGGCGGCCGCGAGGAGGACCTGATCGAGGGCGTGATCCCCGCGCACCCGCTCGACGTGCAGGACGCCCTGATCCACTACGCCCGTAAGGGCGCGATCATCAACTCCACCTACATGGTCTGATGCCATGACGACCATCGGCTCGGTCGCCGCCAACTTCGGCCGCGACCTGGAGGAGAACTACCGGACCATCGCCCACTACACGGAGATCGCCCGCGAGCGCGGCGTCGACTTCCTGGTCTTTCCCGAGGCCGCCATCGGCGGATACCTCTCCAGCCTCGGCAACCACGGCGACACCGCGCCCACGTCCCGATCGCTGCCCCCCGCCATCCGGCTCGACGGGCCCGAGATCGCGCGGGTCCAGGAGATCATCGGGGACCTGGTGGTGGCCATCGGGTTCTGCGAGCTCGACGACGACGGGGTGAGCCGCTACAACGCGGCCGCCGTCCTCGACGGCAGCCGCGTCTACGGCACCTACCGCAAGGTGCACCAGCCCCTCGGGGAGAACATGTCCTACGCCTCCGGCGGCGACTACCGGGTGTTCGACACCCCGGTCGGGCGGGTGGGCCTGCAGATCTGTTACGACAAGGCGTTCCCCGAGGCCGCGCGCGTCATGGCACTGCAGGGCGCTGAGATCATCGCCTCCCTGTCCGCGTGGCCGGCCGCGCGCACGGCGACGGCAGCCAACCTCCAGGAGGACCGCTGGACCTACCGGTTCAACCTCTTCGACTCCGCCCGCGCCCTGGACAACCAGGTGTTCTGGGTGGCCTCCAACCAGGCGGGGACGTTCGGGTCCCTGCGGTACGTCGGCAACGCCAAGATCGTCGACCCCGGCGGGAACGTCCTGGCCACCACCACCCTCGACGAGGGCCTGGCGGTCGCCGAGGTCGACGTGGCGGGGACCTTTGCGGCCATGCGCGCCGGGATGTTCCACCTGCGCGATCGCCGCCCCGACGTGTACGGGTCGCTGGTCGAGGTCAGTGATCCGGCCGAGGAGAGGACGCTCGCCAGTGCCTGAGATGAGCTTCGCCGTCCGGTGGCCCGACGGGACGGTCCGGGACTACTACTCCCCCAGCCTGGTGATCCACGACCACCTCACGGTGGGCGACCGCCTGAGCGTGGCCGAGTTCCGCCGCCGGGCCACCGACGGGCTCACCGAGGCGGGCGAGCGGGTCCGCGCGCGCTACGGCTTTCTCTGCAGCTCCGCGGCGGACACCGCCGCCCAGGTGGCCTCCGCATCCCGCGCCCACCCCGGGGACGCCCTCGTCGAGGTCGTCTCCATGCACCCCCCACTGCCCCCCGCACCTCAGGAGCACTCATGAGCACCACGCAGTTCTCCCCCGGCACCCATGTCCCGGTGCTCGTCATCGGCGGCGGCCAGGCCGGACTGTCGGTGAGCCATCACCTCGGCACGGCGGGCGTCGACCACCTGGTGGTCGAGAAACAGACCGCCGTCCACGCCTGGGCCGACACCCGGTGGGACTCCTTCACGCTCGTCACGCCCAACTGGCACTGCCGACTGCCGGGCTACCACTACGAGGGCCCCGATCCCGACGGGTTCATGACCCGCGACCAGGTGGTCGAGTGGCTGCACGGGTGGCTCGACACCTTCGACCCGCCGCTCGCCGAGCACACCGCGGCCACCCGGTTGCGCCGGTCCGACACCGGTTTCGAGGTGACCCTCGCCGGCCCGGTCGGCGAACGGACGGTCACCGCGGACGAGGTGGTGGTGGCCACCGGCGGCTACCCGGTCCCGGTGATCCCGCCCTACGCCTCGTTCCTCGACCCCACCGTGACGCAACTGCACTCCGAGCAGTACCGCAACCCCGACCAGCTGGCCGAGGGCGCGGTCCTGGTGGTGGGGTCCGGCCAGTCCGGCGCGCAGATCGCCGAGGACCTGCACCTCGCCGGTCGCCGGGTCCACCTGGCCGTGGGCAACGCCCCACGCGTCGCCCGGTTCTACCGGGGCCGGGACTGCATGACCTGGCTCGCGGACATGGGGTTGTACGACACCCCGGCACAGCAGTACCCCGGCGGAAAGGCCGCGCAGGAGAAGACCAACCACTACGTCACCGGCCGCGACGGCGGACGGGACGTGGACCTGCGGCGATTCGCCACCGAGGGCATGCGGCTCTACGGCACGCTCACCTCGGGCCGGGACTCCGGGCTGCGCTTCGCCCCCACGCTGACCGACGCCCTCGACTCCGCCGACCGCGTGTACAACTCCATCTGCGCCGACATCGACCGGCACATCGACGCCCACGGGATCGACGCCCCGCCGCCGGCGAGGTACGAGCCGGTGTGGGCGCCCGAGTCCGACCCGACGTCACTCGACCTCGCCGCGGAGGGCATCACCACGATCATCTGGGCGATCGGCTACCGGCCCGACTACCGCTGGATCGGGGCGAGCGCGTTCGACGGGGCCGGCCACCCCATGCAGACCCGCGGCGCGACGGAGGTGCCCGGCCTGTCCTTCATCGGCCTGCCCTGGATGCACACCTGGGGTTCCGGCCGCTTCCTCGGGATCGACCGCGACGCGGCGCACCTGGCCGAGGGCATCATCGCGCGCCGCCTGGCCACACGAGAGGAACGGGCATCATGACCACCTCCACCACCGGAGTGTCCACCTCGACCAGGGTCGACCTGGCCCTCCTCGGCATCCGGGGCACCCCTCCGCTGCACCGCAGCGGGGGCGCCGGCCCCAGCGACGACGGGCACCTCGTCGTCTCCGGGCGCGACGCGGCGATCCCCCGCAACCCCGACAGCCCCTTCGTCTTCGACGGCGACCGGGTCCTGCGCGACGGCGTCGACACCGGACTGGAGGTCTCCGCGATCGGCCGTCCCCGCTTCTACGACCGCACGACCTCCGACGGGGTGCCGTACGAGAAGATCGCGCGCCTCCACGGACGCGACGTCCTGGCCACGACCGTGGTGCAGACCTGCATCCGCTACCGCCGGGAGGAGCGCTGCCGGTTCTGCTCGATCGAGGAGTCGCTGCGCGCGGGCACGACGGTGCCGGTCAAGCAGCCCGAGCAGCTGGCCGAGGTCGCCCGCGCGGCCGTCGACCTCGACGGGATCACCCAGATGGTCATGACCACCGGGACGTCGGCGGGCCGCGACCGCGGGGCCTCGCACCTGGCCCGCTGCGTCCGCGCCGTCAGAGCGGCCGTCCCGGAGCTGCCGATCCAGGTCCAGTGCGAGCCGCCCGCCGACCTGGCGGTCCTCTCCGACCTGCGTGACGCCGGTGCCGACGCGATCGGCATCCACGTCGAGTCGCTCGACGACGACGCCCGGCGGCGGTGGATGCCCGGCAAGTCGACGGTGCCCCTGGCGGAGTACCGGGCCGCGTGGGACGAGGCGGTCCGCGTGTTCGGGCGCAACCAGGTCTCGACCTACCTGCTCGTCGGGCTCGGCGAGGACCCCGACGAGATGATCGCCGGGGCCAAGGAGCTGGCCGAGTCGGGGGTCTACCCGTTCATCGTCCCGTACCGCCCCCAGTCGGGGACGCTGGCCGTCGACGTCGACGGGGCCCCCGCCCCCGATCAGCGGCGCGTGGAGTACATCAGCCGCGAGGTGGGCGCGCACCTGGAGCGGATCGGGATGGCCGGGGCCGACCAGAGCGCCGGCTGCGCGGCGTGCGGGGCGTGCAGCGTGCTGCAGTCGGTCGGGGGCTGAGACGATGCTCGACATCCGAGACCTCACCGGCCCCGCCCTTCCGGGCCGGACCCGCACGGCGGAGTCCGTCCTGGGGGCGGAGTCCGTGGTGGGGTCGGCCGCCGCGTCCATCCTCGCGGGAGGCCACCGCGCGGAGCCGGGCCCGGTGGTGCGGATCGCCGAGGATGCTCGCACCGTCGCCGCCTACCACCGTCTCCGGCACGAGGAGTTCGTCCTCCGCCAGGGGCTGTTCCCCGGAAGCGACCTCGACGAGGTCGACTCCGACCCCCGCACGGTGGTGCTCGTCTCCGTCGCCCCCGACGGAACCGTCCTCGGCGGGGTCCGGATCGCGCCGTGCGCGGAGCCGGACATCGGATGGTGGGCCGGCAGCCGACTCGTCGTGGCCGACACGGCCCACTCCGGTGGCATCGGCCCCGCCCTGATCCGCTCCGCCTGCGCGCACGTGGAGGCCCGCGGGGTTCTGCGCTTCGACGCATGCGTCCAGGACCGCTACTCGCCGCTGTTCACCTCCCTGGGGTGGGTCGACACCGGGGCGGGACCGGTCGTCTCCGGTCGCGCCCACCGGCGGATGAGGTGGCCCGTTGACCGGATCCAGCGACTCGCCGACTCCACCAAGTCCCTCCTGTCCGGGCTCCTGTCCCCGTTCGCCGAGCAGGCCGGGGGCCTCGGGCAGGCCGGCTACCGCGGCGACGACGGGGTGCCGGTGCCGGGCACCGATCTCATCGCGGCGTGCGACGCGATCCTCCCCTCGATGGTCGAGCGTGACCCCGAGTGGGCGGGATGGTGTTCGGTCCTGGTCAACCTCGGCGATCTCTCGGCCATGGGCGCCCAGCCCGTGGGACTGCTCGACGCCGTCGCCGCACCGACCAGCTCCCATCTCGAGCGGATCGTCAGGGGCGTGGCCGCGGCCGCGGCGGCCTGGCGGGTCCCGGTGCTCGGCGGCCACACTCAGGTCGGTGTCCCGTCGGCGCTGTCGGTGACCGCGCTCGGGCGCACCTCGCGGCCCATCCCCGCCGGAGGCGGTCGCGTCGGCCACACGCTGTCCCTCACCGCGGACCTCGGTGGGTCCTGGCGGCCGGGGTACCACGAGCGGCAGTGGGACTCCTCCAGCAGCCGGACCTCCGATGAGCTCCGACTGCTCTCGGGGCACGTGGCGCAGCTCGCCCCCGCCGCCGCCAAGGACGTGAGCATGGCGGGCATCGTCGGAACGGCGGGGATGTTGGCGGAGGCCTCCGGGACCGGTGCCCAACTCGACGTCGCGGCGATCCCGCGCCCGCGGGGCGCGAGTGTCGGCGCCTGGCTCACCTGCTTCCCGGGCTACGCCATGCTCACCGCGGACCGCGACGCCGCCCCGGCACCCGCGGGGCCGGCGGTCACCGCGGCCTGTGGTCGCCTCACCGACGAGCCCGGGGTGAGGCTGCGGTGGCCCGACGGCGAGGTGACCGTCGCCGTCGCCGGCACCGTCACGGGGCTGGGCACCGCCTGATGCGCACGGTGACCCTGGGGGCGCTGGCCGGGAACTTCGGCCGGGACCTCCCGCGGTGCGTCGGCAAGGCGGTCGGGATCATCGACGCGGCCGCCCGCGACGGCGTGGACCTGCTCGTCTTCCCGCACGCGACCCTCGGCGGCTATCTCGGCGACCTGCGCGCCCCCTCCGCCGAGTCCCTCCCACCGGCGCTCGACCCCGAGGGCCCGGAACTGGCCGCCATCGCCGCCGCCGCGGGGGACATGACCGTCTGCATCGGCTACACCGAGGCCGGAGACGGAACCCGGTTCAACACCGCCGTCTGCCTGACCGGCGACGGGGTGCTCGGAGTCCACCGGAAGGTCCACCAGCCCGTAGACGAGGGCACCCACTACGGCGCCGGGGAGTCGTTTCGTGCGTTCGACACGCCGGTCGGGCGCCTGGGGATGCTCATCGACTACGACAAGACCTTCCCCGAGTCGGCGCGGTCGCTCGCCCTCGACGGCGCCCAGGTGGTGGCCACCCTGTCGGCGTGGCCCGCCAGTGTGACCGACCGCGCCGCGCGGCTCCCCGCTGATCGTCAGTCCAGGCTGTTCGACCTCTACGACTGCGCGCGGGCAGCCGAGAACCAGGTGTTCGTGGTGGCCTCCAACCAGACCGGGGTCATGGGCTCCCTCCGCTTCCTCGGCCAGGCCAAGGTCGTGGGGCCCGGTGGCGAGGTCCTCGCGGCCACCCGGTCCAAGGGCGGGATCGCGAGGGTCGAGGTCGACATCGAGACGGAACTCGCCCGATCGAGGAGGGTGCTCGACCACCTCGCGGAGCGACGCCCCGAGACCTACGCGTCGGAACCGGAAGGGGACCCGCCGTGCGCATAGCCCTGCTCACCTACTCGACCCGCCCGCGCGGGGGCGTGGTCCACACCCTGCACCTGGCCGAGGCGCTGGCCCGGACAGGCGCCGCCGTGACGGTGTACTCGCTGGCCCGCGGCGCGGATGCCGGCTTCTTCCGCGAGGTCGACCCCGCCGTCACCGTTCGTCTCGCGCCGTTCCCGGATCGTCCGGGCGAGTCCGTCACCGACCGCATCGTGCGCTCGATCGCCACCCTGCGCGGGTGCGTCGATCCGGACGGGTTCGACATCGTCCACGCCCAGGACTGCATCAGCGCCAACGCCGTCGGCCGGTGCATCCGCACCATCCATCACCTCGACGAATTCACCACCCCCGTCCTGGTGGAGTGCCACGAGAAGGCCATCACCACCCCCTACGCGCACGTGTGCGTCTCCGACGCCGTCGCCGCCGAGGTCCGGCGGGGATGGGACCTGGCCCCCACGGTGATCCCCAACGGCGTGGACCACGCCCGCTTCGCTCAGGCTTCTGGCAAGGGGGCAGGAGCCGTCTCCGCGCGCGAGCGGTGGCGGCGCAGGCTCGGACCGTACGTCCTGGCCGTCGGCGGCATCGAACCCCGCAAGGGCAGCATCGATCTCCTCGAGGCGTTCGCGCTGCTGCGCCGGAGGCGTCCGGACCTCTCGCTCGTGTTCGCCGGCGGGGAGACCCTGTTCGACTACCGCGACTACCGCGCCCGGTTCGACCGGCGGTGCGTGGAGCTGGGCATCGACCCCGTCGTCGTCGGCGTGGTGCCGGAGGGGGACCTGCCGGGTCTCGTCGCGGCGTGCGACGTCTTCGCCTTCCCCTCCACCAAGGAGGGCTTCGGGTTGGCCGCCATGGAGGCGCTCGCCGCGGGCCGCCCGGTTGTCGCGCGCGACCTGCCGATCCTCCGGGAGGTGTTCGGCACCTGCGTCGAGTACGCCGCGTCGATACCGGACCTCGCCGACCGTCTCGAGTCGGCACTCTCCCCCGATCCCGCGAGGGCCCGGGACGGCAGCGCTCTGGCCGCGTCACTTACCTGGGACGCGGCGGCCGCAGCGCACCTGGCCTTCTACGCCGACCACGCTCGCGGCCACCTCGGCGCGCCACCGACGGCGCAGGAGAACGCCCGCTGACCGGCCATCGGTACGCTGGCCGCATGCGCGAGACCTCAGACGCCCCACACGTCGACCCCACGGGCGCCCCCGCCGAGCCGGTGACGATCGCCCCCGCCGCGGGTACCGACGCCGACGCCCACTCCGGCGTCGTCTCGCGGGTGTTCACCGACCGGTGGATGGGCGTGCTGCTCACCATCGGGTCGGTCATCGCCCTGGTGGCGTCGTTCCAGCTCAGCCTGGACAAGATCCGGCTCCTGGAGAACCCGGACTACATGCCGGCCTGCAACTTCTCCATCCTCATGAGCTGCAAGAGCGTCATCAACTCCGAACAGGGCGCGGTATTCGGGTTCCCCAACCCCTTCATCGGGCTGGTGGGCTACGCCGTCCTCATCGCGATCGGCGTCGCCGCCGCCTCGGGCGTGCGCTTCCCGCGCTGGTACTGGGTGGGCGCGCTCCTCGGGCTGACGTTCGCCGCGGGGATGGTCCACTGGTTGGCGTATCAGTCCATCTTCTCCATCCAGGTGCTGTGCCCCTGGTGCATGGTCGTGTGGGCCATGACCATCCCGATGTTCTGGTACACCCTGCTCCACGTGCTGGCCAAGCTCACCGGCGCCGGCTGGGTACGGGCGCTCCAGCGGTGGCACCTGGTCCCGGTGGTCGTATGGTTCCTGGCATTGGCAGCGATCATCCTCTGGGCGTTCTGGGATTTCTACTGGGCGGATTTCTTCGGCAACCTCTGACGGGATCACCCCTCTGACCGACAGATCGCGCCGGCCGGCCCACGCCGTCCCCGCCACCGGCACCGCCCGTGCGACCTGAAGGGAACCCGATGCGCTTCATGGGAATCGACGTGGTGATCCCGGTCCACGACGAGCAGGAGCTGCTCGCCGGCTGTCTGGACTCCCTCGAGGCGTGCGCTGAGGCCACCCCCGTGCCGGTGACGGTGACAGTCGTGCTCGATTCCTGCACCGACGACTCCGAGGCCATCGCCCGGGGCCGGGCCCGCATCGTGCGGAGCGACGCGCGCAACGTCGGCGCCGCGCGGGCCGTGGGGTTCGACGCACTCTCTGTTCCCTCCTCACCCGACCGGTCGGGGCAGCGCTGGTACGCCACGACCGACGCGGACTCCCGCGTGCCCCCCACCTGGCTGGCCGACCAGTTGCGCCTCGCGCTCGACGGCGCCGACCTGGTCGCAGGACTGGTCGAGGTGACCGACTGGTCCGGGTGGAACCCGGCCACCCGGGTGCGCTACCTCGAGGGCTACCGGTCCGGCTCCGAGCACCGACACATCCACGGCGCCAACATCGGCATCTCGGCCCGTGCCTACCGCGAACTGGGCGGCTTCGAGCGACTGCCGGTCCATGAGGACGTGCACCTGGTGCACCGCGCCGAGAGGGCCGGCCTGTCGGTCGCCTGGTCCACCGCGACGCCCGTGACCACCTCCGCCCGCCGACACTCCCGCACCCCCGGCGGCTTCTCGGGGCACCTGGCCCTCACAGAGCTGGACCACACCCCGCCAGGCCACACCGCGTCGGACACGACCGCGCGGGGCCATACGCGGAGCGGGGTCACCCCGTGAATTCCTCCGACCGCCTCCACGGCGCCGACCTCGCCCGGCAGTGGGTGCGCTCGGGGCGCGCGGACCTGCCCCTGCCCGGCCACGGGGAGACCCGCACCCGCTGGTCCGAGCTCACCGAGATGTGCGCCCGCGACGTCTCGGCCGGTCGTCTGGTCGAGGCCCACGCCGACGCCGACGCGATCCTCGCCGAGATCGAGGGCACCCGCGTCGCGCCCGGCGAGTTCTGGGGCGTGTGGGCCGCCGAGCCGCCGACGCCGCGCGTCACCGCCCGGAGAGAAGAAGGCGGCACCGGGCCGGCAGCAGCCCGTGCGGAGCACACCGGGGGCGGCGCCGGGGGGTGGGTGCTCGACGGGGTCAAGGCCTGGTGCTCCGGTGCGGCGGTGTGCACGCACGCCCTGATCACAGCCCACGACGACGACGAGCCGCGCCTGTTCGCCGTGGACCTGCGACACCCCGGCGTGTCCGTCCGGGCGGACGGCTGGGCGCACCCGGGGATGGCGGGGACCGGCACCACTGCCGTGGAGTTCCGGGATGTGCCGGCGCGCGCGGTCGGCGACCGGACCTCGTACCTTGACCGGCCCGGGTTCTGGCACGGCGGGATCGGCGTGGCGGCGTGCTGGCTGGGCGCCGGGATCGCGGTGGCCCGTCCGCTCGTGGCCCGCTCGAGCAGGCCCGACGCCGGTGAGCACGCACTGGCCCACCTCGGCGCCATCGACGCGTCGCTCGGCGGGGCGGTGTGGGCGCTCGACGCGGCCGCGCGGGAGATCGATGGCGCCGGCCCGGACCTCGACGCTGCCGGCCCGGCCGCTGTCACCGACTCCGACCTCGACGCCGACCGCCACCGGGCCGTCCGCGTCCGGGCGATCGTGGAGGCCGCGGTCGACGACACCATCCGGCGGGTCGGCCGCGCGTTGGGTGCCGGTCCGCTCGCGATGGACCCGCGCCACGCTCAAGCCGTGCTCGACGCGAGCGTGTACATCCGACAGTTCCACGCCGAACGCGATCTGGCCGGTCTCGGCCGGACCGCCCGCACCCACGGCGGTTGGGCCCGTGGGTGAGGTTCCTGTGAACGAGCTTCCGGGCTGGGCCGGCATCGGACCCGGTGACCGCGGCACCCCCGCCGTCGACTGGGCTCGGTGGCTGGCCGACCGCGTCCCCGATCCCGCGTTCGCGGTCCCCGACTGGTGTCGGCGGCTCGTCGTGGTGGCACCGCACCCCGATGACGAGATCCTCGGCGTCGGGGTCAGCGCCTCCAGGTGTGCGGCCGCAGGCGTCGACGTCACGGTGGTCGCGGTGACCGACGGTGACGCCTCGCACCCCGACTCCCCCACACTCTCCCCGCAGCAGCTGGCCGGCCTTCGGGTCGAGGAGAGCCGGCGCGCGTGCACACTGCTCGGGCTCCCCGAGCCCGTCCGCCTGGGGCTGCCGGACGGGCGGGTCCGCGACCATTCCGCCCTCCTCACCGAGGCCATCGCCGGGATCGTCGGCGATTCGGGCCCGACCACGCTCGTCTTGTCGACGTGGCGAGGTGACGGTCATCCCGATCATGAGGCCGCCGGCCACGCGGCCGCCAACGCCTGCGCCGCGACCGGGTCCCGGCTGGTCGAGTACCCGGTGTGGACCTGGCACTGGGCCACCCCCGGTGACCCGCGGGTGCCGTGGGAGCGCCGCCGCAGGGTGGTGCTCACCGATCTCGAGCTCGACGCCAAGCGGGATGCCGTCTCGCAGTTCGTCACCCAGGTCGAGCCGTTGTCCGACTCGCCGGGCGACGAGGCGATCCTTCCCGGCTGGATACTCGACCGTCTGGTCACCAGAGAGGAGACGGTGTTCTGGTGAGCACTCCCGGCCACTACTTCGAGTCGATGTACGCCGATTCGACCGATCCCTGGGACTTCGCCACCGCCTGGTACGAGCTGCGCCGCTACGGGCTGATCGTCGCGTCCCTGCCCGAGCAGCGCTACCGGGTGTGCTTCGAGCCCGCGTGTTCGGTGGGCGTGCTCACCGAGATGTTGGCCGCACGCTGCGACGAGGTCCACGCGGTGGACGTGGTCGACACCGCTGCCGAACAGGCCCGCCGTCGACTCGACCGCGCCGGGCTGTCCAATGCCCACGTCCGAACCGCCGACGCGCTCGACCCGTGGCCACACGCCACCTGCGACCTGCTGGTCCTCTCGGAGTTCCTTTACTACACCCCCGTCGACGGGCTCGATGACCTCCTCACCGACCTGCTGCGGCTGCTCGAGCCGGGCGGGACGGTGGCGGCCTGTCACTGGCTCGGCCGATCGTCCGACCACGCCTGCACCGGCGAGGATGTCCACGCCGCGCTGGCTGAGCGCGGCGATCTCACCCTGCTGTCACACCACCGGGAAGAGGGCTTCATCCTCCAGATCTTCCGCCGCTGACCCCACCACCCCACCCCAAGCGCGCAGTCGCGTCCCCCAAGGCAGAGTCCCCCACTCGCGTCGTCGCGTCCCCCAAGGTGGCGCATCCCCCAAGGCGGCGCATCCCCTGCGCGTGGTGCAATGCCGATCAAACCTTCCTCGTGGTCGTAGCTACCGTGACCGAGGTCGCACTCAGCGAGCAGATTCCGGCAAGTCTCCCCGGTAGCTGCGACCAGTACGTTCGGCAGCCCCCGACCAAGACGTTCGGCAGCTGCGACGAGTAAGTTCAGCAGCCCCCGACCCGACCAGAACGACCGATCGCCCTCGACCAGCATCTCGTCCCCGCGCCCCGTCACCACACCTCTGTCCCGCACCCCGCACCCCGCACCCGTCGCCCCCAGTAATCAACCGGCGCCCTCCGCCTGCTCGACCAGGTGCACGATCGCCTCCGCGTGCAGTCTGAACAGCGCTGCCACGTCGGCGTCCCCGGTCAGCGACGCGAGGAAGATCCCGTCGCCACCGCCGAGTGCGTACGTCGCCACGAGCCGCGCATCCGCGTCCGCGAGCCCTGGCCGCACCAGCGCGAGTTCCCCCGCGATCCGCTCGATCGCCTCCCCACGCAATCGCAGATAGATCTCTCGGGCCGCCGGTTCCACGGGACGCCGTTCCAACGCCAGCATCAGGACCAGTCGCAGAAAGTCCGGCGACTGGGAGAACGTCTTGGCCACCCCCAGGCACAACTCCGTCACCCGCTCGGCGAGGGAGTCCCCCTCCCCCCGGGTCACCTGGCCCAGCCACAGTTCGACGCTCTCCTCCACCACGGCGGCCAGGAGGGCGTCCTTGTCGGCGAAGTGCCAGTAGATCGAACTCGCGGGGAGCCCACTGACCTTGCTGACCTGCGCGATGCTGGTCCCCTCGTAGCCGCGCTCCCCGGCCACCGCAGCGGCGGCCTCGAGGATTCTGCGTCTGGACTCGCGACCCTTGGCGCGCGTGCGCCTGCTCCCGCCCGCCTGGTCCCCCACGGTCCCCTCCTCTGCCATGCTGCCTCCCCGATCCTGTGTCCAGCGACTCATTGTCCGGGTGCGCCCCGAGTTCTACTGTAGTGATCACTACAGTATCGCGATGGCGAGAGGCCACCGCCCGAAAGGTGGACGACATGATCGACTCCCTCACCCGCAACTGGTGGGTTCAACTGATCCGCGGAGGGCTGGCCCTCACGCTCGGCGCCACGGCGCTCCTCGCTCCCGGGTCCGACACCGGCGCCGGCATGACGCTCGCCGTGTTCCTGGTGGCCGCGTTCGCGATCGGCGACGGCGCCATGACCGTCACCACCGGACTCGCCCTGCCGAGCGACGACCGCGGCCGGGGCGGACTGGTCGCCATCGGCGCCGGTCTCATCGCGCTCGGGATGGTCGTGTTGTTCTGGCCCGGATTGTCCGCCACGGCGCTCACGCTGCTGTTCGCCGCCTGGCTCGTGGTCTCAGGGTCACTCGTGGCCTACGGCGCGCGGACCCTGCGTCGGGGAATCTCGGACTCGTGGATCATGGGGACACTGGGGGCGGCGCTCATCGCGCTCGGCGTCGGTCTCGGCCTGTTCGGTCCCTCGACCATCGACACGTTCGTGATCTTCGCCGGCTGGTTCGGGCTGGCCGTGGGCGCCGCCATGGTGGCCGTCGCGTTCAGGCTGCGGGCGGATGTCGAGCGGCTGCCCGCGCCGAGCCGTGGCTCTGAGGCGACCCCGGTCACGGCCTGAGCCCAGGGCAGCACCCGGCCCCGGGGACGCTACGGCGGGCCCGGCCCCGGGAACGCTACGGCCGACCCGGCCCCGGGCGCAGATCGCGGCCCACCAACGCGCCCTCCGGGTTGCTCGGTCCGCAGTACTTCTCGAGCACGTCAGCCTCGAGGGTCGGACGCGGGTCGAGGTGGGAGAGACCGTTGAAGCACAGGTTGACGATGTGCGCGGCCACCTCCTCCTTGGGCGGGGTGCGCACGTCCAGCCACCACTGCGCGGTGCCGGAGACCATCCCCACCAACGCCTGCGCGTACACGCTGGCGGTGACGGGGTCGAAACCGCGGTTCACGAACTCCTCCTCGAGGATGTACGTCACGCTCGCCGTGGCGTCGTTGAGCAGGGTCGAGTACGACCCACCGGCGGCCGTCGACGACTCGCGGACCAGGATCCGGAAACCGTCGGTGCGTTCCTCCACATAGCGCAGCAACGCCATGGCGGCGCGCTCGATCCGCCGCCGCGACCCCTCCCCCTGCAAGGACTCGGTGATCTCGGCACCCAGGTAGGCCAGCTCGCGATCGCACACCACGGCGTAGAGCCCCTCCTTGCCGCCGAAGTGCTCGTAGACCACCGGCTTGGAGACCCCCGCCACGGCCGCGATCTCCTCGACCGTCGCGGAATCGTAGCCGTACTCGGCGAAGATCCGGCGACCCACCTCGACCAACTGCTGCCGTCGCTTGGCGGCCGTCATCCTGGTCCTCGGCGTCGGAATGCCCTCGCCCGTCATCATCAACCCTTTCGCAGGTGCCCCAGACTAGTCGGCCGGACGCCGCACCCCCGACCTCCGCCCCTGTCCCGGCGCGACCGAACTGGACCTCATCGGTCCGACCAGGTCCGCACCAGCGGAACCCGTGGCGTATGCCAGACTGTTACCGACCCGGACAGGGTCGTTCCCCCGTGGTGTAATCGGCAACACTTCTGATTTTGGTTCAGATATTCCAGGTTCGAGTCCTGGCGGGGGAGCCACCGGCCCCCTCGCGGATCTCAGCCCATCCCGCCGGAGATCGCGAGCGCCAGGACGAGCAGCAGGATCGCCAGGATCGCCAGCACGGCGAGCGCCGGCTGGCGTCGGTTGCGCGGAGTGCGCACCTCCTCCTCACCCTGCTGGGAGACGGACTGCGGGTCGGGCTCGTTCGCTCCGGTCATGTGAACCTCTCCTCTTCGATTCGGGCGTACTCCTCCAGCAGTACCAACCCGTGGCGTCCGGCGTCGCCTTCTGCCCGCAAGCCCTCGCGCATCGACGCGAGCATCTCCCGGCCGTGGGGGAAGGGCGGCAGCAGCGGGACGTCGGGGTCGGTGACCGCCTCGATCACCGTGGGCCGGTCCGCGCTGAACGCCTCGTCCAGCGCGGCGTCGAGCTGGTCGGCGTCCTCGACCCGCACCCCGCGCAGCCCGAGCAGCCGGGCGTAGCCGGCCATGTCGAACGCCGGGACGTCCTGCGAGGGCGCGAACCGCGGGGCCGCCTCGGTCTCCCGCTGCTCCCAGCTCACCTCGGCCAGGTCGCCGTTGCATAGCACCACCACGACCATCGTGGGGTCGTCCCATCCGGGCCACGCCTCGGAGACGGTGATCAGCTCGTTGATCCCCAACATCTGCACGGCCCCGTCGCCGGCCAGCACCACGACGGGCCTGGCCGGGGCGGTGGCCTTGGCGGCGATCGCGTACGGGATGCCGCAGCCCATCGAGGCCAGCGTGGACGACAGGTGAGCCGGGACCGAGGTGGGCAGGCCCATCTGCCGGACGTAGTGGTACACCGAGCTGCCCACGTCCACGGCGAGCCGGGAGTCGTGCGGCATGTGACGGCACAGTCTGCGGGCCACGAGCTCCGGGTTGAGGCCGCGGGCCGGGACCTCGGCGCGTTCGCGGGAGATCTCGCGCCACTGCCCGACCCACTTCTCCACCTCGCCGCGCCACGCGGACCGGTCGCGCTCTCCCACTCGCTCGGTCAGCGCGCGTAGCGCCACCGCGGAGTCGCCGACCAGCCCCACCTCGACCGGATAGCGGTTGGCCAGGTGGGACGGGTCGAGGTCGATCTGCACGGCCCGCGCCTGCCCGGGCACCGGGTAGAACTCCGTCCAGGGGTCGTTCGATCCGACGATCAGGAGGGTGTCGCAGTTCTGCAGGATGCGCGCGCTCGCCGTCGTCCCCAGGTGCCCCATCGTCCCACCCACCAGAGGGTGGGACTCGTCGACGTACGGCTTGCCCAGAAGGCTCATCGTCACCCCGGCGTCCAGGCGTTCGGCCAGGTCCATCAGTTCCTGCCGGGCCCCGGCCATACCGCGCCCGGCCAGGATGGCGATGCGCTCCCCCGCGTCCAGCAGGTCGACCGCGCGCGCCACGTCGTCCTCGCGCGGCGAGACCACCCCGTGCGTCCACTCCGGCGCGGTCACCACCACGCCGTGTTCCTGGCCGAGGTCCTCACCCAGGTCGGGGGCGGGCGCGTTCTGGACGTCGTGGGGAAGGACGACGACGACGGGGGTCCGGTGCGTCAGGGCCGCGCGGAACGCCCGGTCGATCACCATGGGCAGTTGCTCGGGCGTGAGGACGGTCTGCAGATAAGGCCCGGCCACGTCGGCGAACACACTGCTCAGGTTGATCTCCTGCTGATAATCGGAGCCGAGCACGCTCGTGTGCTGCTGCGCCACCAACGCGACCACCGGCACGCTGTCCAGCTTGGCGTCGTACAGGCCGTTGATCAGGTGTGCGGCGCCCGGTCCCTGCGTGGAGTTGACCACCCCCACCCCGCCCGCGTACTTGGCGTCGGCCACCGCCATGAACGCCGCCGACTCCTCGTGCCGCGCCCGCATGAACCGCGGCGCCACGGCGGCCCGTTGCAGCGCACCGAGCAGCGGGTTGTTGCCGTCCCCGGCGTATCCGTAGATTCGTTCCACGTCCCAGGCGACCAGTCGTTCGACGACGAGGTCCGCCACCGTCTTCTCGTGGGTCATCTGTGTCCCCTCTCCGATGGGCGGCCCTGATGGTGCGCCCCACCGTAGGGGCCGCACCGGCGGGCCTCCACCGGTCCCGCGCAACGACGTGGTCCCCGTCGGACCCACCCCTTATCCTTTCGGGGATGGTCCGCTCGCCGGACGAGAACCCGACCCCGGCATCCCACGCCGACCGAGGAGACTTGATGACGACACCCGACACCGACCGCTCGCAGACCGCGGTCATCGTCCTGGCCGCCGGTTCCGGCACCCGGATGAAGAGCGCGACCCCCAAGATGCTGCACCGGGTGTGCGGGCGGACGATGCTCGGGCACGCGCTGCACGCCGCGGCCGGGATCCGCCCGGAGCAGATCGTCGTGGTGGTGGGGCACCAGCGTGAGCAGGTCGGGGCCGCGGTCGCCGAGCTCGCCGTCGACCTGGGTGTCCCGGTGACCACCGCGGTGCAGGAGGAGCAGAACGGCACGGGCGACGCGGTGGCCGCGGGCATGGCCGCCCTGCCCGCGGACTTCTCGGGGACCGTACTGGTCACCACCTCGGACATCCCCCTGCTGGACGCCGATACCCTCCGCGAGGTGGTCACGCGCCACGACCTCCGGCCACGCGCCTCGGTCACCATTCTGACCTCCACGGCCCCCGACCCCACGGGGTACGGGCGGATCGTGCGGAACGACGACGGCGAGGTGCTCAGAATTGTCGAGCACAAGGACGCCTCGGACGACGAACGGGCGATCGACGAGGTCAACTCCGGCATCTACGCCTTCGACGCCCGCGTCCTGCGGGAGAAGTTGGGCGAGCTGGGCACCGACAACTCGCAGGGCGAGCTGTATCTGACCGACGTCATCCAGCTGGCTCGTCAGTCCAACGGGCTCATCCGCGGCCACCGCGTCGAGGACGCCGACCTGGTGGCCGGGGTCAACGACCGAGTTCAGCTGGCCCGGCTGGCCGCCGAGATGAACCGGCGCCTGTGCGAGGAGGCCATGCGCGCCGGCGCGACGATCGTCGATCCGGGCAGCACCTGGGTGGACGTGGACGTCCGCATCGGCCGGGACGTCACCATCCTGCCGGGTACCCACCTCACCGGTTCCACCGAGATCGGGGACGGCGCGACCGTCGGACCGGACACCACCCTGCAGGACACCACTGTGGGCGAGGGCTCGACCGTCGTGCGCACCCACGCCGTCGGCGCGAGCATCGGGCCCGGGGCCGAGGTCGGCCCGTTCGCCTACCTGCGTCCCCAGGCGGAGCTGGGCGAGCGCAGCAAGATCGGCACCTTCGTGGAGGTCAAGAAGTCGACGATCGGCGCGCACACCAAGGTCCCGCACCTGACCTACGTGGGGGACGCGACCATCGGGGAGCACACCAATATCGGGGCATCGAGCGTCTTCGTCAATTACGACGGGGTGAACAAGAACCGTACAGTGATCGGCGATCACTGCCGCACCGGTTCGGACACCATGTTCATCGCACCGGTGACCGTCGGAGACGGGGCCTATTCGGGCGCGGGTACCGTGATCAAGAACGACGTCCCGCCCGGGGCCCTGGCGGTGTCCGGCGGACGACAGAGGAACATCGACGACTGGGTGATCGAGAACCGACCGGATTCCGGCTCGGCCGAGGCCGCCCTACGTACCCGGAACGACTCCTAGAAGGACGGACTCACCGAGTGAGCGAGTGGATCGACAACCAGAAGAACCTGATGTTTTTCGCGGGGCGCGCGCACCCCGAACTCTCGGATCAGGTCGCCGCCGAGCTGGGGATCGAGGTCACCCCCCAGACCGCCCGCGACTTCGCCAACGGGGAGATCTTCGTCCGCTTCGAGCAGTCGGTCCGCGGCTGCGACGCGTTCGTGCTGCAGAGCTGCCCGGCGCCGCTGAACAAGTGGATCATGGAGCAGCTCATCATGATCGACGCCCTCAAGCGGGGCAGCGCCAAGCGGATCACGGCCGTCCTGCCGTTCTACCCGTACGCGCGGCAGGACAAGAAGCACCGTGGTCGTGAGCCCATCTCCGCCCGCCTGATCGCCGATCTGCTCAAGACCGCCGGCGCCGACCGCATCATCACGGTCGACCTGCACACCGACCAGATCCAGGGCTTCTTCGACGGCCCGGTCGACCACATGCACGCCCAGGGTCAGCTGTCGGACTACGTGCGTGAGCACTACGGCACGGACAACATCTGCGTGGTCTCCCCCGACGCCGGCCGCGTCAAGGTGGGCGAGAAGTGGGCCGACGCCCTCGACGGTGCGCCCCTGGCGTTCGTCCACAAGACCCGCGACCCCAATGTGCCCAACCAGGTCAAGTCCAACCGCGTCGTGGGTGACGTCGAGGGTCGCACCTGTGTGCTGATGGACGACATGATCGACACCGGCGGCACCATCGCCGGCGCCGTCAAGGTGCTCAAGGACGCCGGTGCCGGCGACGTGATCATCGCCTGCACGCACGGTGTCTTCTCCGACCCGGCGGCCGAGCGGCTGGCCACGTGCGGGGCCAAGGAGGTCATCACCACCGACACGCTGCCGATCCCGCCGGAGAAGCGGTTCGACAACCTCACCGTGCTGTCCATCGCCCCCCTGCTCGCCCGGACGATCCACGAGGTCTTTGAGAACGGCTCGGTGACCAGCCTGTTCAACGGGAACGCCTGACATGTCCCCGGAGGCGGGGAGCGCCACGATCTACCACAACCCGCGCTGTTCGAAGTCCCGGCAGGCGCTCGACCTGCTGCGCGAGCGGGGGGTCGAGCCGACGGTGGTCAGGTACCTCGACACCCCGCCCACGGTGGAGCAGCTCCGCACCCTCATCGCCGACGCCGGGCTGACGGTGCGGCAGGCCGTGCGGGTCAAGGAGGCCGAGTTCACCGAGCTCGGACTGCTCGAGGCCTCGGACGAGGAACTTCTCGAGGCGATGGTCGCGCACCCCCGGCTCATCGAGCGGCCCTTCGTCGTCACCGACAAGGGCACCCGCCTGGCGCGGCCCACCTCCGTCGTCGAGGAGATCCTCTGACGGCGCCGGTGCTCAGCGCCCCGGCGTGATTTGGGGGCCGGGCTCCGCGCCGCTAGGCTGATCGGGTCATCTCGGCGAGGGAGGGCCCTGCAGGGGCCACTCCGTTATCGACGCGATCATTGTCGGTGTGGTCCCCGGTGGGCCGCCCCGGGCGATCGTCTCGGTCGCCGGGGAGGTCTCCCGCACGTAGAGCGCACGCGCGCTCCCCACCGACAGAAGGTTCACCATGGCCAAGGAAATCAACAACCTCAAGACCTCCATCCGCACCGAGTTCGGCAAGGGCTCCGCCCGCCGCGCCCGTCGTGAGGGCCAGGTCCCCGCGGTGCTCTACGGCCACCACACCGAGCCGCGCCACCTCCTCCTCAACACGCTGGAGTTCGCCGCGGTGCTGCGTGCGCACGGCACCAACTCGCTGCTCACGCTGGACATCGAGGGTGAGGAGCAGCTCGCGCTGCCCAAGCAGATCGACGTGCACCCGCTGACCCGCGTCATCGAGCACACCGACCTGCTCGTCGTGCGCAAGGGCGAGAAGGTCACGGTCGAGGTCTCCGTCACGGTCGTCGGCGACGCCGCCCCGGGCACCCTCGTCACCCAGGACGCCAGCTACGTCGAGATCGAGGCCGACGCCACCCTCCTGCCCGAGGGCTTCGAGGTCTCGGTCGAGGACGCCGAGGCCGGCCTCCAGATCACCGCCGCCGACATCGAGCTCCCCGCCGGCAGCACCCTGGTCTCCGATCCCGAGACGCTGATCGTCAACGTGATCGAGGCGCCGACCGAGGCGGACCTCGAGTCCGAGGAGGAGGCAGCTCCCCAGGGTGAGGCCGCCGAGGACGCCGCCCAGGCCGCCGAAGAGGCGTGATCCCCCACGCCGCGGTCTGACCTGCGGCGACACCGGCCTCGGGCCCGGACCGACCACCGCGTCGGTCCGGGCCCGCGGTCGTTCAACCGCGGATGAGGCCGACGGCCAGGACGACCATCATCACGGCGATGCCCGCGTCCAGCACCCGCCACGCCCCGGGCCTGGCGAACACTCCGCGCAGGGCCCTGCCCCCGAAGCCGATCAACGCGAACCATGCCGTGCCGGCGAGGAACGCCCCGGCCGCGAACACCCAGCGGAGGTCCCCCGCCTGCTGGTTGGCGAGGGTGCCCAGGAAGACCACGCTGTCGAGATAGGCGTGGGGGTTGAGCCAGGTGAACGCCGCGCACGCCGCCACCGCGCCCAGGGTCGAGGGGATCCGTGCGTCGCCGTCCACCTGCAGCCCGCCGCCGGGGCGCAGGGCGCGGGAGGCGGCAAAGGCTCCGTAGGCCAGAAGGAACACCACGCCGAACCACTTCATCACCGTGATTGCGGCGGGCGCGGACTCGACCAGCGCCCCGACCCCGGCCACGCCGAGCAGGATCAGGACCGCCTCGGACAGGACGCAGAAGACCACGATCGGAACCATCGCGACGTCGCCCCGGATCGAGCGTTGGAGAACGTAGGCGTTCTGTGCGCCGACGGCGGCGATGAGCCCGAGGCCCATGCCGGCGCCCATGAGAAGCGTGGAGGTGGTGGTCACGTCCCCACGCTAGGGTCGCGATATCTGCAGTGCTACTACAGTTTTTTAGTTACCATTAGCCTCACTTATGGACGCACTTCACCTGGACCAGCTGCGCACGCTCGTGGCCGTCGTCGACCTCGGCTCGTTCGACGCCGCCGCCGCCCACCTCCACGTCACGCAGTCCGCGGTGTCCCAACGGATTCGAGCCCTGGAGGACTCGGCCGGCCGCATCCTGGTCCGCCGGGACCGCCCGGTCACGGCGACCGACTCCGGTGAGACAGTGCTCCGGACCGCACGACAGATGCTCCACCTGGAGGAGTCCCTGTCCCGCGAGTTCGACGGAGCGGGCGCCCCGACAGAGCATGTGGTCCTGGCGGTGGCGTGCAACTCCGATTCGCTGGCCACCTGGTTCCTCGACGCCATGACCGAGGTCCACTCGTCGGGCCGGGTGGTCTTTGACCTCCGCCGCGAGGACGAGTCGCTGTCCTCCCAGCTCCTCCGGCGCGGCGAGGTGATGGCGGCGGTGACCAGTGAGTCCCGACCCGTCCAGGGGTGCCGGTCACTGCCACTGGGGTCGATGCGGTACCTCGCGTGCGCCAGTCCCGGTTTCGTGGCACGGCACCTGCGGGACGGTTCTCCCACGAACGCGCTGGGCAGAGCCCCCATCGTCGACTTCGATCGCAGCGACGCCCACCAGAACCACCACTACCGACGGCTGGCCCGCCGCGAACCGACCGGACCCCGACACTTCGTGCCCAGTTCGCACGACCATGTCCGGGCCATCGCCGCCGGGTTGGGTTGGGGCCTGGTCCCCGAGCGACTGGCCACACCGTGGCTGGTCTCCGGTGAGCTCGCCGAGGTCTCCCCCGACCGTCCCCTCGACGTGCCGCTGTTCTGGCAACACTGGAGACTCCAGTCCCCCGACCTTGACGCCCTGACCGCCGCAGTGCTCGAGACGGCCCGGGCCGAGCTGCAGGCCTGACGGCGCGGGCGGCGACCGATGGGAGCGCCGACCGATGGGAGCGCCGACCGACCCGGTCTGGGACCATGAGTCCGTGAGTACCGCTGACGCCCCCGGCCCCAGGCTCGTCGTGGGCCTGGCCAACCCCGGTCCCGACTACGAGGGCACCCGACACAACATCGGCTGGGACGTGCTGGTCGAGCTCGCCTCCCGCGCCCTGCCCATGCCGGCGACCTTCTCCACGCACAAGCGGACCAACTGCGAGGTCGCCCAGACGCGGTTGGCCGACCAGGCGGTGATCCTGGCCCGTCCGCGCAGCTACATGAACCTGTCCGGGGGCCCCGTCGCGGCGGTGGCGAAATACTTCTCCGTCGCCCCCACCGAGGTGATCGTGGTGCACGACGAGATCGACATCGACTTCGGTCAGGTCCGGCTCAAGCGTGGCGGAGGCGAGGGCGGACACAACGGCCTGCGATCGGTGACCAGCGCCCTGGGCACCCGCGACTACATCCGCGTCCGCGCGGGGGTCGGCCGGCCTCCGGGCCGCATGGCGGTGGCGGACTACGTGCTCAAGCGCTTTTCGAAGCTCGAGCAACCCGACGTACCCTTCCTGGTCCAGGACGCTGCCGACGCCGTCGAACTGCTCCTCACGCACGGGTTGGAGACCGCCCAGAACCAGGTCCACTCCGCGTGAGCCGTCCCCGGCGGCTGCGACGTGACGCCGTCCTGGGCGCCGGGGCCGACCTCTTCGACCGCGCGAGCCGCGCACTGATCAACTGGGACATGCATCGCCGCGCGGGCCTCGTCGTCGTCACCGACGGTCCTGCCACGGTCGGCCGCACTGTCACGCTCCGTCCGCGCACCGGGCCGGGGGCGTGGCTCAGGATCGCGGCACCGTGCGCGGTCACATCGGTGATCGACAGCCCCACCGCCCGCGGCTTCACCTACCGCGCGCTGCCCGGCCACCCCGAGGCCGGCTGGGAGTCGTTCCTGGTCGAGCACGACCCCGCCACCGACGTCGTGCGCCTGCGGATCGAGGCCGAATCCTCACACGCCACCCTGCTCGCGAAGGTGGGCGCGCCCGTCGCCCGCTTCGAGCAGAACCGGCTGACCCGCCGCTACCTCGCCGCCCTGAGAGAGCAGCACTGACGGGCCGGAGCAGGGGCGCACGGGGTCCTTGTCCGGGGCGATCACATGTCGTACAACTCTCGCAGCCGGTCGAGGAGCGACACGAGCGCGCCGTTCTCCAGCGACGCCGCGACCTCACCCTCGCTGAACCTCTCGGACCGCATCATCCAGGTGAGCAGCGCGACGGTCAGCTCCTCGTCGGAGTCCCGGGCCAGCGCTACGAGATCAGGGGCCTGGCTGCCTAAACCGTGCCCACCACGACGTTCCAGCGTCCGCCGGTAGTCGACATCGGTCAACGCTCCCCCGTTGCAGACCTCCATGACCTTCTCTGTATCGCGGTCGTAGATCGGGTAGCGAACGTTGATGGAGCCGTTCTCGTTCCGATCGCCCCCCGCCCACACGACCTCGCGGACACCACGCAACCGCTCGATCGCCGGGAGCAGGTCGCGCAGCGCCGACCTCCGCTCCTCGCGCCCCTGTGCCTCCTCGACTACCGAACCTTCGACTACCGAACCGTCCCTGCTCGCGCTCATGCCCGTCTCCGCTCCGGCGCGTCCGGCGACGCTGCCACTGCGCACCGTAGGCGCCGGGTCCGACAACGCGCCGTGCGTGACCTCGCCTTTCGTGCGCGCCCGCGGTCCCTGCGCGGTGCACCGGCGGATTGGGTGGTCGAACGCGGACGGACGTACCCTGGGAAGACGACGGCGAGGGCCGCCGGAGCACCGAGGAGGACGCGTGACGGAGACCGCCGAGGACACCGGGACGACCGGGCAACCCGCTGGTCCCGACAGGTCCGGGGCCCACACGGACGTACGCTCCGAGGTCGCCCGACGCCGCACCTTCGCCGTGATCGCCCACCCGGACGCCGGCAAGTCCACGCTCACCGAGGCGCTCGCCCTGCACGCGCGGGTCATCACCGAGGCCGGAGCGGTCCACGGCAAGTCCGGTCGCCGCGCCACCGTGTCGGACTGGATGGAGATGGAGAAGGCCCGCGGCATCTCGGTCAGCTCCACGGCCCTGCAGTTCACGTACAAGCCGGCCGGGTTGCCGGAGGACGACGAGCCGTACGTCATCAACCTGGTGGACACCCCCGGACACGCCGACTTCTCCGAGGACACCTACCGCGTCCTCACCGCGGTCGACGCCGCGGTCATGCTCATCGACGCCGCCAAGGGCCTCGAGCCACAGACGCTGAAGCTGTTCCGGGTCTGCAAGCACAACGGCCTGCCCATCATCACGGTGATCAACAAGTGGGACCGGCCGGGGCAGGCGCCGCTGGAACTGCTGGACGAGATCACCGAGCAGATCGGCCTGGTCCCCACCCCGCTGTTCATGCCGGTCGGCATCGCGGGCGACTACCGGGGCCTGCTCCGTCGCGGCCCAGACGGGGCACCCGAGGAGTACATCCACTTCACCCGCACCGCCGGTGGCTCGACCATCGCCCCGGAGGAGCACTACGAGCCCGCCGCGGCCGCCGACCGCGAGGGCGAGGTCTGGGAGACCGCGGTCGAGGAGTCAGAACTGCTCTCCGCCATGGGCCAGGACCACGATCAGGAGCTCTACCTGGCCGGCGAGACCAGCCCGGTGATCTTCGCCTCCGCGATGCTCAACTTCGGCGTCCACCAGATCCTCGACGCGCTGGTCGAGCTGGCCCCGCCGCCGCACGCATGGGACACCGTCACCGGTGCGCCGCGTGAGACCTCGGATCCGTTCTCCGCGGTCGTGTTCAAGGTGCAGGCCGGTATGGACGCCGCGCACCGCGACCGGCTCGCGTTCATGCGCGTGGTCTCCGGCGAGTTCGAGCGCGGCATGGTGGTCACCCACGCCCAGTCCGCCAAGCCGTTCACCACCAAATACGCGCTCACCGTCTTCGGTCGCGACCGCACCACCGTCGAGACCGCCTACCCGGGCGACGTGGTGGGCCTGGTCAACGCCACCGCGCTGGCCCCCGGCGACACCCTCTACACCGGTAAGAAAGTGCAGTTCCCGCCGATCCCCCAGTTCGCACCCGAGCACTTCGCCGTGGTCCGCGCGCAGTCGCTGGGCAAGTACAAGCAGTTCCGCAAGGCCATCGACCAGCTGGCCGCCGAGGGCGTGGTGCAGATCCTGCGCAACGACACCCGCGGCGACGCGAACCCCGTGATGGCGGCGGTCGGACCCATGCAGTTCGAGGTGGTGACCGCCCGCATGAAGACAGAGTTCAACGTCGAGGTCGTCGTCGACAACCTGCCGTACTCCATCGCCCGCCGTACCGACGCCGCCTCGGCCGACGAGCTCGGGCGCCAGCGCGGGGTGGAGGTGTTCCAGCGCACCGACGGCGAGCTGCTGGCCCTGTTCGGCGACAAGTGGCGTCTGCAGTACATCAGCAAGGAGATGGATCACCTCACCATCGAACCGCTGGTCGCCGACACCGCCTGACCCTCACGCCACACACGCCTCACCGCGCCGGGAAATCTCTGAACAACCGTCCAGAATTCGCCGGGATAGGGCTCGGAACGGCCGACCCTTGGTTAAGCTCCCTCTCACGCCGAGGCCCCCGCCGACCCCCGACGGGTGCCGTCTGAGAGGGGCACGGGCATGGGACGCAACAGTTCGAGCACGGGGAGAACGATCACCGGCGAGTGGCCGCGGGCCGCGTTGGCCCTCCTCATAGCGGTGATACTGGCCGTGCCGCTGGCCACCGCCCCGGCTCGCGCGGCCGGCCCGGTCAGGGGGATGGTCGACGCCCACGCGCACATCGCCGCGTCCCAGGCGTTCGGCGGCGCGCTGCGGTGCGGTGAGCCGTTCGCCCCCGGCGGGATGGCCCAGGCCCTGGCCGACTGCCCCACGCACTCGGACTTCGGTCACTTCTCACTGCTCGAATCGGTCCTCGGCGGTACCGCGGTCCCCGGCGGCACACAGGGGTACCCCTCCTTCGCGCAGTGGCCGGCCTACAACTCCCAGCTGCACGAGCAGGCCTACTACACCGGCATCGAGCGGGCGTGGCGGGGCGGGCTGCGGGTGCTCAACAACTACCTGGTCGCCAACCGTGTGCTGTGCGAGATGCTGATCGGCTCGCCCTACTCGTGTGACGAGATGGAGCAACTACGCCGACAGGTCGACTACATGAACCGGATGGAGGCCCACATCGACGCAGAGCACGGCGGCCCGGGTCGCGGATGGTTCCGGATCGCACGGTCGCCCGGCGAGGTCCGCGCCATCGCCGCGCAGGGCAAGCTCGCGGTGACGCTCGGTGTGGAGGCGTCCGAGCCGTTCGGCTGCCGGGTGGTGAACGACGTGCCGCTGTGTTCGGCCGAGGACATCGACCGCGGACTCGACGAGTTCGCGTCGTGGGGCGTGTCCACCGTGTTCCCGGTCCACAAGTTCGACAACGCCCTCGGGGGTGCCCGCATGGACGAGGAGCTGGCCGGGCTCGCGGTGAACGTCGGCAACAAGATCGGGACCCAGCGCTTCTGGGAGACCGAGCCCTGCACCGGCCCCGACGCGGACCACGAGCAGCCGATCGCCAGCACCCCGGTCGCGGACGGGCTCGCGGCGGTCACGGGGGGCGCCCCCGCGGGAGCGGCACTGCCGGTGTACCCCGAGGCGCCGCTGTGCAACGTCCGCGGGCTGACCCCGCTCGGCGAACACGCCGTCCGCGGGATGATGGCGCGCGGCATGGTGATCAACATCGACCACATGAGTGTCAAGACGGCCACCCGGACACTCGACATGGCCGCGGAGGCGGGTTACACGGGGCTGATCTCCGATCACACCTGGGCCACCCAGGGCATCACGCGTCGTATGCACGAGCAGGGCGGGTTCGTCGCCGCGTTCGCCTGGCCCGCCGACGCGACCGAGAGCTTCGACACCGGTTTCCTGGAGGCGTGGCGGGCCAACACCGCCGGCACGACCCGTCCGTGGGCCGGGTACGGCTTCGGGTCGGACGTCAACGGCCTTGCGCTGCTCGCCGACCCGCGCCCCAGCGCCGCCACCGACCCGCTGGTCTACCCGTTCACCGCCCTCAGCGGTGAGGTGATGGACCGGTGGCAGTTCGGCGACCGCGTCTACGACCTCAACGTCGACGGGGTGGCACAGTACGGGCTCTACGCGGACTGGGCGGCCGACCTCCTGCACCGGGCCGGACCGGACCGGGCCGAGCTCGAGCGCCAGCTCATGGGCGGCGCCGAGGCCTGGACGGCCAACTGGGAACGCGTGCGGTGACCCGACCCGCCGACCGCGTCGGCCCGCTGTGGATCCTGGCGCTCACGCTCGGCGTCGTGGCGGTGTTCGCCTCGTGGTTCGGCCCGCTGCAGATCCTCCTGCCCGTGCAGGCCGACAGGATCGGTGGGCCGGGTGGCCGGGAGGCCCTGCTCGGACTCGTCGTCGGGGTCGGGGCGGCCGTCGCCCTGGTGGCCAACCCGGTCTGGGGTCTGATCTCCGACCGGTGCCGCGCGGGGCTCGGCACGCGGATGCCGGTGGTGTACGTGGGCACGGCGATCGGCGTGACGGGCCAGGTGGTCCTCCTGACCGCCGACTCCGGCCCGGCCACGGTCGCGGGGTGGGTCCTCGTGCAGCTGGGGTTCAACGGACCGTTCGCGGTGTTGGCCGCGCTGATGGCCGATCGCGTCCCCGAACAGCAGCGCGGGGTGGTGGGGTCGCTGTTCGGGGTGGGCCAGATCGTCGGCGTGATCAGCGGCGTCGTGGTGGCGGAGTCCGTCGGTGGTGGCGCGACCGGATACCTGGTGCTCGCGGTGCTCACGCCGGCGCTGCTCTCGGCGATCGTGGTGGCGGGACGTGCGGCCCCGGTCGTCGCACCTGCCCACGCGGTCGCCGGCGGCGGCACGGGTGTCGAGGTCGGCGGCGGGACGGGGACCGATGCCATCGCACGTCCCGGTGTCGTCCTCGCGGACTTCCGTCCGACCCGCCAGTACGTGTGGGCGTGGCTGCTGCGGTTCCTCATGAACCTCACCAACGCCATCCTGCTGGTCTACCTGTTCTTCTTCCTCGACTCCGTGGTGGGGGCGCCGGACCCGGGCAACTCGGTCCTCATGGTCACCGTCATCACGCTCGTCCTGTCCGCGGTCTGCGCGGCGACGGCCGGGGCGTTCTCCGACCGGCTCCACCGCCGTCGCGAGTTCGCCGCGGCCGGGGCCCTGATCACCGCCGGCGGACTGCTCGGCCTCGCGTCGTCCACCACCCTGCCCTCGGTACTGGCCGCTGCGGCCGTGCTCGGCGTGGGCTGGGGCCTGTTCATCGCGGTCGACATGGCGATCATCACCGGGTCCCTGGCGACCTCCGGCACCGCGGGCACCCTCCTGGGAGTGGCCAACATCGCCACCTCACTGCCGCAGGTGGTCGCACCCGCGATCGCAGTTCCCCTCGTCACCTCCGCGGCCGGATACCCCGCGCTCTACTGGGTCGGGGCCGGCATCGCCGTCGCCGCCGCCCTGTGCACCCTGCCGCTCCGCGGCGTCCGATAGCACCCACCCGGAAGGACCTTTAGTTGTCGACCCGAGACCCGATCCTGCCCCCCGGATTCCGCCTGGGCACGGCCACCGCCGCCGCCCAGATCGAGGGCGGCGCCGACGCCGACGGGCGTGGCCCGAGCATCTGGGACACCTTCGCCGCCGAGCCCGGCCGCATCCGCGGCGGCGACACCCCGGCCGTGGCGTGCGATCACTATCACCGACACGCCGAGGACGTCCGCGACCTGGCCGCCCTGGGCGTCGACGACTACCGGTTCTCGATCTCCTGGTCGCGGGTCCTGCCCACCGGGCGCGGGCAGGTCAACCGACCCGGCCTGGACTTCTACTCGCGGCTCGTCGACGACCTCCTGGCGGCCGGCATCCGCCCGGTGCCCACCCTTTACCACTGGGACCTGCCGCAGGCACTGCAGGACGAGGGCGGCTGGCTGAACCGGGACACCTCGCAGGCCCTGGCCGACTACACCGCCGTGGTGGTCGACGCCCTCGGCGACCGCGTCACCCGGTGGCTCACGCTCAACGAGATGAACGTCCACACCCTCTACGGCCACGGGCTCACCGACCACGCGCCGGCGCTCGGGATGGGACTGGACTGCCTGCCCGTGGCCCACAACCTGCTCCGCGCGCACGGCCTGTCAGTCGGGGCGATTCGTGCCGCCGGCCCCCGGCACGAGGTCGGGGTGGTCCAACAGCACTTCCCCGTCATCGCCGCGACCGACTCCCCGGAGGACGTCGAGGCCGCCGAGATGTTCCGCATCCTGACCAACTGGCTGTTCTCCGATCCCGTCCTCCGCGGCGCCTACCCGGAGGACTGGGTGGCCGAGCTCGTCATGACCACCGCGGGCCTGACCGCCGACCAGCTCGAGCAGGACCTCGTCGTCATCGCCAGCCCCCTCGACCACTACGGCGTCAACTACTACGAACCCACGGTGATCGAGTCCCCGCGCCCCGACGCCGACTACTCGGGAGTGCTCGAGGTGGACTTCCCGGAGGACATGCCGTTCCGCCCGGTGCGGATCGAGGGGGTCGAGCGGACCGACTTCGACTGGCCCGTCGTGCCGTCGGGGCTCACCGACATCCTCGTCGCCCTCCACGAGCGCTACCCGGGACTGCCGCCGGTGACGGTGACCGAGAACGGGTGCTCGTACCACGACGGCCCCGGAGCGGACGGCGCGGTCCACGACGAGCGCCGGATCGACTACCTGCGCGTGCACCTGGCGGCCGTGGTGGATGCGATCGAGGCCGGCGTGGACGTGGAGGGCTACTACGTGTGGTCGGCGATGGACAACTTCGAGTGGGCCGCCGGGTACGCCGAGCGCTTCGGCCTGGTCCACGTCGACCACACCACCCTGACGCGCACCCGCAAGGACTCCTGGTACTGGTATCGCGACCTGATCGCCCGGCACCGGGAGCGAGTCGCGGGGAATGGTCCGACACGGGCCTCCGGGGCAACTCCGGCGGTCTAAGCTGGGCGGATGACCACCGATTCGGCCACCGGGCGCCGTCGAACTCTGGGCCTTGCCAGCGTGTGCACCGCCGTCGCGCTCCTCGGATCGGCGTGCGGGACACCGGTGGCCACACCCGGCCCCGACGAGAGTCCGGCCGCATACTCGGGGCTCGAGGTGAACGAGGACCGGATCGACTACGCGATCGGCAAGGTCACCGACATCGTCGAGGAGGAACTCGACGCCTCCGGCATCCCGGGCGCGGCCGTGGCCGTGGTGCACGGCGGCGAGGTGGTCCTCGCGGAGGGTTTCGGCGTCCGGGACACCAGCACGGGCGCCGAGGTCGACGCCCGGACGGTCTTCCCGCTGGCCTCGATCTCCAAGTCGGTCAGCGCCACGGTGGTGGCGGCCGAGAGCGCCGACGGAGTGGTCGACTGGTCCACTCCCGTCAGCGAGTACCTGCCGTGGTTCGAGCTCTCCGACCCCCAGGTGTCCCCCCTCGTGACGGTCGGCGACGTCTTCGCACACCGCTCCGGGCTCCCCGAGCACGCCGGCGACGACCTCGAGGACCTCGGTTACGACCGACCCGCGGTCCTGCACGGCCTGCGCCACCTGCCGCTCACGCCGTTCCGGGCCTCGTACGCGTACACCAACTTCGGACTCACCGCGGGGGCCGAAGCGGTGGCGGTCGCGGCGGGGACGCCCTGGGACGAGCTGGGACGCGAGCGGATCTTCGACCCGCTCGACATGACCGACACCTCCTTCTCCCACGAGGAACTGCTCGAGCGGGACAACCGCGCGGTCGGCCACGTGCGCGCCGACTCCGCCGACTCCGCTGCCCGGGGCGACTCAGACGGGGACTGGGTTCCGGCCGATCCCCAGCGCGACCCGGACGCCCAGGCGCCGGCGGGTGGCCTGAGTTCGTCGGTGACCGACATGGCCGCGTGGATGGCGATGGTGCTCGACGACGGCAAGGGGCCCGATGGCACGCAGGTCGTCCCCGTCGAGGCGCTGCGCGAGGCCCTCACCCCGCAGATCGTCTCCTCGCCCCCGCGGGCCGCCGCGGACCGCCCCGGCTCCTACGGCTACGGGTTCAACATCGGTACCAGTTCCTCGGGTCGGGTCCAGTGGAGTCATTCCGGGGCGTTCGCGCTCGGGGCGGGCACCGCGATGCTCATGCTGCCCTCGCTCGACCTGGGGATCATCACGGTGACCAACGCCTCGCCGAGCGGGGTGGCGGAGACGATCAACGCCAGGTTCGCCGACTACGCCCAGTACGGCGACCCCACGCTGGACTGGCGGGACCTGTTCGGGGAGGCGTTCGCGCCACTGCTCGACCCCGTCGGAGACCTGGTGGACGCGCGTCCGCCCGCCGATCCGGCACCCCCGAGGGACCCGGCGGAGCTGATCGGGACCTACCGCAACGACTACTTCGGGACCCTCGAGGTCCGGGAGTCGCAGGACGGGCTCGAGATGGCCGTGGGCGGCGCCGCCGCCTGGCCACTCGAGCCCTGGGACGGCGACACGTTCGCGGTCGAGCCGCGGAGTGAGAACTGGCCGCCGGGGTCGCGGGGTTCGCTGACGTTCGACGACGACGAGGTCACCGTCGACCTCCTGGACGGCAACGGTCTCGGGACCTTCACCCGCGCGCCCGCCGGGGACGAACCCGACGACTGACCGGTCGCGCGGCGGTGGACGCTACGGCCCCGCCGCCAGCTTGCCGGCGCGTCGCCTGTCGCGTTTGGCATCGGCCTCGGGAGTGGTCATGAACGTCGAGAACCACGTCATCCGAGGGTCGGCGTCCACCAGGAAGGCCTTGACCGCGAGAGTCAGCGGCACGGCCAGGATCGCGCCCAGCGCGCCGGCCACGGACGCCCAGAACACCAGCGAGAGGAACGTGACGGTGGGGGTGAGTCCCACGGCGTCGCCGGTGAACTTGGGCTGGATGAAGCTCTGGATCACCAGGTTGACCACGCTGTAGATCACCACCACCCAGATGGCGTCGACCGGTCCCCCGGTCAGGAGCGCGAACAGCGCGGGCGGCACGAGGCCCAGGACGAAGCCGATGTTGGGGATGTAGTTGGTGACGAAGGCCAGGACGCCCCAGACCAGGGCCAGCGGGACCCCGATGATCATCAGTGCGATCACGTCGATCACCGCCACGATGAGACCGAAGATCGTCGAGACGATCCAGTACGACTTCACACCGTCGGTGAACGAGCTGAGGGCGTCCGCCAGCCTGGGCCGCTGGCGCGCGATCACCGCCCGACGGCGGGTGATGCCCGGGATGTCGAACACCAGGAAGGTCAGCGCGATCACCAGGACGGTGAGCTGCCCGCCCGCCGAGGACAGCTGCCCCGCCACGTTCTGGACGGTGCCGATGATCGTGCCGGGGTCCACGCCCGCCAGACTCGAGGAGACCTGGTCCTGACTCACCCCGAACCGGCCGAGGAACTCGATGGTCTGGCCGTAGAGCTCGACGAACTTGTCCTGGTACTGCGGGATCTCCTCGGCGGCGATCCACAGCGCCCACACGAGCATGCCGACCAGCGCGGCCAGCAGCAGGTAGAGCACCAGCAGGACGATGATCATCCCGCCCCACCTCGGCAGACCGGCGCGCTCGAGCAGGCGCTGCAGCGGCTGGGCGGCGATCACCAGGTTGAGGGCGAGGAAGGCGGGCATGACCATGTTCGCGTGCTGGGAGATCCCCCAGAGCACGACGAACGCGGCGGCCAGCGACACCACGGTGACGCCGGCGATCCCCCAGCCCTTGGGCTCCTCGTGCGGGGCGAGCACATCGGGTTCGCGCGCGCCGTCACCGGTGGTGGTCATGGCCCCTCCTCGACCCGCGCCCCGTGCGCTGGACGCCGATCAGAGTAGACCCTGTCAGCCCCCGGTCAGCGCCGAACGGATGGCGCCCACGTGAACGTCGTCGAGGTCGGCGGGGTCCCAGGTGGGATTGCGGTCCTTGTCGATCACCACGGCCCGCACGCCCTCGACGAAGTCCGGGCGGGCGGTGATCCATCCACCCAGCGCCAGCTCGTTGTCCAGGCACTCGCGCAGGTCGGTCGCGGCCGCCCCGGCGCGGAGCAGCTCGATGGTGGCGATGACCGAGGTCGGGCAGTGCGACCGCAGCATCTCGAGGGTCGAGGTGGCCCACTCGTCCTGCTCACCGGACTCCAGGGCCGCGACCATCTCCTGAACGGTCGCGCGGGAGAAGACGTCCTCGATCCGGTCGATGTGCTTCTCGACGGCGGACTTCCCCGCCCCCGAGTGCTCGAGACCGTGGCGCTCCAGGGCGGCGTCCAGGCCGTCGGACCCGATGGCGGAGACGAAGGCATCCCGGTCGGCGTCGTCGATCAGGTGGGTGGCCAGACCCGTGTAGAGGGCGTCCGCGGAGTTCATGCGCACCCCGGTGGTGCCGAGGTAGATCCCCACCGCGAGGCCCCGGGTCCCGCCGCCGCAGAGGCGGGGCAGGAAGTGGCTGGCGCCGACGTCGGGGATGAACCCGATCGCCGTCTCCGGCATGGCCATCATGACCTTCTTGGTGACCACGCGATGTGAGCCGTTGATGGAGATCCCGAGGCCGCCGCCCATCGCGACGCCGTGGATCACGGCGACAGTCGGTACCCGGTGCGTGTGGTACGCGAGGTCCATCGCGTACTCCTCGGAGAAGAAATCCCGGTTGGTCTGGTGCTCGCCGGCGGCCGCGGCGTCGCGCAGTGCGCGGATGTCGCCGCCCGCACAGAACGCCTTCTCCGAGGTACTGGTGGTGACGACGGCCTCCACTCCCGAGTCCTGCGACGCGGCATCCAGGGCGGAGTGCAGGGCCCGGCACATGGGCAGGTCGAGGGAGTTCAGTGCCTTGGGGCGGTCCAGGACGATGTGCTGCATCCGGCCTTCTCGCCGGGTGGTGACGAATTCGCTCATGCCCCCAGTGTGTCAGGCCGGCCTGTGCCCGTCGCAGAGATACTAGGAATTCCTACCTAGGTCGCCCCCGCCGCCCCGCCTGCATGCCGGCGATCGCGCCCCGGCTCCGGTCAGAGCAACTCCGACGCCACGTCCGGGACGTACTTGAACTCCTCGCGCGGCGGGCGCTCGTAGCTGGCGCCCTCGGGTCGTTCCGGGATCTCGAACGTCGGCGGCTCGAGCTTCTCCCACGGGACGGTGGAGAGCAGGTGCGAGATCACGTTGATGCGCGACCGCTTCTTGTCCTCCGACTCGACCGTGTACCAGGGCGCCTCGGGGATGTCGGTGTGGATGAACATCTCGTCCTTGGCGCGGCTGTACGCCTCCCACCGGTTGATGGACTCCAGGTCCATCGGCGAGAGCTTCCACCGGCGCATGGGGTCGTCGTGCCGCGAGCGGAACCGGCGCTCCTGCTCCTCGTCGGATACGGAGAACCAGTACTTGCGCAGCATGATCCCGTCCTCCACGAGCAGGCGCTCGAAGATCGGCGCCTGGTGCAGGAAGCGGCGGTACTCGTCCGTGGTGCAGAAGCCCATCACCCGCTCCACGCCGGCCCGGTTGTACCAGGAGCGGTCGAAGATCACGATCTCACCGGCCGCGGGCAGGTGCTCGATGTAGCGCTGGAAGTACCACTGGGTCTTGTGCACCTCGGTCGGGGCGGGCAGCGCGACGACGCGGGCGAACCGCGGGTTGAGGTACTGGGTGATGCGCTTGATCGCCGACCCCTTGCCGGCTGCGTCGCGCCCCTCGAACACCACGACGAGCCGGTTCCCGGTCTCCTTGAGCCAGGCCTGCATCTCCACGAGTTCGGCCTGCAACCGCTCGAGCTCGGCCTCGTACGCCTTCTTGGGCAGTTTTTCCAGGCCGCTCGGGAGCTCCTTCTTCTTCGACCCGTTCGTACTCTTGGACCCGCTCTTGCTCTTGGACCCGCTCCTGGCGCCGCTCGTCGACGACGCGTTCTTCCCGCTCGAGGTGGCCTTCTTGTCGTCCTTCTTGCTGCCCATGCCCGCGATCCTACGGCCCCGGGCGCACCCGCCCCGGCTCTTCGGATGCGGCCCGCGGCCGGCTGGCGCGATAATGGGCGGCGTGAGGTCACGTGACAGCATCCTCGACGCGACCCGAGCGGTGATCGGGGAGGTCGGGTTCGACGGGGTCAACATCGCCGTCGTGGCCAAGCGGGCCGGGGTGAGCCGGCAGACGGTGTATTCGATCTTCGGGACCCGTGAGGAGTTGATCGGCGAGGCGGTCACCGAGCGGTTGACCGCGCTGCTCGGTGCCTACGAGTCCGTGCTGGACTCGGCCGACTCGCTGCTCGAGGTGCTGGTGGAGATCGTGATCGAGTCCCGACGTCGCATCCTCGGGGACCCGCTCATGCGAGCCCTGACCCTGTCCGGCGAGGGCAACCCGATCCACCATCCGGGTGCCGTCGACAGGTCCCTCGAGTACACAGCCCACCTGCTCCGTCCGGCGGTCGAGCGTTTCCCCGAGTTCGCCGACCGCATCGACTTCCTCGCCGACGTCGGCGTGCACATCGGCTGGTCGGTGATGGTGCTCGACGATCCCGACTCCCGTTCCGACGCCGACCTGCGGGAGTTCCTCACGGCCTGGCTCGCGCCGCTTCTGCAACCGACGTCGTGAGCGACCTGCTCGTCCTCTGGGACCTCGACCTCACGTTGCTCGATCCCGCCGGGTTCGGCTCGCGGATGATCACCCCCGCGCTCGCCGAGATGGTGGGCCGCGAGCCCGTCATGGATATCTCCTTCGCGGGGCGCACCGACCGCGCGATCTGCACCGACCTGCTCGAGAGGAACGGGCTCGACCCCCGAGAGGACCTCGTCACCGCGCTGCTCCACGCTGTCGCCGAGCGGTGCGACGCGCACGGGCAGGATCTGCTCGACGCGGGAGGTGGGGCGCTTCCGGGAGCTCATGAGGCGATAGCCGCTCTCGCCTCAACAGACGGGCTGCACCAGGGGATCGTCACCGGCAACATGCGACGGACGGCGCTGCTCAAGCTCCGGTTGTGCGGGTTCGACGGGCTTCCCGATCCGCGGCTCGGGGCGTTCGGGGATCACCACGCCGACCGCGCCGACCTCGTCCGCGGTGCACTCGCCACCGCCCGCTCGCGCGGACTCGACGTGACCGCTGAGCGCGCGGTGGTGATCGGTGACCACGTCCACGATGTCCGCGGGGCACTCGACGCCGGGGCCCGCTGCGTCGCCGTCGCCACCGGTCGGGTCTCCGCTGACGAGTTGCGATCAGCTGGCGCCCACGTCGTCCTGCCGAACCTCACCGATGCCGACGCTCTGCTCTCCGCCCTTCTCGCCCACACTCGCGCTCGTCCCACGCCGACCGATTGACGCTCTCAGCCCCTGCCTCACGCACACCCCCGCACGCCCCCGCGCTCCCCAGCGCGCTCCGCGCAACGCGTTTGGTCGTGTCCCTTGTGGCCACAACGCAATTTTATCGCAGTAGGCACGACCAAGATCCGGCTCACGTGGTCGCGCGTCGCGGTCATACCTGCGCGCGGCCGCGCTCGAGGGCCGCACCGATCTGGCGGAGTACCGCCCGTGGATTCCGGAGCATCGAACCGGTCACGCGGACCACCTGCCAGCCGAGCTCCGATAGTTCGGCGTTGACCCGCGCGTCGTACTCCCAGGTAGACCTGCCTCGATGGACGTCGCCGTCGTAAAACACCGCCACCTTCTCATCTTCGTACGCCAGATCCGCGGTAGCGACCTTCACCCCGTACTCGTTGTGGATCTCGACCTGCGGAGTCGGGGCAGGGAGGTCCGACCGGACGATCAGCAACCGAAGCCTGGTCTCCGGCGGCGAATCCGCTCGCTGGTCACACCACTGGAGAAGGCTCCGCACCCTCTGCAGACCGTGCAGCCCCCGCAGGTCCCTCGCCAGGGCACTCACCTCGCTGACGGCGATCCGGGATCGATTGCACACGGCGTCGATCTTCGCGATGGCGGTGTCGTCGTCGAGCTCCCACCTCGCTACGTCGATGGCCGTCCGTGCAGCGGAGGTCACACGGAGCCCACCGATCGCTTCCACCTGTCCCGCCGGCAGAGCACGCCGGAGGCGGCGCAGGCGCACACGGCCCGGAGCAGGTGCTGTTCCGACGGCGTAGATGTCGACTTCTCTCTCTACCGCAGCTGGCGCGTACCAACGCTCCCGGTGGACCAGTGCCGCCGCGAGACCGCCGATCACGGCTCCAGCGGGTGCCCATAGCGCTGCCCCGCGGACCACTACATCCGAGGTGGCGGGCGCTTCGGTGGCGAGGTACACGTCGGGATATAGACGACGATGCCCTGACCTGAGCTGATGGCCGGACAGGTGGCCTGCCACGACCGCCGCACTACCGATAAACGGCTCAGCCGGATGAGGAAGAGACACCTCAGGATCATCGCCCGCAGCGACCGTTCACGCCCGCCCCCAGCGTCCCCTGTGGATGAGGACGACGAGCTTCCACAATGAACTGCGCCGCTCGGTCCTGGCATCATCTGTTCCGCCGACATCCTGGTCGTGCCCAGCGCGGCGAAACGCTCGATTCACCGCAGCAGAGACGACCAAGTTCGACGTACACACCGCTATCGCGCTGGCGGGCGGGTCAGCCCTCGACCTGTTCGCCGAGCTCCATCCAGCGCTCCTCGAGCCGTTCCTTCTCCGCGCTCACGTCCTTGAGATCACGGTCGAGGGACGCGAGCTTCTCCGTGTCGAGCGCCTCCCCCGCCGCGGCGGTGAGGGCCTCGTGGAGGGTGGCCTGTCGCTGATCGAGCTTGAGCATCTGGCGCTCGATCTTGGACATCTCCTTGCGCAGCGCCCGCTCGTCACTCGAGCTGAGCCCGGACCCGCCCGAGCCGGCAGTCGCGGCGGATGCCGAACCACCGCCCGAACCGGCGCCCGAACCAGAGCCTGAGCCTGAGCTCGATACAGCGGGCTCGCGCAGCACCTTGCCCGAGTCGCCCGCAGCCCCGGCGCGCTTGCGACGTTCGAGATACTCGTCGATCCCCCGCGGAAGGTTGGTGAGCCCGCCGTCGCCGAACAGCGCCCACACCGAGTCGCAGATGCGCTCGACGAGATAGCGGTCGTGGGAGATCACGACCATCGTGCCAGGCCACCCGTCGAGCAGGTCCTCGAGCTGGCGGAGTGTGTCGATGTCGAGGTCGTTGGTGGGCTCGTCGAGCAGCAGCACGTTGGGCTCGGCCATGAGCACACGCGTGAGCTGCAGGCGCCGCCGCTCGCCGCCGGAGAGGTCGCCGACCGGCGTGCGCTGGCGGGCAGGGGTGAAGCCGAGGCGTTCGGCCAGCTGGGAGGCGGACAGCTCGATGTCGCCGAACGCCACGCGCGCGGCCACGTCCTCGATCGCCTCGAGAACCCGCTGGTCGAGCGGCAGGTCGTCGAGCTCCTGCTTGAGCCACCCGATACGGACCGTCTTGCCCTCCTTGCGGCGGCCGGCGGCGAGGTGGGCCTCACCCGCGAGCGCGCGCAGGAGCGTTGTCTTGCCGGAACCGTTGACGCCCACCAGGCCGAGGCGTTCGCCGGGCGCGAGTCGCCAGGTCAGGTCCTCGACGAGGGTGCGGCCGTCGGGGGCGTCGAGGCGCGCCTCCTCGAGTTCGATGACCACCTTGCCGAGCCGCCGCGCGGCGAAGCTCGACAGGCGTAGCGAGTCGCGGGGCGGCGGCACGTCCTTGATCAACGCCTCCGCGGCCTCGATGCGGTACCGCGGCTTGGAGGTGCGGGCCGGTGCGCCGCGACGCAGCCAGGCGAGCTCCTTGCGCATGAGGTTCTGCCGCCGGGACTCGGAGGCGGCGGCCTGTCGGTCCCGCTCGGCGCGGGCGAAGACCCAGTCGTTGTACCCGCCCTCGAACTGCTCGACGCGGCCGTCGACCACCTCCCAGGTGTGGGTCGCGACGGTGTCGAGGAACCACCGATCATGGGTGACGACGACGAGGGCGGAGGACCGCGCTCGCAGGTGGTCGGCGAGCCACTGCACGCCCTCGACATCGAGGTGGTTGGTCGGCTCGTCGAGGACCAGCAGGTCGAGGTCCTGGACCAGCGCCGCGGCCAGGGAGACCCGCCGCCGCTCGCCGCCGGACAGATCGTCCACCGCGGTGTCCAACCCCAGGTCGTGGATGCCGATCCCGTCGAGCACGGCGCGGATCCGCGAATCGCCCGCCCACTCGTGGGTGGCCACACCCAATCCCCCGAGCACGGACTCGCCCACGGTGTCGGCGGCCAGCTCGGTCCGCTGGGTGACCACGGCCAGCCGCAGACCGCTCACGCGCGAGACGCGTCCGGTGTCCGGCTCGGCCACCCCGGTGAGGATCTCGAGCAGCGTGGTCTTACCACCGCCGTTGAGGCCGACCACGCCGATGCGGTCGCCTGCGTTGACGCCCAGGGAGACGTCGTCGAGCACCTGTCGGATCCCGAAGGACACCGACCCCTGCTCGAGGTTGATGAGGTTCGTGGGGGCCATTACTGCTCCGGTGTCTGTTGCGGGTTGTCTATGACGTGGGCGCCGGCGACGGGGCCGCGGGTGAGTCGGACCTCGCGCGCGACGCCGGTCTCGCTCACCTCGGCCGCCACCGCGATCGCCTGCTCGCGGTCGGCGCAGAAGAACAGGCAGGTGGGGCCCGAGCCGGAGACCATACCGTGCAGCGCACCGGCCTCGGCTCCGGCCCGGAGGGTCCTGCGCAGGGCCGGCATCAGTGAGAGCGCGGCGGGCTCGAGATCGTTGGCGAGCAACCCGGCCACCCGCGCCGGGTCGTCTCCGGCCAGCGCCTCGACCAGTGGCTCGACGCCACCCGCTCGACGATCAGCGCCGTGCTCGGCGCGCAGGCGGTCGAGTTCGGAGAACACCACCGGGGTGGACAGCCCACCGTCGGCCAGCGCCACCACCAGGTGCTGTTCGGCGCGGGCGTGCAGCAGCGGCGCGAGGGTCTCGCCCCGACCGGTCCCGAGCGCCGTGCCACCGCGGATGCAGAACGGCACATCGCTGCCCAGGCGTGCGGCCCGCTCCTCGAGGGCCGCCCGCCCGAGTCCCAGACCCAGCAGTCGGTCGGTGGCCACCAGTGCGGCCGCCGCGTCCGCGCTCCCGCCCGCCATCCCGCCGGCCACGGGGACGCCCTTGACGATCCGGATCGACAGCCGAGCCTGGACCCCGGCCTCGGTGCGGAGCAGGTCGACCGCCCGTGCCGCGAGATTGCTCCGGCCCGTGGGCACCTGGTCCGCCCCCGGCCCGGAGACGATCACCTCGTCGTCGTCGGGACCGACACCGTCGGCGCTGTCACCGCCGACCAGCGCGACCGTGACCCGTTCCCACAGGTCGACCGCGCGGTACACGGTGAGCAGGTCGTGGTAACCATCCGCGCGCAGGTCGCCGACCCCGAGGTGGAGGTTGATCTTGGCGGGGGCCACGGCCGTCACGGCGCGCGCGCCGGCGGGGGTGGAGACGTCACGAGGCACGGCGACCAGCCTACGGCTCGCGGTGGGCCGACCCTATCCCGAGTCGCCGCGCCGCCTCCGCGATGCGCACGTAGTCGGCGGTCGTGAGCTGCTCCCCCCGCGCCTTGGGGTCGACCCCCGCCTCGACGAGCGCGAACTCGGCCTCCGCGGCGGACCCGGCCCAGCCGGACAGGGCCGCACGCAGGGTCTTGCGCCGCTGTGCGAAGGCGGCATCGGCCACCGCGAACACCCGCTTGCGGTGCGCCTCACCCAGGTCCCACGGCGGGGTCTCGTACGCGTCGATCCGCACCAGCCCCGACTCGACGTTCGGCACCGGCCAGAAGACGTTGCGCCCCACGGTCCCGGTGCGCCTGACTGTGCCGAAGAACCCGGCCTTGACGCTCGGCACGCCGTAAACGCGGGACCCGGGTGCGGCGGCCAACCGGTCGGCCACCTCGAGCTGCACCATCACCAGTGCGGTACGCAGCGTCGGCACCTCGGCGAGCAGGTGCAGCAGCACCGGGACGGACACGTTGTAGGGCAGGTTGGCCACGAGGGCCGTCGGCTCCGGCTCGCCGAGTTCGGATGCGCTCACGGCGAGCGCGTCGGCGGTCACGACGGTCAGGTTCCCCGCGAGCTCCGGTGCACGCTCGGCCACCGTCACGGGCAACCGCTCGGCCAGTACCGGATCGATCTCGATCGCCACCACCCGCCCCGCGGCGTCGAGCAGCGGCAGGGTCAGCGAACCGAGCCCCGGGCCCACCTCGACGACGGTGTCACCGCGCCCCACCCCGGAGACCGTGACGATCCTGCGGACCGTGTTGGCGTCGTGGACGAAGTTCTGCCCCTTAGACTTGGTGGGCTTCAGGTCGAGCTCTCCGGCGAGCGCGCGCACCTCCTGGGGGCCGAGGAGATCGGCCTGTCCGCGGAAGGTCGCGTCCGGACCGGTCAGCGCAGGCCCAGCTTCGAGGTGCAGGCGGGCCAGGCGCCCCAGCCCTGCGAGGCGCGGACCTTCTCGGCGATCGCGATCTGCTGCTCCCGCGTGGCCAGGTGTGCGCTGGGGGCGTACTGGCCGCCGCCGTGGCCGGTCCACGTGCTGGGGGCGAACTGCAGGCCGCCGGAGTACCCGTTGCCGGTGTTGATGCTCCAGTTGCCGTTCGACTCGCACTGGGCGATCGAGTCCCACACGCCGCCGTTCGAGACCACGGGAGCCGAGGGGCGGGGCTTGGTGCCCACCCGGACGACCGCCGGTCGGGGCTCGCTGAGGACCTTCTCCTCGCCGCGGGCGCGCTCGGTCTCGACGCCGTTGACCAGGGTCACGGTGTACCGGACCTCGCGTTCGCCGGGGGCGCCGGGCTCGACCACGGTGCGCTCACCCTCGGTCGCCTCGGGATCGTCGGTGGCCTGCTCGGGGACGTCGAACGGCTCGACCACGGTCTCCTCCGAGGTGCTCACGCGGGTGACGGTGACCTCGGTGCCGGGGGCGGCGGGCGCGTCGGCGGGGGGCTCCACGGTGTCGAGCGGGCCGAGGGTGATGCCGGCCCGCTCGAGGTACTCGCCGACGGTGTCGCCGGGCGAGGAGAGCGGGGCGGCCGGGGCGCCGTTGTCCGACAGCAGCAACTCGCGGGGGGTCACCACCGAGACCTGCGCGCCGTCGAGGGGGACCTCGGCGTCGATGCGGGGGGTGACGTAGCTGCGGGGCGGGACGTCGTCGCGCTCGGCGATCAGCTCGGCGACCGTGGCGGCGGTGGTCCACACCTGCTCGCTGCTCCCGTCCACCTCGACGGTCACGGGCCGGGCGCGCAGCAGGGTCACGGTGTCGCCGTCGTCGATGCGGTCACCGGGCGCCACCACCACGTCGCGCTCGTCGACGCTGTACCCGGCGTCCTCGATCGCCGCGCGCACGTCGGACTTGAAGGTCACGAGCTCGACCGGGGCGCCGTCCACCTCGAGGGTGAAGGCCGTGCGCTGGTCCAGCGCCGCGACGCCGCCCACGACGAGGGTGGTGAGCATGCCGGCCACGGACAGCCGCAGCATGGTCGAGCGGGACCTGTGGATGCGGTGGATCGGGGCCAGGACACCTCTCGCGCCCGTGGGGGTGTCGGTCCGGGAAGCTTCAACCACTGGTCAGTTCTCTCCTCGCATAGCCCGCGGACGCCCATACGAGCGTCCGCGTTTCATCACGATAGCGTAACGAGCCGGAGCCGCAGGGGCAACGTGACGCGCCTGACATGCGACGACGACGAGGTGGGCAGATCACGTTTCGTTACATTGTTCCCGGCAGGCGCATGAGCCACACGCGCCACAGGGCCGGTCCGCGGGAGCCGCACCCGTGTCCCGGGCCTCGGCTCCCGTGTCCGGGGACTCAGACGGTCAGCCCGAAGACCTCGCGGGCCGTGTTCGCGGCCTCGGCGACGAACTCCTCGGGCGTCTGCCCCCGCACCCCGGCCACGACCCGGGCCGTGTACCCGACCAGGCCCGGCTCGTTGCGGGCGCCCCGGAACGGCTCGGGCGCCATGTAGGGGGCGTCGGTCTCGATGAGCAGTTGCCCGGCGGGGGCCAGGCGGGCGGCCTCGCGCAGGTGCTCGTTGGCCTTGAAGGTCACGTTGCCGGTGAAGGACAACACGTACCCGCGGTCCAGCGCCTCCCGTGCCACCTCGATCGGCGAGGAGAAGCAGTGCAGCATCACGTGCGGGATGCCCGACCCCGGGCCGGCCACCTCGCCGAGGACGCGCATCAGGTCGTCGTCGGCGTCACGGTTGTGGATCATCAGGCACTTGCCCAACTCGGCGGCGAGCCCGGCGTGCCACCGCAGCGACTCCTCCTGCTCGGCCGGGTCGGCGCACCCGTCCATCGTCCCCACCCAGTAGTGGTCCAGGCCGGTCTCCCCCACCGCCACCACGCGGGGGTGGGCGGCCAACTCGCGCAGTCGCGCGCGCACGGCGGGACCGCTGTCCGGGTCGGTGAGCTCCCGTGCCCGGGTGGGGTGCACGGCGACGGCGGCGTACACCCGCTCGTCGGCCTCGGCGGCGGCCACCACGGCCTCCGACTCGGCCAGGTCGTCGCCCACGGTCACCATCGCCGCCACCCCGGCCAGGGCCGCCCGGTCGGCGGCGGCGCGCACCTCGTCCGCCGTGCGGTGGCCGCAGGAGTACAGGTGGGTGTGGGCGTCGACCAGGCCGGGCAGCAGCTCGGGGAGGACGGGGGTCGGGCGGGGTTTGCGCTTACCCATCGGTGCCGGTCACTCCGCCGTCTGGATGGGCGCCCAGGCGGGCCCGGTCTCGGCGAGCTCGGGATCGACCTTGGCGAACAGCGGGCTGGGCTTGGCCAGCGGGGTCCCGGGGGTGAGCGCGGTGCGCGTCCACCGGGCCTGCTCGGAGGCGTAGTCGCCCATGATCACCGGGTAGCTGCGCCCGGCCTCGGGCAGGCCCGTCCCGACCAGGTCCACCGGCATGTCGTCGGTCACCTCGTGGACCTGCGGCGACGCGGCCCAGACGCCCTGTCCGCCGATCGCGCCGTGGATCTGCTGCGCGGCCGACGGCAGGTACGGGGTGAGCAGGGTGTTGGCGTCGGAGACCACCTGCAGGGCGGTGTGCAGCACGGTGCCCAGGCGCTCGCGCTGGTCCGGCTCCTTGGCCAGTTTCCACGGCTCGGTCGCGGCGATGTAGCGGTTCGCGGCGCCGACGATCCGCATCGCCTCGGTGGCACCGGCCTTGAAGCGGGAGCGCTCGAGGTGGCCACCGACCGTGGCGAACGCGGACTCCGCGTCGCGCAGGAGCTCGGCGTCGAGGTCGGTCAGGGTGCCGGGGCGCGGGATCTCGCCGAAGTTCTTGTGTGCCATCGACACCGTGCGGTTGACCAGGTTCCCCCAGCCGCCCACCAGTTCGGCGTTGGTGCGTCGCACGAACTCGTCCCAGGTGAAGTCGGTGTCCTGGTTCTCCGGGCCGGCCACCGAGATGAAGTACCGCAGCGAGTCGGGACCGAACTCCGCCAGGAAGTCGCGGACGTAGATCACCACGCCCCGCGACGAGGAGAACTTGGACCCGGACATGGTGAGGAACTCGGACGAGACCACCTCGGTGGGCAGGCCGAGCGCACCGAGCGCCCCCGGCTCGCCGCCGTGCACTCCCCGGCCGTCGTAGCCGATGAGCTCGGCCGGCCAGATCTGGGAGTGGAAGGTGATGTTGTCCTTGCCCATGAAGTAGTGCGACACGGCCTCCGGGTCGGTCCACCAGCGTCGCCAGGCCTCGGGCTCTCCGGAGCGCCACGCCCACTCGATCGAGGCGGACAGGTAGCCCACCACGGCGTCGAACCACACGTAGAGCTTCTTGTCGCCCCGGTCCTGCCAGCCCTCCACCGGGATCGGGATCCCCCAGTCGATGTCCCGGCTCATCGCCCGCGGACGCAGGTCCTCGAGCAGGTTCAGGGAGAACTTCAGGACGTTGGGCCGCCAGTCCTTCCGGCCCTTGAGCCAGTCCCCCAGCGAGTCCGCGAGCGCGGGCAGGTCCAGGAACCAGTGCTCGGTCTCGATGAACTTCGGGGTCTCCCCGTTGATCTTGGAGACCGGGTTCTTCAGGTCCGCCGGGTCGAGCTGGTTGCCGCAGTTGTCGCACTGGTCACCCCGGGCGCCGTCGTAGCCGCAGATCGGGCAGGTGCCCTCGATGTACCGGTCCGGCAGGGTGCGGCCCGTCGACGGGCTCACCGCCCCGGTGGTGGTCTTGGCCACCATGTACCCGTTGCGGTGCAGGCCCCGGAAGAGCTCCTGCACGACCGAGTAGTGGTTCCGGGTGGTGGTCCGGGTGAACAGGTCGTAGCTCAGCCCCAGTCCGGCCAGGTCGTCGACGATCACCCGGTTGTACCGGTCGGCGAGCGACTGGACCGACACCCCCTCCTTCTCGGCCTGCACGAGCAGCGGGGTGCCGTGCTCGTCGGTGCCCGAGACCATCAGCACGTCGTTGCCGGCCATCCGCTGGTACCGGGAGAAGACGTCCGACGGCACCCCGAACCCGGAGACGTGACCGATGTGCCGGGGGCCGTTCGCGTACGGCCATGCGACCGCGGTCAGGACTGTCTTCGCCATGCGTCCAGAGTAGTGGTCGCGTCCGCGGCCGCCGTGCCGGGAGTGCACCCGGCCCGCGTCAGGCGTTCTCTGCCGCCGGATCGTGCGAGAGCGACTTGTGGATCGACACGCACAGGGCGATCAGCACCAGGACGAACGGCGACGCGGCGATGATGGTCATGTTCTGCAGACTCGACAGCGCGTCCCCGCCGCCGTCACCCGCGAGGAGCATGATGATCGCGACCGCCGCGGTGAAGGTACCCATGAGCATGACGATCCACCGTGACGGCTCCTCGACCCCGTGCTGGGCCATGCCGCCCATGACGATCGACGCCGAGTCGGCCGAGGTGATGAAGAAGACGGCGATGAGCACCATGGCGACCACCATGAGCACCGGCGCGAGGGGCAGTTCGCGGAGCAGGTTGAACAGCTGGGGCTCGAGCGAACCGTCGCCGAAGATGCTCCGGCCGGCGTCCTCGAGATACAGGGCGAACCCGCCGAAGATCGAGAACCACACCACCGACAGGGTGCTGGGGATCAGGACCACGCCGATGATGAACTCGCGGACCGTGCGGCCCCGGCTGATCCGGGCGAGGAACATCCCGACGAAGGGCGACCAGGAGATCCACCAGGCCCAGTAGAAGACCGTCCAGCCGGACAGCCACTCGGCCGCCTCACCGTTCTCGCTCACCGCGGTGCGGGAGGCCATCTCGAAGAAGTCGGAGAAGTACGCACCGATGGTGGTGGGGATCAGGTCGAGCATGAAGAACAGCGCGCCGGAGAAGATGGCCACGAACAGCGCGAGCGAAATCGCCAGCACCAGGTTGATGTTGGACAGGATCCGGATGCCGTTACCGATCCCGGAGGCCGCGGAGGCGAGGAACACCAGTCCCAGCACCACGATGACGCCCGCGACGAGCGCGATGCCGCCCCCGCTGACCGCACCGGTCTCATTCAGCCCGGCCCGGATCTGCAGCGCGCCGAGGCCGAGCGAGGCGGCGGTGCCGAAGATCGTGGCCACGACCGTCGCGATGTCCAGCACCTTGCCGATCCATCCGCTGGCCCGCTTCTCGCCGATGAGCGGGACGAACGCCTGCGAGATCAGGTGGCCGCGCTTGAAGCGGTAGGCCGCCAGCGCGAGCGCCAGGCCGACGATCGCGTACATGGACCAGGGGTGCAGGGTCCAGTGGAAGGCGGTGGTGGCCATGGCCACGTCGTACTGCTGCTCCTGGCCCGGCGGCGGGGTCTGGAAGTGGGTGAGCGGTTCGGACACGCCGTAGAACATCAGCCCGATGCCCATGCCCGCGGCGAACATCATGGCGATCCAGGATCGGGTGGAGTACTCAGGCTTCTCGTTGTCGCCTCCCAGCCGGATCCCGCCGAAGCGGGAGAACGCCAGATAGACGGTGTAGGCCACGACCGTGGTGGCCACCACGATGAACAACCAGCCCACCGTGTGGACCACCACGTCGAACGCCCGGCCCGCGGCGCTCTCGAACGACACCGTGTAGAACAAGCCCCACACCACCACGATCAGGGCGATCACGGCGGCGGGGACGATCACCGCGAAGTCTGCGCCCGGCTTGGTGGTCGGCGCGGAAGGTGGCGTGTTCCCGGGGTCACTCTTCTGTTCTCTTGAGGTGGACATTCCTGAAACCTTGTCAACAACTTCGGCGCTGTGCAAGATAATAAGTTCTTCACCAGCACAGGTGCGTGTAAGCATGAACGGGTGCGCGAGCCTCTGATACCCGTCCCGGAGCTGCTCCGCGCGCTGCGAGAACGGGCGCGGTCACACGGCCTGCCGCCCCCGGCCGCCTTCCTCGGTGACTGGCGGGATCGCCGCGCCGTGGTGGTCCCGTCGGTCGATCTCCGGCCCGTCTCGCAGGAGTCGGCGTTCGTGGAGAGCGACCACCTCGTCGTCGTCTACCGGTCCTTCCCCGACACCGTGCCCGGCGCCGCCCCACCGCTCCCGGCCGCGGTGCGCGGCGAGGCCTCCGGATGGCTCACCCTCGACGGCGATGGCCGGTGGACACGCCACGGCGACGCCCCCGACCCGGCGCAGGTGGTCCGCGACCACGGCCCCGCCCGACGTGACGACCAGCAGAACGACGACGACCACGACGACCGGACCGGCAGTCGCCCGGACCATGAAGGCAATCGCCCGGACCATGCCGGCCGCCTCCCGGACTGGGCCGCGCCGGACCGCGGGGCGCACCGCTCGGCCGTGACGGATTGTCTCGAGGCGATCCGCGCGGGCGAGGTCTACCAGGCCTGTCTGAGCACGCGACTGCACGGCAGGCTCCGGACGGACCCGCTCGAGACCTTCCTCGCGATCGCAGGTCACTCCCCCGCCGCACGCTCGGCGTACCTCGAGGGACCCTGGGGCGCCGTGCTCGGGTTCTCGCCCGAGGAATACCTGGTACGCCGCGGCGACGACGTGCGGTCCAGCCCCATCAAGGGCACGCTGGCGGCGGACCTGGACCCGGCACTGTTGCTGGGGTCGGCGAAGGACATCGCGGAGAACATCATGATCGTGGACCTGGTCCGCAACGACCTCGGGCGCGTGGCCGACGTCGGGTCGGTGACCGTGACCGATCTGCTCGCCATCCGTCCCGCGCCCGGCGTGCACCACCTGGTCTCCACCGTCACCGCCCGCACGACCGCGGACAACGCCGCGCTGGTGGAGGCCACCTTCCCCCCGGCCTCGGTGACGGGGACGCCGAAGGCACGGGCCCGCGAGCTGATCGCCGGGTGGGAACCGCGGTCGCGGGGCCTGCACTGCGGGGCGTACGGCCTCGCCCTGGGCCGGGACCTCGAGCTCGCGGTGGCCATCCGCACCCTGGAGGCCACTCCCGACGGGCGCGTGGAACTGGGCGTGGGCGGCGGCATCACCATCGACTCCGACCCCGACGCCGAGTGGGACGAGTGCGTGCACAAGGCCGCGTTCACCTGGGGCGGCGGACCGGCACCCTGGTAGTCGGCAGGGCGCGGCGCGGGCGGTAGGGCGCGGCGTGGGCGGTAGGGCGCGGCGTGGGCGCGGGCGCGGCGTGGTGGTCAGCCCCGCGAGTCGACGACCGCCTGATAGAGCTCCCGCTTGGTCAGTGACGAGCTCTCGGCGACGGCCGCGCACGCGTCCTTGAGCCGCTCTCCCGCCTCGACCCGCTCTTCCACGATCTCGACCAGGTCCTCGGTCGTGGCGGTGGAGTCCGCGGCGTCCGCCCCTTCGATCACCACCACGATCTCCCCGCGCACCCCGCCGGCGGTCCGCTCGGCCAGCTCGCCGAGCGTGCCCCGCAGGACCTCCTCGTACGTCTTGGTGAGCTCGCGGCACACCGCCGCGCGCCGACCTGGGCCCAGCACCTCCGCCGCCTCGGCGAGCGTGTCCCCGAGGCGGTGGGGCGACTCGAAGAACACGCACGTGCGCTCCTCCGCTGCCAGCCGCGCCAGCCAGGTCCGGCGACGACCCGCGCGGCGCGGGGGGAATCCGTCGAAGCAGAACCGGTCCACGGGCAGGCCGCTGAGCACCAGTGCCGTGGTGACAGCCGACGGGCCGGGGAGGCAGGTCACCGGGAGACCGGCCTCGATGCAGGCGGTGACCAGCGAATATCCCGGGTCCGAGACCGCGGGCATCCCGGCGTCGGTCACCACGGCCACCACGTCACCGGCGCGGACCCGGTCCATCAGCTGGGGGACGCGGCCCGTCTCGTTGTGCTCGTAGAAGCTCATGACCCGGCCCGGGATCGTCACCCCGAGCGCCGTGGCGAGCCCACGCAGACGCCGCGTGTCCTCGGCGGCCACCACGTCGGCGGTGGCGAGCAGGTCCTTCAGCCGGGAGGAGGCGTCGCCCGGATTCCCTATGGGGGTGGCCGCCAACACGACACGTCCGGACGTCATGCGCTCCACCCTATCCCCGGTCGCACCCATACCCGGTCGTCGATGTCCGCGCCCGCGTCTCGCCGGAGTCTCGCCCGCGCCCTGCCCGTGTCCCCGGTGCCGGGAAGGCCCCCATTATGCTCGCGGTGTGACCTCGACCCCAGGCGTGCGATCCCCGGGCCGCCCGCTCCCGGATCCGGACACCGGGCCGGTCGACACCCCCCGCGACTGGATCGCCACCGGCGTCATCCTGGTCCTTGCCTTCCTCTCGCGTTTCTGGGGCCTGACCTCCGCCACCGACGAGGGCACCCCGGTCTTCGACGAGAAGCACTACGCACCGCAGTCGTTCAGCATCGCGCAGTTGGGGATCGAGGAGAACCCGGCCTACGGTTTGGTGGTCCACCCGCCCGTCGCCAAGCAGATCGAGTCACTGGGCGGACTGCTCTTCGGTTACACCCCACTGGGCTGGCGGTTCACCGCCGCGATCTGCGGCGTGCTCGTGGTCCTCATGGTCATGCGGATCACCAGGCGGCTGACCCGCTCCACGCAACTCGGTCTGGTCGCGGGCCTGCTGCTGTGCCTGGACGGGGTCACCTTCGTGACCTCCCGCATCGGCATGCTCGACATCTACCAGGTCCTGTTCGTCACGGCCGCCGCCGGTGCCCTGCTCGTCGACCGCGACCAGATGCGCGGACGCATGCACCGCGCCGCGCTCGCCGGTCGGCTCCACCTGTCGGACTTCGGGCCTCGACTGGGCTTCCGCTGGTGGAGGTTCACCGCCGGCGTCATGCTCGGGCTGGCGCTCGGCGTCAAGTGGTCGGGTCTGTACTTCGTCGCGTTCTTCGGCCTCATGACGGTGGCCTGGGACTGGGCGTTGCGCAGTCGCTATGGGGTGCGGCGACCTCTCGCGGGCACTCTGCTCCGGGATGCCGTCCCGGCTTTCCTCACGCTCGTCATCTGGCCCGCCCTGATCCACATGTTCACCTGGCTCCCGTGGTTCGCAGGCGAGAACTCCGTGTATCGGCACGCGGTGGGGTCCAAGGTCGAGGACAACTGGCTGCCCGACTCGCTCCAGTCGTGGCTGTACTACCAGTCATCCGTGCTCGACTTCCACTCCTCGCTCACCACCTCGGCGGGCAACCGACACCCGTGGGAGTCCAAGCCGTGGACCTGGCCGATGAGCCTGCGGCCGATGCTCTACTACGTCGAACAGGGCGAGGACGTGACCGGCTGCGGCCAGGAGTCCTGCGTCCGCGCCATCATGCTCCTGGGCACGCCCGCGATCTGGTGGCTCGCGATCCCGGTACTCGGCTGGGCGTTCTGGCGGGCGGTGATCTGCCGCGACGGCCGGTACGCGTTCCCGCTCGTCGGCTACATGGCCGGCTACCTGCCGTGGTTCTTCCAGCACGACCGCCAGATGTACTTCTTCTACGCCTCGGTGATGGTGCCGTTCTTCGTGATGCTGGTCGCGCTGGTGTTGGGCGAGATCGCCGGCAAGTCCGCCGACTCCCCACGGCGCAAGACCATCGGGCGGGCAATCGTGTGCCTCTATCTGGCGCTCGTGGTGGCCAATTTCCTCTACATGCTGCCCATCCTGTCGGGGATGCCCATCACCTCAACGGAATGGAACCAGCAGCTCTGGCTGCCGTCCTGGCGTTAGCCACGAGCCCCGGCCGGTCCCACCACGAGCGACGCCGGCGCTACCCGCCCAGTGCCCTGTCGATGCTGAACCGGCCCGCCCCGACCGCCGCGACGAGCAACACGCCCACCCCGAGCGCCACCACGAGTTCCCAGCCGTTCTGCGTGACGAAGGGCCCGTTGGTGGCGTGGACGAAGTACAGGGCTCCCGCCATGTCCACCGCCAGCAGGATCCCGGCCAGGGGCGTGAGGATGCCCGCGATGAGTGCGATCCCCGCGATCAGCTCGACCCCGGCGACGACCGCGGCGGTCACCTCCGGCTGCGGGATCCCGTACCCGGCGAACTGCTCGCCCACCCGGCTCAGTCCCAGTGTGAAGAACTTCTGCCACCCGTGGGCCACGAACACCGCGCCGAGCCCGAGCCTGGCCAGCAGGATGGCGGCGTCGTTGAGGGTCTCCATCCCCCTCACGGGAGGATTCCCTCGCCGGCCTTGTTGATGCGACGGCTCAGGAGCCTCATCGCGAGCATGTAGAGCGGCGGCGCGAACTTCTGGGCGGCGAACCCCAGCTTGATGTCCCGCGAGGTGTAGACGATGTAGCGCCCCTTGCGTACGCCCTCGAGTGTCTTCTCGGCGGCGACCTCCGGCGTGACGGCATGGCGTCTGAACTGGTCCACGGTCTTGGCGACCTGCGGGTCCGAACGGTCCACGCCCGCGATCTCGACGGTCTCCACCAGCGGGGTGTCCACGCCGCCGGGACACACCAGGTGCACGCCGATCCCGTAGGGCGCCAGGTCGAAGCGGAGCACCTCGGCGATGCCACGGATGCCGAACTTGGCGGCGCTGTAGGCGGCGTGCCACGGCAGACCCAGCAGACCCGCGGCGGACGAGACCATGACCAGCGCGGCGGGTCGCTTCGCGGCCATCATCGCCGGGACGAACGCCTCGATCACGTGGATGGTGCCCATGAGGTTGACCTCGACCATGGACCGCCAGACGCGGTGTTCGAGCAGGTCGGGCCGCCCCCACGCCGAATTGCCCGCGACGTGGAAGACCGCGTGGGGAGAGCCGTGCGCGGCGATCATGTTCTCGCCGAACTCCATCACCGCCTCGTGCTCGGTGATGTCCACGGTCTCGGAGGCCAGCACCGCGCCACCCGCGTCCCGGCAGGCCTGTGCCGCCGTCTCCAACCCGTCGGCGTCGCGGTCCGTCAGCACCAGCCGCGCGCCCTCGCCCGCCAGCCGGATCGCCACGGCGCGGCCGATCCCGCTTGCCGCTCCGGTGACCACGCAGGTCGTGCCACGGTAGTCGGTGATCCGTCGCCTCGACATGTGCTTCCCTTCCGGCCCGGGTCGCTCGAGCGGGCCTCCTGGGGTTCCACCGTAGCGGCCCGCCGGTGTCAGGCAGCCGGTCTGACGCCGGTGTCAGGCAGTCGGTCCGATGCCGGTCGGTGTCAGCCGCGCACCGGGACGGGCGGCACGTAGTCGCGCAGCACGCAGCGGCTCCCGCTGTAGATCGTGGCCATGCACCGGTTGCAGTGCACACACAGGGAACGACGACGATCATCGGCCCTCAGCTTGTTGGGCAGGTCCGGCTCGCGCAGCAGGCCGCGCCCCATGGCCACGAACTCGAATCCCGCGCTCATCGCCCTGTCGATCGACGGTCGGTCGACGATCCCCCCGAGCAGCATCATCGGCAGAGTGACGGCCTCGCGGATCTGGCGGGCGTCGTCGAGCATATAAGCGTCCGTGTAGGGATACTCCTTGAACATCCTGGGCCCGACGACCTTCATGCCCATCTTGATGACCGTCGGCTGGGTGGCGGCGAACTCGTGCAGCGGCGCGTCGCCCTTGAACAGGTAGATGGGGTTGAGCAGGGAGCTGCCCACGGTCATCACCAGGGCGTCCGCCGAACCGTCCTCCTCGAGCCACCTGGCCACCTGCACGGCCTCGTCGATCCAGAAGCCGCCGGGCACGCCGTCGTCCATGTTGAGTTTGATGGTCACCGCGATCCGGTCGCCCATCGCGTCGCGGACGGCGCGGCCGATGCGGCGGGCGAACCGGGCACGGTTCTCGAGGGACCCGCCGTAGGAGTCCTTGCGCTTGTTCAGCTTGGGGCTGAGGAACTCGCTCACGAGGTAGTTGTGCCCGAAGTGCACCTCGATCGCGTCGAACCCGGCCGCCGCCGCCCCGCGGGCCGCTCGGACGTGGTCCTCCACGATCCGGTCGATGTCCGCCTCCGTGCAGGCCTTGGTCAGGGACATGCCCGTGGGGGCCGGGATTCGGGACGGCCCCATCGCCGGCATCTTGTTGGAGGCGGAATTGGCCACCGCCCCAGCGTGGCCGACCTGCGCCGAGACGGCGGCGCCCTCGGCGTGCACGGTGTCGGTGAGCTTGCGCAGCATGCCGCCGTCGTCCATGCCCCAGTGGTACTGGTGCCGGTCGGTCCGCCCCTCGGGCGAGGTGGCCAGGTAGGCGACGGTCGTCATGCCAACGCCGCCGCGGGCGTACTCGGCGTGGAACCCGATGAGTTCGTCGGTGACCCGGCCCTCGGGGCAGCGGCCCTCGAACGTCGCGGCCTTGACGATGCGATTGCGCAGCGTCACGTTTCCGATCTTCGCCGGGCTGAACACATCGGGGGCAGGACTACCGGGTGCGAGGGTCATAGGCGAACTATAACGCGTTCCAATCTGCCGATCGCGCGCTTTGGCCAGCACTTTTGCACTGAGTGCAAAGCGCCGACCGGTCTTGACCGACCTTCTGCCGCAGGCCGGCCTGCTCAGCCCGGGGGGTTGAGCGAGGTGGAGTCGATCCCGGCGAGCGCCTGATCCGCCAGGTCTGCCGCGGACTCGGTCGGAACCACCCTCTCCAGCGCGCTCCCCACCCCCGGCACTCCACCGACGAGCGCGGCGACCGAACCGTTGGTGTCTCCGGCGAGCAGGTGGTCGATCGACTTGCCCAACGCCGGTGCGACCGAGCAGACCGCGCTGGTCGGCAGCCCGGCCCCGGCGAGATTGGCCACGCTACCGACGTTGCAGACCGCGGTGGCCGTGGAGCCGACCGGCCCGCTGGTCGACCCCGGCAGCGAACCGGTGACGGAGCCGAGTTGTGCGGACGCCGTACCGGCGCTCGCGAGGAGGGCTACGGCGGCTACGCCGCACACGGTGAGAAGTCTTCCGGACATGTCGCGCTCCCTGGAGTCGTTGGGGGGCGGCGGTCACCGCCTGCACTCCAGAACATCAGAGTTCGCTTACCTGAAAGTGGATTTTGCGTGGATTACGGGTGCGTCCACGGCGAACGGGCGCCATCCGGATCCCCCAGGGCGGACCCTCGTGGTTAGTCGGTGGGCTCGATCCGGTCGGCGTGACCGAGCGACTTCCCCGGAGCGACGAGGTCTCGGACAGCCCGCTTCAGTTCGGCGATCTCGGGGAACCCCCCATCCCTCTTGCGGTTCCAGACCTGCTCGTCGCCTACATCGATCCGGAACGTGCCGCCGGTGGCGGGCACGAGCGCGACCTCGCCGATCTCGCCCTCGAAAGTCTGGAGCAACTCGCCCGCGTACCACTGGGCGCGGAGCATCCACCGGCATTGCGTACAGAAGGTGATGACGATCCGGGGAGACGGCATACCGCCCACAGTGCCATAGGCGGGCTGACCGGTATCAGCGCTGAGCGAGCTCTGCCGATGCCGGGTGCTGCTCGTACATCGAGTCGATCTCCTCGACGCTCCTGCCGGTGGTCTCGATGCGGAACAGCCATGTGATGATCGCCCCGAGCAGGGACGTTCCAACCAGGATCGCCAGGACGGCGCTGGTGCCCCACGCGACCAGCAGGATCGGGAACAGGAACGAGGTGAGCACCGCGCCCGACTTGGCGATGGACGCCGCCATTCCCGCACCCGTCCCGCGCAGGGCGGTCGGGAACACCTCCCCCGCCACCACATACGTCATGGAGTTGGGCCCGAGGTTGGTCATGAACTGGAACAGGATGAAGCCGGCAAAGACGAGCACCGTCTGCATCGACCCGTGGACGAGGGTCGACGACGCGGCGATCGCCAGCCCGGTCGCGCAGCCGAGGAACCCCAGCATCTGCAACCGCATGCGCCCCCACCGGTTGACCAGCACGATGGCCACCAGGATGCCCACCAGGAGGAACACGTCGATGAGTGCGGCACCCTTGGCGCCGAGTAGATCCTTGTGGATGATGGCCGACGACGAGGACTCGCTGCTGGCGACGTTCCCGAGCGTGGTCGCGATGATCGTCGGCGTGAAGATGCCGATGCCGTAGGTGCTCAGATCCTGGAGGAACCACGGGACCGATGCCAGGATGGTCGACCGACGCCACGGCGCTCGGAACAGCACGCGTACGTCCTTCGTCGCGGTCTCGTCGGCGCCCGCCTCGGCCGAGAGCGTCACGACCGAGGGGTACTGCGGCGTGCGGTCGAGGAGCTTTCTCAGTTCGACCTCGGCCTCGGCGTGGCGGCCGATGTTCGCGAGCCAGTGCGGGCTCTGGACGATGAACAACCGGCCGACGGCGACGAGTGCCGCCGGCACCACGACGACGCCGAACATCAGCCGCCAGGAGTCGAGCGAGTCGGTGGTGCTGAGGATCGCGACGCCGACCAGGGTCCCCGCCACGGCCCCGACCGCCTGGAACGCGAACGCCGACAGCACCATGCGCCCGCGGCCGGCGGTGGACTGTGTCTCGGAGATCATCGCGTGGGCGGTCGGATAATCGCACCCCAGGGCGGTGCCCATCCCGAACAGGCAGACCAGGAACACGGCGAACCCGGGCGCCAGGGTCGCGCCGAGCAGGAACACGGTGAACAGCACCATCTCGATGAGAAACATCTGCCTGCGGCCGAACCGGTCCGACAGCCCGCCGAGGGCTGTCGCCCCGACCATGATCCCCGCGAGAGGCGCCGCGGTGAGCAGACCCGTCTCCACCGCCGAGAGCGACCAGTACGCGGTGATGAGCGGCAGGGCCACCCCGATGAGGAACACGATCAGCCCCTCGAAGAACTTCCCCGCCGAGGCGAGCCACCAGATCCTTCCCTGCATGCTCGTCATGCCGCCCGCGCCCGCCGGGGTGCCGTCCCGCCAGCGGGGGGTCTCGTCGATGTATCTCTGAACCGTCGAGGGGGTCTCGGGTCCGTCGTCGCCCTCGGGCGCGGGTGTCGCCATGACGCAGAACATTACTCAGACGCGTCCGCGCGAATCGGGGTGATGGTGAACCCCGTGTTAACGATCGGGGCTGCTGCCCTCAGGCCCCCGCGCCCAGCTCCACGAGCAACACGCCGCCGGCGATCAGCACGATCCCCGCTCCCATCAAGGGCGTGAGGGGTTCGCGGAAGAGCAGCCGACTCAGGACCGCCGCCAGGGCCACGCCGGCGGCCGTCCAGATGCCGTAGGCGACCCCCAGCGGCATCCCCTCGGCCAGGGTCAGGGAGAGAAAGACGAAGGCCACCAGGTAACCGGGCACGACGGCGGCGTACCACCGCGCGTTGCCGACCGCCATCCGGAGCGAGAGCGTCGCGGCGAGTTCGAAGGAGATCGCGACGGCGAGGTAGGCCCATGCCATCAGCCGACCCCCTCGGCGCGTGCCCGGGCACGCTGGGAGCCCAGTTCGACGCACAACACACCGGCGATGATCACCGCGATTCCCGCGAGCATCAGCGGGGTCAGTGGTTCGTGGTAGATCAGGGACGACAGGCCCGCCGTCAAAGCGACGCCGGAGGCTCCCCAGATGCCGTACGCCACCCCGAGCGGCACGCCCGCCCGGAGGGTGAGGGCGAGGAAGGCGAATGCGCCCACGTACCCGATGGCCACCATCGCGTAGAGCGCGGGCGTCGTGAGCGCCCCCTTCAACGAGAGCGAGCCCGCCACCTCGAGTGCGATCGCCGCGGCGAGGAACAGCCACTTTCCTGTACTGCCGTACACGAGTATGTTCTTCTCCCTCGAGCCGAGCCCCGCCGCACACCGGGCGGTCGACGCACAAAGTGTATGGGTCCCGTGCGCCGGGCCGGCGACGGGCGGGTACGCCCGGATGGTCACCGCCGGGTCGTCACGTCACGGATGTGCGCGCCCAGCACCGCCAGGGCAGACGCCCCCTCGGGGGTTCCAGCAACCACGGGGAAGCAGTGGATCATCCCCGGCCAGACCCGCAGGTCGATCGACGCGCCGAGCGCAGTGCTCGTGTCGACGAAGGCGCGAACGTCGTCGACCACGAAGTCGTCGCCGCCACAGACGATCGCCACGGGGGGCGCGCTCTCATCGAGCGGCCGGCGGCAGGGAGAGATCTCGGGATCGTCGACCGGGGTGTCACCGGCGTAGGCATCACGGCAGTTCCGGGCGACCAATGGGGGCATGAGCGGGTCGAGGGCGCCACCGGAGCGGGCGGGACCGAGAGGTTCGGTGAGGTCGACCCACGGACTGATCAGCGCCAGACCGGCCGGGCGTTCCGAGCGTCGACGGAGACGTTCGACCAGTCCGAGAGCGAGGCCTCCGCCGGCGGAGTCCCCGGCGATGGCGACCCGTTCGCATCCTCCGACGTGCTGGGCGAGACGGTGAAACGCCGCTTCGGCATCGTCAAGGGCGGCCGGGTGACGGTTCTCGGGAGCGAGCCGATAGTCAGGTACGTAGGCAGTCGCGCCCGAGAGACGAGCGAGGGTCGTCGCCATGGTGGCATGTGTGTCGGATGAGCCGGCTACATAACCGCCACCGTGGAGGACGAGCAGGCCCGGGGCGCCGGCTGGCCCGTCGATCCAGAGTCCCGCAACAGGGACCCCGACCGCCGGCCTGGCCGTCCGTCGCGAGCCGCCTAGCCTGGATGCGGCGGTGGCCACGGCCCGCAGGGCCCGGATCCACCTTTCGTCGAACGGCACCACGGTTAGCACGGGACGGACGATCAACCGAAGTCCAGCACGCTGGAGCCGCGACGGCATACTCGGCCTGCGGGTGATGGTGATCCGCCGGTCGGCCTCCGCGACGAGCCGACGGGCGAGCACGGCGACCGAGGCCTTGACGATGCGGGCAGCCACCACACCGACGACCCGGTTGGCCGAGCGGAAGGAGCACGTCCACTCGAGCTCGCCGCCGGCGGGTCGTGCCCGAACGGTGACGCGACCGACGCGGTCGTATAGCTGCCACCTAGGCTGCACCGCGTACACGTGCTCCACTCCGGGCTCCAGCGCGGTAGTTCGCCTCTGCCGCCGGAAACCCCCCAGCGGTGCACCCGCCCACTGCCGCCACTGCGCGGCGTCGGACTCCAACCTCAGGACATCCGCGGGGTCCGCCGAGAACTGCGCGTGGACGCGCACGGTGTAAGTCGCCACATCTGACTCCTCGGATAGCGGAAGACCTGCCCCGCCCGACCATCGGCGGACGGACGAGGCCCAGTGCCGCCCAGAACGGGGCCGTTGTGTGTGCATGCCCTCTTCGTCTGGGTACCTCCGACGCAGTCACTTCGCTGGGGGGTCACGTCGATCCAGCATGCCGGAACGCCCGGCGACTCCGGGAGCGTATTGCGCCACCCGACCTGGTGCGACGCGAGAAAACGGAAAGGCCGTCCCCGCCTGAGCGGAAACGGCCTCTGAACTCGTGGTCCTTGGGTGGAGCTAAGGGGAATCGAACCCCTGACCTTCTCGATGCGAACGAGACGCGCTACCAACTGCGCTATAGCCCCGCACGGCCCTCGCGGACCGTGTTGCCGCCCTTCCGGGAAGCGGTGCCACCCTCTCGAGCAGCGTGGAACACCTTACCAGCACGCCCGGCCGACCTTCCAAACCGGGAGCGCGGGGCCTCACGAGTCGGCGGTGTGCGTGTGCATCCGCACCCCGTCGTCGTTGAAGATGCTGATCACCTGCGCCGGCCGCGCGCCGGCCGCCGACAGGCTGTGCGGGACCCTGGTGTCGAACTCCGCTGCCTCACCGCGGGTCAGGATCAGCTCCTGGTCGCCCAGAACCAAGCGCAGCTTTCCAGACAGGACGTAGAACCACTCGTAGCCGTCGTGGACCCGGGGTTCGGGCGCGGCACTCGCCGGCGGGTAGGTGATCTTGTAGGTCCCCACCGAGGACCCCTCGGGCGCCAGCGGGGCGATGACCATGCCGTTCCGGTGGATCACCGGACGCCGCACCCTGGGGTCGACCGTCGTCGGGGCCACCAGGTCGTCGAGGCTGATCCCCAACTGGCGGGTGAGCGGCAGGAGCAGCTCGAGACTGGCCTGCCGTTTGCCCGATTCGAGACGGGAGAGCGTGCTGGCCGACATGGCCGCGCGCTCGGCCAACTCCTCCAGGGTCCACCCCTTGCTGTGGCGATACGCCCGCAACCGCGTCCCGACCTGCCTGAGTTCCTCCGTCACCACACAACTCCATGCCAATAGTGCAAACCTCCTTGCAGTTTACGCACACCCGGCGTGAACTGTTGTCATGCACACGAACAAGCACACAGAAGAACACTGGGACACCATCGTGATCGGCGGCGGGGCCGCGGGGCTGTCAGCGGCGCTGATGCTGGGGCGGGCACGCCGCCGCGTGCTCGTCGTCGACGCCGGCGAGCCGCGCAATCGATTCGCCGCCCACATGCACGGCGTGCTCGGCCACGAGGGAGTGGACCCGCTGGAACTGCTCCGCCGGGGCAGGGAGGAGCTCCGCGAGTACAACGTGACGGTGTGGACGGGGTCTGTGACCGTGGTCCGGGACAGCGGGGTCGACGACGCGGCGAACGGCGAGACCGGGGCCGGCCTGACCGTCGAGTTCGCCGACGCGGCGCCCGGGACTGCACGCGCCCTGGTCGTCGCGTCAGGACAGACCGACGAGCTGCCGGACATCCCCGGCCTGCAGGAGCACTGGGGCACGAGCGTCCTCCACTGCCCCTACTGCCACGGCTGGGAGGTCCGCGGCCGCAGGATCGCGGTGCTGGGTACGTCCGCCATGTCCACGCACCAGGCCCAACTCGTGCGGCAGTGGACCGACGACCTGGTCTTCCTCACCGCTGGAATCGACGAATCCGGCAACGGTCCCAACGCCGAGGTGGCCGCCCGACTCCGGGCCCGCGGCGTCCGACTCGAGTCGACCCCCGTCGACAGGGTCCTGTCCACCGACGGCCGCCTGAGCGGGGTCCGGCTCCTTGACGGCCGGGAGATCGCACTCGATGCGATCTTCGCGGCACCCGTGGCGCGACCCCACGACCAGTTCCTCGATGGACTCACTCTGGAACGGGCCACCAACCCGATGGGCACGGCACTGGCCGTGGACCAGTTCGGGGCGACCGGTCACCCCCGCATCTGGGCGGTGGGCAACGTTGCCAACCCGGGTGCGACCGTGCCCGTGTCCATGGCCGCGGGGTCGATGGCCGGCGGGATGGTCAACATGATGCTGGTCAACGAGGACTTCGACATCGCGCTCGAGGACGCAGCCGAGGCGACGGCCACTCCGGGCGCGACCGGATCCCCGGCCGAGCACTGGGAGGGCGAGTACGCCGACAACGGACCCCGGTGGTCCGGGGCCGTCAACGCCACCACCGCAGCCGTGGTCGACGCGCTCCCGGTCGGATCGGTTCTCGACCTGGGCTGCGGTGAGGGCGGCGACGCGGTCTGGTTGGCCGGGCAGGGGTGGGACGTCACCGCGGTGGACCTGTCCCCCACGGCGGTCTCCCGAGGAGCGGGGGCGGCGGCCGCCCGAGGAGTGGCCGACCGGATCGACTGGGTGGCCCACGACCTGACCACCTGGACCACCGACGAGCGCTTCGACCTCGTCACCGCCAGCTTCTTCCACTCCCCCGTCGACCTGTCCCGCACGCGGATACTGCGACGCGCCGCCGAGTGGGTCCGGCCCGGCGGCCACCTGCTGCTGGTCTCCCACGTCTTCGAGTCGGAGGCGGACATCCCGCCGTGGGCGAACCGGCCGGGCGGCGGGGACCACGCAGGACACGGCGAGAACCCTGGCCACGGCGCCGCCCACCCGGTCCTGCCGACGCCCGCCGAGGACGTGGCCGACCTGGCCCTGGACCCGGCGGCGTGGGAGGTCGTCCTGGAGGAGATCCGCCCCCGCGAGGCGGTCGGCCCCGACGGTGTCCAGACGGCCACGATCAAGGACGGCGTCGTGCTGTACCGCAGACGGCCCTGACCACCGGGCCCCGGAAGCCGAGACCCCGCTCGATGAGACCCTGCTCGACGAGGACGCCGGGAGGCGCGAGCGGAGGTCAGCCGACCGCGCGCCGGAGCGGCTCGCGGTGCGCGGTCCGGTGATCCGGACCGTGAGTCCGACGACCGGGGTCGGTCTCCTGCTCGCGGTCGAAGGTGTCCAGCATGTCGAAAGCCGGATCCTCGTCGTCGACCTCCAGCACCACCGCACCGGGCCTGCGCAGCCGGGGCGGCACCACGGAGAGCTCGTCGTCCTCGCGGGACTCCACGCCCAGTCGCGCGCGACGCATGCGCTCCACGCGACGACGGCGCAGACTCTCCTCGAGGCGGACCTGGCGGCGCAGGTAGGTCAGGTAGGAGGCGAGGAGCAGAACCGCGCCCCCGGCGAACCACCAGACGGCGGGAACGGTCACCAGCGCGGCGATCACGGCCACCACCGCCAGTGCCACCAGAATCAGCGCGGTCCGCTGGCGCGCGTGGGCGCGCTGCTCGGCGGCCTGACGATCGGCCATGGGGTCATACGCGCCGCGGCCACGCCTGCGCTCCGCGAAGTCCAGGTCCGCGTCGGTGAGCTCCACCTCGGGCTCGGCCGGACGCCGGCGGCCACGGTGGACGAGTACGGCCTCGGCATCGATCCCCGCCGCGTCCTCGGCGTGGTCGGCGCGCGAGGAGGTCCGCTCTCCCGCGGGGGACTCGATCACCTCGCCGTCGACGACGTTCGGCCGGCGGGTCTCGTCCACCGATCCCTCGCCCGCACCGGCCTCCGTGGCGACGTGTGTGGCGCCGGTCCCGGCCGACGAGGCACTCCGGGACCTGTCGGCCACGACGACCGCGGGAATCTCCGTGGTGACCTCCTCGGCAGAGGTGTCGTCCCCGGACGCGGCGTCACCGGTCCCCGGGTTCCGACGCTCCTCCATCACCCGGCGCACGGCCTCACCGCGCCTGCCGGCGGCCTCGCGGCGCAGGGTCTGCTCCAGCAGGTGACCCCACGTGTCGGTGTCGAGCAGTTCGGCGTCGGTGGCGCCCGAGCCGGAGGGCAGACCGAAGAGCGTCTCCTCGGACTCCGCCCGGACCGGGTCTCCGGAGGCGCGTCCGCGGCTGGGCACCAGTCGGCCCGACCCACCGGAGTACAGGGTGCGGGTCTGGGCCAGGGCGTCGCCGGTACGGCGGATGGGGTTGCGCGAGCGGATCAGCATCGGCGCGAGGACGAACAGCCAGACCACCACCAGCAGGATGATCAGCAGTGAGCTCGACATCGATCAGGCCTCCTCGAGCGTCTACCCCGACACGGGACGTCGTGGTGAGGTCCCAACCGTAACGGCGGCCGGGCCCCGCCCCGTGGCGACGCGCCGCTGGTCACGATGCTCAGCACATCCTCAGACCCGGCGGGCGAAACCCGAGGCCACGAGGGCGGCCACGGCGCCCCGGCCGTGCTCCTCCCGGGTGCGTGCGACCAACAGGTGATCGCGCCACTCCCCGTCCACGTGGAGATACCGCCGCAGCAGACCCTCCTCGCGGAAACCACATCGCTCCAACACCACGCGGCTGGCGGTGTTCTCCGGCCGGACCGTCGCGTCGATCCGGTGTAGGGCACCCGGCCCCAGCGCGTGATCCATGCCCAGGGCGAGGGCGGCCGTGGCCACCCCGCCCCCGCCGAAGCGGCGACCCACCCAGTAGCCGATCCAGCCCGAGTGCAGCGCGCCGCGCACGATCCCGCCCACGGTCAGCTGCCCGCAGAACCGGCCGTCCACCTCGATGGCGGCGGGCAGGGAGGCACCGGCGCGGGCGTGACGCCTGAGCTGGGAGTGGATCCCGGGCCACGCGCGGGCCGTGTTGTTGTCCCGCCACTCACCGTCGACGGTCGGCTCCCACGGTTCGAGGTGGTCGCGCTCGCCGAGCCTCAGCGCGGACCAGTCGTGGCCGTCGCGACGCCGCACGGGGCGGAGGGTGACCACCCCGGCGCGCACGCGGAGCGGGCCGGCCTCGAGGGGCCACCCGGGGTGGGCCACGGCGTCGGGCGCCAGGACGTTCCACATGGGCTCAGCCGCGCTGGGCGAGGAACATCACGTCCACCTCGTCGCCCGCCCTGACGGCGGAGACGTCGGGGTCGATCACCACGAGGCAGTTCGCCTCCGCCAGCGAGGCCAGCAGGTGCGTGGAGGACCCCTGCGCGCCGCCGAGGGCCCGCACCAAGTACTCGCCGGTGTCGGTGTCCCGCATGAGCTGTCCGCGCAGGTATCCGCGCCTGCCCTCCACCGAGGAGATGGGGGCGACGGTGCGGGCCCGGACCGTCCGGCGCATCGGCTGGCGCTTGCCCAGCGCGATGCGGATCAGTGGCCGGACCATGATCTCGAAGACGACGAGTGCGCTCACCGGATTGGACGGAAGCAGGAAGGTGGGGACCTCGTCGCGCCCCAGCCGCCCGAAGCCCTGTACCGACCCGGGATGCATGGCCACGCGGTTGACCTCGATCTGTCCGAGCTCCTCCATGACCTGGCGGATCCGCGTGGTGGCCTCTCCGCCGGCCGCGCCGGAGACCACCACGAGCTCGCTGCGGACGAGCTGCCCCTCGAGGACCTCGCGCAGCCGCGAGGGTTCGGTGCTGGCGATCCCCACCCGGTGCACGTCCGCCCCGGCGTCGCGGCCCGCCGCGGTGAGGGCGTAGGAGTTGACGTCGTAGACCTGGCCGGTGCCCGGTTGGCCGTCGACGTCGAGGAGTTCGTCACCGACCGAGATCACGGACATACGCGGCTTGGGGTGCACCAGAACCTTGGCCCGCCCCACGGAGGCGAGCAGGCCCACCTGGGCCGGGCCGATGATGGCCCCCGCGCGCACCGCGACGTCGCCCGGTTGTACGTCGTCGCCCACGCGGCGGACGTAGTCACCGCTGCCCACGCCGCGGGTCGGGGTGATGCGCTGGCCCTCGGCCACGGCCCAACCGACCGGGAGGACCGCGTCGGCCAGGGTCGGCAGCGGCGCACCGGTGTCCACGCGGACGACCTGCCCGGGCTGCAGGCGGGTCGGTTGACGGGATCCCGCGGTGATCCTCCCGACGACGGGCAGCCCGGCGGGCCCGCCGGACGCGTCCCCGGCGTCATCGACCGGGCCGCCGACCCGGATGTCGACACTGCGTACCGCGTATCCGTCGATCGCGGACTGGTCGAACGAGGGCAGCGGGCGCTCGGCCACCACCTCTTCGGCACACAGCAGGCCCTGCGCCTCGGAGATCGACACGCGTACCGGTCTCGGGGCGACCGCGGCCGCCGTCACCAGCGCGAGCTGTTCCTCGACGGAGCGCACCAGGTGTCCCCTTCCCGTACGAAAGTCGCTGACCGTGCAGCGGAGTCACGCCCCGGCGGGCGGACCGACCACCGGGTCCCTGTGGGAGAGGGTAGCGCCCGGACCGCGCCGTTCCGCGGCGACGGCGCCGTCAGCGGCCGAGCCGGCCCTCCAGCCACTCCCGCAGCTCGTCGGCGTAGGCCGGGTTGTCCAGTGCGAAGTCCACGCAGGCCTTGATGTACCCGCCGGGATTGCCGAGATCGTGCCTGGCGCCGTCGTGGACAACCACGTGGACCGGGTGCCCCTCGTTGATCAGCAGATCGATCGCGTCGGTGAGCTGCAGTTCCCCGCCGGCGCCCGGCTCGATGCGCCGGAGCGCGTCGAAGATCGCGCGGTCGAGCACGTAGCGCCCGGCCGCCGCGAGGTTGGACGGCGCGTCCTCGGCGGCCGGCTTCTCGACCATGCCGAGCACCTGCTTGACGGCCGGGTCGTCCGTGTCGGAGACCTCGAACACCCCGTAGGAGGAGACGTCCTCGGGGCTCACCTCGAACGCGCACAGGACACTGCCGCCGCGTGCCGCCCGGACCTGCGACATCCGGCCCAGGATCCCGAACGGCAGGACCAGGTCATCGGGCAGGAGCACGGCGACGGCCTGCTCCTCGTCGCCGAGCACCGACTCCACCTGTGCGACCGCGTGTCCCAGGCCCAACGGCTCGTCCTGGCGCACGTCCACCACCTCGATGAGCCCGGGGGCGCGCTGGACCTTGTGCAGCAGGACGTCCTTGCCCCGGTCGGACAGCGTGTCCTCGAGGACCTGGTCCTCGGAGAAGTGCGCCATCACGCCGACCTTGCGCTCGGAGGTCACGATCGCGAGCCGACCCGCTCCCGCCTCGGTCGCCTCCTCGGCGATGAGCTCGATCCCCGGGGTGTCCACCACGGGGAGCAGCTCCTTGGGAACGGTCTTGGTGGCGGGCAGGAACCGGGTCCCGAGGCCGGCGGCCGGGACGATCGCTGTCCGGAACTGCGAGTCAGGAGTGGCGGTGGACGTCATGGCGTACACCATAGACGGCGGACCGGGCCGCTACCTCCGGACCACCGACGGCACACTGGGGTGATGGATCAGGACAAGTCCGCGGTACGTCGTGCGGTGCGGATGCGTCGTGCGGCGGTCCCCGCGTCGGTGCGCGCCGAGCGTGACCGGGCGATCCGTGAGTGCCTGGCCACCCTGGTGACGGAGGGGATGGTGGTCTGCGCGTTCGTTCCCGACGACGACGAGGCCGGCGGACCGGACCTGCCGGAGGCGCTCGCGCTGGCGGGGGCGCAGGTGCTCCTGCCGGTCTCCCCCGCTGTCGGCCCGCTCGGTTGGGCGGCCTACGCCGGGCCGGCGGACCTGCGGCCGGGACGGTTCGGCATCCCCGTCCCGTCCGCCGCGCCGGAGGGGCCGGGGCGGATCGCCGACGCCGATCTGGTGTTGGTGCCCTCGGTGGCCGTCGACCGCACGGGCTCCAGGCTCGGGCGCGGGGGCGGCTACTACGACAGGACGCTCGCCCTCGCCCGGCCGCACACCCGGTTGCTGGCGGTCCTGGATCCGGAGGACGTGCTCGACCACGTCCCGTCCGAACCGCACGACCGGCCCGTGACCGGGGTCGTCACCCCTCATGGCGTCCTCGACTTTTAGTACCTGGCACTCGGGAGGGTAGAGTGCCAGTCGATATCCGACTCTGCCCCGGAGGCCAGATGCCCACCTATTCGTACCGGTGCCGCGACTGCGACGTCGCCTTCGACATCCAGCAGTCCTTCACCGAGGACTCGCTCACTGTCTGCCCGAAGTGCGACGGTGAGCTGCGCAAGCTGTTCAGCACGGTCGGCGTGGTGTTCAAGGGTTCGGGCTTCTACCGCACGGACAGCCGCGCCGCCGGGTCGGGTTCCTCGACCGGGGGCGGCTCCGGGAAGTCCGCTTCCGGCACCTCCGACTCCGGCAAGTCCGGCTCCGGTTCGGGCTCATCGGCTGGAGCGACGTCCGGCTCGGGCTCGGGTTCGTCGTCGGGCTCGGGTTCGTCGTCGAGTTCGGCGTCGTCATCCGGCTCGTCGGCCAGCTCGTCGTCGTAACGGGTAGCCGACCCACCTCCTCCACAGGGCTCCGCTCCTCCACAGCCACCCGCCCGGCCCCCTGCACGCGACCCGGCGGGATGCCGTCACCCCGATACCGTCTCCCCCACACCGCGCTCACCGGCAGCGTGCCGACAGACGGGGGACCCAGTTGCGCCGAATCCTCACGTCCCCGACAGCCCCGCGGGGTTGGCGGCGTCGACGTGCCACCCGGATCGCCCTGGCCGCCGCGTTGGTCGTGGCCGCGCCCGTCGTCGGGCGCCAGGTCCCGGAGGAGGTGACGGCGCCGCCCCCCGCGGGGGCCCGCCACCCCGACCACCGGAACGTGCGTGTGGTCCCGGTCCCCCTCGCGGACCCGGCCGTCGCAGATCTCCTACAACCCGGTGACCTGGTGGATCTGGTCGGCACGGCGGACCCGGACTCGTTCGCCGCGCCCGCCGTGGTGGCGCGTGCCGCGCGGGTGAGGGACACCCCTGCCGGACGGGTCGGGAGTCGGTCGATCCTCGTCGAGGTCCCGGAATCCGATGCCGCCCGGTTGGCCTCGACGGCCGCCGGAACGCCGCTGGCGGTGCTGGTGCACGGGTGACGCGGCTGGAACTCGGGTGACGCGACGCAGCGCCGGACCGGCGGGGCGGTGAGAGGACGCTGGCCCCTCAACGGGGCTGATCGGGCTGGTAACGTCCCTGCGGTTCAGTCGGAACGCACGACCACGCACGCGGTGGACCTCGCCGCGACACCAGGGAGGGGTGCAGGATGCTCAAGGGCTTCAAGGACTTCATCATGCAGGGCAACGTGATCGACCTGGCGGTCGCCGTGGTCATCGGCACCGCGTTCGCGTCGATCGTCGACGCCTTCACCAGCGCGATCATCAACCCGCTCATCGCCCTGCTCGGCGGGAACAGCGAGATCGGGTTCGCCGTCCAACTGCTGGACAACAACCCCGAGACCAGGATGGACTTCGGGTTGCTGCTCACCGCGATCATCAACTTCCTGCTGATCGCCGCGGTCATCTACTTCGTCCTGGTGGGGCCGATGAACAAACTGAAGGAGGCCGCCGCCAAGCGCAAGGGCGTCGACGCCCCCGCCTCGGACAACGACCTCCTCGTTGAGATCCGCGACCTTCTCGCGGGTCGCCCGCTCACCCATCCTTCGGACCCGCGGAGTACGTCCGGCGAGTCCTGACACCACGTCCCGCCCCCACCGCTATGCGGGTCTCACCCGTGGTGGGGAGGGCGTTGCTCCATCCACCAGTCGTCGCCGAGCCGGGCTTCCCGGTCCCGTGCCTCGTCTGACGTGGTCCCTGGCACGGTCTCGCCGAACACGTCGTCGATCCGGGCGCTGCTGTACGACCGGCGTGTCCCCGGGGCGCTGTCGGTCACAGCTCGTCGATCGCCGACAGCTGTGCCACCACGTACGAGACGAGCGGACACAGCGTGGCCATCCCGTCCCGGATCGCCGCGCGGCTGGGCGCGAGGTTGGCGACCACCGTGCTGCCGGACACCCCGACCAATCCGCGGGAGACGATCGAGTCGACCGCGCCGGCCGTGAGGCCTGACGACCGGATCGCCTCGGCGATGCCGGGCAACCGCTGGTCGAGGATCTCTTCCGTGACCTCGGGGGTGATGTCCCGGGGGCCGACCCCGGTGCCACCCACGGTCACGACGAAGTCGAAACCGCCGACCACCGCTGTCTCGAGTGCCTTGCGGACCTCGGACTCCTCGGATGCCACGCCGACGACGCCGCCGACCAGGAAGCCCTCCTCCTCGAGAAGCTCGGTGACCAACGGACCGATGGAGTCCTCGCGCGGATCCAGCCGGTCGGTCACCACCACGACCATCGCGCGACCGGCGATGGGGGTGTCCGCCGGAACGGCCGCCGAGGGGTCGAAATCCACGTCCGTCTGGATCCTGCGCCCACCGGGCAGAGACCTCGGGTCGAATCTCGTGCTCATCTCGCCTCTCCCAGTACCACGTCGACAGTCGTCGGCTGATCGCCCACACGAGCAGCATAGGTGACGGAGATCGTCTCGCCCGGAGCCCTCGACCGGATCGCGGCGACCAGCGCGTCGCCGCTCTCGATCAACCGCTCCCCGACCATGGTGATCACCGCCCCTTCCTCGATGCCCGCCTGCGCGGCGGGGCCTCCCACCTCGGTGGTGCGGACCAGCGCGCCGTCGATGTCGGGTTGGTCGCTCACCGAGACCCCGAGGACCGCACGGGTGGCGAACCCCTGCTTGATCAGCTGGTCGGCGATCCGCCGGGCCTGGTCGACCGGGATCGCGAAACCCAGACCGATCGATCCGGAGTTGCCCGAGCCCAGTGACGCGATGGCGGAGTTGATGCCGACCAGCTCACCGTTCATGTTGACCAGAGCGCCGCCGGAGTTGCCCGGGTTGACCGCCGCATCGGTCTGGATGGCGTCGATCACCGTGTTCTGGTCGGATTGCGCGCCGCCCGCGCGTACCGGCCTGTCGAGCGCGGAGACGATGCCGGTCGTCACGGTGCCGGACAGGCCGAGCGGGGAACCCACCGCCGCGACGGCCTGCCCCTCGTCCAGGTTCGAGGAGGACCCGAGCGCGATCGGGGTGAGCGAGCGGTCGGTGTCCGCCCTGATCACGGCGATGTCCGTGGCGGGGTCGGTGCCGACGACCGTCGCCGGCGCCCTCGACCCGTCGTTGAAGCGCACCTCGATCTGCCCGCCGGTCGCCGCCATCGCGATGACGTGGTTGTTCGTGATGATCAGACCGTCCTGGGCCAGCACCACGCCGGATCCCTCACCACGTCCGGCCTGCCCGCGGACGTCGATCGAGACCACGCTCGGCAGGACCTTGTCGGCGACGGACTCGACCGTCCCGTCCGGGGCCTGACCCTCGGGCTGGGCGGCGCTGATCGGGGAGGCGAGCCTGCCGCTGTCACCGCCGCCCGCCACCGTGGCACCGATCCACCCGCCCAGTCCGCCCGAGACGAGCATCGCGGCCACCAGTCCGGCGACCAGCAGGCCCCGGCCCGACTTCGCCGGTGCGGTCGAGCCGGGATCGTCGCCGCCGTACGCGGGCTGCGGGGGCAGGGCCGCGGTCGGCTGCCCCGCTCCGCCCCACCCCGGGTTCGGCTGCACGTGCCCGTACTGGCCTGGCTGCGCGGGACCGTACTGGGGAGGGCCGGGAGGGGTCTGACCGACGTTCGCCGGGCCCGGTCCCCGACCGTCGTCGCGGGGACCATACGGGTTCTGCGTCCGCTGACCGTATCCACCCGGACCCGCGCCCGGACCCGAGGCCCACTCGTCGCCGGGCCGGGGACCACCCGAACCCCGATCGTTCTCGTTCTCCATACCCGCCATGGTTCCTCACCGCGCTGTGTGCCCGCTGAGACGACAGGCGTCCCCCGGGATCAGTCCGGGGGGAGCTCACACCCGGGGATGGTCATGCGCACCTCGGTGCCCCCGCCCTCCGCGTCATGGATCTCCACGGTTCCTCCGTGCCGGGTGACCACCTGTCGGACGATCGCCAACCCGAGCCCCGAACCGGGCATCGCCCGTGCCTCCCGCGAGCGGTGGAATCGTTCGAAGACCAGTTGCCTGTCCTCCTCCGGGATACCCGGACCCTGGTCGGCGACGGTCAACTCCACGACCGACTCCGACACCGGATTCATCCGGACCGTCACCGTCCCGCCGGTCGGGCTCCACTTGGCCGCGTTGTCGCAGATGTTCAGCACCGCACGCTCGATTCCCGCATTGTCACCGAACGAGTACCAGGGCGCCAGATCCACGTCGAACCGCACGTCGTGACGCCGCCGACGGACCCGCTCGAGAGCCCGCTCGACCGCCTCGGACACCGCGACCGGCTCCAGCTCGACCTCCCCGGAATCCTCACGGGCGAGCTCGACCAGGTCCCCGACCAGCTGGCTGAGCTCGGAGATTTGACCGATCACGTCGACCTCGAGCGCCCCCCTGTCCGCGGCCGGGATCGTCGGGGCCCCCGGCCTGCTCGCGGCGATCAGTAGCTCCACATTGGTCCGGAGACTGGTCAACGGTGTCTTGAGCTCGTGTCCGGCATCGGCCACGAGCCGAGATTGTCGATCCCTGCTCTCCCCCAGCGCCACGAGCATCTGGTTGAAGCTGGCGGTGAGCCGGGCGATCTCGTCGTCACCCGCAACCGGGATGGGCCGCAGGTCATCGGTCCTGGCGATCCGCTCCACCGCCCTGGTCAACCGGGCGACCGGCGCCAGTCCCGTGCGCCCCACCGCCGTACCGGCCACCGCCGCCAGCGCGATTCCGGCGGCACCCACCAGGGTCAGGACGATCGCCAAACGGTTGAGGGCCGCCCTGGTGGGGCTCAGGTCCTGCGCCAGGATGAGTGTCGAGCCGTCGCGGACACCCACGGCGTAGATCTGTTTGCCCCCGGCCGTCCGCAGACTCGACTCGGACTCGCCGCGCACCACTGCGATCTCGGGGCCGCCGATCTGGAAGGGTTCGCCGGTGGCCGTCCGCACACCGGAGGGCGCCACGATCTGTGCGTCCAGGTTGGGGTTGAAGGCCCGCAGCGCGATGAGGGTGCTCCGGGACTGGAGTGCGAACTCCGACGCGAGCTGGCTGTTGACCAGTTGGTCGGCCTGTTGCTGGAGCCGGTTGTTGACCTCGCTGTACATCGACCCGGACACGACGAAGTACGCCGCGACGGCCATCAAGGCCACCGCGACGCCCACCGAACTCGCCGCCAGCAGGGTGACCCGCTGGTGCAGGGAGATCGGTGTGGAGCCCCACCCCACCGTGCGGGCTCGCACTACGGCGTCTCGCGCAACACGTATCCCACGCCACGCACGGTGTGGATCAGACGACTCTCGCCGTCGCCCTCGGTCTTACGTCGGAGGTACCCGATGTACACCTCGAGCGCGTTCCCCGACGTGGGGAAGTCGTACCCCCACACCTCCTCGAGGATGTGGCTCCGGGTGAGGACACGACGGGGATGGTGCAGGAGCAACTCGAGCAGGGAGAACTCCGTCCGGGTCAGCTGGATCCGGCGCTCGCCCCGGTTGACCTCGCGCGTCGCCAGGTCCATCCGCAGGTCCTCGAACTCCAACACCTCGTCCACGTCCTCGGCCTCCGGACCCCGACGACGCAGCAACGCCCGCAGCCGGGCCAGGAGCTCCTCCAGGGCGAAGGGCTTGGGCAGGTAGTCGTCGGCGCCGGCGTCCAGGCCCGCCACCCGCTCCGACACCGCGTCGCGGGCGGTCAGCATGAGCACCGGGAGGTCGTCACCCCGACTCCGCAGAATCCGGCACACCTCGAGGCCGTCGCGGCGGGGCATCATGACGTCGAGGATCACCGCGTCCGGACGGTTCGCGTCGAGCCGTTCGACCGCCTCGACCCCGTCCCCCGCGAGCTCCACCGAATAACCGTTGAACGTGAGGGAACGGCGCAGGGATTCACGCACTGCCTGGTCGTCGTCCACAACGAGGATCTTCATACCGGGAAGTCTCCCGCACCCGCCTGAACCACGGCTGAGGAACACCGCGACCGGCACCCGGTCCTCGCGGGGCCCTGACGACGCCGACGAGCCCGGCGGGTCCGAGGGGACCCACCGGGCTCGTGACCGGGCGTGTGCGTGCGGCGCGCGGGCGCCGCAGAGCTCAGTTCGTCTCGGCGATCAGTCGACCGACACTCAGCGGTCGAGGTCGACGAGGCCGAGCTTGGCGGCCTTGACCAGGCGACGCGGCAGCACCACGGCGCGGCCGTCGATCTTGGTCTCCTGGAGGGCCGGGTTCTCGGCCTTCCACTGCGAGCGGCGGGAATGGGTGTTGGCGCGCGAGAGGCGACGCTTCGGAACTGCCATGACTGTTACGTCCTCTTAGGTCTCGGGTGTGGGTGTGGGTCGGCGGCGGCGCACCGACCCGCAGCTCACTTGGTGCGGCGGGTGCGGTTGCCGTAGCGGCGCTGGAACTTCTCGACACGGCCGGCCGTGTCCATGACGCGCTGCGCGCCGGTCCAGAACGGGTGCGACTCACTGGTCACGTCGACCACGATGAGCGGGTAGGAGTTGCCGTCCTCCCACTCGACGGTCCGCTCGCTCTTGGCGGTGGAGCGGGTGAGGAACTTGGTGCCGGTGCCCGAGTCCTGGAAGACCACCGGGTGGTAGTCGGGGTGGATGTCGTTCTTCATACTGGATCCCTCTAGCTCGGTAGAAGTCTTGGGTCTGGCGCCCGCCCCGTCAGGGGCACGCAAATGCCAGTGGCCGAACCGGGGATCCCGGTATCAGCACACGCATCGGTAGATCGTACCCGTACGATGACCGCGTACCCAATTCGCACGCTCCTCCGGCCGTCCCCACCGGCGCTGACGTGCTGATTACCGTTTCCCGCGGTCGGGCCGTAAACTAGACCATCGCTGTTGTCTGCACGTTTGCTATCGCCTCTCACGGTGCCCGCGACGTGGTGATCCGCTGCTGCCCGGCCCAGGCCGAGCGGGAGTCCCGACCATCACGCGCCACCGTACGAGGAGGCGGAAGGAGAAACACGCCATGTCGGCGCATTGCCAGGTAACGGGACGGAAGCCGGGTTTCGGCAAGTCCGTCTCGCACTCACACCGCAGGACCAACCGTCGCTGGAACCCGAACATCCAGCGCCGTAGCTACTTCGTGCCCTCCGAGGGTCGTCGCGTCACGCTGACGGTCTCCACCAAGGGCATCAAGACCATCGACCGCGATGGCATCGAGGCCGTCGTGGCCCGTATCCGCGCCCGTGGGGAGAAGATCTGAGATGGCACGTAACGACGTTCGACCCATCATCAAGCTCAAGTCCACGGCCGGGACCGGGTTCACGTACGTGACCCGCAAGAACCGCCGCAACAACCCGGACCGCATCGTCCTCAAGAAGTTCGACCCGGTCGTCCGTAAGCACGTCGAATTCCGAGAGGAGCGCTGACCCGTGGCCAAGAAGTCAAAGATCGCGCGCAACGAGCAGCGCAAGGCCAAGGTGGCCCGGTTCGCCGAGCGCCGCGCCGAGCTCAAGGCAATCATCAAGAACCCCGAGAGCACGGACGAGGCGCGCATGGACGCCCAGACCGCGCTCAACAAGATGCCGCGTGACGCCTCGCCCGTGCGGGTGCGTAACCGCGACGTCGCCGATGGTCGCCCCCGCGGCTACCTCCGCAAGTTCGGCCTCTCCCGCGTCCGTATGCGCGAGATGGCCCACCGTGGCGAGCTGCCCGGTGTCACGAAGTCGAGTTGGTGAGTAGGTAATCATGGCAAAAGCGCGTAGCACCCCGTCCAAGAAGATCCGTGCCCAGGAGGGTCGTCGGCCCAAGAAGAACCCGTTGAAGGTCGCGGGTATCGAGACGGTCGACTACAAGGACGTCAACACCCTCCGCACGTTCATCTCCGATCGTGGCAAGATCCGTTCACGCCGCGTCACCGGCCTCACGCCGCAGCAGCAGCGTCAGGTCGCCGTCGCGGTCAAGAACGCCCGCGAGATGGCACTGCTGCCGTTCACCAGCCGCTGAGCCACTGCTCGGCGCGGTCGAACCGCACCGCACGTCCCGCCTGCGGTCAATAGCCGCCGACTCAGGCAACAGCAACCCGATCGGGGTCGCGCCTCCTGCCCGCAGGAGTGCTCGGCCCCGATCGGCGTTACCGCTCCCCTCCCCCGAACCCCAGGAGTCCGCAGTGGCCGGCGTCCTCAACGGCTTCGCCGTCATCGTCGCGGTCGTCGCTCTCGGGTGGCTGCTCGCCCGTTCCCGGGTCCTCGGCTCCGACGCCCGACTTGTGCTCAACCGGCTCGTGTTCTTCGTCGCCACCCCGGCCCTGCTGTTCGACGCCCTCGCCCGGACCACGCTGGACCAGGTCTTCACCGGCGTCTTCGTGGTCTCCGCCGTGACGGCGATCGTCATGGCGGTGGCCTACGTGCTCATCGCGAGACTGTGGCTCCGGCGACCGGCCGCCGACCTCGCCGTCGGCGCCCTGTCCGCCAGCTACGTCAACTCAGCCAACCTGGGCATCCCCATCGCCGTCTACGTCCTGGGGGACTTCGGGTTCGTCATGCCCCTGTTGCTGTTCCAGGTGGCGGTGCTGCAGCCGGTCGCGATCGCCGTGCTCGAGCGCGCCGCCCGGGCGGACGGCACGACCGATGGCGGTGGAGGTGCGTTCTCCTCGGCGCTCCAGGCCGCCCGGACCCCGCTGGTCCTGGCCGCGCTCGCCGGGGTGGCGGTGGCCGCACTGCCGTGGTCACCGCCCGAGCGCCTTCTCGAGCCGGTCCACCTGGTCGGTCAGATCTCGGTTCCCGGCGCTCTCCTGGTGTTCGGCATGTCGCTCTACGGCGTGAAGGTGCTCGAGGCCGGAGCCTCACCGCGCCGGGAGATCGCCCTCGCCAGCGGCCTGAAGCTGGTCGCACACCCCCTGCTCGCGTACGCCGTCGGCAGCGGACTCATGGGGATGCGGGGGCACGAGCTCCTCACCGTGGTGGTGGCCGCCGCCCTGCCCACCGCGCAGAACGTCCTGGTGGTCGCCACCCGCTACGGGCACGGGACCTTGCTCGCCCGCGACTCGGCGGTCCTCACCACCCTCGGGGCGCTCCCCGTCCTGCTGCTGGTGTCCGCACTGCTGGCCTGAGCTCCGCCGGGTACCGGCCCGCGGGCATCCCTCAGACCGAGCCCGCCGCGACGAGCCCGGCGAACACCACCGCGTTGTTGACGCCGTGGAGCACGATGCCGGGCACGATCGACCGGTACCACTGCGCCATCACGCACAGCGAGATGCCCACCACGAACAGGTAGGGCAGCGCGGGCGGGATCAGGTGCACGGCGGCGAAGACCGCCCCAGCGAGCGCGATCCCCGGAACGGCCCGGAACCTCGCACGCAGTGCGGGCAGGACGATCCCCCGGAAGACGACCTCCTCGGCCACCGGGACGAGCACCGCGACGGCGAGCAGTCCGAGGACCACGAACGCCGGCCCGCCGGTGGCGAGGTCCTCGAGCCCGTCGTCGGAGCCCTCCGGACCGCTCCCCAGCGGGATGAGCACCACCATGGAGGCGGCGACCCCCGCGAGCATCACCGCTGGGATCTGCCACACCAGGTGCAGCGGCGTGCGTGCCGGGGGGCGCAGCCCCACATCGGCCCAGCCCAGACCGCGTCGGCGCAGCAGGTGGACCCGCACGGCCACCAGCGCCGCCACCGCGGTGCCGCCGAGCACCACGAGGGCGAGCAGGGCCGTGTCGGGTCTCGCGGTGCCGACGGTGCTCGCGGCGACGAGTACGAGCAGGACGACGACGACGAGGCCGACCACATACCCCAGGACCCAGGCCAACGCCGAGAGCGCCGCCCGACCCCGGACCGGTGTGGTCCAGAGTCCGGCGGCGCCGGCGGGCGGTGGCGCGATTACCGCAGTCCCTCGGCCACCCGGTACGGGGCTCCCGTGGCGGCGGCGACCTGCTCGAGGGTCACCCCGTCGACGATCTCGACCAGGGTCAGCCCGGCCTCGTCGCGGTCGAAGACCCCGAGTTCCGTGATGATCCGGTCCACGCATCCCAGGCCCGTGAGCGGTAGCGAGATCTCCGAGACGATCTTGGACGAGCCGTCCTTGGCCACCTGGTCCATCACCACGACGATACGGCGGGCTCCCACCACGAGGTCCATGGCACCGCCCATGCCCTTGACCATCGCGCCGGGCACCATCCAGTTGGCGATGTCCCCGGCCGGGTTGACCTCCATCGCCCCCAGGATGGCCACGTCGATCTTGCCCGAGCGGATCATCCCGAAGCTCATCGCGGAGTCGAAGATCGACGAGCCGGGGAGCGTGGTGACGGTCTCCTTGCCTGCGTTGATCAGGTCCGGGTCGACGTCGTCCGGGTGCGGGTAGGGGCCGATCCCGAGCAGTCCGTTCTCCGACTGCAGGGTGACGTTGACGTCCTCGGGGACGTAGTTGGGCACCAGGGTCGGAAGCCCGATTCCGAGGTTCACGTACTGGCCGTCCGACAGTTCGAGGGCCGCGCGGGCGGCCATCGCCTTGCGGTCGCGTCCGAGTCGGGCGGGCGTAGCGGAGGTACTCATCAGCGCTGTCCTTCCGAGGGCGGGTTGGTGGTGGTCTTCTCGATCCACTTGGTCTGCTCCACCTGCTGCGTGGTGAGCTCGACCAGGCGGTGCACGAAGATGCCGGGCAGGTGGATGTCGTCGGGGGCCAGCTCGCCGACCTCGACGATCTTCTCCGCCTCGACGATGCACACGCGGCCGGCCATGGCGGCCAACGGCGAGAAGTTGCGGGCGGTGAGGTTAAACCGCAGGTTGCCGCTGCGGTCCGCGACCGCCGCCCGCACCAGCGAGAAGTCGGCCTCGATGGCCTGCTCGAGCACGTAGGTCTCGCCGCGGATCTCCCGGGTCTCCTTGGGCGGCGAGGCCACCGCGACACCGCCCTCGGAGTCGTACTTCCACGGCATCCCGCCGTCGGCCACGTAGGTGCCCACGCCGGTGCGCGTGTAGAACGCGCCGATCCCGGAGCCGCCCGCGCGCATCCGCTCCGCGAGGGTGCCCTGCGGCGTCAGCTCCACCTCGAGCTCACCGGACAGGTACTGGCGCGCGAACTCCTTGTTCTCGCCCACGTACGACGAGACGATACGCCGGAGCTTCCCGGTCTCCAGGAGCATGCCGAGGCCCTTGCCGTCGACCCCGGCGTTGTTGGAGAAGACCTCGAAGTCCCCGACGTCGCGGGAGGCGAGGGCCTCGATGACGACCTGCGGGATCCCGCACAGCCCGAACCCGCCGGCGGCGATCGACGCCCCGTCCGGGATGTCCGCGACGGCCTCCGCCGCTGTCATGATCTTGCTGGACATACACGTCCTCCTTGGGTGTGTGGGCCGTCAGGCGATGCCGAGGATCTCGATCGCCGTCTTGCGCATGTCGACCTTGCGGACCTTGCCTGTGACCGTCATAGGGAACTCGTCCACCACGTGGACGTACTTCGGGATCTTGTGGCGCGCGAGCTTGCCGGTGGCGAAGGCGCGGACCTCGTCGGCCGTGAGGTCGTCGCGCCCGGGCTTGAGCCGGACCCACGCCATGAGCTCCTCGCCGTACTTGGGATCCGGGACCCCGATCACCTGGGCGTCGAGGATGTCGGGGTGCGTGTAGAGGAACTCCTCGACCTCGCGGGGATAGATGTTCTCGCCTCCGCGGATCACCATGTCCTTGATGCGCCCGGTGATCTTGACGTAGCCGTCGGAGTCCATCTCACCGATGTCCCCGGTGTGCATCCACCCGTCGGCGTCGAGCGCCTCGGCGGTCTTCTCCGGCTCGTTCCAGTACCCGATCATCACGCTGTACCCCTTGGTACAGAACTCCCCCGCCTCGCCGCGCGGCAGGGTCTCACCCGACTCCGGGTCGACGATCTTGATCTCCAGGTGCTGGCCGACCCGCCCCACGGTGGAGACGCGGCGGTCCAACGAGTCGTCGGACCGGGTCTGGGTGGACACCGGGGAGGTCTCGGTCATGCCGTAGCAGATGGACACCTCCTCCATGTTCATCTGGTCGATCACCTGACGCATGGTCGCCTCCGGGCACGGCGACCCCGCCATGATCCCGGTCCGCAGGGACGACAGGTCGTAGGAGTCGAAGTCCTCGAGCGCGAGCTCGGCGATGAACATCGTCGGCACGCCGTACAGGCTCGTGCACTTCTCCTGCGCCACCGCCCGCAGCGAGGCCGCGGGGTCGAACGCCGGCGCGGGGATCACCATGCACGACCCGTGGGTGGTGCACGCGAGGTTGCCCATCACCATGCCGAAGCAGTGGTAGAAGGGCACCGGGATGCAGACCCGGTCCACCTCCGAGTAGTTGATCGTCTCGCCCACGAAGAACCCGTTGTTGAGGATGTTGGTGTGTGACAGGGTGGCGCCCTTGGGGAAGCCGGTCGTGCCCGACGTGTACTGGATGTTGATGGGATCGCCGGCGCCGAGACCGGCCCGGATCCCGGCCAGCTCCTCGGCGTCGGTGGGCCCCGACATCATCGACTCCCACTCCTCGTCGCCGAACAGCACGACGACCTCCAGGTCCGGGCAACTGGGCTGGACCTGCGAGAGCATGCCGGTGTAGTCCGAGTCCTTGAACTGGGGCGCCGCGACCACGGCCTTGATCCCGGCCTGCTTGAGCACGTACTCCAGCTCGTGGACGCGGTAGGAGGGGTTGATGTTGACCAGCACCGCCCCGATCTCGGCGGTGGCGTACTGGATCATCACCCACTCCCAGCGGTTGGGGGACCAGATCCCCACGCGGTCGCCGGTCCGGATCCCGAGCCGGAGCAGGCCCGAGGCCAGGCGACGCACGTCGGCGTGGAACTCCGTGTAGGACCACCGGCGTCCGGCCTGCACGTCGACGAGGGCGTCGCGGTCGCCGAAGCGCTCCACCGTGGCGGCCAGGTTGTCGGCGATCGTCTGCGTGAGCAGCGGGACGTCGGCGTCCCCACGGGTGTGGGACAGAGCGGGGTCCAGTGGGGTGGAATCGAGATCGGTGATGGTCATCTCGGTACTCCTTGAGGGTGGGGTCGGACGGCCCACGAAGTGGGGTTGCGGTGTCGGGTGGCGGCGTATCAGGTGGCGGTGGCCGCGGCGCGACGCATCGTCGCCTCGGCCTGACGAAAGACGGGGCCGTCGACCATTCGGCCGTCCAGCCGGAAGACGCCCTGGTTGCTCCGGGCGGCGTCGAGGACCTTCCGGGCCCAGGCCACCTCGTCGTCGTCGGGCGCGTAGGCCTGTCGGACCACCGCCACTTGGGACGGGTGGATACAGGCCGTGGCCACGAACCCCAGGGCGACGGCGTCGAGCGCCTCGGCGCGCTGACCCGCCTCGTCGGCGATGTCCAGGTGGACCGAGTCCACCGCCCACCGACCGAACGCGGCCGCCGCGAGCGCGACCTGCGCCCGTGCGTGCCGGGGGACGTCGCGGTACTCCCCGGCGACCCGGGGGCCACCCGCCTCGACTGCCGAGAAACGACTGGTCGAGCCACCCATGGCGGCCAGGAGGTCCTCGGCGCCCCACATCATCCCGGCGCATCCGGGTGCGGCGGCGATCTCCGCGGCGCGGATCACGCCGAGAGGCGTCTCCACCAGCGCCAGGACCGCCGCGCCGGTGGCGGCGTGGACGTCGGCGACCTGTGCGGCCGACTCGGTCTTGGCGAGCATGACGCAACGGTATCCGGTCCCGGCGAGGGCCTCGAGGTCCGCGGCGTGATCATCGGTGTCGACCGGGTTGACTCGGACGATCGTGCGCTCCGGATCCAGGTCGGAGGCCATGAGCGCCTCCCGGGCGGCCGGTCGGGCGTCCGGTGCGACCGCGTCCTCCAGGTCGACGATCACCACGTCCGCGCGGTCGGCCGCCTTGCCGTACCGCTCGGGGCGGTCGGCCGGGCAGAACAGCAGTGCCGGACCGGGCGGGATCCAGGCCGGGGTCATGCCGACCCCTCCCCCGCCTGATCGGCCGGACGCTTGCGGACCAGCGTCTTGCGGACGGCCCTGGCCACCACGTCACCGTGCTGGTTGCGGCCGATGTGCTCGAGCGTCACGATGCCCTCGCCCGGACGCGACCTCGACTCCCGCTTGTCGGTGCACACCGTCTCGGCGTAGAGGGTGTCCCCGTGCAACACGGGCTTGGGGAAGGTGACCTCGGAGAACCCGAGGTTGGCCACGATGGTGCCCTGGGTGAGCTGCGCGACCGACAGCCCGACCAGGGTCGACAGCGTGTGCATGGAGTTCATGAGACGCTCTCCGCCGAAACCGGGCTGCTCGGCCGACCACGCGGCGTCCAGGTGCAGGGCCTGGGTGTTCATGGTGAGCGTGGTGAACAGGACGTTGTCCGTCTCGGTCATCGTGCGGCCGGGGCGGTGGAGGTACGCCGTGCCGACCTCGTACTCCTCGAACCACAGTCCGCGCTGGACGACTTCCTTGCGGGTCCCGGTGTCGGTCTGTGTCTCGGTGCCGGTCTGTTCGGTCATGACTACAGCCCCAGACCGCGCGCGATCAGCATGAGCTGCACCTCGGTGGTGCCCTCGCCGATCTCGAGGATCTTGGAGTCCCGGTAGTGCCGGGCCACCAGGTACTCGTTCATGAACCCGTAGCCGCCGTGGATCTGGGTGGCGTCCCGGGCGTTGTCCATGGCTGCCTCGGAGGAGACCATCTTGGCGATGGCGGCCTCCTTCTTGAAGGGCTTGCCGGCCAGCATGAGACGCGCGGCCTCGTAGTAGGCGCAGCGAGCGGTGTGGGCGCGGGCCTCCATGCGGGCGATCTTGAAGGAGATCGCCTGGAACGACCCGATCTTCTGGCCCATGGACTCGCGTTCGCGCGCGTACTTCACCGACTCGTCGACGCAACCCTGTGCGGCACCGGTGGCGACCGCGGCGATCGCGATGCGGCCCTCGTCGAGGATCGACAGGAAGTTCGCGTACCCGCGCCCCTCCTCGCCGAGGATGTTCTCCGCCGGTACCCGCACGTCGGAGAACGTCAGCGGGTGGGTATCGGAGGAGTTCCAGCCGACCTTGTCGTACGCCGGTTCGACCGTGAAGCCGGGCGTGCCCGACGGGACGATGATGGTCGAGATGGCCTTCTTGCCGTTGTCCCGCACGCCGGTCACCGCCGTGACATTGACCAACGAGGTGATGTCGGTTCCCGAGTTGGTGATGAACTGCTTGTTGCCGTTGACCACCCACTCGTCGCCGTCCCGCTTGGCGGTGGTCTTGGTGGCGCCGGCGTCCGACCCCGCACCGGGCTCGGTGAGGCCGAAGCCCGCGAGCTTCTTGCCCGCGGCGAGATCGGGCAGCCACGTGTTCTTCTGCTCGTCGGTGCCGAAGTGGTAGATCGGCATCGCGCCGAGGCCCACACCGGCCTCGAGCGTCATGGCGGTCGACTGGTCGACACGGCCCAGTTCCTCGAGTGCCAGGGAGAGGGCGAAGTAGTCGCCGCCCATGCCGCCGAACTCCTCCGGGAAGGGCAGGCCGAACAGGCCCATCTCGCCCATCTTGGCGACGATCTCGTACGGGAACGTGTGGCTGCGGTCGTGCTCGGCCGAGGCGGGGGCGACCACCTTGTCGGCGAACTCGGCGACCGTCGACTTCAAGTCGGCGTAGTGCTCTTCCAACTCAGGCATTGCCTTCTCCTTCGGATTCCTCGGTGGAGGGGTGGGGCTCGACGGTGCTCGGTTCGACCGTCGCGAGCAGGTGGTCGGCGGGCACCTGCTCGCCGGTGGAGACGTTCAGCCGGACCACTCCGTCGATCGGTGCCGACAGGGCGTGTTCCATCTTCATGGCCTCGACGGCCAGGACGTTCTGGCCCGCGGTCACCTCGTCGCCGTCGGCGACGAAGCACGCGATGACCGACCCGGGCATGGGGCTGAGGATCTGACCGTCCGACAACCCGGCGTCGTGGATCCGGGAGTCGATCAACGGGAGCAGCCGCAGGTCCCAGGTGCCACCGTCGCCGGCCACCCAGAAGGTGTCCGCCGCCCTGGGGTCAGCAGAGCGGACGACGGTCCAGCGCTGCTGGGTTCCGTCGACGGTCAGTCGCAGCGACCCGCCGTCCCGGGCGACTCTGGCCCGGTGCCGAGAGGTGACCTCGGGCTCGGCCGTGGAGCCGATCGTGGCGTCGGTGATGGTCACCTCGGCGTCGTCGGGTGTTCCCCTGAGGCCGACGGTGACGGCGTCCGAACCCGGGCCGGAGTCCAGCCGGGTCCACACCTCGGCGCGCCCGCCGACCCGCCAGCCGTTGGGCACGTCCCACGGTCCGCGCCGGGCGGCCGGGACGCGGGCCCAGCGCTCCTCGGTGCGGTGCATGGCCACGGCGACCAGTGCACCCTCGGGCGCCGGGGTGGCGGTGTAGTCGTCGAGGGTCCGGTCGAGCAGTCCCGTGTCGAGGTCGCCGGCGACGACCTCCGGCTGGGAGAGCAGGAACCGGCAGAAGTCGATGTTGGTCCGCAGGCCCAGTACGTGGGTGCCGGCCAGCGCGGCGTCGAGCCGGGCCAGTGCCTCGGCGCGGTCGGAGCCGTGGGCGATGACCTTGCCGAGCATCGGGTCGTAGTCGCTGCCGACGACCGTGCCGACGCGCAGGCCGGAATCCACGCGGATGCCGTCACCCGAGGGCTCTTCCAATCCGAGGACGGTGCCGCCGGTCGGCAGGAAGCCCTTGGCCGGGTCCTCCGCGTAGACGCGGGCCTCGATCGCGTGGCCGGTGAGGGTGATGTCCTCCTGGCGCAGCGTCAGCTCCTCGCCCGCGGCGATGCGGACCTGCCAGTCCACCAGGTCGACGCCGGTCACCATCTCGGTGACCGGGTGCTCGACCTGCAGACGGGTGTTCATCTCCATGAAGAAGAACTCGTCCGGGGCGTTGGCCGAGACGATGAACTCGACCGTGCCGGCGCCCACGTAACCGACCGAGCGGGCGGCGTCGCACGCGGCGGTGCCGATGCGCTGGCGGGTGACCTCGTCGAGCAGCGCGCTGGGCGCCTCCTCGATGACCTTCTGGTGGCGGCGCTGTAGCGAGCACTCACGCTCGCCCAGGTGGATGACGTTGCCGTGCGTGTCGGCGAGGACCTGCACCTCGATGTGTCGGGGGGTGTCGACGAAGCGCTCGAGGAACAGCGTGTCGTCGCCGAAGGCGCCTGCCGACTCGCGGCGGGAGGAGTCGAGCGCGGCGCGCAGGTCCTCCGGTCGCTCCACGCGTCGCATGCCCTTGCCGCCGCCGCCCGCGGACGGCTTGACGAGGACCGGGTACCCGACCTCGTCGGCGCCGGCCACCAACTCGTCGTCGGTCAGTCCCGGCCGCGAGATCCCGGGCACGGTGGGCACGTCACGAGCCGAGACCGCCGCCTTGGCCGTGATCTTGTCGCCCATGGTCTCGATCGCGGTGGCCGGCGGCCCCACGAAGATCAGGCCCGCCTCCTCGAGCGCCCGCGCGAACCGCGAGTTCTCCGACAGGAAGCCGTATCCCGGGTGGACGGCCTGCGCGCCGGTCCGGCGGCACGCGTCGATCACCTTCTCGAAGTCCAGATAGGACTGCGAGGCCTGGGCCGGGCCCAGGCGGACCGCGGCATCGGCCATGCGCACGTGGAGGGCGTCCGCGTCCGCGTCGGAGTAGACGGCGACCGAGCGGATACCCGCGGCCCGCAGGGAACGGATCACGCGGCACGCGATCTCGCCGCGGTTGGCCACAAGAACGGTGTGGAGTTTCTGGGTCAATGCCTCTGACATGGGGCTCACATCCTGAAGACGCCGTTGTTGACCGGCTCGAGGGGGGCGTTGGCCGCGGCCGCGAGGGCCAGGCCGAGGACGGTACGGGTGTCGGCGGGATCGATGATCCCGTCGTCCCACAGTCGGGCCGTGGAGTAGTACGCGGTGGACTGCTCCTCGAACTGCTCGCGGATCGGTGCGGTGAACTCCGCTTGTTGCTCGTCCGTCCACTCCCCGCCCGACTTGGTGACCTGCGCGGCGCGCACCGAGGCGAGGGTGTCGGCCGCCTGGGGACCGCCCATCACCGCGATCTTGGCGTTGGGCCACATCCACAGGAATCGCGGCGAGTATGCACGGCCGCACATGGAGTAGTTGCCGGCACCGAAGGACCCGCCCACGACGACGGTGAACTTGGGGACCCGCGCGCATGCCACGGCCGTGACCATCTTGGCGCCGTTCTTGGCGATGCCGCCCGCCTCGTACTGGCGGCCGACCATGAAGCCGGTGATGTTCTGCAGGAAGACCAGCGGGATCTTGCGGCGGTCGCACAGTTCGATGAAGTGCGCACCCTTGAGCGCGGACTCGGAGAAGATGACGCCGTTGTTGCCGATGATCCCCACCGGATGACCGTGGATCCGCGCGAACGCGGTGACCATCGAGGCACCGTAGTTCTCCTTGAACTCGGTGTACTCGCCGCCGTCGACGATCGTGCCGATGAGTTCGCGCACGTCGTAGGGCTGGCGGGAGTCGACCGGGACGAGGTCGTAGAGGTCGGTCTGCGGGCGGACGGGCTCGCGGGGCTCGAGCACCTCCCAGTCCGGCTCGGGCGCCGGTGGGCAGGTCGCCACGATCTGGCGGACCTTCATGAGCGCGTCGTAGTCGTCGTCGGCCAGGTGGTCCACCACACCGGAGGTCTTGGCGTGCAGGTCGCCGCCCCCGAGCTCCTCGGCGGTGACCTCCTCGCCGGTGGCCGCCTTCACCAGCGGCGGGCCGGCGAGGAAGATCGTGCCCTGGTTCCGGACGATCACGGCCTCGTCGCTCATCGCCGGGACGTAGGCGCCGCCGGCGGTGCACGACCCCATGACCGCGGCGATCTGCGGGATGCCCTTGGCGGACATGTTCGCCTGGTTGTAGAAGATCCGGCCGAAGTGGTCACGGTCCGGGAAGACCTCGTCCTGCTGCAGGAGCATCGCCCCGCCGGAGTCCACGAGGTAGATGCACGGGAGGTTGTTGGCCATCGCCACCTCCTGGCCGCGCAGGTGCTTCTTCACCGTCATCGGGTAGTAGGTGCCGCCCGAGACGGTCGCGTCGTTGGCGATCACCAGGCACTCGCGCCCGGATACCCGGCCGATCCCGGCGACGACACCGGCGCCCGGCGCCTTGCCCCCGTACATCTCCTCGGCGGCCAGCGGGGACAGCTCGAGGAACGGGCTACCGGGATCCAGGAGGACGTCCACCCGCTGGCGGGCGAGGAGCTTGCCCCGCTCGAGGTGACGGGCACGGGCCTTCTCCCCACCGCCCATCGCGGCCCGCTCGAGGCGGTCGCGGAGGTCGGTGAGGAGCTCCTCGTGCGCCTGGCGATTGGTGGTCGGGCGATCGGTGGTCGCGGAAGTCATCAGCGCCGCTCCCTTTCAGTTAAGTCGGATTAACTGAGTTCGACCATAGTGCTACGGCTCACAGATGTCCAGGGGGGATCCGCGGCCGCACACTCCTCCCGGAGGCGGCGGGGGGACGCGGCCCGCGGGGTTCACGATGCGGCCGTACAGGGAAAGTGCTGGTCAGATGCTTAGGCTAACCTGACTTAGCACAGGCTCTCCTTGCTTGCAAGTCAAGGCGATCAGGGGTTGACTCGGGGACACCCGAACGGTCCGCGGCAACCGGATCACCCCCGATACGAGGAGCAACCGTCATGGCCACTCTCACCGGAATCAGCAACTGCACCGTCACCACGTGCTCGTTCAACGCCGACGCGGACTGCACGGCGCCGGCGATCACCGTGGCGGGATCGCCCGACCACGCCGAGTGCGGGACCTTCATCTCGCTCGATGTGCGGGGCGGCCTGCCCACCGCCAGCGCGCACGTCGGCGCGTGTCAGCGCGTCGAGTGCGCGCACAACAAGGATCTGCTCTGTTCGGCGGAGTCGGTGAAGATCGGCTCCGGGGCCGATACCGCCGATTGCCTGACCTACTCCCCGGCGTAGATAGCCGGGGACGCGTGGACCGGGGCTCAGCTCGCCCGGGCCACGTACTGGCCCATCTCACGAACCACGTCACCGACGCACTGCGCCCGGGTCATGAACGGCAGGTGCACGACATCGGCGTCGCGGCCGAGCGCGGTCAGCAGGTGGAGTCCGTCCGGATCGACGCCCAGGACGAACGGCGGATGGGCCGGATCGCCCGACCCCGCCAGGATCGCCAGGTGCTCCCCGAACCGCGCCCGGATCTCGTCCGCGAGACCGGGCGCCTGGGAGGCCAGCGGGTCCGAGGGCACCGCATCCAGGTCTCGGGCGAGAACCGTTCCCTCGTGGCCGAGCCGGCGCACCTGCAGCTCGCCGAGCTCGATCTCGATCTCGACGACCCACCCCTCGCCCTGGCGTGCCGCACGCGCCACACCGAAGCCGTAGAGGCTGGCGACGTGTACCTTCGCCTCGACGATCGGGGCGAACTCGTCGATCATCACGACCACCTCGACCGAGGAACCCGGCTCCACGATCAGATCGGACCACGGCGCGGGGGCCCCGGTGACGACGACGGCACCTCCACCGATCCAGCGGTGCTGCGCGGCCACCATGACGTCCGAGCGGTTCCGGGAGCCGCGGACGGCGACCGTGGCGATGCCCGCGCCGTCCAGGAGACGTCGGGCGCCCGTGACGACCGGATCCGACACGATCGGGTGCACTGCCATTGTTTGCCCTCCACGGGTCGCCCGCTACACGGCGAGATCTCTGGTACGTGAATAAGGTGACGCTCGCCTTACTTAGGTACACCTAAGATGCACGAATACCTCGGTCGCTGTCAAGGGGGACGCCCTACAGTGGACGCGTGACCGACACCACAACCGATGCCGTCGCCGAGTCGACCCCCGCCGGACTGCCGCGCCGCGTGCACGCCTTCCGCGACGATGCGCTCGGGTACGACGACGCCTCAGCCCTCGCGGAGAAGGTCCGCAGGCGGGAGGTCTCACCCGCGGAACTGGTCGAGGCCGCCATCGAGCGTTGCGCCACGGTGGACCCCGTTCTGGGCGCCCTGGTGCACACCGACTACGACCGCGCGCGCCACCGGGCGGACTGGGTCCGGAACTCCCAGTTCTCCGCCCCGCTCGCCGGCGTGCCGTCGGCGTTCAAGGACGCTGTCCGGGTGGAGGGCCTACCCATGACGCTCGGCTCGTCCGCAGTCCCCACCCGACCGGCTCTCCACGACGGCCCCTACGCACCGCTCTTCCGTGCGACCGGACTGATCCCGGTGGGCACGACCGCGATGCCGCCGTTCGGCTGGACCGCCGCCACCGAGCGGCAGGGCGGGCTCGTCACCCGGAACCCGTGGGACACCGGCCGCACCAGCGGCGGGTCCTCGGGGGGATCCGCCGCACTGGTGGCCGCCGGCGCGTTGCCGATCGCGCACGCCAATGACGGCGGCGGCTCGATCCGGATCCCCGCGGCGGTCACCGGCCTGGTGGGGTTCAAACCCAGTCGCGGCAGACACCCCGACGAGAAGTTCTCGGCGAACATGCCAATACCGATCATCTCCCAGTCCGTGGTCACCCGGTCCGTTCGCGACACGGTGGCGTTCCTGACCGCCTTCGAAGCGGGGCACCGTCCGGTGGGGGTCCCGCCGCTGGGCTCGGTCGCGCAGGCCCCCGGGCGTCGACTGCGGATCGGCCTCGTCGAACACAGTCCCGCGGGCGACCCGACAGATGCCGCCACCCTGGCGGTGTTGCGGGAGGCCGCCGACCGGCTGGCGGCGCTGGGCCACGAGATCGTGCCGACCCCCGCGCCTGTGCCGGACTCGTTCCGCGAGGACTTCATCGCCTACTGGGGACTGCTCGCCCTGGGCACCTCCTCGGGCGGCCGGGGCATGTTCAGCCCGGAGTTCGCGGCGGAGCGGCTCGACCCGTTCACGATCGGCCTCGCCGCGATGGCCAGGCGGGGTCTGCCCTCGCTCCCCCTGCACCTGTACCGCCTCTATCGGACCAGGCGGCGGTTCGACTCGGCGTTCGGCGAGTTCGACGTCTATCTCAACCCGGTGGTCAACCACGAGACCCCCGAGGTCGGGTATCTGGATGCGGACCTGCCCTACGAGACCCACCTCGAGCGGGTCTCCAACTGGGTGACCTTCACGCCCCTACAGAACATCGCCGGGTCGCCCGCCGTCTCGCTTCCCACCGGCCGGGCGCCGGACGGCCTGCCCATCGGCGTGCACCTGTCGGCGAGGATCGGTCACGACCGCCTGCTTCTCGAACTCGCCTCCGAGTACGAGCAGGCCTACCCGTTCGCCCGCATCTGGGAGTGAGTCTCACTCGTCCAGCAACTGGGCGACACGCGGGCCGACCCGTCGCCGCAGGACCACCTCGGTGCGGGTGCGCAGGACACCCGGTGTGGCGATGATGGCGCTGAAGACCTCCTCGAGATGCGAGTGGTCCCGGGCCACGACGCGGCAGACGATGTCGAACTCCCCCGCCACGCTCATCACCTCGAGGACCTCGCGCACCTCCGCCAGGCCGGTGCAGGTCGCCTCCAGCTCGGCCTGCGCCACCTGGACGTGAACCAACGCCGAGAGCGGGAACCCGAGCGCCGCCGGATCGAGGGTCGGCGCCCAGGACGAGATCACCCCCCGGGCCTCGAGCTTGTCCAACCGCGCCTGCGCGGTCCCGCGGGCCACCCCGAGGCGGCGGGAGAACTCGCGCACCCCGACCCTGGGGGACGCCAGGACGATCTCGAGCAGTCGCCGGTCGGTGTGATCGAGATCGGAAGCCGTATCCATGTGTACACAGTATTCCACCGATCACTGCGCACTATGTCCATCCTTGTCCCGATTCCAGCCAGCATTGTGCACATACTGTACTGCTTTACTCTGGCCACGTGACGCGCATCACCCACGCGCCTAGCCTGGAGGCACAGTACTCGTCTTTCGAAGGCCAGGTGTGACCGATGACCTCTCTTCTCGGCCCCCCGAGCGGGACCCATGATGATCTGCCCCGTACCGGGCAAGCGGACGCCACCTCGTTCTCGCTCTCCGACCGCTACACGCGGGAGAGCGGCACGGTGTTCCTCACCGGCATCCAGGCCCTGGTCCGCACGGTCCGCGACCGCGCGCGACTGGACCGCAGGCAGAACCTGCTCACCGCGAGTCTCGTCAGTGGTTACGAGGGCTCGCCACTGGCCGGCTACGACCTCGAGCTGGCCAGGCGCGGGAGGTTCCTCGATCCGTTCGACGTGGTCCACCGCCCCGCCCTCAACGAGGAGGCCGCCGCCACGGCCGTCATGGGGTCGCAGCTCGCGCGGCGCACGGGCACCCTCCGGGCGACGAACCACACCGGCGGCGCGCCACTGCAGGGCGTCGTCGGGTACTGGTACGGCAAGGCCCCCGGTCTGGACCGCGCGACGGATGCGATCCGCCACGCCAATCTCATCGGCACCGACCCCCGCGGGGGCGCGGTGGCGCTTGTCGGTGACGACCCCGGAGCCAAGTCCTCGACCGTGCCGTGCTCGTCGGAGCTCGCGCTCGCTGACCTGTACCTCCCGACGCTCTACCCCGCGGACTCCCAGGACGTGCTGGACTTCGGTGTCCACGCGGCGATCCTCTCCCGAGTCTCGGGCCTGTGGTCGGCCATGAAGATCTCCTCGCACGTCGCCGACGCCTCGTCCACCGCGCTGGTGGACCCGGATCGGATCCTGCCCGTCTACGGCGATCTGGGCGCGAGCCCACACGTGCCCTCGGGCCAGCTGCTCGGGTCCAGTCTCATGGAGTTGGAGCAGAACCAGCTCACGATCCGGATCCCCCGCGCGCTGGAGTACGCCCGGCTCAACAGACTCAACCGGATCGTGCAGTCGACCGCCGACGACCGGATCGGGATCGTCGCGGCCGGCAAGAGCTACCTCGACGTCCGCGAGTCGCTGCGCCGGTTGGGCCTGGACGACGCCGAGCTCGCCCGCCGTGGCATCCGGATCCTCAAGCTCGGCATGGTCTACCCGATCGAGCGCACGGTTCTCGACGAGTTCATGACCGGCCTCGACGAGGTGATCGTGGTGGAGGAGAAGCGCGACTTCATCGAGACGATGATCCGCGAGATCCACTTCCGCCGTGCGGGCGTCGCGAACGTCGTGGGCAAGACCCACGAGGACGGTTCCACACTGTTCAGCCGCTTCGGTGAACTCGACGTCGACGCCGTGACCAGGGGCCTCGCGCAGCGGCTGGGCCGCGTCCACGGGGTCGAATCGGCGAAGGCCTGGCTCGACGGACCGGGCCGCGGCCGCTCACGCATCTCCCTGCCGCTGGCCACCACCCGCACCCCCTACTTCTGCTCGGGGTGCCCGCACAACAGTTCCACCAAGGTGGCGGACGGGACGCTCGTGGGCGGCGGCATCGGCTGCCACGCGATGGTTCTGCTCATGGACGAAGACCAGGTCGGCACCGTCACGGGGGTCACCCAGATGGGCGGCGAGGGACTCCAGTGGACCGGTATGGCCCCGTTCCTGACCGAACGCCACATGGTGCAGAACATCGGCGACGGCACGTTCATGCACTCCGGTTCGCTCGCCCTCCGCGCGGCCGTCGCCTCGGGCGACAACATCACCTACAAGCTGCTCTACAACGGCACGGTGGCCATGACGGGCGGCCAGGACCCGGTCGGCGAGATGTCGCTGCCGGAGATCCTGCGGCTCCTGCTCGCGGAGCGGGTCGCCAAGATCGTCGTCACCACCGACGACGTCAAGGCCACGAGGTCCCAGGGGCTGCCCCGCGGAATCGAGGTCCGCGACCGCCGCGACACGCTCGAGGTCCAGAAGGAGCTCGCCACGGTCCCCGGGGTGACCGTGCTGGTCCACGACCAGTTCTGCGCGGCCGAGAAGCGCCGCCACCGCAAGCGCGGCACCTACCCCACCCCGGCCGAGCGGGTGATGATCAACGAACGCATCTGCGAGGGCTGCGGCGACTGCGGCAAGAAGTCCAACTGCCTGTCGGTCCATCCGGTGGACACCGAGTTCGGACGCAAGACCCGGATCGACCAGTCGACCTGCAACTTCGACTTCTCATGCCTGGAGGGCGACTGCCCGGCCTTCGTCACGGTGGTGCCGGGCACAGGAACCGAGCGCGTGGCCACGGCACCGGACCTGGACGCGGCCGCCCTCCCTGAACCGACCCGGGTCGCGGTCGACGCCGACCGTGGCTTCTCGCTTCGCCTCACCGGGATCGGAGGGACTGGGATCGTCACCGTCTCGGCCGTACTGGCGACCGCCGCTGTGCTGGACGGCAACTCCGCCCGCACGCTCGACATGACGGGTCTGGCGCAGAAGGGTGGCGCGGTGGTCTCCGATGTCCGAGTGGCGCGGACCCCGCTCGAGCAACCCCCGAAGATCGGAGCCGGGGACTGCGACCTCTACCTGTGTTGTGACGGGCTCGTGGGCGCGGACGACGCCAACCTCAAGGTCGCCCACCCGGACCGCACCACCGCGGTGGTCTCCACCACCCGCATCCCCACGGGGACCATGGTGATTGACACCGCCGTGCACTACCCGTCGACATCGGACATCCAATCGGCCATCGATCGCGCCTCCAGGCGGGGCGTCTACCTGAACCCCGGCGAGATCACGGAGAACCTCTTCGGGTCCACGCAGGCGTCCAACATGCTCATGGTGGGGGCGGCGTACCAGAGCGGCGCCCTGCCGATCTCCGCCCGGGCGATCGAGCGGGCGATCGAACTCAACGGGGTCGCGGTCGCGGCGAATCTGCAGGCGTTCCGTCGTGGCCGCCAGGCCGTCGCGGCTCCGGAGGCCCTGGCCGCACTGGTCGCCGATCTGCACCGGCCGGTGTCCACGGCGACACCGGACCTGCACGAGCCGTCCCCTGCCGCGGAGCGCCTGCTCACCGGCCTGGGCGAGTCCGCCTCCGACGAGCTCCGCGCCGCGGTCGCCCTGCGTGTCGACGAGCTGATCGGCTTCCAGAACGAGGCCTACGCGGCCGACTACGTCCGCCGGGTCGAGGGCCTGCGCGCGGCCGAGGCCCGACAGGACGGTCCGGCCGGCGCACCCGGGGAGCGGCTCACCCTCGCCGTGGCCAGGAACCTGCACAAACTCATGGCCTACAAGGACGAGTACGAGGTCGCCCGGCTGGCGGTCGACCCCGAATTCGCGGCGCAGGTCACCGAGGAGTGGGGCGAGGGCGCCGTCCCCAGACTCAAGCTGCATCCGCCGGCGCTGCGCGCGATGGGGATGAAGCGGAAGATCTCGATCGGCCCGAGGGCCATGCCCGCCATGAAGGCGCTGGCGAGGATGAAGCGCCTGCGCGGTACCCCGCTCGACATATTCGGGTACGCCCACGTCCGCAGGGTGGAGCGCGAACTCCTGGCCGGGTACCGCGAACTGGTCGACCGACTCACCGCCGACCTGCAGCGCACGGGCCCCGTCGGTAGGAACGCCACCTGGCACGACACCGCCGTGGCGCTGGCCGAACTACCGGACCTGGTGCGCGGATACGAGGACGTCAAGCTCGACAACGTGGAGCGCTACCGGGAGGAGCGGACGCGGCTGCTCGAGGCCCTGAACTGACCGGGCCAGAGCGGCACGGTATCAGGACCGCAGAGCCGCCGATGCCATCGCGGTGAGGACCCGCCGCAGTTCGGCCTCGGCCATCGAGGGCAACCGCGGACTGGAGTTGAGAAGACCGAACACCGCGTGGACGTGGGCGCGCGCATCCACGGCGGGCAGTTCCGGGCGGAGCCGAACGAGCGCGTCGACCCACATCTCGGCGTACTCGCGCTGGAGCCTGCGCACCTCATGTCGGGGACCGGCCGGGAGGGCGCCGAGGTCACGGAACTGGACGCTGATGAGATCCGGTTCGGTCGCCACGAAGTCCACGTGGACCCCCAACAGCGCGTCCAGGACCTCGGCCGGGTCCCCACCCCGGTCCACCGCGGCCCGCCCGCCGTCGCGGAGCCGACGCGAGATGTCGAGCAACATCTCGGCGAGCACGTCCTCCTTGGAGGAGAAGTACCGGTACATGCCCGGGCCCGAAATGCCGACCTCGGCACCGATGTCGTCCAGTCGCACGGCGTGGAAGCCCCGCCGTGCCATCAGCCGGGCCGCCGCGACGAGGATCTCGTCCCGGCGCCGGGCCTTGGCCTGGGCACGAGGGGTCAGTGCCGTGGCCTCCTGCTGATCCATCTGCGACCTCGGCACCGTCGGACTCAGTGGAAGAAGTGCCGGGCGCCGGTGAAGTACATCGTGATCCCGGCCTTCTCGGCGGCCTCGATCACCTCGGCGTCCCGGACGGACCCGCCCGGCTGCACCACCGCGCGCACCCCGGCCTCGGCGAGCACCTCGAGCCCGTCGGCGAACGGGAAGAACGCGTCCGACGCCGCCACGGCCCCGGCCACCCGCTCCCCCGCGCGCTGTACCGCGAGCCGGGCCGAGTCCACGCGGTTGACCTGACCCATGCCCACGCCGACCGTGGCACCGGACTGGACCAACAGGATGGCGTTCGACTTGACCGCCCGGCAGGCACGCCACGCGAACAGCAGGTCGCGCAGGGTCTGCTCATCGGCGTCGGCGCCGCACGCCTTGGTCCAGCCCTCGGTCACATCACCGTGGGCGTCCAGGGAGTCGCGCTGCTGTACCAGCACACCGCCGGAGATCTGCTTGCGCTCGAGCTCCGCCGACGCCGGCGCCGTGGCCTCGAGGATCCGGATGTTCTTCTTCCGCTGCAGGATCTCCACGGCACCGTCGGCGTAGGAGGGCGCGATGATCACCTCGGTGAAGATCTCGGCCACCTGCTCGGCCATCTCCATGGTCACCTCACGGTTGGCGGCGATCACCCCGCCGAACGCGCTGACGGGGTCGCACTCGTGGGCGGCGCGGTGGGCCGCGGCGATGTCGGCGTCGATAGCGATGCCGCACGGGTTGGCGTGCTTGATGATCGCCACGCACGGCTCGGCGTGGTCGAAGGCGGACCGCCAGGCGGCGTCACCGTCGACGTAGTTGTTGTAGCTCATCTCCTTGCCGTGCAGCTGCTCGGCCTGGGCGAGGCCGGGTGCGGCGGCGGAGTCGGTGTACAGGGCCGCGCTCTGGTGCGGGTTCTCGCCGTAGCGCAGGGTGGCGGCCAGGTCGAGGCTCTGCCCCTGCCACACCGGGAAGCCCTCGGCGCCGTCCTGTGCGGGGGTCGCGGTCTGCTCCGTCATCCAGGTTGCCACCGCGACGTCGTAGGCGCCGGTGTGGCGGAAGGCGGCGGCGGCGAGCCGTCGGCGCTCCTCCAGCGGGAATCCGCCAGCGGCCACCGCGTCCAGTGCCTCGCCGTACCCGGCCGGGTCCACCAGCACCGCGACGGACGGGTGGTTCTTGGCCGCCGCGCGGACCATGGACGGGCCACCGATGTCGATCTGCTCCACGCACGCGTCATAGTCCGCGCCGGAGGCGACGGTGTCGGTGAAGGGATAGAGGTTGACGACGACGAGCTCGAACGGCTGCACACCGAGTTCAGCGATCTGCTCGAGGTGTTCCGGCTTGCGCGTGTCGGCCAGGATGCCCGCGTGGACCCGCGGGTGCAGGGTCTTGACCCGACCCTCGAGGCATTCGGGGAACCCGGTCAGGTCCTCGACGGGCGTCACCGCGACCCCCGCGGCCGCGATGCGCTGAGCGGTGGAACCGGTCGACACGATCTCGACGCCGGCGGCCGCCAGACCCCGCGCGAAGTCCTCGAGTCCGGTCTTGTCGTAGACGCTGATGAGCGCACGGCGAACGGGCCTGCGGGAGTCGGTCACGATAGGTGCACCTTTCGACCTTCGGTGTGGAGTCGGCCACGGGCGGCGGCCGCGAGGATGTCGACGAGCAGCTCGCGCTCGACGACCTTGATTCGTTCGTGGAGGGACGCCTCGGTGTCGTCGGGGAGGACGTCGACGGCGCACTGGGCGATCACCGGACCCGTGTCCACCCCGGCGTCGACCAGGTGGACGGTGCATCCGGTGACCCTCACCCCGTAGGCGAGTGCGTCCCGCACCGCGTGGGCGCCGGGGAAGGACGGCAGCAGGGCCGGATGGGTGTTGACCACGCGCCCGGCGAACTCACCGAGGAACGCCTCGCCGAGGATCCGCATGAAGCCCGCGGAGACGACCCAGTCCGGTGAGAACCCGCGCACCGCGTCGGTCAGCGCACGGTCCCAGGACGGGCGGTCGGGGTGGTCGGCGGGCCGGACGACCGCGGTGGGCAGTCCGGCGGTCCGGGCGCGGGCCACGGCCTCGCAGTCGCGGTCGGAGACCAGGCCGACCACCCGGTAGGGGCAGTCGGCCCCGCCGGACGAGTCCAGGACGCTCTGCGCGAGCGTGCCGGCACCGGAGGCCAGGAGTACGACCTGGCAGGGTGCTCCGGACTCGGAACTGTCCACGTCCTACGCTCCCGCCCGTCGATCCACCTGCCCGCAGGATTCCCGGGCACGGGTCGCAGTCTAGTCGGAGGCCTTCGGGCGCTCGTCATGGCTCTCCCCGGGCACCTCGGCTTCGACTGCCGCTACGCCGTCTTCCGCGGCGCCCTCCCCGTCCCCCTCGTGCACTCCGCCGGAGTCCGGCGCCGTCGCGCTCGCGGAGTCGGGGGAATCGGGACGGAGATCCGGCACCTCGTCGTCGTCGGACCTATCGCCGTCGGACTCGTCGTCTTCGTCGAACCCGTCGCCGTCGGACCCGTCGCCGTCGGACCCGTCCCTGTCGGTTTCATCACCGTCGGACACGTCGTCGTCGGGCCCGCCCTCCCCCGGGATGTCCTCACTTTCGGGCACGTCGTCAGGTCCCGCCTGCGACGGTTCCGGTTCCGTCCCCGCCCCGACCTCCGGTTCCGGCTCCGTCTCTTCCCCGGGTGCCGTCCCGGCGCGGCGGCGCCGACGCTCGAGCTCACTCTCCGCTCGCTCGCGGCGCCGCGTGAGGCCGGCGAGGGACAGTGCGATCGTGGCGGAACCGATCACACCGAAGATCGCCAGCGCGGTCCCCGCGGCGATCAGCGACCCGGTTCCCACCGTGCCGAGCACCCCGAGTTCGCCACCCGCCACGACCGGGCTGACGGCCACGACGAGTGCGACGATCGCGGCGGCCAGCCACGCGGCCTTGACCGCGTCGGCGGTGGTGCGGAACCAGTGCGCGACCGCACGGGCGAGCCCGGCCGCCACGAGTACCGTCACCAACAGCAGCGCCTGCATCGTCCAGTGCGGATCCGTCGTGGGCAGCGCCGCCGCGAGCGGGATCTCGGGCATCGGCCCCCGGGACACGGCGAACACACTGTACGAGGCCTCCCCGAGGTGGGCCTCGCCGCCGACCGCGAGGGTGGCCGCGGCCATGACGACGTTGGGCAGGTAGGCGATGGAGATCGCCGCGAGCGCCGCGGTGCCCGTGAAATCCTTGCCGATCTCCAGGACCGAACCGACCGGCCCCCACGCGGCCAGGAGACCGATCAGCAGGAGGATCGAGGCGATGGCCCAGACTGCCGCCACGAACGCCGACCCCAGATGGATCCCACCGCGCACCCAGAGCGGCAGGATCTCTCGGAGATCCCGACGGAAGTACAGCCACACCCCCGAGCCGGATCCGACCAAGGCCACTGCCGACGTCCAGAGCAGTGCCGTCGACAGGGAGGCCTCTCGCACGGCGAAATCCGAGGCTGCGGACCCGACGAGCAGCGAGGCCAGACCCGTCAGCAGCAACCCCGCCAGCGTCACACCCGCCACGGCGGCGGCGGCCTCGCGCGGACCGGGCTCCTCGACATCTGCCAGCACCGCGCGGGTCTGCCGAGCCAGGACCGCGACGTAGATCAACGGCGGGAGCAGGGGCAGGAAGCCCAGGGACACCGCGTCCACGGTGAGCGGCACACGGTTGACCACCAGCCACTCCACTGCGACTACCGCGAACAGCGAGTCGAACCCTCGCGCGGTGAACACCAAAATCGCCAGCGTGACGGCAGCGAGGACCAGGACGGTGACGATGACGGGGAGCGCAGCGGCCGCTGCCGTCCACAGCAGCGATCGGGCGCCCGCCGGGGTCCGTCTCGCGGCGGGCCGGATGACACGTGGAGGACTCACCCTGCCACCGTAGAGACCCGCCCACCCACGCCCGCCCCCGGCACGCCGCGACCCCCGCCATCCGGGGATGGGCGGGGGTCGGGGAACGCTCACTCGCGGCGGCCCGGAGGACTGCCGCGGGTGGATCACATGGCGTCGAGGATCTCCTTGGCGAGCGCCGCGGTCGCGGACGGCGTCTTGCCGACCTTGACACCGGCGGCCTCGAGGGCGTCCTGCTTGGCCTGCGCGGTACCCGCGGAGCCCGACACGATGGCGCCGGCGTGGCCCATGGTCTTGCCCTCGGGAGCCGTGAAGCCCGCCACGTAGCCGACGACCGGCTTGGTGACGTTGTCCTTAATGTAATCGGCCGCACGCTCCTCGGCGTCGCCGCCGATCTCGCCGATCATCACGATGACCTTGGTCTCCGGATCGTTCTCGAAGGCCTCGATGCAGTCGATGTGCGTGGTACCGATGATCGGGTCGCCGCCGATACCGATGGCGGTCGAGAAGCCGTAGTTGGCGAGCTCGTACATCATCTGGTAGGTCAGGGTGCCCGACTTGGACACGAGTCCGATCGGGCCCTTACCGGCGATGTTGGCCGGAGTGATGCCGACCAGCGACTCGCCCGGCGTGATGATGCCCGGGCAGTTGGGGCCGATGATGCGGGTCTTGTTGCCCTTGGCCACGTTGTAGTTCCACGCGTCGGCGGTGTCCAGGACCGGGGCGCCCTCGGTGATGACCACGGCCAGCGGGATCTCCGCGTCGATGGCCTCGATGATGGCGTCCTTGGTGAACGGCGGCGGGACGAAGAGGATCGTCACGTCGGCACCGGTGGCCTCCATGGCCTCGGAGACGCTGCCGAACACGGGGAGCTCGACGTCGTTGCCGTCGGCGTCCTTGTGGGCCACGGTGGTGCCGGCCTTGCGGGCGTTGACGCCACCGACGACCTGGGTCCCGGCCGCGAGCATGCGGGCGGTGTGCTTGGTGCCCTCACCGCCGGTGATGCCCTGGACGATGACCTTGCTGCCTGAGTTAAGGAAGATCGACATATCTGGTTGTTCCTACTCTTCCTACTTGGAGGCCAGCTCGGCGGCCTTGTCGGCGCCGGAGTCCATGTTGTCGGCCAGGGTCACGAGCGGGTGGTTGGCGTCGGCGAGGATCTTGCGACCCTCCTCGACGTTGTTGCCGTCCAGGCGGACGACCAGCGGCTTGTTGGCCTCGTCGCCCAGCATCTCCAGGGCCTTGACGATGCCGTTGGCCACCGCGTCACAGGCGGTGATGCCACCGAACACGTTGACGAAGACGCTCTTGACCTGCTCGTCGCCGAGAATCACGTCGAGCCCGTTGGCCATGACCTCGGCCGAGGCGCCGCCGCCGATGTCGAGGAAGTTGGCGGGCTTGACGCCCCCGTGGTTCTCGCCGGCGTAGGCGACGACGTCCAGCGTGGACATGACCAGCCCGGCGCCGTTGCCGATGATGCCGACCTGACCGTCGAGCTTGACGTAGTTGAGGTCGTTCTCCGCGGCCTTCTGCTCGAGCGGGTCCGTGGTGCCGGCGTCGGCGAAGTCAGCGAACATCTCCTTGTGACGGAACTCGGCGTTCTCGTCCAGGGTGACCTTGCCGTCCAGCGCGAGGATCTCGTCGTTCGGGGTACGAACGAGCGGGTTGACCTCGACGAGGGTGGCGTCCTCGTTGACGAACACCTCGTACAGCTTGGCGATGGTCACGGCGGCCGCGTCCAGCACCTCCTCGGGGAGGTGGCCGGCGGCCGCGATCTCGCGTGCCTTGGCCACGTCGACGCCGACCGTGGGGTCGATGTTGATCCGCGCGAGGCGGTCCGGGGACTCCTCGGCGACCTGCTCGATCTCCACGCCGCCCTCGACCGAGCACATGGCGAGGTAGTTGCGGTTGGAACGATCGAGGACGAAGGAGATGTAGTACTCCTCCGCGATGTCGCTGGCCTCGGCCACGAGGAGCTTCTTGACGATGTGGCCCTTGATGTCCAGGCCAAGGATGTCCTCGGCCCGCGCACGCGCTTCGGTGGCGTCCTCCGCCAGCTTCACGCCGCCGGCCTTGCCACGGCCTCCGACCTTGACCTGCGCCTTGACGACGACAGGCTTGCCGATCTCGGCCGCGACCTTCTCGGCCTCCTCCGCGGTATCCGCGACGCGCCCCGGGGTGGTGGGGACGTCATGCTTCGCGAAAAGAGCCTTTGCCTGGTATTCAAAGAGATCCATCAGCTCACCATCTTGACGTGGGTAGATTCGCCCGGCCCTGTTGAAAGCCGAGTCAACCCTCATCCTAAGCGGGCAGTGTGTCGCCCGTCGCACCCTGGGGGTAGACGTGTGTGTCGGGTCACAGATCCCCGGGGCCACTAGGCCACTCAGGCCGCCACACGCGACACGACACTTCACTCCAAGCCCCTCGACAACTGGAGTCACACCGGTGTGATCCACCCCTCCCCATCGGACGGCCCGTTACCTTGCGGCACCGTTGCCGATCCGTTACTTTGGGGGACGTCTTGATCACGGAAAGATCACAGCACGACCTCAGAGGGGAAACGCCACCGGTGAAGAACGAGTCGCAGCACGTACCACCAGCGACTCCTGTCGTCGTACCCGCCTCCGGAGCACACAGCGGAGGGCGTCACCGTCTCCCCGCTCCCCCGCACGCCCTTCGTGGGCGCGCCGCCGTCCTGGCCGTCGCCGCCGGCGCCGCGGTGTCCGCCGCCTCCGCAGGGTCCGTCATGGACTTCGCGGGCACCCACTCCGCCGAGGCCGGCGACATCGCCCTCCTCGCCAACGGTGAGGCGGCACCGGCGACCGGTGCGTCCGACGCGCCGTCGACCTCCACCCCCGCCACTCCCTCTCTCCCCGAGCCCGTGGTCGTGTCGACTCTCGATGCGGAGTCGGAGAACGCTCAGTCGGCCATGCTCTACGCCGGCACCGAGATCAACACACAGCGGGAGATCGCCGAGGAGCAGGCCCGGCGCCCGAAGGTCGCTCTCCCCGCCGTGGGCACCTTCACCTCGGGGTTCGGGATGCGCTGGGGTGCGATGCACGCCGGCATCGACATCGCCAACGCCAACGGCACCCCAATCCTCGCGGCGACCGACGGCGTCGTGATCGACTCGGGCCCCGCCCAGGGTTACGGCAACTGGATCCGGATCATGTCGGACGACGGCACGATGACCGTCTACGGCCACATGGAGTCGCTCGACGTCCGCGAGGGTGAGCGCGTCTACGCCGGCCAGAAGATCGCCGGCATGGGCAACATGGGCTTCTCGACGGGGTCCCACCTTCACTTCGAGGTGCTGCTCAACGGCGGCACCCAGCACGTCGACCCGGTCATCTGGCTGGCCCAGCACGGCATCCATCTCGCGGGCGCCGGCAGCGTGGAGGGCTCGACCTCCAACATCTTCGGGAGCTGACCTCCCACCTGGGCAGTCGTCCACGGCAGGACCCGGTCAGCCGGGTCGGCTCGTCAGCGTTCGTTCCTGACGTCCGCCCGGCCCGGTCCCGGACCGACCCCCGAGTTCTGAGCGCCCGTACGGGAGACTTCCCCTAGAGCTTCTGCATCGGGACTCCCCCGATGAGCATCAGGCGCACCTTTCCCGACGCGCCGAAGTCGATCGTCGCCGTGGCCCGCGGCCCGCTGCCGTCGCAGCTCAGAACCTTGCCGAGACCGTACTTGTCGTGCGTGACGCGATCTCCGGGCGCCAACTCCAGGGCGGGTGCGGAGGACTTGGCCCGGGGAATCCCGGACGACTTGCCGCCCCCGGAGCCGAACGCACGGCCGGAGCCGTAGCCACCCCCGCCCGTGCCGCCGCCACCACCGAACCGGCGCCGCGGCGCGTACGAGTCGTCGTCACCGAACCCGCCACCGCCGGTCGGTTCCTCACGCTGCCACTCGATCGCCTCCGACGGGATCTCCTCGAGGAAGCGCGACCCGGGGTTGGTCATGGGCTGGCCCCATGACGAGCGCATCATGGCGCGGGTCAGGTAGAGGCGTGTGCGCGCTCGGGTGATGCCCACGTACGCCAGCCGCCGCTCCTCGGACAGCTCCGCCGGGTCCCCGAGCGCGCGCATGTGCGGGAACAGTCCGTCCTCCATGCCCACGAGGAACACCACCGGGAATTCGAGCCCCTTGGCGGTGTGGAGGGTCATGAGGGTCACCTGACCCTGGTCCTCGGCGGGGATCTGGTCGGCGTCCGCCACCAGGGAGACCCGCTCGAGGAAGGCCGCGAGCGAACCGGGCTCGGCGATGCCCTCGTCGAGCTCGGAGTCGGCCTGGTCGGCCACCGCTCCCGCGGCGTCCCCGGCGTCCTCGTCCCCGAAGCCCTGCTCGCGCGCCGAACGCTGCAGCGCGGCCTCGGAGGAGAACTCCCGCCCCACGCCCACCAGCTCGTTCAGGTTGTCCAGGCGGGCCGCGTCCTGCGGGTCGTTGGAGGCCTCCAACTCGGCCCGGTATCCGGTCCGGTCGAGCACGGCCTCCACCAGGGCGCCGACGTCGGGGGCCGAGTCCTCGCCACCGGCGTGGTCGGAGCCGCTCAAGCGCCCGCGGAGCTCGTCGAGAAGTGAGACGAACCCCGCGATCGCCTTGACCGAGCGGGTGGGCAGCAACGCGACCCTGCCCTCGGCAGCGTCCCGCAGGGCCTCACCGAACCCGATGGCCCGCTGTTCGGCATGGACCGCCACACACGCCTCCGCACGGTCCCCGATCCCCCGCCGAGGGGTGTTGAGGATGCGGCGTAGCGCCACCGTGTCGTCAGGGTTGGAGAGCACCTTGAGGTACGCGACGATGTCGCGCACCTCCTTGCGCTCGTAGAACCGCGTGCCCCCGACGACCGTGTAGGGCAGGCCCAGACGGACGAACACGTCCTCGATCACCCGGGAGGAGTTGTTGGTCCGGTAGAACACGGCCACGTCGGAGTACCCGGCGTCCCCGGAGTCCACCAGGCGGTCGATCTCCCCGGCGATGAACCGCGCCTCATCGTGCTCGTTGTCCGCCACGTAGCCCACGAGGAGCTCGCCGGTTCCCTCGTCGGTCCAGAGGTTCTTCTCCCGACGGCCCGGGTTCCGGGAGATCACCGCGTTGGCGGCGGAGAGGATCGTCTGCGTCGAGCGGTAGTTCTGCTCGAGCAGGATCGACCGGGCGTCTGGATAGTCGTGCTCGAAGTCCTCGATGTTGCGGATCGTCGCGCCCCGGAACGCGTAGATCGACTGGTCCGCGTCGCCCACGACGCAGAGCTCCGCCGGTGCCACCCCGGCCGCGGCGTCGTCCCCGGTCCCGGCCGCTCCGCCGACGAGCGTCCGGACCAGGATGTACTGGGCGTGGTTGGTGTCCTGGTACTCGTCCACCATGACGTGCCGGAACCGTCGCCGGTAGTACGCCGCGACCTCCGGGTGCGACCGCAGCAACCCCACGGTCTCCCCGATCAGGTCGTCGAAGTCGAAGGCGTTGGCCGCCTGCAATCGCGCCTGGTACTCGGTGAACACCGCCGCCACGGTCTGCCCGGTCCGGTCCGAGTCCTCCAGCGCACGGTCCATGGCTTCCGACGGCTCGCGCAGCTCGTTCTTGTGGTTCGAGATGGCGGAGGCGAGCATCCGCGGCGTGAACTTCTTGACCTCGAGGTGCTGCTCCTTGGCGATCATGCCGAGCAGGCGACGGGAATCGTCCGAGTCGTAGATCGTGAAGTTGGAGTTGCGCGTGCCCAGCAGCGCGGACTGGGCCCGCAGGATCCGCACACAGATCGAGTGGAACGTGGCCACCCACATCCGTTCGGCGTGAGGCCCCACCAGGGCCGACACCCGCTCCCGCATCTCCGCGGCGGCCTTGTTGGTGAACGTGATGGCGAGGATCTGCCCGGGGTGTGCGCCCCCCTCGGCCAGCAGGTACGCGATCCGCCTGGTCAGCACGCTGGTCTTCCCGGAACCCGCGCCGGCCACGATCAACAGCGGACCGCCGCGGTGCGTGACCGCGGCGGCCTGCTGTGGGTTGAGTCCGTCCAGGAGCGGTGAGTGCGGCGAGGTGGGACCGACGGCGGGACTGGCTGGGGCGGGGGCGGAGTGGGTCATCGTGGCGTCCAATCTACCCACCCGGTCCGACACCCTGTTCTCAGCGCGGACGGTCCCCCATGAACTCCTCGACCTGCGCGGCCGTCGCCGTCAGGGTCGGATCGTTGTCCAGGTAGTACCGCGTCTCCCGCACGATGAGGCCGGAGAGGACCAGGAGGCCGATGAGGTTCGGGATGGCCATCAGTCCGTTCATCACGTCCGCGAAGTTCCACACCACCTCGAGCTCGGTGACCGCACCCACGAACACCACACAGGTGAAGACCATCCGGTAGGGGATGACTCCCCCGGCGCCCACGAGTCGCTCGACACACCGCTCGCCGTAGTACGACCAGCCGAGGATGGTCGAGAACGCGAAGAACGCGATCGCCACCGCCACCAGCTTGTCGCCGTACGGCATCGCCTCGGCGAACGCGTCGGCGGTCATGGTCCCGGCCGTGTCACTGCCCCGCTCCCACACGCCGGAGGTGACGATCACCAGACCGGTGAAGGTGACGACGATGATGGTGTCGATGAACGTCTGGGTCATCGACACCAGGCCCTGGCGGGTCGGGTGGGTGGTCTTGGCCGCCGCGGCCGCGATGGCCGCCGAGCCCATCCCGGACTCGTTGGAGAAGATGCCCCGCGCGACGCCCATCTGGATGGCGTACATGATCGCGGCACCCGCGAAGCCGCCGACCGCGGACGTCCCGGAGAAGGCCTGCGTGAAGATCTGTCCGAAGGCCCCGGGGATCGCGTCGGCGTTGAGCACCAGGACGACCATCCCGCCGAGCAGGTACAGCACGATCATCAGAGGCACGAACCCGGCCGTGACCCGGCCGATGGCCTTGATGCCCCCGAGCAGGACCGCACCGGTGAGGACGAACAGGATGACGCCGGAGGCGACCACTGGGACGCCGAAGGAGTTGTCGAGCTGGGCCGCCACCGCGTTGCCCTGCGTCATGTTGCCGATGCCGAAGCTGGCCAGGACGGCGAAGACGGCGAAGACGATCGACAGGACCAGCCCCACCCGGCCGCCGGTCCTCCCGAACAGCTCGGCGAACCCCCGGTGGAGGTAGTACTGCGGACCACCGGACTGCTCGCCGCGGGCGTCGGTGACGCGGTACCGCACACCCAGGAAGGCCTCCGAGTACTTGGAGGCCATCCCCACGAGGGCGGTGACCCACATCCAGAAGAGCGCGCCCGGCCCTCCCAGTGAGATCGCCGTCGCCACGCCGACGATGTTGCCCACGCCGACGGTCGCGGCGAGCGCGGTGGTCAACGCCTGGTACTGGGTGATGTCACCCGCCCCACCGTCGTCACTACGGCGGACCAGTCCGAGATGGAGCGCGGGCCCCAGCTTGCGGAACTGCAGCGCCCTCAAGCGGATGGTGAGGAATAGGCCCGTGCCGAGGAGCAGCGGGATGAGGACGAAGGGGCCCCAGATCACGGAACCGATGTCCGCGAGAGTCGAGTTCAAGTTCTCCACGGGCGGAAACACTAGACGGTCGCGCGGCCTCCGCGGAAGCAAGTGGGATAATCACGGCATGAACACCGACCCCGCCGGCACGGACGATCCGCTGTCCGAGGCCCAGATCCAGGAACTCCGACTGGAGATCGACCGGTTGGACGCCGAGATCCTGGACGCGATAGTCCGTCGCAGCGAGATCTCCAAGCGCATCGGTCGAACGCGGATGCAGTCCGGCGGCACCAAGCTCGTCCACACCCGCGAGCTCAAGGTCTACGAGCGCTTCTCCTCACTCGGGCAGGAGGGGCAGACCCTCGCCGGGATGCTCCTGCGTCTCGGTCGCGGGCGACTGGGCTGAGTCCCGACCGACCCGACCGGCCGTGGAGGCGAACCCCAACCACGTGTGGTGGTTGTTCGCCCAGCACCAGCCCACCTTCGGCGCGCCCTTGTTCTCCCGGCCGTCGCGGCCCGTCCCCCCGCTGATCCACAGCGCCGGGGTCCGGGCGTCCAGCCCTCCGTCGGCCTTCCGCTTCCGCGATCCGATGCACATGAAGCACCTGCCGGGCTCGAGCGTCTCCGGCTGCTGGAGCAGCCAGCTCACCCCCTCGGAGATGGTCAGCGGAGTGCGCCCCCGCCGGGCGTACTCGGCGTGCGCGTCGGTCGGGGTCCAGTCCAGCATGTCGTCGTCGCGTGTCACGTCCCCGGCCAGATAGAAAGGGGCGTCCGGCACCCGGACGTCGTCGGTGGGTGTGAACTCGGCCAGGTCGGACATGTCGACGACGACGAAGCCCGCCCTCCCACCACGGCGCAGCAGGGTCGCGAGTCGGGCGGCGGACACGAACGACGGATGGACGGCCAGCACCGGCCGACCGGCCCCCGGGTCGGCGGCGGGGTCGGCGGCGGGGGCGGCGGCGGCGAGAGCGGCGACTTGAAGAGCTGTGGCGTGGTCTCGCAGCTGCCCGGCGGTGATCCCGCCGAGCTCGGGCACGCCCAGCTCGATCAGTCGCTGCGCCTGGGCTGAGACGGAGGGGTGGGCTGGAGGAGTCATGGGGGTCACGTGTCTGGAACGGGCGGCGCGGTCCCCGTATTCCCGACTAGCCTCGCAGACGGACGGCGGGCGATCCCCGGGCGGCACGACTGGGCAGGAGCGGCAATGACGGACATCAGCACGACACCACAGTGGTCGGCGATCGAGGATCTCGTACCGACGATCGGCGAGGTGACCCTCCGTGAGCTGTTCGACGCCGATCCGGAGCGAGGTCGCCGCCTTGCGGTCACCGCGGGCGATCTGCACGTAGACCTGTCCAAGCACCTGGTCACCGACGAGGTCATGAGCGCCCTGACCGAGTTGGCCCACGCCGCGCGCCTGCCGGCGCAGCGGGCCGCGATGTTCCGGGGCGACCGGATCAACACGACCGAGGACCGATCGGTCCTCCACACCGCGCTCCGTCTCCCGGCCGAGGCCGAACTCGTCGTCGACGGGCGTGACGTGGTGGCCGACGTCCACTCGGTCCTCTCCCGGATGGCCGACTTCGCCGACCGCGTCCGGTCCGGCGAATGGACCGGGCACACGGGCGCGCGGATCGACACCGTGGTCAACATCGGCATCGGTGGCTCCGACCTCGGACCCGTGATGGTCGACAAGGCCCTGCACCACCTGCAGACCGCGGGCATCAGCGCACGGTACGTCTCCAACGTGGACCCCGCCGACCTCTCGGCCGTGCTCGCCGAGGTCGACCCCGCGACCACGCTGGTGGTGGTCGCCTCCAAGACCTTCACCACCCAGGAGACCATGGCCAACGCCCACGCGGCGCGTCGGCACTTCGTCGAGGCCCTCGGGTCAGAGGAGGCGATCTCCTCCCACTTCGTGGCGGTGTCGACGGCCACCGAGGCGGTGGCCGAGTTCGGGATCGCGGCGGACAATATGTTCGAGTTCTGGGACTGGGTCGGGGGCCGTTACTCGGTGTCGTCGGCGATCGGCCTGTCGGTGATGATCACGGTGGGTCCGCCGTCGTTCGTCGAGCTCCTCGAGGGGTTCCACGCCATGGATCTCCACTTCGCGACCGAGGCACCCGAGCACAACGCGCCGGTCCTCATGGCCCTGCTCGGCATCTGGTACACCTGCTTCCTCGGGGCCCAGTCCAAGGCCGTGATCCCCTACGCCCAGGGCCTCCTGCGGTTCCCCGCCTACCTGCAGCAACTGACCATGGAGTCCCTCGGCAAGTCGGTCCGGCTCGACGGCTCCGACGTCTCCTACCCCACCGGTGAGGTCTACTGGGGCGAGCCCGGCACCAACGGCCAACACGCCTTCTTCCAACTGCTGCACCAGGGCACCCAACTCGTGCCGGTGGACTTCATCGGGGTCGCCCGCCCGGTCTCGGACCTGCCCACCGCCGACGGCGCCGGATCGATGCACGACATGCTCGTGGCCAACCTGTTCGCCCAGTCCCGTGTGCTCGCGTTCGGCAAGACGGAGGACGAGGTGCTCGCCGAGGGCGTCGACCCCGCGCTCGCGCCGCACAAGGTGATGCCCGGCAACCGGCCGTCCACCACGATCCTCGCGCCGTCGCTCTCGCCCGGGGTGCTCGGGCAGCTCATCGCTCTCTACGAGCACGTGGTGTTCGTCCAGGCCGCCGTGTTGGGCATCAACGCGTTCGATCAGTGGGGGGTCGAACTGGGCAAGGCTCAGGCCGGTGAGCTCCTGACCGCTCTGACCGCGGAGAAGCACCCCGGGGAGGGCTTCGACTCCTCGACGGATTCTCTCGTCGAGATCTACCGCGAGGCACGCGGTCGCCGCTGAGCCGGGACCGTTCCGCCCGGCGGTGTCGTAGCCGGGTGCGAGCATGGTCGTATGGGCACTGTCTACTGCACCGCAACGAGTCTGGACGGGTACATCGCCGACGACGAGGAGAGCCTCTCCTGGCTGTTCACGACCTCCGGTGAGGCCGACCCCGCGGGGTACACACCGACCGAGTTGGACCCCACCCTCCCCGACCTCCACTTCGACCGCTTCTACTCCGGCGTCGGTTCGATCGTCTGTGGCGTCAACACCTTCGAGTGGGTCCGCCGCGACCTGACGAAGGACGGCCAACCGTTCGTCTGGCCGTACACCGTGCCGAGCTGGGTGGTCACCCACCGCGATCTCGATCCCGTCGACGGCGTCGAGTTCTTCGCCGGTGACGTCGGCGACCTGCACACTCTCCTGGTCGAGGCCGCGGACGGCGGGGACGTCTGGATCGTCGGGGGCGGTGACCTCGCCGGCCAGTTCGCCGACCGGGCACTGTTGGACCGGGTCTGGATCCACCAGTGTCCGGTCGTCCTCGGCTCCGGGCGCCCACTGTTGCCCCGCCGACTCCGTCTCCACCGCCAGAAGCTCGAGACCCATGGACAGTTCACGGCGATGCTCTTCGACGTGGTGGGCCCGGAGCCCCGAATCACGACCTGAGCTGCGACTACCCCGGTGCCTTCCTCCGCTGCATTCCCGGACGGAGGGCCCGCAGCAGACCCTTGCGTGTTCGAACGTGTGTACGTATAATAGAACGTACATTCGATTCAGGTGACGGAGATGGATAGCTTCGGAGGTGCGGCATGGACGTTGGCGAAGGTCCCTCCTCCCACAGTTCCGACGGCCCCTCCTCCCACAGTTCCTCCGATGTCGATTCGTTGACCGGGCTGACCGCCTCGGCCCGTGCCGGGTGGGCGGCCGAGAATCGCGCCTCCGCCCAGCGGCTGTCTGCCTGTTACGACCTGCTGCTGGAATGCCAGCGCCGCGACGACTCAGGCGCAGGCGCAGGCGCCGGCCAGGATGTCCCACCCGGTCACGCGGTGGTCGACCCGTTCGACGTGGCAACCGGATATGTGGTGGCGGCGATGGCCATCTCCGCCCTGAGAGCCGAATCGATGCTCTCGTTCGCCGCGGACCTGCACCAGCGCTACCCCGCCGTTCTCGCAGCCCTGGCCGCGGGTCGCCTCGACCAGCGCGCGGCCGAACTGCTGGCCCGCCAGATGGCCACCGTCGACCCCGAAGTGCTTCCGCAGGTGCAGCAGGACGTCGTCGACGACTATCTGGCCGCGACGGAAGCCGGCGAACGCCTCGGGCGGCGAGCGGTCCGCGATGCGGTGGACGCGATCATCACCCGCTACGACGCCGACGGAATCCGGAGGCGCAGGGAGGACGCCAGCCGTGCCCGCGGTGTGCGCATCAACAAGGGTGCGGACGGCATGTCCACCGTGTCGGCCATTCTGGCGTCCGAGGAGGCCGCGGTCCTCGCCGAGGCGATCGACCAGCGCGCTGCCGAACACGCCGCCGCCGAGGCCGACGCCGCCGCCGAGGCCGACGCTGCCGCGGCGAGCGCTGCCGCCGCTGAGGCCACCGGCGAATCGGGCTCGGAGCAGGACCCGGACTCCGACTCCGACTCGGACTATCACTATTCCAAGACCGAACGCCGCGCCGATGCCCTGCTGTCCCTGGTGTGCGGCGACAGCCTGCGCACTGGCAGCCAGAACCAACCCGCTGCGCCGTTGCGGCCCAAGGTCACCGTGATCGCCCCCGGCAGCCCCGGCAACAGCGGTGCGGGCGACAGCGCTGCGGGCAACAGCGGCGCCTGCGACGACGACGGGGCGCGGGTGGAGTTCACCCGCACCGGCGAAGCGGCACTGCAGGCTCTTCTGGACATGCTGGTCACGAGCGACGGGGCCAGCTTCGAGAAGGTCGACCCCCGTATCGGCGCCGCCGACGACGCCCGCCGCGCCCTGAAGTACCGGCCCGGTGCCGAGTTGGCCCGCCGCATCAGGCTGCGCGACGGCACCTGCCGCCATCCCGGTTGTGCGGTACCAGCCGATGACTGCGACATTGATCATGTCCGACCCTTCGACCACGCCGACCCCGCCCGGGGCGGACCCACCGAAGAGTGCAACCTGATGTGTCTGTGTCGGCGTCATCACCGGTTCAAGACGTTCTCCGACTGGACTTACGTCCTGCAACCCGATGGCACTCTCACCGTCACCACCCCGGATGGGGCGACCATGACGACCCGACCATCCGGGCCGCTCGGGGCCTACCGCCGCGAGGTCGCCCGCAGTGAATCCCGCGCCTGGGACAGACAGCAACAGCGCAACCCGGACCCGACCACCACGGGCGGTGTCACACGCCCGGAGCCCAACTACTGGACACGCCGAGCGACCCGCCTGGACTCCGAGCGCGCCCGCGCGACCGGCCCGGTCGACACCCGGCCCAGCGGCCGGAGCCGTTGGTGGGAGCGCAACGCGCCGGTCTTCAGCACGGTCGAGCACGACGTCCAGGTCCTGCTCGACGACATCCTCAACCCGCCGCCCTTCTGACCCGTCACCACTCCGGTACGGGCGGGCGGGAGCACCGGTCAGACGAACCTGCGGCTGACCTTCTCCGGAAGAAGCGTCAGAAGGGGGCCGATCGCCTTCCAGGGCTTGGCCGGGACGAGCGATCGAGTGGGTTCGGCGTCGATCGTCTTGACCAGCGCGTCAACGCCCTCGTCGAATTCGGTCATGAGCGAGGTCTTGACCGACCGGTTGATGTCGGTGCGGATGTACCCGGGGAGGATGTCGGTGACCTTGATGCGGCTGCCGGCGCTGTCGAGCTCGGCGTGCAGGCCCTGCGCCAGCGAGGAGACGAACGCCTTGGTGGCGCCGTACGTGTTCTGGGCTTTGGGCATGCCGCGCAGCGAGCTCACGGACGAGATGAACACCAGGTGCCCCTCACCCCGCGTGTGCATGAGCTCCATCGCTGCCTCGGCCTGGTTGAGGGTGCCGATCACGTTGACCATCGCGGTCTCCCGGTTGGCGTGCGCCTTCCCCGTACCGATGGACGCACCTTTCCCCAGACCTGCGTTGAGGACGAAGCGGTCGATCCCCCCGAGCTCCGCGTCGAGCTCGGCGAACACCCGCTCCACCGCGTCGCCGTCGGCCACGTCGAGTTCGCGGACCGCCACCGTGATCGAGGGGTTGGCCGCCAGCAGTTCGGCGCGGAGTTCTTGGAGTCGCTCGAGACGCCGGGCGCACAACGCCAGATTCTTGCCCTGTGCGGCCCAGCGACGGGCCATGCCCTCGCCGAGTCCAGCGCTGGCTCCGGTGATCAGGATCGTGTTGCGGTCGGTCACAGGTTCTCCTCCGTTGGCGATGGCCCCAGTGTGGCACGCGCCGGCTGACACGACGGGCAGCGGTAGGCGATGCGATCGAGCGAATCGCTCGGCTCATCCGGGTCGGCGAGACCACCCAGTCGGAACGTCTCCACCTCGGTCCCGCACCTGCGGCACGGCTTACCGTCCCGCCCGTACACCCACAACTCCCGCCCGCGTCGCGTGTCCCCGGTGGTCACCCGGACCGCGCGGTCGGCGTTGGCGAGAAGCATCCGCCGGGCGAGCACAACCACGGCGCGCAGGTCCGGCACCGACTCCACCGGCTCCCGCGGGTCGAGGCCCCTGAGGAAGCACAGTTCGGCGCGGTACACGGTGCCGATGCCGGCGAGATTGCGCTGGTCCAACAGGGCCTCCCCGATCGTCCGGGACGGCCTCTCGCTGATCCGCCGGATCACCTCGGCGACGCTGGCGTCCGGGTCCCAGTCCTGCCCCAACAGGTCGGGGCCGAGGTGGTCGACCGCCCGGGTGGCCTCTGCCGGATCCAGCGCGCGCAGCAACCCGAGTTCGGTACCCACCACCTCGACCTCGTCGGCGCGCAGGAGCAACCGGACGGTGTGCGCGGGGAACCGCCACCGCTCCCCCGCCTTGTGGATGTGGATGCGGCCTTCCATCTTCAGGTGGATATGGAGGGTGACCGGGTCCCGACCCTGCGCGTCGGGGCCGACGACGACGAAGAGGTGCTTGCCCCGAGACCGGGCGGCCACCACGGTCCTGCCCCGCAGATCCACGGCCGCGAACCGGGGAACCCGGAGCTCGGTCCTGTCCAGGGTCCGCCCGGCCAGCGCCCGGTGGACCCGTGCGGCCGCCCTGTAGACGGAATCGCCCTCCGGCACCGTTGACTCCTCTGCCCCTTCACCTCTGCCCACTGGCCGGGTGTGCGCACCATGGTGCCCTGAACCGAGCCGGGCTGCCGGTTCACCATCCCGGTTGTCGACACTCCACGACGCCGGCGGTCTCGAGCTGCACGGTCGCATGTTCGATGCCGTGGCCCTCACGCAGGACGCGTCGCGCCTCGTCGAGGACTCCGGCATGGGGAACTCCGGGGGCGGTCACGAGGTGGACGGTTCCCACGTCCATCCCCGAGGTCAGCGTCCACAGATGCAGGTCGTGCACCTCCTCGACGCCGCAGACCGACGCGAGTTCGGACTCCACCGCTGCGGGGTCGACCCCGGCGGGCGCGTGCTGGGCGAGGACAGTGACGACCTGTCTGCCGAGCATGACCGCGCGGACGACGATGAACACGGCGATCGCCACGGCCACCACGAGGTCCCACACCGTCGAGTCCGTCGCGCGGATGAGCAGCGCGGCCGCGATCACCCCCACCGATCCGGCCGCGTCGGCCATCACCTCGAGGTAGGCCCCGCGCACGGCGAGACTCTCGGAGGACCCACTGCGCAGCAGGAGCAGCGAGATGATGTTGACGACCAGCCCCAGTGCGCCGACGAGCAACATGGTTCCGGTGGCGACGGGGGCGTCCGACCCGAGCCGCCTGAACGCCTCGACCAGCACGTAGACGCCCATGCCGGACATGATGAGCACCGCCAGGCCGGAGGCGAAGATCTCCACACGATAATGGCCGAACGTGCGTCTCCCGGAACGGTCCGGCCGCGACGCGATCACCGTCGCCGCGAGCGCCGCACCCAGCGCCACCACGTCCGCCGCCATGTGGCCGGCGTCGGAGAGCAGTGCCAGGGAGCCGGAGATGAGGCCCGCGATCAGCTCGACCACGAAGAACACCGAGGTCAGACCGAAGGCGCACGCCAGCCTGACCCGATACCGAGCGCCGGCGTGACCGGTCGGGCGGGAGTGGCCTGAACCGCTTGCGTAGCCGGAACCGTGCGCGTGGCTCCCGTGTGCGTGCCCGACCCCCATGCGATTCGCCCTCCCGCTGATATATGCATTGATGCGCATATCTTAACTCTTCGGGGCGGTTCGCTCAACGCCGGATGCGCAACCCCTTCGGCGTGGCACCGAACCCGGCGTTCTCGAAGGCTGCTGCGACCGGCGAGGTGTGGACGGGTTCGCCGGCGATGGTGGCGACGGTGAGCGGGCCGACGGCGCCTGATCGCACGACTGCGGCCAGCGCGGAAGCGGCGAGCGGCACGGCCTCTGCCCGGTCGTCCAGCACGAGGACGGTCCGGCCCCCGCGTTCGACGAACAGGACACACAGCCCGTCGACCAGCACCACGAGCGCGCCGGCCTTCCTGCCGGGACGGTGCCCTGATCCGCCCTCCGCACTCGGTGGCCAGGGCAGCGCGGCGCCGTACGGGTTGGCCGGGTCCGTGGCGGCCAGGACCCGGACGACCGGCTCATCTGTGCCGGAGGGCCAGCGGGCGTCGTCGGCTGTGTCGTCGTAGGCGCGTAACCGGTCGATCGTGTTACCCGCGGCGAACTGGGCGGCACCGAGACCGTCCACGAAGTAGCCGCGGCGGCAGCGGCCCGAGTCCTCCATCTGCGCGAGGACCTTGTAGACGGCGGCGAACCCGCCCGGGATCTCCTCCGCCTCGACCGCGCCCCGGGTCACCACGCCGTGACGCAGCAGGAGGGTCTCAGCCCAGGCATGGGCACGCAGGGTCGCGTCGGTGACAGGCTCCGGCACCAGCGACCAGCGCCCGGCGAGCACGGGCGGCGTGCGCGTGCCGGCGGCCATCGCACCGTTCAGCTGGGCCATGGAGGTCCGGCCCAGGCGGGCCCGACGGGGGCGGGCCGACGCCCGCGGCGAGCGGTGGGCGGTGCCCGAGCCCGACGAGCCGCCGCCGGCCAGGACCGCTCGCAACGGTGCGAACGTGTCATTGGTGACCACTCCGTCCCACACCAGGTCCCAGAGCGCGTCGCGGACGACCGCCTCGGTGATGGCTGGCCCGGTGTTGGCTGGCCCGGTGTTGGCTGGTCCGGCGACCTCGGGGGGCTCCCCGGTCGACTCCTGTGCAGTCGCCTCCTTGACCGCGGCCACCACGTCCCGGAAGAACAGGGCACCGCCGCGCAGCGACTCGGCCACCGCGAGGTGGACGGGTCCCTCCGGTTGCGGGCGATCGAGCGGGAGGGTCGCGCCGGCGGTGTCGGCCGGGTGCAGCGAGATCCAGCCGTCGCGGGACCCCGCCCGGCCGCGTCCGCTCCAGATCACCTCTCCGCCGGCGAGCAACTCGTCCAACATCGCCGGAGAGTAGTCACGCACCCGCGGCGCCAGGACGAGTGGCTCGAGCGCGGAGGCGGGCAACGCCAGGCCGTCGAGTTGCTCGACCACGGCGAGTACGCCGTCCACGCCCGACTCGGTCCCGGAGGCGGCCCCCAGGCTCTGCCAGCCGGGCAGGAACCGGGCGAGCGCGGTGTGCGAGACCGGCTCGATCTGGCTGCGCAGTGCCGCGAGGGAGCGCCGGCGGATGTGGCGCAGCACCTCGGCGTCGCACCACTCGGGGCCCGAGGCCCCCGGGCGGAACTCGCCGGCCAGCACCGTCCCGGCCGAGGTCAGCCGATCGAGCACCCCGCGGGCCACGGCCACACCCAGGCCGAAGCGCGACGCCAGGGTGTCCACCGTGAACGGACCGTGGGTTCGTGCGTAGCGCCGGATCAGTTCGCCGAGAGGGTCGTCGACGTCGCCGAGGAAGGCCGAAGAGACCCCGGGCGGAGGCGGGACCCCCAGGCCGTCGCGGAGCCTGGGTACGTCCTCGATCCCGGCCCACCAGGTCCGGCCGGCGTGCTCGACCGTGACCACTCGGAACGACCGCGCGAGGGACTCCAGCCAGCCCGGGACGGCCTCCTGCTCCGTGGACCGCTCGGCGATCTCCTCGACCGTCAGCGGGCCGAGGAGGCGCAGCAGGTCGGCCACGGCCTCCGCGTCGCGGGCCGCGCGCTCGGGTTCGAGATGCTGGAGCCGACGTTCGATCGAATCCAGCACCTCCACGTCGAGAAGCTCCCGGAGCTCCACGCGGCCCAGGAGCTGACCGAGCAGGGTGGGGTCGATCGCCAGCGCCGCCGCCCGTTTCTCGGCCAGCGGGGAGTCACCCTCGTAGAGGAACGCACCCACGTAGTCGAACAGCAGCGACTGCGCGAACGGCGATGCCCGGGGGGTGTCGACCTCCACGATCCGGACCGTCCGCGAGTCGATCTCCCGCAGCAGACGTTCCAGCGCGGGGACGTCGTACACGTCCTGGAGGCACTCGCGCACCGCCTCGAGGATCATGGGGAAGTCGGGGTAGCGGCGCGCCACGTCGAGCAACTGCGCCGACTTCTGTCGCTGCTGCCACAACGGGGCCCGCCGGCCCGGGTCCAGCCGCGGGAAGAGCAGGGCCCGCGCCGAGCACTCACGGAACCGGGACGCGAAGAGCGCGGACCCTCCCACGTGGGTGGTGACCAGGTCGACGGCCTCCTCGGCGCCGAGGGCGAACGTCTCGGCGCCCGGGCGGGCGCCCGCCTCGCCGTCGTCGACAGTGTCCGGGACCCGCAGGATGATGCCGTCGTCGGACACCACCGGGACGGCGTCGAACCCGTGGGCGGCGGCGAGCCGCGCACGCACCGCCTCCGCCCACGGCCAGTGCACGCGCGCGCCGAACGGCGAGTGGAGCACGATGCGCCAGTCCCCCACCTCGTCGCGGAACCGCTCCACCACGAGGGTCGTGTCGCTGGGGAGATGCCCGGTGGCCTCCCTCTGCTCGGCCAGGTAACGCCGGAGATTGGCGACCGCGTTGTCGTCGAGTCCGGCGGCGGCGAGGCGGGGCCCCACCTCGTCGTCGGACCCGTGCCCCACCTCGCGCAGGAACCCGCCCAGGGCGCGGCCCAGCTCGGCGGGCCGACCCTGGTCGTCACCCAGCCAGAACGGCAGGCGTCCCGTCCCGCCGGGCGCGGGCGTGACCAGCACCCGGTCGTGCGTGATCTCCTCGACCCGCCAGCTCGAGGCCCCGAGGGCGAACACGTCGCCGACCCTGGACTCGTAGACCATCTCCTCGTCGAGCTCGCCGACCCGCGTCGCCTTCTCCCCCACCATGAACACCCCGAACAGCCCGCGGTCGGGGATGGTGCCGCCCGAGGTGACGGCGAGCCGCTGGGCTCCCGGGCGGCCGGTCAGGCTCCCGGCGTCGCGGTCCCACACCAGGCGGGGCCTGAGCTCGGCGAAGTCCGCCGAGGGGTACTTCCCCGCCAACATGTCGAGTGTCGCCTCGAACGCCGACCGTGGCAGCCCGACGAACGGAGCGGTCCGACGCACGGCGGCGAACCAGTCCTCGACGTCGATCGGCTCGAGCGCGCATGCGGCCACCGTCTGCTGCGCGAGGACGTCCAACGGGTTGGTGATGACCGACATCGCCTCGATCGCGCCGGCGACCATCCTCTCCACCGCCACCGCACTGTGGAGGAGGTCGGCGCGGTGCTTCGGGAACACCGCCGCGCGGGAGACCTCGCCGACCTGGTGACCGGCGCGGCCCACACGCTGGAGCCCCGAGGCCACGGACGGTGGCGACTCGACCTGCACGACCAGGTCCACCGCACCCATGTCGATTCCCAATTCGAGCGACGAGGTGGCCACCACCGCGCGCAGCCGACCCGACTTGAGGGCGTCCTCGATGAGCGCCCGTCGCTCCTTGGACACCGATCCGTGATGGGCCATGGCCAGCTCCGCCGGGGCGCCGCGCGAGACCTCGGACGGCACCATGATCTGCGCGGGCGGGCGGGCCGGCGCCGGCGGCAGCGACCCCGGATCGGTGTCCTCGGCGTGGATCTCGTTGAGTCGCGCGGTCAGCCGCTCGGCCAGGCGTCGGGAGTTGACGAACACGATCGTCGAGCGGTGCGCCGTGACCAGGTCCACCACCTGACGCTCGACGTGCGGCCAGATCGACCCCTCGCCCGGGGTGCCGGGCGGCGCCGTGACGTCCGAGCCGGCCGAGGACAGGTCCGCCATGTCCTCCACCGGCACCCGGACCGTGAGCTCGAAGCGCTTGTCTGATCCCGGCGCCACCACCGTGACCGGCCGCTCGCCCGCGAGGAAGCGGGCCACCTCGGAGTGCGGCCGGACGGTGGCGGACAGGCCCACCCTCCGGGCGGGGGTGTCCAGCAGGTCGTCCAGTCGCTCGAGACTGAGGGCGAGGTGGGCGCCGCGCTTGCTGGCGGCCACCGCGTGGATCTCGTCGATGATCACGGTGTCGACCGTGGCCAGGGTCTCCCGCGCGGCCGAGGTGAGCAGTAGGAAGAGAGACTCGGGAGTGGTGACCAGCACGTGCGGTGGCCGCGACCGCTGCCGCCGGCGTTCCTCGGGCGGGGTGTCGCCGGTGCGGATCCCCACCGTCACCTCCGCGGGCTGGACACCCAGGGATGCGGCCTCCCGCGCGATCCCGGCGAGCGGCGCCCGGAGGTTGCGCTCGACGTCCACGGCCAGCGCCTTGAGCGGGGAGATGTAGAGGACACGGGTGCCGGGCGAGGGCGCGCTGGTGCTGGCGCTGTCGCCGTCGCTGTCACCGCCCAGCATGAGCCGGTCGAGCGAGTCCAGGAACGCCGACAGGGTCTTGCCCGACCCCGTGGGGGCCACGACGAGCGTGTGGGCGCCGCTCGCCAGGGACGCCCACGCCCCCTCCTGCGCGGGGGTGGGCCGGTCGAACGCCCCACGGAACCACGAGGCTGTGGCCGGGTGGAACCGCTCCAGTGCGTCGGACATGAACTCATGATGTCGCACGCCTACGACATCGGCCCGACCCGCGCCCCACCTCCGTAGAGTGTCTCCCATGCGCCAGACTGCGAGCATGCACAGCGACAGCATGCGCGATCTCGACGACGACGACCTCGCCTGTTTCCTCGCCACGGGGATCGGGGACATCGTCCGGGGCACGCGCGCCGGGGGGCTGCTCCGCGGACGCTCGCTCGCCCGCGTCGCCAACGAGGTCGCGCAGAACTGGACCGACGAGGTGCTGGCCGTGCACCGCCCGGATGACGGCACCCTCTCCGAGGGTGTCTCCGACGATCTCAGCAGGCTGGAGAAGTCCCGGGTCTGGATCATCGACGTGATCGACGGCACCAAGGAGTTCTCCACGGGCCGCTCGGACTGGTCGGTCCACGTCGCGCTCGTCGTCGACGGCCACCCCACCGTCGCCTCCGTGGGGCTCCCCGACTCGGGGCGCGTGTTCCGCTCGGACCAGGTCGATCACGTGGACGGCCCCCATTCGGGGACCATGGTCATCAGCCGCAACAACCCCCCGCCGGGGGCGCTCCAGGTCGCGGACGCGGTCGGCCTAGAGGTGCGGCCCATGGGCTCGGCCGGTGCCAAGATGCTCTCCGTCCTGCTGGGCGACGCGGACGCCTACCTCCACGCCGGAGGGCAGGACGAGTGGGACCAGGCCGCGCCGGTCGGCGTCGCACTGGCCGCGGGGTTGCACGCCTCCCGCCTCGACGGGACGCCGATCCGGTTCAACAAACCCGACACCCACTCCCCGGACGTCCTGATCTGTCGCCCCGAGCTCACCGAGAAGATCCTGGCCGCGCAGGCCGCGCAGGCGACTCGAACGTAGACTGCCGGTCATGACCGTCCCCACCCCGTACGAGGACCTGCTCCGACTCGTCCTGGAGCAGGGCACCCCCAAGGCCGACCGCACGGGAACGGGCACCCGGAGCCTGTTCGGCCACCAGCTGCGCTACGACCTGGCAGCGGGATTCCCGCTGATCACCACCAAGCGCGTCCACTTCAAGTCGGTGGCCTACGAGCTGCTGTGGTTCCTTCGCGGCGACTCCAACGTGGGCTGGTTGCGCGAGAACGGCGTGAGCATCTGGGACGAGTGGGCCGACGAGCGCGGCGAGCTCGGACCCGTCTACGGGGTGCAGTGGCGGTCCTGGCCCACCCCCGACGGCCGGCACGTGGACCAGATCGCGGCGTCGGTCGAGCTGCTCCGCTCCGACCCGGATTCGCGGCGCAACATCGTCTCGGCGTGGAACGTGGGCGAACTGACGGACATGGCCCTGCCGCCCTGCCACCTGCTGTTCCAGTTCTACGTGGCCGACGGCAAGCTGAGCTGCCAGCTCTACCAGCGCAGCGCCGACCTCTTCCTGGGTGTGCCGTTCAACATCGCCTCCTACTCGCTGCTCACCCACATGGTGGCGCAGCAGGTCGGGCTCGAGGTGGGCGAGTTCATCTGGACCGGGGGCGACTGCCACATCTACGACAATCACGTCGAGCAGGTAAGGACGCAGCTGGCCCGCGAGGCCTACCCCTACCCGGAACTGCGCCTGCGCCGGGCGGACTCGATCTTCGACTACCGCTTCGAGGACTTCGATGTGGTCGGCTACGACCATCACCCGGGCATCAAGGCCCCGGTCGCGGTCTGAGCCGGGCGACGACGACCGTGCCTGTCCGGATGGTGTGGGCGCAGGCCCGCGGCGGGGTGATCGGCGACGGTCGTGACATGCCCTGGCACATCCCCGAGGACCTGGCGTATTTCAAACAGGCCACCACCGGGCGTCCCGTGGTGATGGGGCGGGCCACCTGGGACTCGATCCCCGCCCGCTTCCGACCCCTGCCCGGTCGCCGCAACATCGTGTGCACCCGGGACGCGGGGTGGTCGGCGGAGGGCGCGGAGAGGGCGGCGTCGGTGCCCGAGGCGCTGGCATCGGCCGGCCCGGACGCGGCGGTGATGGGCGGCGGACAGATCTACGCCGCGGCCCTCGGCTCAGCGGACGAGTGCCTGGTCACCGAGATCGACGCGGACGCCCCGGGGACCGTGCTGGCCCCGGTGCTGGACGGCACGTGGGAACGGGTCGAGGTCGGCGAGTGGATCACCGATCCGCGGAGCCGCGTGGACGGGCACGACGACGAGGTCCGGCACCGACACACGGTGTGGCGGCGGCGCGGTCGAACCGCCTAGAACCACTTCCACGTCTTGGGGATCCGCTCCCCCGCCGCGAGGATCTTGATCTTCACACCGGCCATGAAGCCGTTGATCTCGAAGTCCAGGTGCGGACCACCACGGATGTCGTAGCGGCCCTCGTCGATCTTGAGCTCGGACCACGTCCGGTTGCCGGTCACCGCGACAGAGACGCCCGGGGGCAGCAGGATCTTGGCGTTGGCGGCCCACAGGTCGAGCTGGATGTGGGTGCGCGGGCGGTCGACCACGGCCTCACGGGCGTCGAGGTAGATCTCGCCCATCCAGGACGTCAGCCGGTAGTCGTCCGGAAGGGACCACCGACCCTCCCGCTTGAGCGTGTCGAAGACCGAGGTCTTCTTCTGGCTCTCGTCGACGGTGATCGCACCTGCCGGCCGGGTGGCCGGCGGCTGCGCAGGGGTCGGGGTGGGTCCCGCGGCGCGGTGGATCGGCAGCCCGCTCAGGGCCACCTCCAGCTCGGCGGGGCAGGTCGCGGACCAGATTTTGGCGGCCCGGTCCGAGAACTCGGCGAGGGACAACTCTCCCCGCCCCACCATCGCCTCCAGTCTCTGCTGAGCGAGGGCCCGCGGGTCGGCGTACGGCTCCTGGGTCATGCCCCCAGGTTACTCAGCGGGTGAGGTCCTTCATCATCGACCGCATCTGCGTGGACAACTCGTCGGCCATGTCCTGCAGGCCGCCCGAGATGACCTGTGCCAGCAGCGCCGGGTTCTGTGCCTCGATGACGCAGCCCCCGGACGATTCGCGGACCACGACGTTGCAGGGCAGCAGCAGCGCGACCTCCTTGCTCACGTCGAACGCCTCACCAGCGAACCCGGGGTTGCACGCCCCGAGGATCAGGACGCGCTCGATGTCCTTGTCGATCTTCTTCTTCAGCGTGGCGGTGAGATCGATCTCGTGGAGGATCCCGAAGCCGCGCTCGGCGAGCGCCTCGCGGGTCGCCGCCACCGCCTCGTCGAATCCCATCGCCGTATACGTACCGATTCCGACGTCCATGTCGCAGTCCTCACGTCTGTGGTCGGGTGGTGTCTCCACGTACCGGGGCCAGCATCCCACGGCCCCGGCTCGTGGTCAGGCGAGAGAGAGGAAGAGCTTCTCCAGCTCGGCCACGGTGATCCCGTCCTCGCCCGTCTCGCCGTCGCCCGCCAGGCATTCCTGGATGTTGGAGCTGATGATCTTGAATCCCGCACGGTCCAGGGCCTTGGAGACCGCCGCCAGCTGGGTGACGACGTCTTTGCAGGGGCGCTCCTGCTCGACCATGTCGATCACCGCGTTGAGCTGTCCCCGCGCCCGGCGCAGGCGGTTGAGCACCTGCGTCCTCGCCTCGTCGTCAGCCATCTCGGGCCCTCCTGCTCTCTCGCGGATGCGGATGTCGATCCGGTACCCCAGTGTACCCGTGGGGGTATCGGTGTCCAGTCCAGTGTACGACGCGGGCCCCGGTCCACCCCCTCGAGGGGAACCGGGGCCCACGGTTGCCGCGGTCGGACCCGCAGCGCCGGCCGTGCCGGCGGAACCGAAAAGAGTCAGTCGTCGTGGACGATGATCCCGCGGACCATGCCGTCGCCGCCGGATTCCATGATCTCGTAGCCCTCGTTGACCTGATCGAGGGTGAAGCGGTGCGTGATCAACTCGTCGAGCTTGAGCTGCTTCTCGTCCCACAGCCGCAGGATGTTGGGGATGTCGTGGAAGGCGTTGGCCGACCCGAACAGCGACCCCTTGATGACCTTCTCGTACTGGGAGACGAACAGCCCGGTGAGGTTGATGGACTGGTTGTCGAGCCCGCCCATGGAGGTGAGGACGACAACCCCTCGCTTACCCACCATGTCGGTGGCGTCGGCGGTCACCTTCGCGTCCGCCACGCCGATCGTGATGATGGCCTTCTCGGCCATGTTTCCCCAGGTCAGACCCGGAAGCTCGGCCTTGGCCTGGTCCACGTCCGAGTAGACGTGGGTGGCGCCGAACTCCGTGGCCTTGGCCAGCTTCGACTCGTCCGTGTCGATGGCCAGGATGAATCGCGCGCCGGCGTGCTTCGCGCCCTGGATCGCGTTGATACCGATGCCGCCGATGCCGAACACGACCACCGTGTCACCGGCCCGGACGTCGGCCGAGTAGACGGCCGATCCCCAGCCGGTGGTGACGCCGCAGCCGACGAGCGCCGCGACCTCGAAGGGGATCCAGTCCTGGACCTTGACCACCGAGTTCATGTTGGCGACGGTGTACTGCGAGAACGTGCCGAGGGTGCACATGGCACCGGCGGTCTCGCCGTTCTCGAGGGCGAACGGGTACCGGCCGTCGGCCATCTCACCGATCGTGCCGTTGAGTCCGCCGTCGCACAGATTGGTCATGCCCCGCGCGCAGGCGGAGCACTTTCCACAGGCCGGGATGAACGAGCCGACCACATGGTCACCGGGCTGGACATGGGTCACGCCCGGGCCGACCGCCTCGACGACGCCCGCGCCCTCGTGCCCGCCGACGATCGGGAGGCGTCCGGGCAGGTCACCACTGGTGATGTGGAGGTCGGAATGGCAGAGGCCGGCGACCTTCCACTTGACGAGCACCTCGCCGAAGTGGGGGCCGTCGAGCTCGGCCTCCACGATCTCGAACGGCTTGCCCAGCTCTCGGGCGATGGCGGCCTTGGTCTTCATTCGACTCCCTCCGGGCGCGACGAGGTGATCCCGTCACTGGAACGTGTTCTCATGACGATATCCGCATCGGTCCACCGGGGATCGACAAACCGAGAACCTGTTCCAATTTCCGCGCGCGAGCGCGCCGGAGGGAGCCGGAGGGAGTGGCCGGACTCAGGCCTGGGCGTCGCCCTGCTGGGCCTGGGCCTCTTCGACCGCCTTGCGGACCTCGTCCATGTCGAGCCCCTTGATCTGCTCGACCAGGTCGTCGAGCGCCTGCTCCGGGATCGCACCGGAGTGACGGAACACGGCGATGCCCTCGCGGAACGCCATGAGCGTGGGGATCGACTGGATCTGCAGCATCGCGCCCAGCTGCTGCTCCGCGTCGGTGTCGACCTTCGCGAAGGTCAGCTCGGGGTTCTTGCCGGAGACCTTCTCGAACACCGGCCCGAAGGCCTTGCAGGGGCCACACCACTCGGCCCAGAAGTCCACCAGGACGATGTCGTTGTCGGTGACGGTCTTCTCGAAGTCGGCGGTCGTGATGTCGACGGTGGTCATACGAATGCCCTCCTAGCGGGACGGGGCGACTCTCGTCCCGTCGTCTCTCGTCGCCAGCCTACGGACAGCCCGCGCCGGCGACGACCTTCTCGCACGGACCATACCCATGTGGGTATTCAGGGTCGTGCAGTGAGGAACAACGTCGCCCGATCGGGGTTATTCCCCCTACGCCCCCGAGCGGGGCGGGGATCCGAGGATCTCCGCCAGGAACCACTCGAGTTGGTCAAGGAACACCGCGTTGTCGTCACCGGCCACCATGTGACCGGCATCGGCGACCTCGTGGGTGTACGCGTGCGGGAGGTGCCGCAGCAGGTGGGCCACCGACTCGTCGCTGACGATGTCCGATCGCGACCCCCTGATGAGCATGGTCGGCTCGGTGACGTGGGGCACGATCCCCTCGAAGTAGTCGTTCCCGATCTCGGCGTTGTCCCCGGTGGCCCCGGCGACGAAGCGCGGGTCCCAGTGCCAGTACCACCGGCCGTCGCCCTTCTGACGGAGATTCTTGCGCAGCCCGTCGAGGTTCGACGGGCGCTGACGATCCGGCTGGTAGGCGGCGATCGCATCGGCGGCCGCCTCCAGGTCCGCGAACCCGTCAAGCCCCGATCGCATGAACTCCCCGATCCGCTGGACGCCCTTCGCCTCGATCTTCGGGGTGACGTCCACCAACACCAGCGCCCGGGCGACGGGCTTGGCGGTCCCCAGCGCCAGCAGTCCGGTCAACCCCCCGAGCGAGGCGCCCACGAGCACCGGCAGCCGGCCGGGGAAGCGGGCGGCGACGATCAGCTCGAGATCGTCGACCATGCGGTGGATGTCGTAGTCCCCGTCGTCCGCCCAGTCGCTGTCCCCGTGGCCCCGCGCGTCCATCGTCGTGACCCGGTACCCCTCGGCCGCGAGTCGTCGGGCGGCGCGGTTCCACGAGTTCCGGGTCTGCGCCCCGCCGTGCAGCATGAGGATCTCGTCGACCGGATCCGCATCACCGAGCGGTTCCCACACGTCGCCGACGAGCATCCCGGCCGCACCGGCAAGAGCGAACTGCCGGGGCTCGGCGGTGTGGGAGTGGGCAGTGTGGGTGTGGGCACTGTGGGTATGGGCACTGTGGGTGTCGATATCGCTACTCGTCATGGTGACCCTTCCGCCCGCACTCCCACCTCGGCGGTGGAACGTGTTCTCATATCGGTTCTACCACGAGTTCCCGGCGATCACCCGCGCGGCGAGGTCCTCGGCCACCACGAGGACGGAGAGATAGGGGCCGCACCGCGGCAGGACCGGGAACACCGAGGCGTCGGCCACCCGCACGCCCTCAGAGCCCAGGACCCGGCCGGAGTCGTCGACCACCTCACCGATCCGCGCGGATCCCGCGAGGTGCTGGGAGGTCGACGCGACGCGTGTCGGCGGCGGCCCACCCCCGGACAGTCCCAGGCGGTCCGCGACCACCCCGGCGGCCTCGTCGAGCGCCGCGGCATCGCGGAGGTCGTCGGCCAGCACCACGCGAAGCCGGTCGACTGCGGTTCGGCCGTCCCGGACGATCTCTCCCCGACCGACCGGGTTCATCAGGGCCACCCCGATCCGGTGCGGCTGGGGGTCCAGTCCCGGGATGACCCGGTGCATCGGGACCGAGTAGGGCCGCACCTCGATCTCCGCGGGGCCCGTCGGCCCGGGCAGACCGAGCCGGACCACGTGGGAGAGCAGGGGTGGCGGGACGAGCGGATCGCCCTCCCCCGCACCCCAGTCGGGCGGAAGGTCCAGCAGCACCTCCGGATGCTCCTGCGTGCTCCGCCCGACCGGGTGGCCGGACCCCGGTCCGATCCCCGAGCGCAGCAGGACGGCGGCCGTCCCGATCGACCCCGCGCACAGGATCACCTCCCGGGCCGCGATCTCCTCGTCGTCGTCGAGCAGCACTCCGACGCACCGTCCCCCGGTGCGCCCACCGGCCCACAGGAGCTCGCGGACCGACGCGCCCGTCAGCACCCGAACACCCGCGCCCGCGGGGTCCCAGGCGTCGAACGCGGTGACGCGCCGACCGTCCCGCCGCGCCTGGGCGATGGCCGACACCCTGCCGGGGAACGCCGCGGCCACGCGCGCGGCGACCGGGCCGGCGGGGACGAGGCGTGGGCGCAGGCGTTCGGTCGCCCGCGCGAGCCCCACCGCGTACCGGCGGGGCCAGCCCGCGCCCCACCCGGCCAGGTCGGAGGGCCGGGCCGGGGTGCAGTACCCGCCGTTGACCGCGCCCGACCCTCCGAGGGTCCGTCCCCGGGGCAACTCCAGCTCGCCCGCGCGGTACCGGGTGATCACCCGCGACCCGGGCCCGATGTCGAGCACTCCTGCCCGCGTGGGCGCCCGCTCGGATCCCGCCTCGAGAAGAATCACGTCTCTCCCCGCCTCCGCGAGGCGACGGGCCATCACGCATCCGGCCGGCCCCGCCCCCACCACCACCACGTCCGCGGCGTTCCCGCCGTGGGGCCTCACAGCCTGAGCTCTGGCCGGAGGGCGCCGACCGACCGGGCAGCCCACGCCGAGCGCCACACGCCCACGCCGTAGGCCAGGTCGTCCAGGCGGTGCAGGATCACGTGCCCCAGCGGCTCGTCGACCGGCACCCGGCCCGGCTCGCGGGCGGCCCACCAGTGCCATAGGCCCTCGCCCACCGCGGCCGCCGCGACCCGCCGGCGCAGGCCCCGCGCCACGGGCGAGCGCGAGTGGGCCGTCGACACCAGGGCCAGGGCGGTCAGCGGCCAGTAGGGACGCAGCAACGCCTCGGGCAGTTGCCGGATCGAGGCCACCGACCCCCGGAGCACCAACTCGGCGGCCGCCCTGTCGTCACCGGTCAGCGCCCGGGTCCGGGCCCACGCCCGGGCCGACGCCCCCGCTGCCACCAGCAGCCCGGCGGGGGTCCCGCTCCAGAACCCCAGGGCCACCGCGAGCGACCACGGTGCCGCCACCGCTGGTGCGACGGCCGCGCCGTGCCGGTCCGCCAGCGGAGCCGCGCCGGTGCCGTAGAACGCGCGCCGGCTCAGCAGTGGCATCACGGTGGTGCGGTGGCGGTGGGCCACCTGTGAGGCCGGTTCGTAGCGGATCAGGGCGCCCGCCCGGTCGGTCCGCCAGCACAGGTCCACGTCCTCTGCCACGCGAAGCCGCTCGTCGAACGGGCCCTGTCCCGAACCGTCGGGGGCCGGGGGGAGCCGGTCGGGACGCACCGCCAGCGCCGCGCTGGGAACGTACGCCACGCGGGTCCGCGGCCGCACCCGCGCCGGTTCGGGCCCCATGTCCAGGGCCGAGCGGGCGGTCTCGTAGCCCCGGACCCAGAATCTCCCCGGCGCCGCCGCCACGATCCGTGGCGCGACCGCCGCCACGCGGGGATCGTCGAGGTGCCTCAGCAGCGGCTCGAGCCAGCTCGGCTGCGGGATCACGTCGGCGTCCAGGTACACCACCACGTCGGCGCCCCCGGCCAGCGCGACGGCCGTGCCGGTGTTGCGCGCCGCGGCCGGGCCGCGCGCACGTTCGTGCCGCACGACGCGGATCGCGCCGGCGGGTGTGGGCTGGGCGCGTGAGGACGGTGCGGGTGAGAACGGCGCGGGTGAGAACGGTCCTGCCAGCGGGACCGTCGACCCGTCGTCGACGACGACGACCCGCAGCCCCCTCACGAGTTCGGATCCCAGGGCGTCGACGACCGCCGCCACGCCGTCCGCATCGTCGTGGACGGGGATCACCACGGCCACGGTCGTCAGCGCCCGCCCGTCGGGCCCGCCGACATCCGGGTGGGCCATCCCGCGGTCGGTGAGCGCGCGCGCCAGAGCGGCACCCGCGGCGGTTCCGGTGGGGATCGCCCCGCCGTCGAGCAGCGCCGCCACCACCGGCGACGGGGTGACCAGGGTGACCGGGTCCCCACCCAGGACACGGACCACACCAGCGCGGCGCAGGACCCTGGTGCGCCGGTCGAGGACGACGCGGAACACCCCGCGCGGGGAGGTCACCGCAGCATCCCGTCGGACTCGCCCGGAGCCCAGCGCGCGAGGCGACCGCGGGCGTCGTCGAGGAGCTCGGCCCACAGGCGGCGACCCTCGGAGGCGGTGGCCGTCGTGGGGTCGCCGAGCACCCCGGACGGGCTCACCGCGCCCACCCCGCCGTCTCGCAGGGCGGGCAGGATCTCCGGAAGGGGCCGGGTGCACCCCGGGGCCGCGAGGTCCATGCGCACCAGGTCGGGGTGGAGGTGGAGCATGAGCGAGGTCTCGGCGTGGCCGGCGTGGGTGTCCGTGGGGTCGACGGACGTCCGGCACGGTAGCCACGCGGCGTCACGGCCCTCGTGGCGGAGCAGCGGGATCGCCCGCCGCAGGGCGTCGACGTTCCCTCCGTGGCCGTTGACCACCACGAACCGGCTGGCCCAGATGGACACCGACCTGCCGAGTTCGATCAAGGTCCGCGCGAGCGCGTCGGTGCCCATGGACACCGTGCCGGGAAACGCCTGGTGCTCCCCGCTCGCGCCGTACGCGAGGGCGGGGAGCACGTGGACGCCGGCCGTCGCGAGGGCGTCCGCGGTGGCCGTGGCGGTGGCGGTGGCGGTGGCGGTGGCCAGCAGCGTGTCCGTCTGGGTGGGCAGGTGCGCGCCGTGTTGCTCGGTGGCGCCGAGCGGCAGCACCGCCAGGACGGGCTCGATGGTCAGACCTTGATCGCGCCCATGTCGACGGTGAACGTCGACGCGGTGATGGTGCGGGAGGCGTCCGAGGCCAGGAACAGGACCGAGTCGGAGATGTCGTCCGTGGTGGCCATGCCCATCCCCAGGATCGGCGTGAAGTGCGGGAGGAACTGGGGCATGTTGGTGAACACGTCGTGGGCCGCCGGATCGTCGGCACCCATGGGGGTCAGCACGCCGTAGGGGTGGATCGTGTTGACGCGGATCCGGTGCTCACCGAGCTCCTTGGCCGCGGTCTGCGCGAGGCCCACCACGCCGTACTTGGAGGCCGAATAGGGCGACTGGACGGGCATGGCCTTGAGTCCGGCGACGGAGCTCACCAGGACGATCGATCCACCGTTGTCCGCCGCGAGCATGTGCGGGATGGTGGCCTTGAGGGTCTTCCAGTACCCCGTGAGGTTGATGTCGATCGTGTCCTGCCACTGCTGCTCGTCGATCTCCCAGACCTTGCCCCAGTTGCAGATGCCGGCGTTGGCGATCACCACGTCCAGACGGCCGCCGAACTGCTCGACCCCGCGGGCGACCAGGTCCTGCTGGGACGCAAGGTCGCGGACGTCGCCGATCTCGGCGAGGATCTCCCCGCCCTCCGCACGGACCTTCTCGACCGTCTGCGCGAGGTCGTCCTCGGTGGAGGCCTTGTACCCGACATACTCGGACGGCGAGGCGCACAGGTCCATCCCGATGACCTTGGCGCCCTCGCGGGCGAACCGGATGGCGTGCTTGCGGCCCTGGCCGCGGGCGATGCCGGTGATGTAGACGACCTTGCCGTCGAAGTCTCCCATGGACTGTGGTTCCTTTTCCTCTACAGATGTAACAGGGAGGCCCGGCGGGCCGCCCCTCAGAATCACTCTCCCAGGCGACGCATGAACCCGTCGGGGATCACGTAGTCATCCCTGTTGAGCTCCGAGATCGACGACTTGCTCAACCCGATCAGGCTGGAGTCCAGGCCCGACCGCAGGACGTCCAGGACGTTCTCCACGCCGGCCTGGCCGTTGGCGCCCAGGCCCCACAGGTAGGCGCGGCCGATCATCACGGCGCGGGCACCCAGGGCGAGCGCCTTGGCCACGTCCGAACCGCGCCGGATCCCGCCGTCCATCAGCACCTCGACCTGGCCGTCGACGGCGTCGACGATCGGTGCGAGGCAGCGGATCGAGGCCGGGGTGCCGTCGAGGTTGTTACCGCCGTGGTTGGAGACCGAGATCGCGCTGACGCCGGCGTCGACGGCACGCCGGGCGTCGTCGATGCGGGTGATGCCCTTGAGCATGACCGGCCCGTCGTAGTTGTCCACGACCCACGCGATGTCCTCCCACGTGGCCGGAGGGGTACCCATCCACTCGCCGTAGGCGCCGAAGAAGGTCGGACCCATCTCGCCCTGGTGCACGAGGTTCGGCGTGGTGAGGTCGGGGAATCGCCTGTTGGTCACCACGTCGCGCGCCCACTCGGCGGCCCAGCGCGGACGCACCGCGATCTCGGGGGCGAGGGTGAGCATCGCCTTGGCGTCGAGCTTCTCCGGGATGGTCGGGCTACCCCAGTCGCGCCCCATGGAGAACGACCAGTCGGTGGTGAGGATGACGCCCGCGGCGCCGGCGGCCTTGGCCCGCTCGAGGCGCTCGAGGACCTTCTCCTTGCCGCCGAGCCAGTACACCTGGAAGAAGGTCTGCGGGTTCGCTGCGATGACCTCCTCGATCGGCTTCGAGGCGAAGGAGCTCAGCCCCATCGCGGTGCCGCGCGCGGCGGCCGCGCGGGCCACGTCGACCTCACCGTCCGGGGTCACGGCCTGGACCCCTGTCGGCGAGATCATCACCGGGAGGCTGATCGGCTGCCCCATCACCGTGGTGGCCATGTCCCGCTCGGCCTTGGCACCGATCACGTGCGGCTTGGGGCCAAGCTCGGCGAACGCGGCCGTGTTGTCGTCGATCGTCACGCCCTGCTCACTGCCGGCCACCAGCGCCATGTAGACGCTCCGGGGAAGCTTCTTCTTGGCGCGGCGCTGGGCCTCGGCGACCGATTCGAACCAGGGGTTGGTGCGCCAGGGGTTGGCCTCGGCGATCTTCGACAGGCGTGACACGGGAGAGGGCTCCTTCGGGGGAGGAAGTGGGCGGTGGCGGGTCGGCCGGCCGACTCAGACCGGGGACTCGTCGCACAGGCTGGTGGGCCTGCGCGGCGGGGTGGTGACGAGGGTCAGCGGGACCGGGCCGGTGGGCTGCTTGCGCGCCGCCAGACCCTTGACCCGGGAGTGGTCCTGTGAGGGCGAGGGGATGCTCCGCTCGGCCGCGAGCAGTCCCTCGCCGTACCCCTGGACGCACTCCGGGTCCGGCCCGTCCATGGGCAGGCCGGTGAAGAACTTGGCCGCCATGCATCCACCGCGACAGCTGTCGTAGAAGTTGCAGGACGCGCAGGCCCCGGCCGACTGCGGCTCACGCAGCTCGCGGAAGAGCTCCGAGGTCTGCCACACGCTCTCGAAGCCGCCGTCGGAGACGATGTTGCCGGCGAGAAACTCCTCGTGGATCGCGAACGGGCAGGCGTAGACGTCCCCGATCGGGTCGATGAGGCACACCACGCGGCCCGCGCCGCAGAGGTTGAGGCCGGGCAGTGACCCCTGGCCGTCGCCGAAGGCCGACAGGTGGAAGAAGCTGTCACCGGTGAGGACGTTCGACCCGTGCTCGACCAGCCAGTCGTAGAGGTCCTTCTGCTGCTCGGGGAGCGGGTGGAGGTCGTCCCACACGTCCGCACCACGGCCGGAGGGGCGCAGGCGGGTGATGCGCAGGGTCGCGTCGTACCGGTCCGCCAGGGCCTTGAACTCGTCCAGCTGGGTGACGTTCTCGCGCGTGACCACCACGGAGATCTTGGCGTCGGTGAAGCCGGCGTTCTTGAGGTTCTCCAGGGCACGGACCGCCATGTCGAACGAGCCCGGGCCGCGGACGGCGTCGTTGACCTCGGCCGTGGCGCCGTCGATGGAGATCTGCACGTCCACGTAGTCACTCGCGGCCAGGCGCTGCGCCACCTTCTCGTCGATGCGCACGCCGTTGGTGGAGAACTTCACGCCCACCTGGTGGCTGGTCGCGTAGTCGACGAGCTCCCAGAAGTCGGGACGGACGGTGGGCTCGCCACCGCCGATGTTCACGTAGAAGACCTGCATGCGCTGCAGCTCGTCGATGATCGACTTGCACTGCTCGGTGCTCAGCTCGCGGGGGTCGCGCTTGCCCGAGGAGCTCAGGCAGTGCACGCACGCGAGATTGCAGGCGTAGGTGAGCTCCCAGGTCAGACAGATGGGGGCGTCGAGACCGCGCTCGAACTGGTCCACGAGGCGGCCAACGGGGGCGGGGGCCGCCGGGCGGCTGAGCGTGCTGGTCATGAGGTCTCCTCGATCATGCGCGAGGCGGCGAGCTGGCCGAGCGCGTGCAGGTACAGGCGGGCGGTCCCGGGGTCGTCGATCGGTACTCCGGCGGCAGCGCAGGCGGCGCGGGCGGTGGGGTGGTCGGCGAGGATGCGGACCACCTCGACGATGGTCGGCGACTTGAGAAAGCTGAGTTTGCGGGTGTGGAAGTGGTAGAGCAGGGCCCCGAACGGCTCGGGACGCAGCGCCACTCCGGGGTGCAGGCGCCAGCCGGCGTCGAGATCGAAGGCCGCGGGCGCGGCGTCCTGTCCGGCGCCGGCCGGCGCTGCTGCGGAGGTCATGTCAGTAGACCCCACACATACCGTCGATCGAGACCTCCTCGATGAGGGCCTCCTCCAGCACTACCTCGGTGTTCTGGGTGTTCTCCACGGCGGTTCCTCTCGTCAACGCGGTTGGGTGCCTCACCACTCCAGGTGAGACCTGCATCATATTGGCACCTAGTGCCAATTGCAATGGTCTATGTACGATCCGTGTCCGGGGTGGCTCTAGGCTTGGCGGTCATGGGAATGACGGAGCCTTGGGAATGACGGAGTCGGACGACAGTCGCGTCCCCGGGCGACGACCGTCCACGACGCGCGCCTCGATCGTGGCGGTGGCGTTGAGGCTGTTCGCGCGCCAGGGATACGACGCGACCAGCGTCGACGAGATCGCCGAGGCCGCGCACATCTCCCGGCGGACCCTCTTCCGGTACTTCCCGGGGAAGGCGGCGATCGCGTGGGGCGAGTTCGACGTGCAGATGGACGGGATGCGGCGACAGCTAGCCGAGATCCCCGGCTCGACCCCGCTCCGGGACGCGCTGGCGGACTCGCTCGTCGCGTTCAACACCTTCCCGGACTCCGAGACACAGGTGCACCGCCTGCGGATGGGACTACTGCTCGGGGTGGACGAACTCCAGGCCCACTCGACGCTGATGTACGCGGACTGGCGGCGGGCCGTCGCGGAGTTCGTGGCCGCGCGTCGCGGGGAGACCGTGCACGACCTGATCCCGGCCGCCACGGCGCACGCCGCGCTCGGGATCGCCCTCTCGGCGTACCGGCGCTGGGTCGACGAGCCAGACGCGGACCAGGCCCGGCTCCACGAACTCCTCAGACAGGGGACGTGCATCCTGGCCTGAGGCCGGACGGGGCGGCAGGACCCGCGCCTAGCGGGCGGCGATCCCGTTCAGCACGTCGGCGAGCTGTTCGGGGATGGACACCATGGCCATATGCCCGGAGTCCAGGAACACCGTGTCGCCGCCGACCAGGTCGGCGGAGCGGGCCTGCAGGTCAGGCGTGTAGCACGTGTCCCGGGTGAGCCGGATATAGGTCCGGGGCACGTCCACGGCCAGGCCGCTGAGATCAACGGGTTCCGACAGCAGGGCCGCGGCGTCCTCGACGACCTGCCCGACGGTCCACTCCGTCTGCTCGGGGGTCATGTCGTTGCACAGCATCGCGGGGATGGCAGCGGGGTCCTGGCGGTAGATGCCACCGTCGAGTGACGCCTCGACCGCCTCACGTACCCCCGGATCGATCTCGTCCAGCACCCTGGAGCCGTCTGGAGGGACGACCGCCGACAGGAACACCACGTGCGCGACCCGCCCCGACAGCTCTGCGAGCACCCGCGGAACGGAGACCCCGGCGAACGAGTGCGCCACCAGGACGATGTCGCTGAGCCCCGAGTCCACAGCATCCGCGACGATCGCCGCCGCGCAGTCGTCCAGGGTCACCGAGCGCAGATCGACATCAGCGCGGGTTCCCCGCCCGGGGAGGTCCACCGCCACAGCCGGCCCGTTCAAATGCGGGATCAGTCGATCCCAGCTGCTCGCACCCATCCCCGCACCGTGCACAAGAAGAAACGACATCAGATCCCCACCCGCTAGGCCGAACCAACTTCAGTTCTTGCGACCTTATGACCACCACGTTGTGATGTCAACCACACATGGTCGGTGAATCCGGTCGCGAGGCCGTCGCGGTCCAGAACCTACCCAGGAGTAACATCGGCCGCGTGACCGACACCTCTCCCGCACGGCCCGCGCCCACCCCGACGTACCGACTCTGGCAGAAGGCCACCCGCCTGCCCCTGGGGTCAAGACTGTTCAGCGCGGCCGTGAGCCTCAAGGCACCCTACTTCCGCACCGCACTGCCCCATGTGGTGGAACTGCGCCCCGGCCGGTGCGTGGTCCGCGGGCCCGGATGGTGGGGCAACCGCAATCACATCGGCACGTTCCACGTGATCGCGGCGTGCAACCTGGCCGAGATGGCGATGGGCATGCTCGCCGAGGCCACCGTGCCGGCGACCCATCGCTGGATCCCCGTGGGCATGAACGTGCGCTACCCGGCCATGTCGACCGGCGGGATGACCGTCACCGCCGAGTGGGCCGAGGTCCCCGATTTCTCCGCCTTCACCAGCGGCCGTGACGTCGAGGTCCCCCTGCGTTTCGTCGACGACGCCGGCGTCGAACCGGTGGTCGGCTCCATCACCATCCGGGTCTCCCCCAAGAAGAAGCGCTGACGGTCGCGGGCGCGTCAGTCGCGGGTCCGGGCGTCGAATGCCTTGACCGCGATCGGGGCGATGATCACCGTCAACCCGACGATCCACAGCAGCGACGCCAGGACCGGGTGCTGCAACGGCAGCGCGGCATCCGGGCCCACGGCGGGAGCGTTGCCCCAGAGCTCACGCATCGCCTGGACGACCGAGGCCAGGGGGTTCCACTCGGCGACCGGCCGCAGCCACGACGGCATCGACTCCGGGGGCGCGAAGGTGTTGGCGAGGAACGTGATGGGGAAGATCGTGGTGAACATGACGCCGTTGACCGACTCGATGGTCTTGAGGCGGGAACCCACGACGATGCCGATCCAGATCATGACGAAGCCGAAGCCCAGCAGGATCAAGTACCCCAGCACCGCGTCGACGATCCCGCTCCGGATCCGCCAGCCCACGACGAGGCCCGTCAGCGACATCACCACCACGCCGATGGAGGAGTGGATGAGACTGGAGGCGCTGCGTGCGATGAGGATCGACGCACGCTGGATGGGCAGGGTCCGGAAGCGGTCGATGATCCCCTTGTTGAGGTCGTTGCACAGCCCCGAGGCCACGACGAACGAGGAGAACGCCATGGTCTGCGCCATGATCCCCGGGAGTAGCCACTCGCGGTAGTTCACGCCGCCGGCCACCGCGATCGCGCCGCCGAAGACGTAGGCGAAGAGCAGGACGAACATCACCGGTTGAATGGTGACGTCCGCCAGGTTCTCCGGCTGGCGGCGGATGTGGAAGAGGTTGCGGCGCACCAGGGCGGAGATCTGCCGGCCGAGTGACGGCCCCTCGGGGCGGGTCGGCATCGCGAACCGCTCGTGGGTGGCCGAGGTGTGGGTGGGGTCGGCGACGGTGCTCATACCCGGTTCTCCTGTTCGATGGTCTCGGCGTCCATGGCGTCCACCGTGTCCTCGGCCCTGCGTCCGGTGAGGGACAGGAAGACGTCGTCCAGGCTGGGGCGCTGCAGGCCGATGTCGTCGAGTTCGATACCGGCGTCGGTAAAGGCGGTGGCGATCCCCGCCAGCGCCGAGACGCCCTCCGACGGCGCGGTGAGCCGACGCGCGTCGCGGTCGACGTGCAGATCCCCGATCCGGCCGTCGAGGACGCGGACGGCCTCGTCGACGTCGTCCGGTCGGGAGACGGTGATGACCAGGCTGGCCGCACCGGAGCGGTCCTTGAGCTCCAACGGCGTGCCCTCGGCGATGACGCTGCCGTGATCGATGACGATCACCCGGTCGGCCAGCTGATCGGCCTCGTCGAGGTACTGCGTGGTGAGCAGCAATGTGGTCCCGTCCCGGACCAGGTCGCGCAGGACGTCCCAGAGCTCGTTGCGCGACCTCGGGTCGAGGCCGGTGGTGGGCTCGTCCAGGAACAGCACGGGCGGAGCCGCGACGAGGCTGGCCGCCAGGTCGAGCCGGCGCCGCATACCCCCGGAGTAGCTCTTGGCGACCTTGGTCGCGGCGTCGCTGAGCGAGAACTTCTCCAGCAGTTCGTCGGCACGGGACTTGACCATCTTCTTGGGCAGGCCGTAGAGGTCCCCGATGAGGCGCAGGTTCTCGCGCCCGGTGAGCAACTCGTCGACGGTGGCCGCCTGCGCGGTCAGCCCCATGGCCTTGCGTACCTCGGCCGGGGCGCCCATCACGTCGTGTCCGGCGACGCGCGCGGTGCCGGAGGTGGGCGGGCTCAGGGTCGTCATCATGCGGATGGTGGTGGTCTTGCCGGACCCGTTGGGCCCCAGCAGTCCGAGGACCGAACCGGTGGGGACGGAGAAGGAGATGTCATCGACGGCGGTGAAGTCGCCGAACTTCTTGACGAGGTGTTCCGCCTCGATCGCCGGGGCGTCGGACGCCAGTCTGGTACTCACTCGCCAAAGAGTGCCGCGCCGGGAAACGGTAGTCAATACGCAGGTCCGCCGATGAGGACCGATCGCGTCCTATGGCTTGCTGGTCACCGTGTGGAACCCCGCGACCGGGGCAACGTATCGTGGGGAGGTTGCCGCGCGACTTCCAACCCGCGACACGCCGTCTCTCGAACAAAGGATGACCGGTAACCATGAACCCCATGTCGACCATCCCGCCGACGATCGCTCGTTCGTGGCTGCTCCTGCCCGCCGACAAGTCCGAGCGCTTCGACGCGGCCGTGGCCTCCGAGATGGACGTCGTGGTCCTGGACGTCGAGGACGGGTGCCGCCAGTCGGAGAAGGAACGCGCGCGCCGCGAGGTCCGCCAGTGGCTCGAGGCCGGCAACCACGCGTGGATCCGGATCAACGACGTCCGCTCCCCCGAGTGGGAGAAGGACCTCATGGCCCTGGGGCACTGCCCCGGCCTCGACGGCGTGATGCTGGCCAAGACCGAGAACCCGGAGCACGTCTCGCTGACGGCCGCCCGGCTGGCCGCGGACACCCCGATCGTCGCCCTGGTCGAGTCCGCCGACGGTCTGGCCGCCGCCACGGAGATCGCCAAGACCGACCAGGTGGTGCGCCTGGCGTTCGGTATCGGTGACTACCGCCGCGACACCGGCATCGGGTCCTCCCAGATCGCCATGGCCTACACCCGGTCGCAGTTCGTGGTGTCCAGCCGGGTCGCGCGAGTGGCCCCGCCGATCGACGGGCCCACCATCTCCAACGACACCCAGGTCCTCATGGACGCCGCCGAGCACGCGGTCGAGATGGGCATGACCGGCAAGCTGTGCCTGCGGGTGGACCAGGCCCCGTATATCAACGAGGTCCTGTCCCCCTCGGCCGCCGACGTCTCGTGGGCCGAGTCCGTGATCGACGAGCTGGGCCCCGGCGGCGAGCGGTGCCGCGACGGCGCCGACCTGCCGCGGCTGGCCCGCGCGCAGAAGATCGCGCACCTCGCGCAGGCCTACGCCGTGACGCGCTGACCACGCTCCCCCGACAACGCGGGCCCCGGTCGTCGACTGTTCGACGGCCGGGGCCCGTGTCGTGGGTCTGGCCCAGTGGGGCGCGCTAGCGGGGTGAGCCGCCCGTGACCAACGGGAGGTCGGGATCACCGGCCCAGGCGGTCATGGAGCCGTCGTACACGGCGACGTCGCCGCGGCCGACGAGCGCGAGGGCGTGCGCCACCCCGGTCGCGGCGATGCCACCGCCGCAGTAGGTCACGACGGTCCGGTCGTCGTCGAGCAGGCCTGCGGCCTCGAACTCGCTACGCAGGTCCTCGGTCGGCCGGAGGGTGCCGGTCTCGGGGTCCTTCAGGGCGAAGACCGGCAGGTTGATGCTGCCGGGGATGTGTCCGCGGCGGGCGTAGGTGTCCACCTCGCCGCGGTAGGTCGGCCCGTCGAGGACGTTGACCAGAACGGTCTGCTCGTCGTCGAGCGCGTCGGCGATGTCCTGGGTCGAGCGGAACAGCTCGGGGCGGCGGGTGCCGGTGAAGGTGCGCGGGGTGGGCTCGGGGACCACGTCGGTGACCTCGTAGCCGGCGGCCGTCCAGGCCGGGAGTCCGCCGTCGAGCACCGTCACGGTGTCGAAGCCCTCGTAGCGCAGGTGCCACCAGAAGCGCGTGGCCCAGAAGCCGTCGTGCTGGTCGTAGACGACCACCGTCGCCCCGTCTCCGATGCCGAGCGCGCCAGCAGCCGCGGCGAACCGTTCGTGGTCCGGCGCGGTCCAGGGCTCGGGGCTGTCCGGGTCAGCGAAGTCGCCGAGCAGGTCGGCGAACACGGCGCCCGGGATGTGCTCGGGGCGGTAGGTCTCGGCCCCCGATTCCGGGGTGTACGGGCCGTCGGTGGGGACGGGGAGGTGGTTGGTGGCGTCGACGACGACGAGGTCGGCGTCGTCGAGGTGCTGGTGCAGCCACTCAACGTTGACCTGCGAAGGCAGAGGGGATGCCATGTGGGTCCTTTCAAGGTTGGTGATGAGTCACCTTCCAAGTGTAGTGACGCTTCACGACTGGGCAACGGATCGCATCGTGGCGATCCGAAGGATGGCGCCGCCCCGACCCCTCATGTACCGGGGCCGGGGCGGGAGCGCCGTCAGTGGACCCGCTGCAGCCGCACGTTGACGAACTCTCCGAGGCCCCACCGGCCCAGCTCTCGGCCGTAGCCCGAGCGCTTGACGCCGCCGAAGGGCAGGCCGGCCATGGTGGTGCCGTGCTCGTTGACATAGGCCATCCCCACCTCGAGGCGCTCGGCCACCTCGGAGGCCTTGTCGGTATCGGTTCCCCACACCGAGCCGGACAGGCCGAAGGGCGTGTCGTTGGCGACCCGCACGGCCTCGTCGACCGAGTCGTAGCCGTACACCATTGCCACGGGTCCGAAGATCTCCTCGGTGTAGGCGTCCATCTCCGGGGTGATGCCGGTGAGGACGGTGGGTTCCATGAACGCGCCCGGCCGGTCGATGGCACGGCCGCCGGTCACGAGGGTCGCCCCCTGCTTCACGGCGCGTTCGACCTGCTCGACAACCCCGTCGCGGGCGTCCTCCGAGGACAGGGGTCCGAGCCCGGTTCCCTCGTCGGCCGCCGGGCCGACCTGGGTCCCCTCGTACAGGTCGCGGAGCTTGCCCACGAAATCGTCCTTCATCTCCGCGGGCACGAACATCCGCTTGGGAGAGTTGCAGGCCTGGCCGCAGTTAGACAGCCGCGCCTTGCCGACGGTCTCGACCAGCTCGTCCAGGTCGTCGGTGTCCAGGACGATGAGCGGGTCCGAGCCGCCCAGTTCGAGAACGCTGGTGGTGAGGTTCTCCCCCGCCACCTTGGCCACGGCGGCGCCGGCGCCCTCGCTACCGGTGAGCGAGACGCCCTTGATCCTGGGGTCGGCGATCATCTCGGCGACCGTGTCGCTGGAGGCGTAGACGTTGACGTACGCGTTCTCCGGCAGCCCGGCCGCGCGCTGCACCTTCTCTATGGCCGCGGACGAGCGCGCGCAGATGCTGGCGTGCTTGAGCACGATGGTGTTGCCCAGCAGCAGGTTGGGGGCCGCGAACCGGGCCACCTGGTAGTAGGGGTAGTTCCACGGCATCACGCCGACCAGGGGGCCGACCGGTTCGTGGGTCACGCGGTTCAGGCGGGCGCCCGGCACGTCCAGGGTCTCGGGCTCCAGCAGCGCGGGGCCGTGTTCGCCGTACCAGCGGTAGATCGAGGCGGCGAGCTTGACCTCGCCCTGCGCCTGGTCGGGGAGTTTGCCCATCTCGGTGGTGATGGCCTTGGCCAGCTCATCGGCGTGCTCGTCGAAGGCGTCCGCGATCGCCAGCAGGATCCGCGCCCGCTCCGCGACATCGGTGGCGCGCCAGGCGGTGAATCCCTCGGTGACGGTGGACAGGATCCCGTCGACGTCGTCGGTCTGGTCGTACTCGCTGTCGGTCGTTCCCGTTGACGGATCGTGGGTGACGTACATGTGGGTTCTCCCGTGGTTCGCGTCCGCCGGGTGATCGACCCGGCTCTGCTCGCGACGGTAGAACGCGCGGACGTGGTGTGCATCCGGTCGGAACCGCGGACCCAGCCGGGCCGAACCAACGCGCTGAAAAGCAATTGGAAACGACGCCATCAATCGGCAGGACCCCGCAGCCCTCGCGCGGTGCTCGAATCAGCGAGCCGAACCGCACCGGACCCCGTGGTGATCTACGGAACACTGCAAGATCTGCATTGCAGTGGACTCGCGGAGCGCCCAGAATATTGACTATTGCAGCTAGAAGGACCATATGGTCTCACTTCGCACACACCGCAGTTCCGGGTAACGGACCGGCCTGCACCCGGAACGGCTCTGGACTGCAGCGTCCTACCTCACTGCGGCAAGCCAAGGCGGAAGAGATGCCGATGGACGAACCAACGCTATGAAAAAGCGAAGATTCCAGAAACGTGGCCGTGGGCGGTCGTCATCGTCGCCGTGTTCAACACAATCGCCGCGATTCCCAAACCCGTCTGACCTCGCCTGGCCGCCCTCGACAGCATCACCCGGAGACCCGCCCGCCGGGAGCACCAGTCGGCGCCCTCGCACGCTCTTAGGCGAAATCGACCTCGCCGTCACCCGACAGCAACGGTCCTTACGGTCGGTGAATCGCCGGGGCAAGTCTGGCCGCACAGTTGCATTGACGAAGGCCAGCCGGTTACAGTTATGACAGTTACCGGCAAGAAGGGGAGTGCAATGTTTGCACCCGCATCCATGCTCGAGGCATCGTCCGTCACCGAGGACGACCGCCGCCGTGCCGAGGAGTTCATCACCACCGACGAGCAGTCGGCCCTGTCCATTTTGCTTCGGCAGGTTCTTCAGGCTACGGCGTGCGGTGCGGATATCGAGGTGTTCTCCGCCGACGCGGAACTGTCGCCCAACCAGGCGTCCGATCTGCTCAAGATGAGCCGCCCGCACCTGCTGTCATTCATGGATCGTGGAGAGCTGCCCTTCCATCGCGTCGGCACCCATCGTCGCATCAAGATGTCCGACCTGCGCGAATTTATGCAGGCACGTGAGGCTGGAACCGAGGTCCTTGCCAATGCTCTGCACGGCGGTGCCACCGCCGCCGACATCTCGCCGGAGTTCTCCGCGGACGAGCTGTCCGAGCTGGACTCCCTCTAACCGCCGCTCGCCAGGTTTTTGAGGATCCGCAGAGCTGCCTCCGCGAAGGGCTCCTCGGCCTCGCACTCCGGGCAGACTGGTAGTTCGGGATGGGTGGAGGAGTCGCCCACGGGCACCCACCACTGTCCGCACACCGCGCGAACAGCCCTGCCCTCTACATATGCCTCGACCAGGCTGGACTTTGCGGTGTAGTGCAAAGCGACCGCTGGAGGAGGAGTGCGGTTCTCCACCGGTTCGAGCGGACGATCAGTTGAGAGCAACTGGATGAGCCCGGCCCGGGTGAGGACGACCTGAACCACGAGGTCCTTGCGGAAGTGAGGTTCGCGCAAAGTCCGATCCGGCTGGAGAAACGGGATGCACGTGCGAAGAATATCGTCCCGCACACCGGCCGGAATCGTGCCGACGAGGCTGAGACGTACCACGAGATCGCTGGTCTGTTCGTGCGAGGTTGGTACGTCCCAATTCGGGTCGAGTGGGCCGGACAGTTGAAGCGTGATCCGAGCAGGGGCGAAGAAACCGGTGACCTCGACGGCGACCTCCGCATTAGTCCGCGCGGTCTTCTCCAGAGCATCCAGGAGTGCTTCGAGCAAAGCCGCCCTGTCCTTCTTCACGTCGCGGCACGCTTGCTCCTGCGCCAACAGGCGAAGGTCCAGTTCACTCGGGCCGAGGGTCCCGCTGGTACGCATCTTCGCGATCGAGGTGACTCCGCTGTCGTGAAACCGGTCATGCGCGTCCACGTAAACTAGCCAGGCAATATTGTTAATTGGGTTGAGCACTGCTCCTCGCCAACCGGCCCCTGTCCGATCCCGTGCTTCATAAACGGGGCGTCTGCCAGCGGCAGTCATCGCCTGGTGGTGGCCCGGACGACCGCTCGCGAATAGGTCTGCACCGTCACGGACCAGTGGAACATCTAGTGATGAGAGGCCCAAATCGGCGAGAAGACGAACTTTCTCCGTCGGATCATCCAACGTTCGAGCCCGTTTTAGGCAGTCACTCACACGCCGTGGGAGCATGTCTTTTTTGTCCAGCGCTTTCAGAACGGCGAGGGTCGGACGTACGAAAATCATACCCACACGTTACTGTCCGCCGATGATGAGGCACCTGGAACCTACTCGGCTTTTCGGAGGGACTACTCGCCGACGACGCGGCCGTTCAAGCACGTTCACGCGGACCAAACCGACAAGTAGGTCGCCACTAGAACATAGGAGAACAGATATGGCACCGGTCGAAGGTCTGAAGATCTGCAGCACCCGATAGACGCAGCCATGGGGATAGGCCCCTTCGGACTGGTCATGTAGGGCTCCCAATTCTTCAGCGCCTCGGCCCTTCTGCCTCCCCGGCGTGTCGCACTAACCCTCACTCAGATTCGAAGAGCCAGAAATGACGGCCAGCCCCCAGAGTGCAGATCAGAAGAACCCTTCGGACTCGGCGTCCTTGACCGCATATACCTCGCCCGAGTTCCTGTCGGTAATTATCAACCGATTGAAATCCCACGCGCAGCCACCGGCCACGATCCCGTCCGGAAGTACGACCTCGCGGCGGACTTTCCCGACGGACACGAACAGGGGGCCAGGTCCGTCCGCGCCGATCGTCGCTGCACAAATCCGATCACCCTCGGCGTCCACCCACACCGGGACCGCGTCGTGACCGGCGAGGTCCCAGCCGGAAACCTCCTCTACACGCCCATCTGACACGCTTACACGAGAAAGTCCATGGTGCCAGCCGCCGGACCTACCCAGCACCGACTGGGCCACCAGCACCGAACTCCCGGAATCAGGATCTGAACTCATCGCGTGCACCAGCCCTAGTTGATCAAGACCTACCTCATCTAGAACTGGCGATGCGACTACACAAGCACCCGTGTCCCCGTGCGTGGTGAACTGTCCCCCGACGAGCAGTTCGGACACACCGGCCGGTGAGTTGCTGGCCTTCTCACGGCTCACAGCCGTCACGGTCAGTCCGTCGCATCCAGCGACGAGGACGTCTTCACTCCCCGGAAAGTCGACTGCTGACGTTGCAGAGGTGAACGACCCACTTCGAACCCACTCGCCCTCATCCAAGACCAGGAGGGACGCGCCGTAATTGCTATCTGGACGATCCCCTTCGACTGGCGCTAAAATCCACGGGCGGTCACGATAACCTCCGAACGTGCGATACTCGCGGAGGTAACTCCACCAGCTGCCATCACCGTCAATGGCCCGGCCCACCCGTCGGCCAGGTTTGGCCCCCACATCGACGAGCCCCGCTGCAGCAGAAGACATGACGACCACACCGTCCCCGAGCCTGCGGGGGGCGTGAGCGATGCCGAGATGTGACACCACCTCGTCTGCTCGAGAGTTGAACGCATCTACCATCTCGTTCTGCAGAACCCACGACGCGTTGTCGGCAACGTGCTCCCAGATCCCTCCGACGCATCCGATCCCATCCGCAACCAAGGCAGTCGATGGACCGCCGGCGCGGCCAGTGATACGACCAACCGGAATCTGGTCTGCCGTGGCCCCCTCTGGCTGACACGTGGAATCCGCGTCGCCCGCTCCGGTCGAGATTTTGTGATCGGGACCATCACCTCCCCTGACCAACTCACCGTCCATCTCGAGTACCGCTACCCGATTGGAGCTGGTCCCGAGATGGATCACGTCCCCGGCCTGAGTGAAGGCAGTCCAGGCAGTTCCTCCCGGATTGTTCATCGCGAACTCGCCGGATGCCCAACCGACGTCCGAGAAGCTCACCACAGTGTCGCCGATAAGTGTTCCGAACGAACCGTCGGAAAGAATAGTCACTCCGACGATCGGCCACTGCCCCTCGCGCACACTGTCCGGCGTCGGGACCGGGACACTCCCAATTCCGGTCGACCGCAACGTGACAGGGCGAGCCTCCCCTGTCACTATGTCGATCACCTCCAACTCACTGCGCCGACTGTCGCCGTCGAGATACTGAGAGGCCACTATCACGGTTCCCTCGTCATTCACCGCGATCTGTCGCGTCCATGCAGCCTTCGGCCACGGATCAATCAGTAGCCGAGGGGGCTCGCTGTCCAAATCCCACAGCCCCGTATCGGAAACACCTACCACGCGGTTACCGAGGAAAGCTATGTCGCTCACCAACCCGACCCTGTCCCCTACCCGGCTCAGATCGGCACCTAATTGTTCCCATAGCGACGCCTGTTCGGCACCGATCTCCTTCGGGCGATCATCGAGAAACAGGGGAACCCCATCAGCCCGCGAGTAACGGTCATCGAGTGACCTCCGGCTCCATACCCCGTCCAGTGTGCGACGCCACAGCGAATATCTGCCCAGACCCTCCGATGCGTAGATAGCCAACCCCCCATCAGCGGCACTTTCCAGCAAAGGCCGCGTGGTGTAGACCAGCGGGACCGCGGATCGGGAGGCATTTCCCAACAGCTGCTCGGCCGACGCGGATACGGCGGAGCGGTTCTTCTCACGTGCCAAGAACGATTGTGGATATGACCCCAGAGACAGAACAAGGCTGAGGACCACGGCTACTGCGATGACGGACATCGACGCCGCTCCCAATCGTGTCCGGTCGCCGGGCAGGAGCACCGAAGCGCTCAGCAGCAAGATTCCGGCGGCAGCGAGAACGCCGACGTAGGCGAGCACCTCGGGCAACCCGGCCGCAATCACGGTCCATCCCGGGCCCAGCCACGCGTAGACCGCCGCGAGCAGCGCAACAGCCGTCAAGTAGAGCGATGGATAGAATCCATGCGACACGGCGCTACACACCGTCAAGACAACCGCGAGGATGACAAAGTACCAACTTACCGGGGCCTCGATCGCACTCACGACCCAGACCGGTACCAAGCCAGCGCAGATCATGCCGGGGATACCGGACCAAAGCCCCGGCCGGAACGCCAGCCCCAGTGGACTTCCGTCGGTCGCATCGGGCTCTGCTACCACCACGAAAAGAAGAAGGCTCAAGAAGACTAAGTAAACACTGATCCTCACCCAGAGTGGAACCGGGGAGCTGCTTCCATCACCACTTACGAACATCAGCAGAGACGTGGTGAATCCGATGACGAAGCCACGGTACAGACTCAGCACCAACTGGGTTAGCGCGACCGTCATCTATCCTTGACCCCGGTGCTCAGCCCATCCCCCGACCGATCCGGGCGTGCCCTTGTCCCCACGTCTACGCCGCGGGAGTGCCTGATCCTGATCCGGCGTCGGCCCAAGCTGACCATGCTGGCCGCCGAACCCGAAGTACTCGGCCATGCGTGCCAACGGACCGCGCCGTTCCGCCACGTCCCGGCCCTCCCGGGCCGACGCGGGCCGTTCGGCGCGGGCAGGCGTCACCCCACCCCGCCGTCCTCTCCCCTCCGGGCTCCGCTTGGAATTCTTCTCGTACCCGGGCCCGAGCGCCGACAGCCGGGGGGTGGTCAGGTCTCTGATCGTCCGGTGTAGACCTATCCGCTCCGCGACCTGCGGCCAGGTGGTCGCCAATACAACTCTGATCTCCTCGGTGGTGAGCCCGCTGGCCACCAACGTCGCCAGCACTGCGTGGGGATCCCACCCCTCGTCCATCAGAACCCCACATGCAGTGGTCACTGCCTCGGCCGAAACTGCGCCGAATCTGGGACTGGTCTTTTTGAAGACCGTGGCCAGGGCCTCAGGCCCCGCCCCCGACGCCTCTGCGTGGCGCACGAACGCCGCTATTTCTATGGGGGCCGCCTTATCCAACGCAGCATCGACGAGATCGTCACCCGCGGGCCCCATCTCACCAATCAGTGCCTTCGCGGCAACGAGGTGCTGTAGAGGACGATTCGCCGATTTCCTGACCCGGACAGCGAAATCATCGACCTCCCGGGCGAGCACTCTGATGGCGTCCTCGGCGCCATGACGTCCTGGGTCTAGGGACTCAATGAGATCGCCCGCGAAATACTGCAACCAAGCCCCGTCGCCACGTCCGTTCAGCAACTCCAGCTGTAGGCGCGTTGTCATCCAGGTGCTGAACTCTGACCATGGGACGCCGAACGCCTCCAGCCTCGGCACCGCCTGACTCGCATCATCCAGACGGTCGTAGATCGCGGCGGAGACAAGCTCGACTAGGTCGGCCCGGTCACTCACGCGCGAGTGGCTCCGCACGGTCTGCGCAACCCTGCCGTCCGTCAGCCCGAGCATGACAGCTCGATCGATCGCCGAGCGCGACGAGAGCCATTGCCCCGCTTCACCCTCGACGGAAACGAGCTTTCGCACCTCGTCATCCGTGAGACGCGCGGGTTCCACGTTATAAAGCCTTCTTACATCCAGAAAATCGAAAAGCTGTCCCACCGATCCGCAACGCGGAATCTGCAGACCATCGATGCGCGCGTACTCGATAATTTCCCCTGCCCGTGCGAGATAAGTGTCGGGCAGATTGTCCGCCCGGCACCTCATCCCTCCCCCCACGTCCGCATCCAACACGAGAGCTGAAGCGGAAGTGTCGTCGCTCGGATCACTCTGCCTGCTCAGCGACACGAACGCGTCCGCAGGCGAACCGCCACTCGGAGTCCACGCCCGTATGTTGGACACATTCTGCAAAGGCTCCGGGATCAGTCTCAGAGCACTGCTTATCAGGTCGGCCAGCTCGTCGACGGAGCGCCCTCGGTAGGTGATCGTGTCGAACACGCCGTCTGCATAGGCCAAGTGGGAAGCCAAGACCAGCGTCGTGGACCCGTCCGTCTCACCCCGTCCGGTACCGGTAGTGGAGCGACTGAGTTGCAACTCGATAGGGCGGGCGTTCTGTGTAGGAAGTGGATCCGAAAACTCATCGGGGCTGCTGAAGGGATAACCCGCTGAGATAAGTTCGAATATCGCACCATCCACCTGACCGACAGGCGAGAGATCAACCAAGTGAAGGAAGAAGGAGCCTTGACGACTCGCCCGCTCGGGAGTGGATCTGCCGAGGACCCGCCCGTTCCCGTGAGCTCGCACGAAGACCAAACAACCCTCGGCAGCTACCAGTCTCGGCAGTTCGCCCAAGCGGTTAACCTCAGTGCCATACTCTTTCGGCCACCCGGACGAATATGCGAATACCCCCCAACCCTTACCTCCGATATCAAGGTTTGCTTCGCGCCACCCGTATCCCAGGTGCTCGAAGGACACCCGGTCATCCGAATCACCACCGACGAACGATGTAGGCTCCCGAAATCTAGTCATGCACCTTCACCTCCGTCCCGTTAGCAGCCTGAATGAACAGATCGACGATTCCGAAGGGCCTGATATTCTCGTACACTCGCACTTCCTTGCCGAGCGAGTCGTCATCCTCCTCAAGGCGAGCCGGTGAGCCTGTCGCGGCCACAGTGAGGAACATGGCCTCCGGGAAATGACTGAGGACGGACCGCACCACCTGCGGAGTCAGTCTGAACATCAATTCACCGACTAGCTCACTTTTCTTCTCGATTTCGGTCACGGAATAGAGGTTTGAAGCCCCATGCGCACCTCTCGACCACCCATCTGGCGGAGCGATCTTAGCCACTAGTTCTTGAGTAAACGCGTCGTTATACTCAACCTTGGTCAGGAGATCCGCCTTGGCCACCACCACCGCGACCCTGAGGCGAGGTGACCCGACCGGGTCGTCGGGACGCAGCCGCGCTACCCGCTTCCAAGTGGAAGCGAGCTGTTCGATCATCTCCTGCGTTATGTGCTCTTCCTGCAGCAGCTCGTTGCGGACCATCGATGTACCTGCTTGGCCTTCCGCAGTGAAAACGATCTCGAGCTGGCGGCGGATGTCGCGGTTGATGTTCGGTGTGATGAAAAACCAAAGCTGGTCAGCCTTGGCGAGGTGGGGACTCACGCGAGCTATACCCTGTTCGTCCACTGACTCCTCACCTGATACATCGATGAAGATCAGATTGGCGCTATGCTGATCATTGCTGATCTGAATGATAAGCGGGCGACGCTGTTCCATGTGCGACCACGGATGACTTCCATTCCCCGCATCTTTTTTGCCCTCACGCGGCTGCGTCGATTCGACCGCCTTCAGATCGTGGAATTGTCGCCTGACCTGACCCTCCCAGTCGCCCCTGTGCTGACCGGGAATATAGACCTTTATGCGGTCGGCGATGTACGGGTCATTCTGAACAGTCTCGATCAACGACACCAGAACGCTCGTCTTCGATGTCGCTGGCTCACCCGCAATACCTATTATGGTCGATGGCCTGTCGATCATCGACCTCGGTATCTCGCAACCATGCTCCGGGCAGTGATACCGATGCCCCTCGATGATTGGAGCAAGAGGCGCATGCGACACTCCCGCTGAGCCCCTCCCCTCAATCCTAGCGAACAGCCTCTCCCTGAGTCCGCGGCGCGGAGCGACGACCTTGTCCTCATTCTTATCCTTGATGACCACACTCTTGTCATCGAATACATGGAGGCAATTGGTGCACATTACCTTCATTTCAGCCTCCGTATCGGATCAGCACATAAAGAAAATACACGGTTAACGAAGGCGTGAGTATTAGGAAGATGCGAACCGAAAGAATCCACCACCATTGAGGCCGCGAGTGCTCATGGAAATAGTCGGAAGCGCGTTTGTGCATCCAATCGTTTCGTTGCGCCATCAGATGACCAGCCCGATCAGAAAGTAGAGCAAATAAGCTAGGACGAGTGCTGCGACGACAGAACTGATGATCGCGCAGGATATGATCCCAGCCCGCCAGGCGTTACTGCCGCGCTCGAGCCCTTCCCCAAACTTGAGAACTACTGACCGGAGCGAGAAGAAGAGAAAGTGGTCATCCAGCCCTAGAGTGGTCACCTGAGGAATTTCCACCTGACGTGTCGGCGCCGGCCTCGGCAGTCGACGTGTTGATTCTTCCTGCTTCGCGTTAGCGCCGGCGACTAGTTCCGACGTCTCGCCCGCGGCGACATCCAAAGAATAGGCTCGAGTGAACTCGGTGGCGAACTGCGCCGCAGTGGAGTATCGACCGTGTTCCGGTAGTCGCTTCAACGCGGTCTCAATCACCTTCGCCACGTTGGCGAATTCTCCTGAGATTAACGTCTTGTGCCCCAGCAACTCACCCGCCACGATTCCCAGCGAATAGACATCACTGGCTGGACTCGGACTATCCCCCCTCTCCACCTCCGGTGCCACGTAGCCCGGCGATCCGTAATAGTAGCCGGTTATTGTCAGCGCCCTGGCGTCACCGATAACTTTTGCGATGCCGAAATCCGTGAGTTTGATCAAGTCCGTCTCTGCACACAAGATAAGATTGGCTGGCTTGACGTCGCGATGGATAATGTTTTTACCGTGCGCGTAATGCAGCGCGAGTGCGGCATCCCTGATGATCCGCACCTTCTCCTCGACGCTTAAGATATCGGAGTCGACGATGTAGTGGCGCAGATCCTTACCTGGCACGTAGTCCATGACCAGATAGGCCTTGGCATGACCCGGAATTGGGCTGTCGTTGAGATGGCGGAACTCGTGGACTTTAACGATGTTGGGGTGATCGAGAGAGCCCGCTGATCTCGCTTCCAGCTCGAAGCGCTCATAGAGTGCAGGCTCTTCGGGCTTCTCTTCGATGACCTTCAGTGCCCTGATGCGGTTGAGGTGTTTGTGCCGGACCTTCCACACCGTTCCGCTGCCACCGCTTCCCAGCGGACCGAGAATCTCATACGCCCCGTCAACCACGGTTCCCACGTCCACTGTCGCCCCTCCACGTCCCTCGGCCTTACTCATACTTCGAGGCGGGCGAGCCCGGCCTGCCGCCCGGATCGCATCGGATGCTCGTCCGAACCGCATTGGTATTGCTACCTCTTACGATAAGCGAGGTTACACTTTTGCCTCCGGGCTGACGCACGATTAGCTCGATGCGGTCTCCAGCAGTCTGAGCTATTGCGCGAACCTCGGGGCTAGCGTTCTTCCACCCAGCCCGTCTCGATAAGTTTCAGCTTTGCGAGACATCAGTTGACCAGCAGCGCGCATGTCCGCGCCTGCTCGCTGGACTTGCGTTGGCTGCCCCCTTCTCACCGAGTCGTTTCGACCCAAGCCTGCTGTGCGGATCGACTTAGCAGGGGCTTGGTGTCGTACCCGGATGACACAGTGACCAGAACGGCCGGGACCCTTGCCTGGCCGCCGTGCAGTCACTCCCCACGGAGAAGGAGATGCAAGATGCCTGGAATGACGTTCTGCGCAGAGCGGGTGCTCCGATGGTTAATCGACCAGCCAGGACAGCAAGCCAGCTCGCTTCCTGACGAAGTAGTTCCCCCTTCACTCGCGGAGACTGTTTACAGCGAGCTTCAGCTTGCCGATCTAGTCCACGCCACCCTGACCCTAGATGGTCAGTTCGACTTCATTCTGACTACGCGTGGCCGTGTAGAAGCCAACCGGATGCGCGAAAGCTACCGCTCTTCACTTGCGCAAATACGGGTCCTGGAGTGGTTGGCGACCCATCCCGAGACATCCCCAGAAGCCATGTTGAAAAGTGAGAGCGCTGCGGACTTCACCGGGTCGCTCTCCGGGCGAGAGGTCAGTCTGGCAGTCGAGGAACTCGAGTCAGGCGGCTACCTCGAGGGGACCAAAGCCTGGGGTGGATCAATGATCCGAGCGCGTCTGACCGCAGCGGGCCAGCGACTCCTTAGAAGCCAGATGAATCTCGACCAGGTTCAACTGTCCGGAGGAATGACGACTACGAACGTTTCGGCTGACAACTATGGAACCCAACATATTGGGAACCAGGCGATTGGCGGACAGGGCCACACAATGACTGCCCATATCGGCTCTGAGGTGTCGGTAGAGGATATCCTCGCGGCGCTGAGCCAGTTCCGGAATCACGTTGAAGACGCTGACCTGCCGGCGGAGGAGAAGCAAGATCTGCTCGAGGAGATTGGGGCGATCGAGAGCCGCGGACCTAGGCGTGGCCTTGAGTGGGTCAGGGCTCAGCTCAATGCGTTGAGCACCGCTGTCACAGGCACGCTGGGGTCGGAGAGCGCAGAACTGCTTATCCGCATGATCTCGGAGTCGTAAAGCTCTCCGATACTTCGCGCCCTTCCCAGCAGTCTAGCTACGGCGTAGCACGAGTGGCCCCTTCGCCAGCTCTCTGGAGAGCCCGATAGAGCGTCGATCGGGTCTGCTGGGCCATGCGGGAAGTACTCCGCATCGCGATCGTCAGGCGGATCGAGAAGACCTACCATCGGGCCCTATCACCAGCCGCTCCGACGCGGCCCATCGACCCGATCAGGTCGTACCGGTTAAGGACGTGGGACGAACTTTCGACTTCTGAACTTGGCTGGTTGTGTCCTGCATACCGAACGCGGGTCCCCCTGATCGTGTCTGGCGGCGGCGTGGTCGAGCGCAGCGACGGCGAGCCGGGACTTCATCCGTGAGTCGATCGAGTAGCCCACGATCCGGTTGGAGTAGGCGTCCTTGATCGCGCAGAGGTAGAGCCTGCCTCCCCCGGTCCAGTGCTCGGTGCTGTCACAACTGGTTCGGGCCCATGGCTGTGAACTCGTGCCGCACTCTGCCCTTGTCGTTCACCACAGCGCAGAGGTCGTCGTGGACCGGAGGACCCGGTTTCTTCCCGTTCACGCTGCGCTTCTTCCCAAACGCCGACCATCAGCCCTGCGGGGAGCCGAGCCTCTACGCGGTCCGCTCCGCCATCGTCTGGCCGGCTCTGCGGGCCTCACCGACTAAGAACCGATAGCCAATCTCGGGGTCGTCCTTGTGGGCGTCGAATAAGCCATTGGCCGATAGGCCGCGACCAGTTCGGCGTCGGCCACCGGGCTGTTCAACAACCGGTAGTACGGCTGGCGGGCGATCTCGAGCGCCCGACACGTCACCGCGACGGGGATCCCGTCGACGGCCAGCTCGCGGACGAGCGGTGGGGGCACCTCCCGCTTGCGGGGGAACATCATTTTCCCGGCAGGTTCGCCTGCGAGAGATACGCCGCCGCGCGACGCAGGACCTCGTTCTCTTGCTCGAGCAGCTTGGTCCGCTTGTTCGCCTCACGCAACGTGTCGGACTCTGTACCGGCGTTCGAGGGACGCGAGCATGAGGACGCTGCGTTCCGCTCGTCGATCGTCAACCACCGCTTCAGGAACGACGGCGAGATGCCGAAGTCCTCCGCGACCTGGGCGACGGAGGAATCCGAGCTCTTGAAGATCCGGATCACGTCCTCTCGGAACTCCTGGCGGGAAAGAGTTCAAGAACCCCAGCTACGTACACGCCCCGGGGCGACGAGTTGCTACTCGCCGCCGGCCTGCTGGCCTTTCACCGCAAAGGGGACGATGACGACTGGCGGACGACGTTCACGATCATCACCCGCACTGGTGAAGACGCGGCCGGCGAAGTCCACGACCGGATGCCCGTGTTCCTGACCCCCGCAGCGTGGGACGTCCGGCTCGACCCGGATAAGGTCACCAAAGATCAGGCTGTCGATCTGGTCAATCTGCTCGACGTCGAGTCCCGGACGGTCGCGTCGACCTTCCGGACCCGTCCGGTGTCCCGGGCGGTCAACAACGTGAGAACCCTCGACCGCCACGACCCGGACCTGATCGCCCGGGTCTCGTAATTGTCCGCGTCCACTTACCCGGACTCGCGGGACTACTTGAGTCGATGAGCGCGGTTTCGCAGAGTCTCCCCTGATCGGTAGGTGGGTTTGCCGTCGGCTCCGTGGCGGTGGCGGCGGGGGTCACGGGCGGCCCATCGGAGATCTCGCAGCAGTTCGGAGGCCCGGTCGTCGCCGAGTTTCGCGATGGCGTCTCGGTAGGCGCCGTGGGTGGTCAGGTCGACGTCTGGGAGGCCGGCGACGGCGCGGTGCCAGCGCAGCAGCTCGAGGAACAGCCCCTCCCCTACTTGGTCGGCTGCGTGGCGGATTCGGTCCAGCAGCTCGTCCATGGCGGGGACTGTAGCGCCGCCCCCTGACATGACTGGTTAATGCAGATCACGGGCGGCGATGAGTCCTGCGATGAAGTCGGCGACGCGGTCGGCTTCGGCGTCGGTGAGGTCGTACTCCTGGCCGGCGACGAGGGTGCGTGCAGGCCCGAGTGGTTCGAGCCCGTAGAGGACCCGTGTGGTGGCGCTCAGCGCTGCGCGATCGGCGATAGTGGAGACGGTGCAGTCCAGGGCGGCGGCGATCGCCTCGAGGCGATCCCGCGGGATCGTCGGGGCGTATGCCTCCCGGCCCCGGGCGGCGGGGACGCGGCCACGTTCCCACAGGCTGAATTGTCCCCCGCTGACGCCGATCGCGACGGCAAGTTTGAGTTGGGACAGGCCCCGCTCGAGGCGGGTTGAGCGGATAGCGCGGCCGAGGGATCGGGCCTCGTCGGGTGTCACTGGCCCCCGTCCCCTGGTAACCCGGGACGGACGAGTGCGATGGCCGACCAACTGCCGCCACCGTCTGCAGTGTCGAGAATAGAGACTTCTAGGGCCGTATCGCACTCTCGGCTGGTGGCGATTCGGCGTTCAAGGTCGATCAGCGCGTGCAGCTCAGTTGGGCCCGTACCAATAGCAAAGGCCATAATTAGTCTCCTCGTGAACCAGTTACTAGATCTGGCTTCAAGCTCTGATGGTGCCGAGAACGTCGGATAGCGTGTCGGGCACCGAATTGCGAGGCCAGGCTCAATCCCAGGTTACTGCGTACTAACCAGTCGCGGCTCTTCGCTCAGGACGCCTTCGTCGGCCCGGTCCCGGGTCCGAGTCAGATTCCGGCCGACCTCACACCCGCAGGTGCTGCACCTTCCGCCAGCCCGGATCGTCGGTGACCGTCAGGGTCACCTCGCCCTGGTCCCAACCGGACGCGGCCACGCGCAGCTGCTCGTGCGCGGGCGTCGCGGAGTCCACATAGAAATGCAGGAGGCGGCGGCCGTTGCAGCTCTCGGCGCCCACGCACTCCCCCGTGCCCTCCAGGCGGTCGACCAGGTGGTCCTCGAAGTCGCGCAACCCCGGCAGGGAGGCCGATCCCGGCAGACCACCGTCCTCGACATCCGTATAGGGCACGTGGACGGCGACGTGACGGTCGAACTCAGGGGCTGACAGCGCGACAAGCGGGACGCGCACCACGGCCACCATCGGGCCCCGGGAGGTGTCGCCGTGCAGGATCTGCCAGGCGGGCTCCCCGTCCTCGTCCGTGTTGTCGCGTTCGATCTCCCGCAGGATCCCGGGCAGTGCGTCGAGCGACACCGCGTCGTCCCCCGGGGCCGTGGCGTTGGAGCGGATCATGCCCACCCACGTCTCCACCGCGGCCTCGCCGCACATGGCGTCGAGCAACAGATAGGCGGCGATCCCGGCGTCGGATCCCTTGAGTCCGGCGAACCCGGGGTGGTGCACGGTCACATCGGCCCGGGAGAGGCCGCAGTCCACCACCACCTCCGCTTCGTCGAAGCCCAAACGACGGTCGCGGAAGTGCATGGCGCACCCGGAGACCGGGTCACGCAGGTCCGCGTACGACCAGTCGGCGTCGGCGGGCGGGGCCTGGGCGAGCCACCGGCGCGCCGCCCCGCGGAGTTCGGGCACCCCGGCCGCGGTGACGGTCAGGCGGTGCGGGGCGCCCTGAGACCCGGGGACGAACTCCCACGACAACCCGGGGTCGATCGCCTCGATGAGCGAGGTGATCTCCGGGACCACGCGGCGGGCGTCACCCGACTCCAGCGCGGCGGTCGTACGGCGGCACCCGCCCTCGGTCCACCACCGCCAGAAGGTGGTGACGGCCCGGTCCGAGCGGAGCCTGGCGGTCTCGATGCGGACGCCGGACAGGTCCATCGATCTGGAGAGTTGTCGGGGTCGTGCCGCGCCGATCGCCATCTGTTCTCCCTCCGCCCGTCACGGTCCGTCTGGCTCGTCTGCTTCCAGTATCCGGATAAGCCGCCTCCCGTGCGCGGAACGGCTCACCCCGGCCGGGCCCCCAGCCCGTCCTGACCCCCGGCAACGGGTGCGCATCGGCGCCCGCACTGGAAGAGTCTCGGGTATGACCAACCCCCACGGTTCCCCCGACGCCCCGACCGGCCCGCGCGTCCTCGTCATCGGCGCCACCGGGTACGTCGGCGCCCGTCTCGTCCCCCGCCTCCTCGCCGACGGCGCCGAGGTCTCGGTCCTGGCGCGCACCCCCGCGCGGCTCGACGACGTGCCGTGGCGGGACCAGGTCACCGTCCACGAGGGCGGTCTGGGAGACGAGGCCGCGCTGGCGGCCGCGCTCGACGGCGTCGACGTGGCCTGCCACCTCGTCCACTCGATGGGCCACTCCACCGACTTCGAGAAGGAGGAGCGCGAGACCACCGAGGCGTTCGTCCGCGCCGTCGAGGCCGCCGGGGTGGGCCGCATCGTGCACCTGTCCGGGCTGCACCCGAAGGACGAGACCGATCTGTCGACGCACCTGCGCTCGCGCGTGGAGGTGGGCCGGATCATGCTGGCCTCGTCCGTGCCCGCGCTGGTGATCCAGGCCGGGGTGGTGATCGGCTCCGGGTCCGCCTCGTTCGAGATGATCCGGCACCTGACCACCCGACTCCCGGGGATGGTCACCCCGAAGTGGGTCAGCAACCGCATCCAGCCGATCGCCGTGCGGGACGTGGTCCACTACCTCGCGGCCGCCACCACCGTTCCGCTCGACGGGGAACTGGCCAACGGCCGCGTGATCGACGTGGGCGCGCCGGACGTGTTGACCTACGGGCAGATGATGCAGATCTACGCCGAGGAGGCCGGGCTGCACCGCCGACTCATGGTCCCGGTCCCCGTGCTCACGCCCAAGTTGTCCTCGCTGTGGATGGGACTGGTCACCCCGCTCGAGCCCGGCCTGGCCCGACCGCTGGTGGAGTCGCTGCGTTGCGAGGCGATCGTCCTGGTCGACGACGCCGACGAGGTGCTCGGCGCCCCGCCCGGCGGCCGCACGAGCTACCGCCAGGCCCTCCGCGAGGCCCTGCGCGTGCCGCACGGCCCCGCCCGTCCCGCACTGTGGGCCGCCGCCGACCCGCTCGGTGACCCGGCGCGGTTGCTGCCCAGCGACGCCGACTGGGCCGGGGTCCGCCCGCCCGCCGTGTGGCACGCCCGCACGAGGTGATGGACTGCGATGAACGCGGGCGGAATCGATCCCATGCCTGAGCCCGTGCCCGACACCCTGTTCGGCCGCTACCGGCACGCGTTCCGCACCGGCGAGATGGAGACCGCGCCGGTGCCGCCGACCCGCCGCCGCCTCGTCGTCGTCATCATCACCCTGGTCCTGGGCACGGCCGTCAGCGCCTGGGCGCTGCGGATCCCGCCCGGCGACACGATGTTCTATCCCGCCACGGCCCTGCTCGCGGCCGTGTGGCTGGTGGGGGCCTTCGCCTCCGGCCCGATCCGGGTGGGGTGCGAGCCGTACCGCCCGGGCCGGCCGATCCTGTCCTCTGTCCTCGCCGCCACGGCCCTGGCACTGGTCTTCTGTGTGGGGGCGGTCGTGGTGGCGCAGATCGAACCTCTCCGCGAGCCGGTCCAGGCGCTGCTAGCCCACGCCACGGTGGGCAACCTGGCACTGGTGGCTTTGCTCACCGCGGTCAACGGCGCCGCCGAGGAGTGCTTCCACCGCGGCGCGGTGTACTCGGCCACCTCACGCATCCACCCGATCCTGGTGACCACGCTGATCTACGGCGTGGTCACGGCCGCCGCCGGCATCCCGCTCCTGGTGGTCGCGGCCCTCGTGCTGGGGCTGGTCACCGCGGTGCAGAGGCGGTGCACCGGCGGGGTCCTGGGGCCGATCGTCACCCACGTGGTGTGGTCGATGGTCATGCTGTTCGCGCTCTCACCGATCTTCGACGCGGCGAGCGGGTAGCCGGGGTCCGCAGCATCGTTCCCCGCAGCGCTATCCCCCGCAGTGCTGTTCACCGTGGCACTATCCCCCGCAGCACCCCGCCCCGGCCCCCGGGCCACGATCCGGCCCGGGGCGCACCTCACGGGTGGTGAGGTTACGGGCCGCCAGGTCCGCCTCCGCCGGGTAGTCCACCCCGACCAGCGAGAGCCCGCACGCCGGGGCCACGGGCACCGACGACGCCCGCTGCGTCTCGAGCAGCAGCCCGCCGATCCACTCCTGGTCCCGCCGACCCTCCCCCACGGCCATCACCGCGCCCACGAGGCTTCGCACCATGGACCAGCAGAACGCGTCGGCGCTCACCGACGCCGTCCACACCTCGGCGGCCCCCGGCGCGTCCGGGCCGCGCGGATCCGGCTCGGCACGCCAGTCGAAGCGCTGGAGCTCGCGGATCGTGGTGGCCCCCTCCCGACGACGACAGAACGCCGCGAAATCGTGCAGGCCCAGCAGCCTCGAGGAGGCCCGGCGCACCGCGTCCAGGTCCGCCGGGCGCGTCCACGGCGCGGTGTCGCGGGCGCGGGTCGGTTCCGGCCCCCACGGCGCGGTGGTGAGCCGGTACTCGTAGTGGCGGCGCAACGCGGAGAAGCGGGCGTCGAACTCCGCGGGCGCCCACCGGGCGTCCATCACGGCGATGTCGGCGGGCAGGAGCCTGGCGAGTCGGCGCACGAGCGCCTCGGGACGACCGTCGAACGACCTCTGGTCGAGCCACGCCGGATCCACATCGAGATGGCACACCTGGGCCCGGGCGTGGACCCCCGCGTCGGTGCGTCCGGCGACGGTCAGGGTCACGGGGTTCCGCAGCACCGTCCCGAGCTTCTCCTCCAGGACGCCACACACCGTGCGCAGACCGGGCTGCCGGGCCCACCCGGAGAAGTCGGTGCCGTCATAGGCCACGTCCAGGCGGATCCGGCGGGTGGATGTGTCGGCCGCGAACTCCGACGGGGTGATCATGACCGTCGACGCTAGCCCACCGGCCCCGGCCGTGGCAGGCTCGGGTCATGCCCCGTCCGACCACCAGGTCCGCACTGCTCGAGGCGGCCGCCCACGAGTACGAGCGGCTGCACCTCGCCCTGGGCCGATTCGACCCCGCGGTGCTTGCCGACCTCACCTGGGAGGCGGACATCGAGGACACCTCCCGGCACCCGCGCGACGTCCTCACCCACATCCACGCCTGGCAGCTCCTCGCCCTGGGGTGGGCGGAGGCCGGTGAGGCCGGCAGCACCCCACAGATCCCCGGTGAGGGGCGCACCTGGCGTGAGACACCGGCGATCAACGCCGAGATCCGCGAGCGCTACCTGGGCACGGCGTACGCCGACGCCGTCGACCTCCTCGCGGGGAGCCACGCCCGGTGCCTCGAGGTGATCGGGTCGCACTCCGACGACGAGCTCTTCACCCGCGGCCGCTACGCCTGGACCAAGAGCACCACCCTCGGCGCCTACTTCGTCTCGGCCACATCGAGCCACTACGTGTGGGGGCAGAAAACCCTCCGGCGGATCCAGCGCGCCCTCTCGTCGCCATGACCGCCCACCCCGACGTGCTGCCGTGGCTGCGGGCGTCCGACCCCTCGACGGCGTACCTGGCCGCCCGCGATCTCGAGGATGACGGCGACCCGGGGCTGCGATCCGCCATCGCCTCCTCCGGGGTGGGCGCGGCGATCCTCGCCGTGCGGCGCTCGGACGGGCACTGGGGGTCGGGCTTCTCCCAGCCGGAGTGGACCAGCACCCATTACACGTTGCTCGAGCTCGCGTGGCTGGGCCTGGACCCTCGTGAGCCCCGCGCGGCCCGGTCCGCGCGGATGGTCCTGGAGGCGCCGCGCTGCGACGACGGAGGCCTGTGCGCGGGCCTGTCCTCCCCCCGCAGCGACGTGTGCATCAACGGCATGGCGCTGACCTACTGCTGCCACTTCGGGGCGGACACCTCCCTGCTGGCCGGCGTGGTCGACGCGATCCTGGTCGAGCGGATGGCCGACGGCGGATTCAACTGCCGGAGCACGCGGTCGGGGGCCACACATTCCTCAGTGCACACCACCACGTGCGTCATCGAGGGGTTTACCGCCTACCTCGCGGCCGGGCACGCGCACCGCGCCGACGAGGTCACCGAGGCGCGCGCGGGTGCCGTCGAGTTCCTCCTCGTGCACCGCCTGTTCCGTAGCCACCGGACCGGTCAGGTGATCCGTCCGGAGTTCACCCGACTCCATCACCCCGCACGGTGGCGGTACGACGTCCTGCGCGGCCTCGACGCCGTCACCCACGCCGGTGTGGTGCGCGACGACAGACTCTCCGAGGGCCTCGACATCCTCCGTCGGCGGCGCCGGGACGGCCGCTGGTGCGGCGCCCGCGGCTACCCCGGGGCCACCCACGTGGAGTACCCGCCTCCCCGCGAACCGAACCCGTGGATCACGATCGCCGCCCTGCGGGTCCTGCGTCGGACCGGGGTGGACCCCGGACGCCTCCGGCCCGGCTCGGCCAGGATGGGAACATGACCTGTCGCCGCATCGCCGTCCTCGCCGCCACCGCGCTCGCCGCCGCGACCACCCTGGGGGCGTGCACCTCCGGCGACGACGGCGAGGACCCGCAGGACGGTCCCCTCCCCGCCGCCACCGGTCCCGCTCCCGACACCGGCCCGACCTACGCCCGCTACGTGGCCCTGGGCGACTCGTTCGCCGCCCTCGGACCGACCGACGCCCCCACGAGCGGGCCCGCGGGGTGCCTGCGCTCCACGGCGAACTACGCGTCGCTGCTCGCCGAGCGCGAGGACGTGGGAGAGCTCGTCGACGTCACCTGTGGCGGCGCCGAGACCAGCCACATGACCGGACCCCAGCTCGCCGACGCGCCTCCCCAGTTCGACGCCCTCACGCCGGACACGGACCTGGTGACCCTGTCGATCGGCGGCAACGACATCGGATTCGGCGCGATGGTGGGGTGCATCCTCCAGACCCCGCGGGCGCAGACCGGGGCACCGTGCCGTGACCGGCTCGAGTTCGCCGTGACCGACCAGCTCGACGCCCTGGCCGGCCGGCTGGACAGCGTGTACGACGGCATCCGCGACCGCTCCCCCGACGCGCGGATCGTGACCACCGCCTACCTCCCCCTGGTCCCGGACGACGGCGGCTGCGAGTTCGTCTCCGGGATGAGTCCGGGCGACGTCACCTGGACGCGGCACGTGACCGAACGGATCAACCTGATCGTCTCGGACGCCGCCGCCCGCGCCGGCGCGGCCGTGGTCCAACCCGAGGACGCCGCCCAACGCAACGCCTGCGCGCCGGCCACGGAGCGCTACACCGACTTCACCGGCGAGGAGACGGGGTCGCATCCCATGCACCCGACCGCGGCCGGGCACCGGGCGATGGCGGAGGCCGTGGGCGCGGTTCTCTGACGGGGACCACCGGGACGACGACAGGGGCCCCGCCGACCGCGTGACGCGGTGGGCGGGGCCCCTCACACCGGATCCGTGACGGACCGGGCCTCGAGCGACTCAGGCCTTGTCGGTGTCCTCGCCGGTGGCGTGGGTGGTGTCCTCGGACACCGCGTCGGCGGTCTCCTCGGCGGTGTCCACGTCGGCGTCGTCGGCGGCCTCGACCTGATCGGCGATCGGGCTGTTGGCCTCGGCCTCGGCCGTGACGTCATCGGCGGTGTCGTCGGTGGACTCCGTGGCCGACGTGTCGGCCGACTTCCTGGAGGCGGCGGCGCGGGTGGCGCGCGTGGCCTCGGCGGACGCCAGCGGCTCGGTGACGAGCGCGATCATCGCCATGGGCGCGTTGTCGCCCTTGCGGTTCTCGAGCTTGACGATCCGGGTGTAGCCACCGTCGCGGTCGGCGACCCGGGGGCCGATCTCCGCGAACAGCTTGTGCAGGACGTCCTTGTTGCGGACGAGCTTGGCGGCCTCACGACGGTCGGCCAGCGTGCCGCGGCGCGCCTTGGTGATGAGCTTCTCCGCGTACGGACGAAGCAGCTTCGCCTTGGTCTCCGTGGTACGGATCGCATCGTGCTCGAACAGCTGGGTGGCCAGGTTCGACAGGATGAGCCGCTGGTGGGCCGGGGATCCGCCGAGGCGGGCGCCCTTCTTGGGCTTGGGCATCAGATTCTCCTAGGAATGGTGTGCTGAGAGCTCGTCAGAGCTGCTCGGTCTCGGCGTAATCCTCGCCGCCCTCGTCGGTCCACGTCCCGGTCTCGGCGTCGTAGCCGGCGACCGAGGCGGGATCGAACCCGGGGGGCGCATCCTTGAGCGACAGGCCGAGCTCCACGAGCTTGACCTTGACCTCGTCGATCGACTTCTGACCGAAGTTGCGGATGTCGAGCAGGTCAGACTCGCTGCGCGCCACGAGCTCGCCCACGGTGTGGACACCCTCGCGCTTGAGGCAGTTGTAGGACCGGACCGACAGGTCCAGGTCGTCGATCGGCATGCCGTAGGCGGCGATGTGATCGGCCTCGGCCGGGCTGGGCCCGATCTCGATGCCCTCGGCCTCGTCGTTGAGCTCCCGCGCCAGGCCGAAGAGCTCGACCAGCGTCTTGCCCGCGGACGCCAGGGCGTCACGGGCGGTCATCGAGTTCTTGGTCTCGACGTCCAGGACTAGTCGGTCGAAGTCCGTGCGCTGGTGCACACGGGTGGCCTCGACCTTGTAGGTGACCTTGAGGACGGGCGAGTAGATCGAGTCGACCGGGATGCGGCCGATCTCGTGTCCCGCGTCCTTGTTGAGCCCCGCGGGGACGTAGCCACGACCGCGCTCGACGACCAGCTCGATCTCCAGACGGCCCTTCTCGTTGAGAGTGGCGATGTGCAGGTCCGGGTTGTGCACCTCGACGCCGGACGGCGGGACGATGTCACCGGCGGTGACGGCTCCCGGGCCCTGCTTCTTCAGGTACATGGTGACCGGCTCGTCCTCGACGGACGAGACGACCAGGCCCTTGAGGTTCAGGATGATGTCGGTGACATCCTCCTTGACGCCCGGCACGGTGGTGAACTCGTGCAGGACACCCTCGATGCGGATGCTGGTCACGGCCGCGCCCGGGATGGACGACAGCAGCGTGCGACGCAGGGAGTTGCCGATGGTGTAGCCGAAACCGGGCTCGAGGGGCTCGAGCACGAACCGCGAGCGGTTCTCGGAGACGACCTCCTCGGTGAGGGTGGGCCGCTGGGAGATGAGCATGTGCTACCTCTTTCGATTCTCGGCGTCCGCTATTTGACGCCGTAGTAACCCACCGTCGCCGGGGGGGGGGGGGGGGGGGGGGCCCCCCCCCCCGGGGGGGGGCCCCGGGGCGCCCGGGTTAATCACACCAAAAACACACACGGCCCGGGGCAAACCAAATCGGGCGCCCCGGGACCCGGGGGGCCCCCCCCCCCGGGGGGGGGCCCCCCCCCCCCCCCCGCCCGCCCGGCCCCCCCCCCCCCCCCCCCCCCGGGGGGGGGGGCCCCCCCCCCCCCCGCCCCGGGGCGGGGCCCCCCCCCCCCCCGGGTCCGGGTGGCCTGGCTCCTGGTGACGATCGCGGTCCTCGTCGTCGTCGTCATCGCCTCGATCT
>NZ_JBEPON010000004.1:0-357856 GCF_040546785.1 Dietzia sp. 2505 | reverse complement strand
ACCGCGCCACCTCACTCAACGCCTCCGCGCCCAACGTCTCGAGAGGCTCCGGCACGGCGCGAAGCGCCCCGAACGCCGCCGAACTCGCCGTCGTCATCTTCGGACCCACCTCCCACGTCAACCTGGATTCGAACGTACGTACGATCATACCGTCGCCGTCCCATTCGCGCAAATGTTCGAACATGTCGGCAATCCATGTCCGAGCTCCGCGCTACACTCACCGCATGAACGAACCGCCCGCCTCCCCCGTCGATCGCGCCTTCGACGTGCTACGGGTGACGGCGGCGGGGACCGGACTGACACTGAGCGAGATCTCCCGCGAGGCCGGGTTGGCCAAGTCCACGACTCTTCGCCTCTTGGCCGCGCTCGAGCGAAACGATGCGGTGACCCGCATCGGGCAGCGCTATCGACTGGGGCCGTTGGTGCACGAGTTGGATCCGATTCCCGCCTCGCCGGCATACGAGCGGACACGCCGTGTACTCACACCCTTCCTGGCGCACCTCTTCGAGGCGACCCGGGCGACGGTGCACCTCGCCACCCTGCACGGCGACGAGGTCGTGTATCTCAACAAGCTGCACGGTCCGCGGCCGATCCCGTCGCCGTCGCGGATCGGCGGTGGACTGCCCGCCTACTGCACCGGCGTGGGCAAAGCGATGTTGGCGTTCGACGACGCCGCCGCCGAGCGGGTGTCACAGGGTCCGCTGATCGCCTGGACCGACACCACGCTCACCTCACCGGATGCGCTCGCCGTCGAACTGGCGGAGATCAGGCGCAGGAGGCGAGCGGTGGATCGCGCCGAGCTCACTCCCGGCCTCTACTGCGTGGCCGCGCCCGTGTTCGATGACGACGAAGAGGGCATCGGCGGCACCCGGGCGATGGCGGCACTCTCCGCGAGCGCAGCGGACGGGGCGGCACTCGCACGACTGGAGCCACTGGTCACCAGAGTGGCCGTGGCCGCCAGTCGCGCGATGGCAACGGACCGGATATGACGAGCGCCAACCGAGCTCGAGCGCGCCAGCCGAACTCCCGCGCCGTATGCACTTCCGTGCCCGCTGAACTTCCGCCCTAGCTGAAGTCCATGGTCACGTCGCCCAGGCCGGCGAACTCGGCGCGGAAGGAATCGCCGGGCGCGGCGTCCATCGCGCGGATCGCGGTGCCGGGCAGGATCACGTCGCCCTTGCGCAGGCGGACTCCGAACTTTGCGACCGTCGAAGCCAACCACCCCACCGAGTTGAGCGGATTGCCCAGGACCGCGTCCGACCGGCCGGAGGCGAGGAACTCACCGTTCTTGTACAGGGTCGCATCGATGGCGGCGACGTCGAGGTCAGCCAGCCGCACGCGCTGCCGGCCCACGACATAGCCACAAGAGGACGCGTTGTCGGCGATCGTGTCGGGCAGGGTGATCTTCCAGTCGCGGATACGCGAGTCGATCAGCTCGATCGAGGGCACGACCCACTCGATGGCGGCGGCGGCCTCTTCCTGCGAGCACCCCTCCGGCGGGATGTCGGCTCCGAGGATGAAGCCCACCTCGACCTCGACGCGAGGGAAGCAGAACCGGGCAGCCTCGACCGGCGTCCCCTCCGGGTACTCCATCGTGTCGAGGAGATGGCCGTAGTCGGGTTCGTCGACGCCCATCATCTCCTGCATGGCCTTGGAGGCCAGGCCCACCTTGTGTCCGGTGACCACCGCGCCGGCCTCGAGCTTGCGGCGGATGTTGACGAGTTGGATCTCGAACGCGTCATCCGGGGTCATCTCCGGGTGGTCGTCGGTGAGCGGCGCGATGGGCGCCACGTCGGCCTCGGCGTCCCAGAGTCGCTGTGCGAGTGTGGCGCGGGTCTCCTCGTTGAGCATGACGGGGATGCTACCTCGACCGTGTGGCGCTCGAGCCCCCGGTTCTATAACGTGTTCTACATGGCAGACCAGGAGTTCGACGTCGTCGTCGTCGGTAGCGGTGGAGCAGGCATGACGGCCGCCCTCGCAGCAGCGAAGAAGGGCCTCAGCGTGGTCCTCGTGGAGAAGGCAGCGCACTACGGTGGCTCCACCGCCCGTTCCGGCGGCGGCGTGTGGATCCCGGGGAACTCCGTCCTCCGGCGGGACGGGGTCCAGGACACCCCGGAGGCCGCCCGGACCTATCTCCGCGCGATCGTCGGCGACGTCGTGGCCCCGGAGCGGATCGACGCGTATGTCGACCGCGGCCCCGAGGTCCTCGACTTCGTGCTCGACAACTCCCCCCTCGAGATGGAGTGGGTGGTCGACTACTCGGACTACTATCCCGAGGCCCCGGGAGGGCGACTCGGAGGCAGGTCCGTCGAGCCCAAGCCGTTCGATCTGCGCCAGTTGGGTTCCGAAGCCTCGAGGCTCGAACCCCCCTACGCCAAGGCCCCGGCGAACATGGTGGTCAAGCAGTCCGACTACCGCTGGCTCAACCTCCTCCAGCGCCCCACCACCAAGGGTTTCCGGCGCTCCGTCCGGGTGACGATGCGCATGCTGCTGGCGAAGGCCCGCGGGGCCAACATGGTGGGAATGGGCCGCGCGCTCATCGCCGCCATGCGCAAGGGCCTCCTGGACGCGGGCGTCCCGGTGTGGCTCAACACGCCGATGACCGGGCTGGTCACCGAGGGCAGCGGGCTCGACGAGCGGGTCGTGGGCATCACCGTGACCCGCGGCGGCGAGGAGCAGACCCTGCGCGCCCGACGTGGCGTGATCATCGGCTCGGGCGGGTTCGAGCACAACCAGGAGATGCGGGACAAGTATCAGCGTCAGCCCATCCCCACCTCGTGGACGGTCGGCGCCGCCGGCAACACCGGTGAGGGGATCGAGTACATGGAGAAGGTGGGGGCGGAACTGGCCTTCATGGAGGACGCCTGGTGGGGTCCCACGATCCTGCTCCCCCGCGGTCCGTGGTTCGCGCTCGCCGAGCGCTCACTGCCCTGCTCGTTCCTCGTCAACTCGCGCGGCGAGCGGTTCATGAACGAGTCGCTGCCCTACGTCGAGGCCGGGCACCGGATGTACGGTGGCGAGTACGGCCAGGCCCCCGCCGACCAGCAGGGTGCCGAGGGCGAGAACGTCCCGGCCTGGATCATCTTCGACCAGGAGTACAAGAACCGGTACCTCTTCGCGGGACTCCAGGCCAAGCAGCCGCTGCCGAAAAAGTGGCTCGAGACCGAGAACTTCCACAAGGCCGACACGCTCGCCGAACTCGCCGAGCTGATCGGAGTCCCGGCGGACGCGCTGGAGAAGACGGCCGCCCGGTTCAACGGCTTCGCCGAGAAGGGCGTCGACGAGGACTTCCAGCGCGGCATCTCGGGGTACGACCACTACTACGGCGACCCCACCAACAAGCCCAACCCGAGCCTCGGTCCCGTCCGCAAAGCGCCGTTCTTCGCCGCCAAGATGGTGCCCGGGGACCTCGGGACCAAGGGCGGGGTGAACACCGACGTCCACGGCCGCGTCCTCCGGGCCGACGGCTCCGTGATCGAGGGACTCTACGCCGCCGGCAACGCGTCGTCGCCGGTCATGGGCCACACCTACGCCGGGCCCGGGGCGACCATCGGCCCCGCGATGGTCTTCGGGTACCTCGCGGTCGAGCACATGCTCGCCGGTGCCGCCGCCGGCGCCACCACCGAGCCCACCACCACCGACAAGACGGGAGTCTGACCGTGCCGATCGACCTCTCGATCGCCCTGGGGGCCGAACTCCCCTCGCAGGAGTTCTCCTGGACCGCCTCGGACGTGGCGCTCTACGCGCTCGGAGTCGGCGCGGCCGGGGACCCGATGGACACCGCCGGGCTGGCTTACGTGGACGACCTCCACCCCAAGGTGTTGCCGTCGTTCGCCACCGTCGCCGCCACGATGAACGTCACCGAGGCACCGCGGGTGTCCTTTCCCGGCGTCGAGATCGATCTGGCCAAGGTCGTCCACGGCAGCCAGTCCGTCGAGGTGCACCGCCCGATCCCCGCGGACGGCACCGCCGTCACGACGACCAGGATCGCCGAGATCCAGGACAAGGGCTCGGCCGCGGTGATCATCCAGGAGTCCGAGACGGTCTCCGCGGAGGGCGAGAAGCTGTGGACCTCGCGCTCCGGGATCTTCGCTCGCGGCGAGGGCGGCTTCGGCGGCGAGCGCGGGACCTCCGAGAAGGTCGAGTACCCCGAGAGGGATGCCGACCACACCATCGAGGTCGCGAGTCTGCCGCAGCAGGCGCTGCTCTACCGCCTCTGCGGGGACCGCAACCCCCTGCACTCCGATCCCGCGTTCGCCGAGGCGGCCGGGTTCCCGCGGCCGATCCTCCACGGGCTGTGCTCCTACGGGATGGTGCTGCGGGCCGTCGTCGACGAGGTCCTGGGCGGTGACGTCGAGCGGGTCCGCGGGTACGGCGTGACGTTCGGCGGCATCTTCTTCCCCGGCGAGACCATGCGCATCCGCGTGTGGGAGGACGGCTCGCGACTACTCGTGGCCGCCACGGCCGCCGAGCGGGCCGACGCCCCCGTGCTGAAGAACGTGGTCGTCGATCTCGCCTGACCGGGGCCAGGCCGGCCGCCGGAACACCGAGAACGCCCCGTGGCCATCGCCGCGGGGCGTTCGTCGTGCCTGCGTTAGTCGTACCAGCGTTCGTCGTACCAGCGGGTTCAGCAGAGCGCGCGGAACCGTTCCACCAACCGGATCCGGCCGGGGGCGTCCATCGCCATCGGCGTGATCGTGAGGGTGGTGGCCCCGGCCTCACGGAACGCCTCGACCCGTTCGGCCACGTACGACTCGGGGCCGATCAGCGAGACCGACCGGACGAGCTCGTCGGGCACCGCGGCCGCGGCCTCGTCCTTCTTGCCGTCCAGATACAGGTCCTGAATGCGGGCGGCCTCGTCCTCGTAGCCGTAGCGGCACGCGAGCTCGTTGTAGAAGTTCTTACCGCGGGCGCCCATCCCACCGATGTAGAGGGCCAGGTGCGGGCGCACGAAGTCCAGGTAGCCCGGAACCTCGTTCTCCTCGCAGATCGCCAGGGGCGGTCCGGCGTAGACCTCGAGCTCGCCGAGAGAGGGGTCGCGCTTCTCACGCCCCTTGGCCAGCGGCTCGCCCCACGCCAGGTGGGCCTTCTCGGGATGGAAGAACAGCGGCTGCCAGCCGTCGGCGATCTCGGCGGCCAGCTGCACGTTCTTGGGCCCGAGCGCCGCCAGCACGATGGGGATGTTCTCGCGCACCGGGTGGTTGATGAGCTTGAGCGGTTTGCCCAGACCCGTGCCCTGGTCGGCGGGCAGCGGGATCTGGTACTTGGCCCCGTCGTGCACGAGCTTCTCCCGACGCCACACCTTGCGGCAGATCTCGATGACCTCGCGCGTGCGGGCCAGCGGCGCGTCGTAGCGCACGCCGTGGAAGCCTTCGACGACCTGTGGGCCGGAGGCGCCGAGTCCCAGGATGAAGCGACCGTCGGAGACGAAGTCCAGGCCGGCGGCGGTCATGGCCGTCAGGGTGGGCGTGCGGGTGTAGATCTGCAGGATGCCCGAGGCCAGCTCCATGGTGGAGGTCTTGGCCGCGAGGTATCCGAGCTGGCTCACCGCGTCGAACGAGTAGGCCTCGGGGACGAACGCGATGTCCAGCCCCGCCCGCTCGAGGTCCGCGGCCTCCGCGGCCGTCTCGGCGAAGCCGCCGCTGTAGTTGAGAGCCATTCCGATGCGCATGCGTGCAACGCTACCGGGGGGCCGTGGAACCCCGACCCCGGGTCGCCACGGCCTCGCCCCGGGTCGCCACGTTCTCGCCCCGGATCACCGCGTCGACCTCGCCCCCGACCCGCACGAACACCCCGACGCGTCGGCGCAACGGCGAGTCGGTGCGCTCGTAACCCATGAATCGCATGCCCGCGTTCGTGGCGACGTCCAGGACGGTGGACTCGGGCAGGTCGACGTCCGAGGTGGGGACGACGACGAGGTCGGCGGACCCCAGCATCCGCGCCAGTCGCAGGCGGCGCGCCTGTTCGTCCCCCAGGCGACGCAGTGCTCGGCGCACTGCCACTGCGGCGAGGACCACCAGCCACGCGGCGAGCGGCAGCAGTGCCAGCAGGACGAGCACCCAGCCGACGCTCATCGGGGTTCCGCCGGGCGTGTCGCGACCTGCCGGGTGAAACGCATCGGTTCCAGCCACGGTCCGCGGTGCACGAGCTCCCCGGGGCCCCCGGTCGGTTCCAGCCCCCTGGTCCGGGCCGCGGCGAGGATGACCGTCCGGGGCAGTCGCAACTCCCACGGGCGCACGACCACCTCGTCGTCGTCGACGTCCAACAGGGCCGCCAGCGCGCGGGCCCGGCGGCCGTGCCGCTGCCGATAGGACCGCGCGGGATCCACACCCCTCAGGCCGCGGATACGCTCCGCCGGGCCGATTTTCCGCATGCAACGGATCGTACTGGGCCGTAGGCTCGCCCCCATGTCACCGATGTCGCGCCACAAGCCCGACCAACACCAGGCCGATCCCCGACACCCCGAGCCCGAGCTCACCGACGACGGTCACGTTGTCGAACCCAGCGCCGACAACTACCGGCACGCGGCCGAGCTCGAGATCGATCGTGACTGGTACAAGTCGGCCGTGTTCTACGAGGTCCTCGTGCGGGCGTTCAACGACTCCGACGGCAACGGCACCGGGGACTTGCGCGGGCTCACGGAGAAGCTCGACTACCTGGAGTGGTTGGGGGTCGACTGCCTCTGGCTGCCGCCGTTCTACGACTCGCCGCTCCGCGACGGCGGTTACGACATCCGGGACTTCCGCGCCGTGTTGCCCGAGTTCGGGACCGTCGAGGACTTCGTCGACTTCCTCGACCAGGCGCACCAGCGGGGCATCCGGGTGATCACCGACCTGGTGATGAACCATACCTCCGACACCCACGCCTGGTTCACCGAGTCGCGCTCCGATCCGACCGGGCCGTACGGGGACTTCTACGTGTGGTCCGACGACGACACCCGGTACCCGGACGCCCGCATCATCTTCGTCGACACCGAGACCTCCAACTGGACCTACGACCCGGTGCGGGGGCAGTTCTACTGGCACCGCTTCTTCTCCCACCAGCCCGACCTCAACTACGACAACCCCGAGGTCCAGGACGCGATGATCGACGTCCTGAGGTTCTGGTTGGACCTGGGGATCGACGGGTTCCGCCTGGACGCCGTGCCGTACCTGTTCGAGCGCGACGGCACCAACTGCGAGAACCTCCCCGAGACGCACGAGTTCCTGCGCAAGTGCCGGGCGGTGGTGGACGAGGAGTACCCCGGGCGGGTCCTGCTCGCCGAGGCCAACCAGTGGCCCGAGGACGTGGTGGCGTACTTCGGCGAGCCCGAGGTGGGCGACGAGTGCCACATGGCGTTCCACTTCCCGCTGATGCCCAGGATCTTCATGGCGGTGCGGCGTCAGTCCCGCTTCCCCGTCACCGAGATCCTCGCGCACACCCCCGACATCCCGTCCTCGGCGCAGTGGGGCATCTTCCTGCGCAACCACGACGAGCTGACGCTCGAGATGGTGACCGACGAGGAACGCGACTACATGTACGCGGAATACGCCAAGGACCCGCGGATGAAGGCCAACATCGGCATCCGCCGCCGCCTGGCCCCGCTGCTCGACGGCGACCACAACCAGTTGGAGCTGTTCTCGGCGCTGCTGCTCAGTCTGCCCGGGTCACCGGTGCTGTACTACGGCGACGAGATCGGGATGGGCGACAACATCTGGCTGGGCGACCGCGACGCCGTGCGCACGCCCATGCAGTGGAGCCCCGACCGCAACGCCGGGTTCTCCCGGTGCGACCCGGGTCGGCTCTACCTGCCGGTGATCATGGACCCGCAGTACGGCTACCAGGGCGTCAACGTGGAGGCTCAGCTCAACTCCACCGCCAGCCTGCTGCACTGGACGCGGCGCATGATCCACGTGCGCAAGAGCCACCCCGCGTTCGGGCGCGGCGAGTTCACCGATCTGGGTGGATCCAACCCGAGCATCCTGGCCTATCTCCGCACGATGGGATCCCCCGCCGAGGACCCCCGGGCGGACGTGATTCTGTGCGTCAACAATCTCTCGAGGTTCCCGCAGGCCGTGCGCCTGGACCTCTCGGAGTTCGCCGGACGGCGGCCCACCGAGCTCACCGGCGGGGTCCCGTTCCCGGAGATCGACGCCGACCCGTACCAACTCACCCTGCCCGGCTACGGCTTCTACTGGCTGGAGCTGCGCAGTCCAACGGACACCCCGGCATGAGAGGCGCGGCATGAGCATCACCCCCGTCGACGACGACGCCATGGTCAGGTTGCTGACCGAGTGGCTCCCCGGTCAACGCTGGTTCGCGGGCAAGGGCCGGCAGTTGTCGGCGGTGCGGATCGCCAGGCGGGCGGTACTGCTCGACCATGCCGACGTCCTGGTGGAGCACCTGCTGGTGGACGTGGAGGTGGACGGGCGACCACAGCGCTACCAGGTCCCGCTGGCCACCGCGCAGTCCCTGCCGGACGACCGCCGGACGCTCCCCCTGACCCCCGACGGCGCCTCGCCGGTGGTCTACGACGGACTGCGGGACCCCCGCGGGACCGAGTCGCTGGTAACGCACCTCGCCGCGCAGGACGAGGTGGGAGGACTGCGGTTCCGCCTGGTCCCGGGCGCTCCCGCCCCGGAGTCCGCCCGGGGCAGGCTGCTCGAGGGCGAGCAGTCCAACTCGTCCCTGGTGTTCGGCGACGACCTCATGGTCAAGGTGTTCCGCCTGGTCCAACCCGGACTGAACCCCGACGTGGAACTCCACGCCGCGTTGGCCGACCGGGAGTGCCCGGCCGTCGCGTCGCTGCGGGGCTGGGTGGAACTCGACGACGACGGGGGTGACCACGACGGTGGGGCCACCGCCGCCGGCCCCACGACCCTGGCGATGGCCCAGGAGTTCCTCGCCGGTGCCGCCGACGGATGGGCGATGGCCACGGCGAGCGTGCGCGACCTGTTCGCGGAGGCCGATCTCCTGGCCGATGAGGTGGGTACCGACTTCGCCGACGAGTCCCGGAGGCTCGGGGCCGCCGTCGCCCGGGTCCACGACGACCTCACGGCGGCGACCGGGGCCACCACCCGGGACGGTGCCGAGATCGTGGCGGGCATGCGGGCGAGGCTCGACGGGGCGGTGGCCGAGGTGCCCGAGCTCGCCGGGTTCGCCGATGCCGCCCGGGCGGTCTTCGACGAGGTCGCGGGGTCCGGACCGGTGCCGGTCCACCGCGTCCACGGCGACCTGCACCTGGGCCAGACACTCCGGGCCCCGGACCGCTGGATCATCATCGACTTCGAGGGCGAGCCGGCCGCCCCGCTGGCCGAGCGCCGGGTGCCGGACTCCCCCGCCCGCGACGTGGCGGGGATCCTGCGCAGTCTCGACTACGCCGCCCAGCACACGCTGGTGGGGGTCGACGACCGACAGTTGCGGTTCCGGGCCCGCGAATGGCGGGACCGCAACGTCGACGCCTTCTGCGCCGGGTACGCCGAGGTCAGCGACACGGACCCCCGCGACACCGGCGCGCTCCTCCGGGCGTACACGCTGGACAAGGCCCTCTACGAGGTGGCGTACGAGTCGCGCAACCGGCCCAGCTGGATGGGGGTCCCGCTGGGCGCGGTCGAGCGCATCCTCGCGACGGACTAGCGCGCGGCCGTCAGCTCGCGGGCAGCTGGTCCTTGGCCCACTTGTAGTCGGCCTTGCCCGCGGGCGAGCGGCGGATCTCGGGCACGTCGACGATCACCTTGGGGACCTTGTAGTTGGCCAGGGACTGACGCAGGAACTCGGACAGTTCGTCCTGCTCCACCGACTGCCCCTCGCGGAACGAGACCACGGCGGCGACCTTCTGGCCGTAGCGCGGGTCCGGCGCCCCGGCGACCAGCGCGTCGTGCACGGCCGGGTGCGCCTTGAGCGCCTGCTCGACCTCTTCCGGGAAGACCTTCTCGCCGCCGGTGTTGATGCACCCGGAACCGCGGCCGAGGAACACGATGGTGCCGTCCTCGCGGAGCTGGCCCATGTCGCCCAGGACCGAGACCCGCCGGCCGTCGACCACGGGGAACGTCTTCGCGGTCTTCTCCGGGTCGTTCCAGTAACCGATCGGCAGGTGACCGCGGCGGACGATGTAGCCGATCTCGTCCGAGCCCGGCTCGATGGGACGGAAGTCCTCGTCGACCAGGCCGAGCTTCGGGCTGGCCGGGATGGTCATCTCGCCGGACTCGCTCATCCCGAGCTCGCCGTCGTTGCCGGCCTCCGAGGCGCCGAAGTTGTCGCGGATGATGATGTTGGGCAGCACCTCGAGCACGCGCTCGCGGCTGGACTTGGACCAGATGCCGCCGCCGGAGGCCATCATGAACAGGGTGCTGAAGTCCATCGTCTCGGTGCCCTTGACCAGCTCGTCCGTGAGCGGCACCGCCATGCCGTCGCCGACGAACATGAGGATGTGCGCCTTGTGCTCGGCGGTCGCCCGGATGATCTCCGCCGCGTCGAACTCGCGGAACATGATGAGGTGGCCGCCGAGGTTCACGAAGGTCAGCAACGTGAACAGGCCAGCACCGTGCATGAGCGGGGCCGAGATGACCACCTTCATCCCGCCGTCCGGCGAGACGTTGTCGGCGACCTCGGCGGGGCTGTGTCGCTTGTCCCCGTAGGGGTTGCCCCCGGACAGGCACGCGTAGAAGTAGTCCGACATGTGCCACTGCACGCCCTTGGGGAACCCGGTGGTCCCTCCGGTGTAGACGATCCAGTGGTCGTCGCCGCGGACGGGCTCGAAGTCCCGTTCCGCCGACTGTGCCGGCCACTCGGTGTCCCCGTCGACCACCGTCAGGCCCTTCTCGGCACACGCCGAGGCCAGGACCTCCGGGACGCCGCCGAACACGATCACCGTGCGCACGGTCTCGAGCTTCGGGACCGCTGCGGCCATGGTCTCGGCGAACTCGGCGTCGACCAACACGGCGATCGACTTGGAGTCGTTGAACAGATAGACCAACTCGGGCGCGGTGTACCGGTAGTTCACGTTGATCCCGGCCACCCGGGTCTTCATGCACCCGATGATGGCCGCCATGTGTGCCGTGCTGTTCTTCATGTAGAGCGCGACGTGGCTGAGCGGCTCCGCACCGTGGGCGCGGAGCAGGTGACCCATCTGGTTGGCGAGATCGTCGACCTGTCGGTAGGTGTAGTCGACGCCGTCCATGGTCAGCAGTGCGTTGTCCGGGATCTTGTCGGCGACGGCCTCGAACACCGCGGCCTGGTTCATCTCCGGGTTGGTTCCGGCGAGTGGATCGGTCGAATGGTCAGCAGCTTCGGTCATGGCAGAATCCTTCGCGAGGGCGGACGAAATGTGGCTGTCCTCACATTGTGACCTGAACTTGTTCTCATGTCCAGACGGCACCCTGATCAGGTCAAACTCTCAATAAGTAGAACGAGTTCTAGAGCAGGTCGTGTCCACGACAGCGATTCTGCGTGACCCCGCGCCCCCGAGCGCCTACATTTTGGACATGAGTTCACGGCGGTCCCCGCAGAGCGGCGCGCCCTACGACGGGGGCCTGATGCTGCCCCACGCCACCCGGACGGGGAGCGTCCCGGTGGACGGTCGTCGATCGGCCGCGCCGGAGGCGGATCGCCCGTCCGGCCGGAGGCCGGTACTGACGGGCCCCGGGGCGCAGGGGACCCTCCGGTCCCGCGGACTCGCCGGGGGGTTGAGGATGTTCGTCCGACCGGCCCTCGACATGATGCCTGCGACCGACGTGTCACTCGGACGGTTGCGCGCGCTGACCTCGGGGGCCGGGCGGGCGGCCGCCCTCGAGACCACCAACGACTGGTCCTCGGACGGCCCCGTGCCCGGACTCTGGGTGGGCCGCAAGCGGTTCTTCCACTCGGACAAGGTGATCTTCCACATCCACGGAGGCGGCTTCACCTTCGGATCCCCCTGGTCGCACAAGGCACTCGCGTCCCGGATCGCCAGCGAGACCGGCGTGCCCGTCTTCCTGCCCGACTACCGGCTCGCGCCCGAACACCCCCACCCCGCGGCCACGGAGGACACCCTCGCCGGCTGGGAGTGGCTGCTGAGCATGGGCTTCCGGGCGCAGGACATCGTGGTGGCCGGGGACTCCGCCGGCGGCAACCTCGCCCTCCAGCTCGTCGCGGCACTCGAGAAGGAGCAGGCCGAGATGCCGGCGGGGGTCGTCCTTCTCTCGCCGTGGGTGGATCTGGACTTCACCGACATGACCGCCCGCGACCGCACCCGCAAGGACCCGTTCCTCGCCCTCGGCCTGGCCGAGCTCTGCCGACGGCAGTACGCACCGGGAGTGGACCCGGACGACCCCGCGATCTCGCCGATCAACCACGTCCCGTCCCCCGACTGGCCGCCGTTCCTCATCCAGTGCGGCGGCGAGGAGATCTTCTGCGGGGGGATCGAGCAACTCGCGGAGCGTTTCGCCGAACACGGGGTCCGGCACGAGTTCCAACTGTGGCCACATCAGTTCCACGTGTTCCAGGTGTTCCACCCGCTCGTGCCGGAGGCCAAGGTCGCGGTGCGCGACATCGGGTCGTTCATCCGCGGGTGCCTGCGCGGCTGAGCCCTCCGGTCAGACCGTCAGCACCAGGCCCGAGGTCGGCACTCCGGTACCCGCGGTCACGACCAGCTTCTCCGCACCCGGCACCTGGTTGACCGAGTCGCCCCGCAGCTGCCGCACACCCTCCGCGATGCCGTTCATCCCGTGGATGTAGGCCTCACCGAGCTGGCCGCCGTGCGTGTTGAGCGGCAGTCGGCCGCCCACCTCGAGCGCACCCGGTTCGCGGACGAAGTCCTTGGCCTCCCCGCGGCCACAGAAGCCCAGTTCCTCGAGCTGCATGAGGACATACGGGGTGAAGTGATCGTAGAGGACGGCCATGTCCATGTCATCGGGCCGCAGGCCGGACTGCGCCCACAGCTGGTCGCCGACGATGCCCATCTCCGGCAATCCGGCGAGCTCCGGGCGGTAATAGGAGGTCATGATGTACTGATCCGGACCCGACCCCGAGGCCGCCGCCGCGATCGACACCGGCCGGTGCGGCAGGTCGCGCGCCCGCTCGGGGGTCGTCACGACGATCGCCTGTCCGCCGTCGGACTCCTGGCAGCAGTCCAGCAGGTGCAGTGGCTCGGCGATGTAGCGCGAGCTCTGGTGGTCGGCGAGCGTGATCGGCTTGCCGTGGAAGAACGCCGCCGGGTTGACCGCGGCGTGCGTGCGGTCCACCACCGCGACCCGACCGAAGTCCTCGCTGGTGGCACCGTACTCGTGCATGTAGCGCTGCGCGACCATCGCCACGAAGCCCGCCGGCGTCGACAGTCCGTGCGGGTAGGAGAAGGCGTTGTCCGTACCGGAGGAGTTGACCTGCTGCACGAGCGCCGAGTTGACCTGACCGAACCGCATCCCGGAGCGCTCGTTGAACGCGCGATAGCAGACCACGACCTCGGCCACTCCCGTCGCCACGGCCATGGCGGCCTGCTGCACGGTCGCGCACGCGGCACCGCCGCCGTAGTGGATGCGGGAGAAGAAGTTCAGGCTGCCGATGCCGGCGGCGCGGGCGACCGCGATCTCGGTGTTGGTGTCCATGGTGAACGACACCAGACCGTCGACGTCCGACGGCTGCAGACCGGCGTCGGCCACGGCCCCGCGCACGGCCTCGGCGGCCAGGCGCAGTTCGGAGCGGCCCGAGTCCTTGGAGAAGTCGGTGGCGCCGATCCCGACGATCGCAGCCCTGTCTGCCAGCGTGCTCACTGGGGGTCTCCGTTCATGTAGAGGGTCGCCGTCGAGGTGACGTGCGCGCCCAGTGAGTCCGTACCGACGATCTTCACCGCGACCAGCCCGTCGCTGGCTACCTCCGTGACCTCACCGGTCAGGGTGAGGGAGTCGTACGCGTACCAGGGCACACCGAGCCGCAGCGTGATGGACGTGATGCGGGCGCGCCGGCCCGCCCAGTCGGTGACGAACCGCTGCACCAGGCCGGTGTCGGTGAGGATGTTGACGAAGATGTCCTTGGAGCCCTTGGCGTGGGCGAGGTCCCGGTCGTGGTGGACGTCCTGGAAATCCCGGGTCGCCAGCGCCGAGGCCACGATGAAGGTCGGGGTGCCCTCGATGGTCAGCTCGGGGAGCCGGTCCCCCACCGCCACGGCGGGCGGCTCGGCGGGACAGATCACTCGATCGGTGCTCACTTGGCGACCTCTTCCTTCACCTCGGTCATCTGACGCTCCACCGGCGGGGCGCCGGCGGGTCGCCACGCGTACAGCGTCCACGGCTCGGTGCCGAACGCGGCGTCCTCGGCCGGGTCGCCGGGCATGTCGAGGAACTCGACCTCCACCGGCATGCCGATCGACACCTGGCCCGGGTCGACGTCGCGCAGCTCGCCGAGCATGCGCACACCCTCCTCCAGTTCAACGAGGGCGACGACGAACGGGAACCGCGTGCGGCCCGGCACGCGCGGGGCGTGGTGGGTGACGAAGCTGAAGACGGTGCCGCGGCCCGAGGACACGACGTAGTCGGTCTGCTCGGACCTGTCCTTCCACAGCGCCGGCACGGGCGGGTGCTGTAGCGAACCGTCCTCGCGCGTCTGGATGCGCAACTCGTGGGCGCGGACGCCCTCCCAGAAGAAGCGGGTGTCGTGCGAGACCGACGGGCGCAGGACCTTGCCCACCACCAGGTCGTCGGTGGCCGAGCCGGAGCTGGCCACGATCCGGTCGGCGACCGCGTCGCCGGAGGCGGGCCCGGCGGTCGTCGCGGCGGGACGGAATTTGAGGATCCGGAAGTCCATCTCCGCCACGACCTCGTCGCCGACCCGCCAGTAGTTGCGGGTGGTGAAGAACCAGCCCTCCCCGAGGCCCGTGGTCTTGGGACCGACCACGTCGAGCAGGACGGACTCGATGGTCACCTCCTCGCCCGGGCGGGTGTAGCGGTGGTAGGTCGAGTCGCAGTTGGTGGCCACCACGGAGGTGAAGCCCTCCGCGTCGAGGATGTCCGTCATGCGGCCCAGTGGGTCGTCGGCCTCGCGGGTCCTGCCGAGCCCCCGCATGGTCCAGACCTGGGCCATCGCGGGCGGGGCCACCGGACCGTCGTGACCGGCCGCGCGGGCCGCGGCCTCGTCGGTGTAGATCGGGTTGACGTCCCCGATCGCCTCGGTCCAGTTGCGGATCATCGGCGTGTTGATGGGATCGCGGCCCGCGCGGCGCGCACTGCCGCCGGCGGCGCGGACCTCCTCGGCGGCGGCCAGGATGCGGGCGGCCTGCTCGTCACTCATGAGTGCCTTCTCGTTCGTTCGTGGGCGGGCTGACAGAGGGTCGGGTCAGCGGGCGGTGCGGGGCATGCCGAGGCCGCCCATGCAGGTCAGTTCGCGCATGACCTCGTTGACCCCGCCCCCGAAGGTGATCACGACGTTGCGCTTGTTCATCATGTCGAACCACCGCTGGAGTCTGGCGGTGTCGGGATCGGTGGGGTCGCCGAAGCGACCGAGCAGCTCCTCGATGATCCGGCCGACGTGCTGGATCTTCTCGGTGGAGAACACCTTGGACGCCGCCGAGTCACCCATCGACGGGTTCTCCCCGGCGGAGGAGACCTGCCAGTTGAGCAGTTCGTTGAGCCGGACGAACGCGAAGATCTCGGCGAGCCCGCGCCGCACCTCGGGGCGGTCCAGATGACGGACCCCGTCGGCGCCGGTGCCCCGGGCCCAGCCGACCAACTCGTCGTAGTACCCGCCCGGTCGACCGGACGGGGCCAGCATCACGCGCTCGTGGTTGAGCTGGGTGGTGAGCATCTTCCACCCGCCGTCGACCTCGCCCACGACCATGTCCGCCGGGACGCGCACGTCCGAGTAGTAGGTGGCGTTGACGTGGTGGGCGCCGTCGCAGGTGATGATCGGGGTGAACGAGAACCCCGGGTCGGAGGTGTCGACGATGAAGATGGTGAGCCCGCGGTGTCGGGAGTCCGGGGTACCGGTCCGCGCGGCCAGCCAGATGTAGTCGGCGTGGTGGCCGCCGGTGGTCCACATCTTCTGCCCGTTGATGATCCAGTCCCCGGTGGCCTCGTCCCGCCTGGCGGTGGTCCGCAGCGCCGCGAGGTCGGTGCCCGCGTCGGGCTCGGAGTAGCCGATCGCGAAGTGGATCGAGCCGTCGAGGATCCCGGGCAGGAACTTCTCCTTCTGAGCCTCGGAGCCGTACTTCTGCAGGGTCGGCCCCACGGTCTGCAGCGTGACCGAGGGGAGCGGGACGTCGGCGCGGGTGGCCTCGTTGGTGAAGATCAACTGTTCGATGTGGCCGAATCCCTTGCCGCCGAACTCGGTGGGCCACCCCACGCCCAGCCACCCGTCCCGGCCCATGCGGGTGATGATCTCCGCGTAGGTGTCGCCGTGTCGGGTGGTGGCGATGTCCGCCGCCTCCTCGGGCGAGATGAGCGTGGAGAAGTACTCGCGGAGCTCGGCCTGTAGCGCCCGCTGGTCTCCGGTGAGGTCGATGAAGGTGCCGTCCGGGGCCGCGCCAGCGTCGGCGTCGGTCGAGGCGGGGGCCACGTGCTCGACGGGATCGACCGCCACCGCCGACGCGAGCTCGTCCAGGTGGAGCTGCGCGCCGCCGACGAAGCGGGCCAGGTCCTTGACGGCCGAGGAGTACCGGAACATGGGGTACGTGATGTCCACCCCGACCCCGCCGTGCAGGTGGTGCAGGATCTGCACCGCTCGAGGACCCTCGCTCGCCAGCCAGTAGGCGCCGATCGTCGGGTCGGTGGCGTACCGGTCGGCCGGGCCGGTGAGCCCCTCCGAGACCCGCCAGTTCACCGACTGTGAGATCACGTGCAGCGTGCGCGAGATGATGTAGACGTCGGCCAGCTCCTGCTGGACCGCCTGGAACGAGCCGAGCGGCTTGCCGAACTGCACACGCTGCTTGAGGTAGTCGGCGGTCATGTCCAACGCACCGGAGACCAGGCCGTCACCGTGGGCGATGCACGCCGACAGGACGAGTCGTCGAAACTCGTCGAGGACCGTTCCGTCCCCCGAGCCGCGGAGCACGTCGTCGTCGTCGACCGGCGTCGCGTCGAACCGCATCGCGTACTCCGGCACGCCGAGCGACCCGAGGGTCGGGGTCAGGGTGACTCCGGGGGCGTCGGGGGAGACGACGACGAGGACGGTCTCTCCCTCGGCCGTGGACACCGGCACCAGGACGGATCGGGCCTGGTCCGCGTAGCGGACCGCGGTGACGGTGCCGGTGATCGTCCCGCCGTCGAGGCGCACGGTTGGCTCGAGCGGGAGCGGGCTCCCGGGCTCGGCGAGGGCGGCGGTGAGGATGCGGCCGTCCTCGATGCCCGCGAGGAGCGCCTTCTGCTGGTCCGCGGTGCCGAGGGCGACGATCGGCAGGACGCCGAAGCCGAGGGTCTCCAGAGCGGGGATCACCACCCCGGACCGGCCGACCTCCTCGAGGACCACGGCGATGTCGGCCACAGAGAGGTCGTCGCCGCCGAGGGCGGCGGGCAGGCCCAGCGAGAGCAGACCCGACCCGGCGAACGCGGACCACAGCCGCTCGTCGTATCCGGCGTCGGCGACACCTCGGCTGGGCAGGGCGGTGAGCAGCTCATCGGCCGGGGCGGCCGTGGTGAGTGCCCCGGCCACGGCCTCGGCGACGGCGACCTGGGTCTCGGTACGGGTGAAGTCCACTGGGGATCAGTCCTAACTCGGCGGAGGGGTCGGGCTCGGGTGGTCGGGGTTGACGCCGCTCAATCGCGGGGCAGGCCGAGGATGCGTTCCCCGACCACGTTGAGCAGCACCTGTTCCGTGCCGCCGGCGATGGACAGGCAGCGGACCATGAGGAACTTGCGCCCCTGTTCGGTGAACTCGACCCCGCCGGTGCCGGTGAGCTCGAGTCCGAACTCGGCGATGTCCTGGCGGTGGCGCACGCCCACGATCTTGCGGACGGACGACTCGGCGCCCGGGCCGGAACCGGAGAGGGTCCGCAGGGCGGTGCGCAGGTCGAGCAGACTCCCCACAACACCGTCGGCCACGTGCTTTCCGAGCTCGTCCAGCACCAGGGCGTCGTCCTCCGCCCCCGCCGCGCGGATGAGGCCGACGATCTCCTCGGCGGCGTCGCCGAGCGAGGAACCGCCGCCCATGGCCACCCGCTCGTTGGCCAGGGTCGTGCGGGCGATCTTCCAACCGTCGTTCACCTGGCCCACCTGAAACTCGTCGGGGACGAACAGGTCCTCGAGGTAGACCTCGTTGAACAGTGCCTCGCCGGTGATCTCGCGCAGCGGCCTGGTCCGGATGCCCTCGGACTTCATGTCCACGAGGAAGTAGGTGATGCCCTTGTGCTTGGGGGCGTCGGGATCGGTCCGGGCCAGGCACATCGCCCAGTCGGCCTCGCGCGCCAGGGACGTCCACACCTTCTGGCCGTTGATCCGCCACCCGCCGTCGACCTTCTCGGCGGTCGCGCGCAGCGCGGCGAGATCGGAGCCGGCGCCGGGCTCGGAGAAGAGCTGGCACCACTTGATCTCGCCGGCCATGGTGCCGGGCACCAGCAGGTCGGCGTGCTCGGGTGCGGCCTGGAGGATCGTCGGGACGGCCCAGCCGCCGATGGTGATCTCGTGCCGGGTCACGCCCGCCGACTCGAGTTCCTCGTCGATGAGCAGCTGCTCGGCGGGCGAGGCCCCCAGGCCCCACGGCTCGGGCAGATGCGGCATGAACAGGCCCGTGTCGGCCAGGGCCCGCTTGCGCTCATCACCGGACACCGCGGCGACCTTCGCCACGAGGGCCCTGATCTCCTCGCGCCTGGCGTCCAGGCCCTCGACCTCCGTCAGGTCGATCTCGAGGTGTCGGCGGGTGCCCGCCAGGGTGAGCTCGGCCAGCGAGCGCCGCCAGCGGGCGGACCCGCCGATCGCCTGGCGCAGTGCGCCCGCCCGCCGCATGTAGAAGTGGGCGTCGTGTTCGAAGGTGAAGCCGATGCCGCCGAGGATCTGGATGCAGTCCTGGGAGTTGCGCACGGCGTTGTCGAAGGCCAGGGCCCCGGCCACCGCCGCCGCGACGGGCAGCTCCGAGTCCTCGGCGAGCAGGTCCTCGGCGGCCGACGCGGCGTCCCACGCCAGGGCGCGGACCTGCTCGGTGCGGCAGAGCATGTCGGCCGCCAGGTGCTTGATGGACTGGAACGAGCCGATGGTCCGGCCGAACTGTTCGCGGATCTTGGCGTACTCGACGGCCGTGGTGAGCGTGTAGTCGGCGACCCCGGCGGCCTCCGCGGCGGCGAGGGTCACGAAGAGCTGGAGGACGAGGTCCGTGGTGATGCCGTCGAGGATCCGGTCGTCCGGGATGCGCACGCCCTGCAGGGACACGTGACCGATGGAGGCCGACAGGTCGTAGGGGGTCGCGGGGGTCACGGAGAGCCCCTCGGTGTCCCCGTCGAGCAGGGCCCACCGGGTCTGCCCGTCCACCTCGACGGACAGGAGGATCCCGCCGCCCGTGGTCCCGCCGTAGGCGACACCCGGATCACCGGTCACCGTGGTCGAGCCCCCGGTGGTCGAGCCCCCGGTGGTCGAGCACTCGAGGGTCGCCGCCCCGAGGCCCAGGCAGACGCCGACGGTCAGTCCGCCCTCGGCGATGGCCTCGCCCAGCGCGGAGGCCACCTCGCCCCCGGCACGCGAGACCAGGACGCCCGCGAGGGCGGTCGACAGGATCGGGCCCGGGGCCATCCGGGCGGTGGCCTCCTCGAGCATGCAGGCCAGGTCGACGATCTCGGCCCCGGCCCCGCCGTGCTCCTCGGCCACGGCCACGCCGAAGATCCCCAATTCGGCCAACTGCGACCAATGCGCCTTCCAGGCGTCCGGGTCAGTCTCCTGGGCGCGTACTGTGTCCACGGGATCGACGGACTTCGCCCAGGACTTGATCGAGTTCTGGATCTCGGTCTGATCCGGGGTGGTGGCGATGCTCACGGTGGCTCCTCGTCGAGACGGGGTTCGAACCGGCGCCGGTCCGCGGACCGGCGCACTCCCCCATAGTAGAACGTGTTCTAACAACCGTGTTCTAGAATGCACCAGCAGGACGTGAACACCGAACCCGGCCCCCATCGGCCGCTCGCCAGCCCAGGAGGCTCGCCTCATGACCAAGAGCTCGACCGAGACCGGTTCCGGTCCTGCCGCGTCTGATCCCGCGACCCGTGGCGACGAGCCCAGCACCTCGTCACAGCGGGAGCGGCGTCGCCGGATCCTCGACGCCACGCTGGCCCTGGCCGCGAAGGGCGGGTACGAGGCGGTGCAGATGCGCGCGGTGGCCGAGAAGGCCGAGGTCGCGGTGGGCACGCTCTACCGCTACTTCCCCTCCAAGGTCCACCTCCTTGTCTCCGCACTGGCCCGCGAGTTCCGCCGCCTGGACCAGCGCACGGAGCGCTCGGCCCCGCCCGGGGACACCGCACAGGAGCGCATGAAGGTCGTGGTGGACATGATCACCAAGTCCATGCAGCGCGATCCCAACCTCACCGAGGCCATGACACGGGCGTTCATGTTCGCCGACGCGTCGGTGGCCAACGAGGTCGAGGAGGTGGGCTTCTACATGGACCGGATCATCGCCCGCGCCATGGCCCAGGGGGAGCCGGACGAGGTCCAGCTCTCGATCGCCCGCGTGGTCTCCGACGTGTGGATGTCCAACCTGGTCTCCTGGCTCACCAGGCGGTCCTCGGCAGCGGACGTCAACAGTCGACTGGGCCTGACCATCGACCTCCTGCTGGGCACGGACGACTCCCCCCGCCGGGCGCGGCTGCACACCGCCATCGGCAAGGGGAACGGGGTGTCCGAGGGGGACACGGAGACGGCGGCCGAGCCCGGGGCCTGACCGACCTCCTCACCCACCCCGCCGCGACGGCAGCCGCACACGGACTTCCCGTGTGCGGCTGCGGTGGTGTCGCGCGCCTGGAGTGCTCAGGCGGCCAGGGGTTCGAGCCCCCTCGGTCAGGGCACCACGACCGTCGGGACCTGACGCACCAGGTGCGAGACGTCGGCCGTCCAGCGCACCGGGCCGTCCGCGGGAGTCCAGTCGGTGAGCAGGTCCGAGACCTTGGCCGTCATCTCCCGGCTAAGCCGCAGGAACGAGGTCCCGGGCTGCTCGTCGACCTCACCGAGGATCAGCCACCAGGCCCAGGCCACCGCGCCGGCGTTGGCCACGAAGTCCGGTAGCACCGCGATCCCGCGCGCGGTCAGGTCGAGTTCGGCGTCGATGGTGGTGGCGGCGTTGGCGGCCTCCACCACGATCGACGCGGTGACCGACGCGCAGTTGTCCGCGGTGATGGCGTACGAGACCGCGGCGGGGACCAGCACGTCGACGTCCATCCCGATGATCTGGTCCCGCTCCAGCCGCTGGACGCGGGCGGGCACGGCCCCTCGGTCGATCTCACCGAAGCGGTCGCGGGTCGCCAGTAGCGCCGGGACGTCGAGGCCCGCCGGGTCGTAGAGCGTCCCGGCCGCGTCGGCCATCGCCACCACGGTCATCCCGGCCTCGTGCAGGTACCAGGCGGCGGCGCCGCCCATCGTGCCCACACCCTGCACCGCGACGGTGGTTCGTCCGACGTCCCAGCCGCGCACGTATGCCGCGGCCAGACACGCCTGCGCCACCCCGTACCCGCCGATCACGTCGCCGAGCAGCCCGCCGGGCACCTCGGCGGTGAGCCCGCGGAAGATGCGGGCGGCGGTCGCGGCGGGATCCTCGGCGCGCTCGATGGCCGCGTGGTACGACTGCCGCATCCCCAGCCCGGCGAAGACCCCGTCGATCAGGTGTTGCGGGACCCCCAGGTCCTCAGCGGTCACCCAGTGGCGGTCGAGGAACGGGCGCATCGCCTCGCAGAACCGGCCCAGTACCCGGGCGGCGCGGGGATCCTTGGGGTCGAAGTCGATCCCGCCCTTGGCACCGCCGACGGGGAGGTCGAAGGCCGCGGTCTTACGGGTCATGCCGCGGGCCAGGTCCTCCACCTCGCCCAGGGTGCAGCCGGCCCGCATCCTGGTCCCGCCGGTGGCCAGGCCACCGACGAGGGTGTCCACGACGAGGAAACCGCGGGCGCCGGTGACGTCGTCCTTCCAGTGCAGCCGCAGGTACGGTTCGCGGGCGGCGGGACTCTCCACGGGTGGAGCCGGCACGGCCACCGGCACCGACCCGGTTGTCGCGGTGAAACCCGGGATCTCGATGGATGTCATGATGCTCGCCTCCTGAAAACGCCTCGTCCCGACTCTCCGGCGGGGTCCCCCAAGCATGGGCGTGGGAACTCGCCCGGGTCCAGCGAGAATCGATGGACCCGACCGTTCACTTTTTCTGCACTGTCCCCGGTCAGCCCCTACGCTCGGGGCCATGGAGCCGTCACTACACCGACTCAGACTGCTCCGCGAGCTCGAGCGTCGCGGGACCGTGACCGCCGTCGCCGGGGCCCTGGACTACACGGTCTCCGCCGTGTCCCAGCAGCTCGCCCTTCTCGAACGGGAGGCGGCGACCCCCCTGTTCGAGCGTCGTGGACGCCGGATCGGGCTCACCGAGGCCGGGCTGGTCCTGGCCGGGCACGCGGAGACCATCCTGGCCGCGGTGGAGGACGCCGGGCACGCGATGGAATCGGCACGGGCCGGCGTCGGGACGACCCTCACCGCCGGGGTCTGGGCGTCGGTGGCCACGACCCTGCTGCCCGCCGGGATCCGGGTGCTCGCCCGGGACCACCCGGGGATCGAGGTGCGCAGCCGCGAGCTCGCCCCCGAGGACACCACGGGCGCGGTCCGGGACGGCTCCCTCGACCTGGCCTTCGTCCTGGACTACTCCAGTTACACGATGGCCCGGGTCCCCGAGCTCACCCGGACACCCATCGCCGTGGAATCACTGCACCTCGTGGCCCCACGCGGGTCGATCGACGCCGGCGAGGTGGCGTTGGGTGACTTCGCGGGCAAGCCCTGGGTCCTGGCCCACCCGCGCTCCCACTTCGGCAGGGCGGTACGGCTCGCCTGCCGGGAGGCGGGGTTCGAACCGGACATCCGTCACGAGGCCGGTGAGCAGTCGACCGCACTCGCCCTGGTCGCCGCGGGCCTCGGCGTGACCCTGGCCTCCGACCTCGGGCTGGGCACCTCGACCGCGGACGTGGACGTGATACCGCTGAGCGACGCCCTCACCAGGACCGTCTCGATCGCCTACCGCGAGCGCGATGCGCGGCGCCGACCCCTGCAGGCCTTCGTCGGAGCGTTCACCGAGGCCGCCCTCGGTCTGGGGCTCGACGCCCCGCGGGCGCGATAGCTCCGACCGGGATCAGCGCCAGGCGAGGAAGTCTGGCCGCGGCGGAGTGCCCGCGAAGGGGTCGGCCAGGCCGTTCTCGACGCTGTTGAACACGATGAAGACGTTCGCTCTCGGCACCGGGCTGATGTTCCCGCCGGAGGCGTGCAGTGTGTTGCAGTCGAACACCGTCATCGACCCGGCTCCGCCGGTGAGCACGTCCAGTCCGTGTGAGCGGTACAACTCCGAGATGTGCTCCTCGGACGGCACCCCGACCCTCGGCGCCGTGGCCACGAGGGATTCCTTGTAGTAGTCCTCCGGGGTCTGGCCCGCGCACTGCACGAAGTACTTCTGGGTGCCCGGCATGATCATCAGCGGGCCGTTGTACACCTCGTTGCGGGTGAGCGCGAGGGAGGCGCTGCACGCCCGGGGGCGGGGCATGCCGTCCTCGGCGTGCCAGGTCTCGAAGTCCGAGTGCCAGTAGAACGCCCCGCCCGCGAACCCGGGCTTGTAGTTCAGGCGGCTCTGGTGCACATAGACGTCGGAGCCGAGGATCTCGCGGGCCAGGTCGATCGCACCGGAGTGCTCGACCGCCTCCCACACGACCTCGCTCAGGGTGTGGACGTCGAAGATGGACCGGACTGCGTCGCTGGCCGCCTCGCGGATCACCCGGGGGTCGGCGGCCATCGCGGGGTCGGCACCGATGCGGTGCAGTTCCTCGAGGCAGGCGTCCACCCTGCCGGCGTCCAGCGCGCCCTCCCTCTGCACGTAGCCGCGTTCGGCGAACTGCTGGATCTCGGGGTCGTCGGATCGGGACCACACCACCGGGTCCGGTCGATCGATGATGATCGGGGCGGTGGTCACGCGCGTGACGTAGCCGTCGACGGCCAGTGTCATGCGTCTCCTCTCGGTCGGGGGCGGGGCCCTGTCGGCCCGCCTCTGGCCCCGACCGTAGAAGTGACCACGGTCACGGACAACCGGTCAACCGCTGACGTATCCCCGACTCTTGTCGACCAGCGGACCGGGCTCGCCTCCGTCCACCCAGGTGCGCAGGTGGTCGAGGAACTGCCTCGAGAGGGTGTCCCGCCAGCCCACCACGTCGCCCGACATGTGGGGGCTGACGTGCGCGCCGTCGAGGGTCCACAGCGGGTCGCCGTCGGGCAGCGGTTCGACGACGAGGACGTCCAGGTGCGCCGAGAGTCTGCCCTCCGCGATCTCCTGCATGAGGGCCTCCTGGTCCACCAGTTGGCCACGCCCCACGTTGATCACGTGGGCGCCGTCCGGGAGCGCGGCCAACTCGGCCGACCCGAGCATCCCGCGGGTGGCCTCGGTCAGCGGGGCCACCATGACCAGGTGGTGGACATCGCCCAGGTGTTCGGCCAGTCGGGACGAATCCAGGACGACCCCGAAGTCCTCGTCGTCGTCGGATGGTCGACGCCCCGCCCCGCGGACGTCCACCCCCACCGCCCTGAGCAGCCGCGCGGTGGCCCGTCCTATCCCCCCGGTCCCCACGACGAGCGCGCGGCGTCCCGCCACGCGGGTGGTCTCGCGGTGGCGCCACACCCCGGCGCGTCGCAGTGCCTCCGTCCGGTGCAACTGCTTGTCGTGGGCGAGGACGCAGGCGAGCACGTACTCCGCGATGGGCCCGTCGAACACGCCACGGGCGTTGGTGACCAGGACGTCCGAGTCCCGCAGCCCGTCGAACAGCAGCGAATCGACCCCGGCCGCCGCCACGTGGACCCACCGCAGGGCGTCGGCGGCGTGCCAGGCGGAGGCCAACGCGTCGGAGAAGATGTCCCACACGAACAGCACCTCGGCGCCGGGCAGCGCCTCGGCGAGGGTGTCGGCGGTGCACTCCCGCACGTCGGCGAGTTCACGGAGTTCGACCAGGTGGGTTGGTGGGACGACGCCGTCGGCGGTGAGGAGGACGACTGTCGGTCGCGTGCCCGGGGACCGGTGCTGCTGCGTCATGGACACACCGTAGCGTGCCCGCGGCAGCACGCCGCCGATCGTCGGATTGTTGACAATCTGCCCTGAGGGGTCACACACTGGCCCCATGACCGCGCACCTGTCGCCCCTTCTCAAGCAGGCCACGCCCGTCGTGGTGGACCACGCCCTCGGCTCGTGGATCCACGGCACCGACGGCCGCGACTACCTGGACTTCACGACCGGCATCGGTGTGACCAGCACCGGCCACTGCCACCCCGACGTGGTCGCCGCCGCGCGCGAGCAGTGCGGGAAGATCATCCACGCGCAGTACACGACCGTCATGCACCAACCGCTGCTCCAGCTGACGGAGAAGCTCGGCGAACACCTGCCGGAGGGGATCGACTCGGTCTTCTACGCCAACTCCGGCTCCGAGGCGGTCGAGGCCGCCGTCCGGCTGGCCCGCATGGCCACCGGCCGGCCCAACATCGTCACCGTCCAGGGCGGCTTCCACGGACGCACCGTCGCCGCCGCGAGCCTCACCACCGCCGGGACGCGCTTCTCCGCCGGCTTCTCCCCCCTCATGGGCGGGGTGGTGATGACCCCGTTCCCGCACGCCCTGCGGCACGGGTGGACCCAGGACGACGCGATCGACTTCGCCCTCGCCGAGCTGGACTACCTCATGGCCTCCCGCGTCGACGCCCGCGAGATCGCGGCGTTCCTCATCGAACCCGTCCTCGGCGACGGCGGTTACATGGCCACCCCTCCGCGCTACCTGCAGGGGCTTCGGGACCGCGCCGACCGGATCGGCGCGCTGCTCGTGCTCGACGAGGTCCAGGCGGGCATCGGGCGCACCGGCCGGTTCTGGGGCCACCAGCACACCAAGGGCCTGGTGCCTGACGTCATCATCACCGCCAAGGGGATCGCCTCTGGCTTCCCCATCTCCGCGATCGCCGCACCCGAGGCGATCATGGCCAAGGCCTGGCCCGGATCGCAGGGCGGGACCTACGGCGGCAACGCCGTGGCGGCCGCGGCGGGCGTGGCGACCCTCGGGGTGGTCGAGAGGGAGGGTCTCGTGGCCAACTCCGCGGAGCGCGGAACCCAGCTCCTCGAAGGGCTGCAGCGTAGCCTCGGCGACGTGAGCGAGATCTGCGACATCCGCGGGACCGGGCTCATGCTGGGCGTGGAGTTCGGCGACCCGACCGCCCCCGCCGGCAGTGCCGGCGCGGTGGAGGCCGCCCGCCTGGCCGGAGCGGTCCAGCAGGCGTGCGTGGACGAGGATCTGCTCACCCTCACCTGTGGCCCCACGGGCTCGGTGGTGCGCCTCATCCCCGCGCTGGTGGTGACCGCCGACGAGGTGGACGCCGGCGTCGAGCGGTTCACCCGCGCGGTCCACCGGGTGTGCGACGGGGCGGCGTGACCTCCCGCGTCGCACCGGCCGCACCCGGGCAGTCGCACGCGGATCCCGGCGGGCGGGTGGGCGCGCTCGTGGATGCGCTCGTCGGCGCGGGCCTCGCGCCCGAGTCGGACCCCCGCCGGATCGCCGAGTACTCCTATGACGCCTCCAACTACCGGGTCGTGCCGGCGGCCGTACTGTTCCCACGATCGGAGCCCGAGGTCGCCACCGCCCTGGCCGTGTGCCACCGGCTGGGCGTGCCGGCGACCGCGCGCGGCGGCGGGACCTCCATGGCCGGCAACGCGATCGGCACCGGGTTGGTCATCGACCTGTCTCGGCACATGAACCGGGTCCTCGGGGTGGACGAGGGCGCCGGAACCGTCACCGCCGAGGCCGGGTGCGTCCTGACCGCCCTGCGCGCGGCCGTCCACACCGCGACCGACGAGCGCCTGACCTTCGCCCCCGATCCGTCCAGTCAGTCCCGGGCGTGCCTGGGTGGGGCGATCGGCAACGACGCCTGCGGCAACCATTCGGTGCGCCACGGCAGGACCGCGGACCACGTGGTGTCGCTGCGGATCGTCACCGCCGACGGTCTGCGCCTGACCGCCACGCGCAGCGGCGTCGAGGCCACCGACCCGTCGGACGCGGCGGCCACGGCCCGCGCCGAGCACCTCGGCGCACAGCTGCGCGACCTCGCCGCCGACCACCTGGCCGCCATCCGCACCGAGCTCGGGCGCCTACCCCGCCAGGTGTCCGGTTACCACCTGCGCCACCTGCTGCCCGAGGAGGGCTTCGACGTCGCGCGCGCCCTCGTGGGCTCCGAGGGCACGTGCGCGGTGGTCACCGCCGCGACCATGCGCGCGGTCCCCCGGTCCGCTCGGACCGGGCTTCTCGTCGTGGGGTACGCCGACGTCGTGGACGCCGCCCGGGACGTGCCCGCGATCCTGCGGCACCACCCCACCGCGGTCGAGGGGATCGACGAGGTGATCGTCGAGACCATGCGCGAGCGACGCGGCGCCGACGCCGTGGCGGCCCTCCCCGCGGGCCGGGCGTGGCTGTTCGTCGAACTCGACGACGACGCCGCCAGAGCCGACCACGCCACGGCCGGGACGCTCGACGACCGGGTCGCCGGACTGGCCGCGGAGCTCACCGGGGCCGGCCACGCCACCGAGGCGCTGGTCGTGACGGACCCGGTGGCCCGCGCCGACCTGTGGCGGGTACGGGAGGACGGCGCCGGGCTGAGCTCGAGACTCACCGACCCCTCGACCGGGGCGACCATCGAGTCCTGGCCCGGCTGGGAGGACTCGGCCGTGGCCCCCGATCGCCTGGCCGACTACCTCGCCGACTTCCGGCGGCTGCTCGACCGGCACGGCCTCACCGGCGTCATGTACGGGCACTTCGGGGCCGGGTGCATGCACATCCGCATCAGCTTCGACCTGCGGTCCGAGGAGGGCCGGGGCGTCATGCGCGCCTTCTGCACCGACGCCGCCCACCTGGTGGTGAGCCACGGGGGCTCGCTCTCCGGGGAACACGGCGACGGCCGGGCGCGCTCGGAACTGCTGCCGGTCATGTACTCGACCGAGATGCTGGACACCTTCGCGCGCTTCGCCCGAGTCTGGGACCCCGCGGGGATCCTCGCCCCGGGCGGGCTGACCGCCACGCGGCCCCTGGACGCCGATCTCGCCCTGGCCGGTGTCGGCCGCCGCGATCTGGGGCTGCTGACCTCCTCCGACGGCGCCCACCCCGTGCAGGCCTGCATCGGAGTGGGCCGGTGCCGCACCTCCACCGGCGGCGTGATGTGCCCGTCCTTCCGCGCCACCGGTGACGAGAAGGACTCCACCCGGGGCCGGGCCCGGGTCCTGCAGGAGGTGGTGCGCGGGACGCTGCCCGTCGACGACCCGGCCGTCGAGGAGTCACTGGAGCTGTGTCTGGCGTGCAAGGCGTGTTCCTCGGACTGCCCCACCGGCGTGGACATGGCCACCTACAAATCCGAGGTCCTGCACCGCCGGTACCGGCGGCGGGTCCGGCCGCTCGCCCACTACTCCCTTGGGCTGTTGCCCCTGTGGCTCCGCGGGACGGTCCGCGCTGCCGGACCGCTCAACGCCGTGCTCGGGACCCGCGCCGGCCGCGCCGCGGCACGGATGGGCGGCCTGAGCACCGAGCGCACCATGCCCCGCTTCGCGTCCGCCCGTCAGCTGCGCGAGGAGCTCGCCCGCGTCCCCGGCAGCGTGTGGTCCGTACGCGAGCCGGGACCGGGGCGCACCTCCGCGGAGGTGGTGCTCTTCCTCGACTCCTTCACCCGTGGCCTGCGCCCCGCCGTCGCCGGCGCCGCCGCCCGCGTCCTGGGCGGCGTGCATCCGTCCGTCGCGTGCAGCGCCGGCCACTGCTGCGGATTGACCCACGTCACCACCGGCCGGCTGGACACGGCCCGCCGGACCATGGGTGCGACCGCCCGTCACCTCGACGCGATCCGCGGACCGGACGGGGAGGGCGTCCCCGTGGTCGTCGTCGAACCCAGCTGCGCGGCCACCCTCCGCGAGGACCTCCCCCGCCTGCTCGCCGACACCCCCGACGCCGACGCCGCCCGCCGCGTCGCTGCCCGCGTCCGGTCGGCGGCCGATCACCTGGGCCGACTCGCCGGCGAGGGGCGCGCCCCCGCCTGGCCCCGCGGCGCGGCCCCGGACAGGGTCACGGTGCAGACCCACTGCCACGAGTACGCGACGTTCGGCAACCGCGTGCAGAGGGCGACCCTCACCGCGCTCGGCGTGGGGTCGGTCCGTGAAGCGACCGGCTGCTGCGGCGTCGCCGGGGACTTCGGGTTCACCGCCGGCCACGAGGCCGTCACCGCGGCCGTCGCCGAGCAGGCCCTGGCCCCTGCCCTGCGGGCGGACCCGGACGCCCCCGTGCTCACCGACGGATTCTCCTGCGCCACCCAGGTCGGCCACCTGGGGGCCACCGACCCCACCACCGGAGCCGGCCGCGAGGGCCGGCACCTGTTCGAACTGCTCGACCCGGACCCTCGTCAGCGCCCCGTTCCCAGCCCCAGCCCCGTTCCCAGCCCCAGCCCCGCACCCACCAGGAGGCCCACATGACCCGATCCGTCACCGACATCATCGCCGCGCTCGGCACCGGCGTCCACGTGGACGGGGCCTGGCGCGACGCCGCCTCCGGTGCCACCTTCGAGGTGGTCAACCCCGCGACCGGTGAGTCCATCGCCACCGTCGCCGACGGTGGGGCCGAGGACGCGGCCGCCGCGATCGAGGCCGCCGGGCGGACGCAGCCGGAGTGGGCGGCCGTGCCCGCCCGCGACCGGGCCGAGATCCTGCGCCGGGCGTACGAGCTGATCCTCGACCGAGCCGACGAGTTGGCCCTGCTCATGACCACCGAGATGGGCAAGCCGCTGGCCGAGGCGAAGGGCGAGGTCACCTACGGGGCCGAATTCTTCCGCTGGTTCTCCGAGGAGGCCTGCCGCATCCGCGGGGACGCCCGCCGCTCGCCCGACGGCAGGACCCGTCTCATGGTGACCCACGAACCGGTCGGGCCCTGCATCCTCATCACCCCGTGGAACTTCCCCCTGGCCATGGCCACCCGCAAGATCGGCCCGGCCATCGCCGCCGGCTGCACCATGGTGTTCAAACCGGCCAACCTCACGCCCCTGACCTCGCTGTACGTGGTGGACCTCCTGCGCGAGGCTGGACTCCCCGACGGTGTGCTCAACGTGGTGTGCACCACCGACCCGGGCAGTGTGGTGGAACCGTGGATCGACTCCGGGATCGCCCGCAAGCTGTCCTTCACCGGGTCCACGCCGGTCGGGCGGACCCTGCTCGAGCAGTGCGCGCGCGGGGTGCTGCGCACGTCGATGGAACTCGGCGGAAACGCGCCGTTCGTAGTGTGCGAGGACGCGGACATGGACACTGCCGTCGCCTCGGCGATGGCTGCCAAGATGCGCAACATGGGTGAGGCCTGCACGTCGGCCAACCGGATCCTCGTCCACCGCTCGGTGCTCGACGAGTTCGGTCGGCGCCTCACCGAGAAGATGTCCGCACTGACCGTCGGCGACGGCACCCGGGACGGCACCGACGTGGGCCCGCTCGTCGAGGAGAAGGCCGTGGCGAAGGTGGTCGAACTGGTCGACGACGCCGTGGGCCGCGGCGCCGAGGTGCTGTGCGGCGGCTCGCGGGCCGAGGGACCCGGGTACTTCTACCCGCCCACCGTCCTGACCGGGGTGGCGGCCGACTCCGACCTGATGTCCACCGAGATCTTCGGTCCCGTGGCCGCACTGATCCCGTTCGACTCCGACGACGAGGCGGTGGCCCTGGCCAACGACACCGAGTTCGGCCTGGTCTCCTACGTGATGACCGAGAACCTGGACCGCGCGATGACCATGTCCGAGCGGCTGCAGGCGGGCATGGTGGGCGTCAACACGGGGATCGTCTCCAACCCGGCCGCGCCGTTCGGGGGCGTCAAGCAGTCGGGGCTGGGCCGCGAGGGCGGCCTGACCGGTATCGAGGAGTTCGTGGAGACCAAACTCGTCGCGATCCCGGTGCGCTGACCGCCTGCCGCCTGCGGACGTTCCAGCGGTGGGCGATCCAGCGGTGGGCGGTCCAGCGGTGGGCGGTCAGCCGGTGCGGACCCGCCCGGCGAGCCGGTGCCGCTCGGCCTCGGACATCCCGCCCCAGACGCCGTAGAGCTCGCGGTGGGCCACGGCGTGGGCCCGACACTCCTTGATGACCGGGCACTGCGCACAGAGCTTCTTGGCCGCCGTCTCCTTACGCCGGCGCAGGCTCTTCGACTCGTTCTCGGCGTTGTAGAACAGGTCCGGTACGTCCTGGCACATCCCGTGCTCTGCCCAGGCCCATCGTTCGTCGATCCTTCTCGTCGCGGTCGTCATGGCACTCCCCCCGTCGGAACCAGCTTCTTTCACGCTCGAGGGTGTTCGGCACACCCGCAGGGGTGGGATGGGTCACAACTGTTAGAGTTTCCAGATGTCGGTCAGGGTCTCGGTGGAGAACGACTACACGCTGGTCATCGCAGGTGTGCACGCGCTGCTCGCCGCGTATCCCGGCCGCGTGGAGGTGGTGGTGAACGGGCCCGGAGCCCGCGCCGGTGTGCCCGTGGACGTGGTGCTGTTCGATACCTTCGCCTCCCCGGTGGACTGGCAGGCCCGGTGTTCGGCCCTGGCCCTCGACCCGGCGATCGGGGCCGTGGCCGTCTACTCGTTCGTCACCGACCCGCGCGCGGTCGACGAGGCGTTCGCCTCGGGGGCGACGGGCTATCTGTCCAAATCACTGTCCGGCGAAGATCTGGTCGGGGCCGTGGAACGGATCGCGGCGGGTGAGCGGGTGCGCCTACTCGGCCGCGACGGTGAGGTCACGTCCGCCGGGCTGTGGCCGACCGGCGACGTGGGCCTGACCCCCCGCGAGTCGGAGATGCTCGCGCTGATCGCCCAGGGCCGGTCAAACGAGGAGATCGCCGCGGACTGCTACCTGTCGATCAACACGGTCAAGACCTACATCCGGGAGGCCTACCGCAAGATCGGTGTGACCACCAGGCCGCAGGCGGTGGCGTGGGCGATGCGCAGCGGGCTCGCGGTCTCCCGCTGACCGCCGCACTCACGCGGTCGCGCCGCCCGCGCGGACCCGGGCGAGCCCGTCCCTCATGTGGTCGACCAGCAACTCCCCGGCCCGATCCGGGTCCCCGGCCCGCACGGCGTCGGCGATCGCGCGGTGTTCGGCGAGCCTGGACTCCGCGTCCGAGTAGGTGCCGCGCATGGCGTGCAGGCACATGCTGGTCTCGACCAGCACCGTCTCGTGCACCCGCGACAGGCGGGGGCTCCGGGCCGCCTCGACCAGGACGTGGTGGAAGTCGAGGTCCGCCGCGACCATGGCCTCCGACCGTGGCTCGTCGGCGAGGGACGCCATCGCGGCGACGGCGGCGTCGAGCGCGTCGGCGGTGTCGACTCCCCACCCCAGCGCGAGCACCCGGTCCAACGCGGCGGTCTCGACGGTCGTCCGCAAGAGGTACATGTCCTCGACCGCCTCGGCGGAGAGGTCCGGGACGAAGAGCCCCCGGTTGCGGTGCGAGACGAGCAGCCCCTCCTGGGTCAGCCGCTGCATGGCCTCCCGCAGCGGCCCGCGACTCACCCCGAGCGAGCGAGCCAGCGCGGCCTCCCCGAGCTGCGCGCCCGGGGGGAAGGTGCCGTCAGAGATCGCGCGGCGGAGGGTGCGCGCGATGAGCGCGGGGGTCGATTCCCGGACGACCGGTTCCAGCCCGGCGGCGGCCTCCGGACCGGGGTCCGGTCCGATCGCGGTCATCCCCCGGTACCCCCGGCGGCAGCCGCGTGGATCCGTGGGGTGGGCACGACCCGTCCCAGCGCCGCCTCGAGCGCCGCGCCGACTCGCACGACCTGGCGGTCGTCGAACCGTGCGCCCACGATCTGGATCCCCACCGGCAGCCCCGCGTCCGTGGTCCCGCAGGGCAGGCTCAGCGCCGGTTGCTGGGTCATGTTGAACGGGTAGGTGTACGGGGTCCACGAGGTCCAGTCGGGACTGTGCCACCCCGGGGGCACATCCGACCCGGCGGCGAACGCGGGGATCGGGGTGGTGGGCGTGATGAGGATGTCGTATCCCTGGTGGAAGTCCGCCATCCGGGCGCCCAACGCCATCCGGACCGCCACCGCGTCGAGATAGTCGGCCGCGGAGTAGTCGTGGTAGCGACCCAACGCCTCCCGCATCGACGGGTCGACGTGGTCGATCGCGTCCGGGCCGTGCGGCGCGAGCACCGCGGCGAGACCGGCGAACCACAGCACGTGGAAGGCGTCGACGGGATCGTCGACCCCGGGATCGACCGAGTCCACCCGCGCGCCCAGCGACTCAAGGACGCCGACCGCACGCGTGACCTCTCGCTCCACCTCGGGGTCGTTGGTCCCGAAGCCCAGGTCGGCGCTGTACGCGACGCGCAGACCCTCGAGCGGACGATCCCCGCCGGCGCCCTCGGTGGCCGCGGCGAGGTACCCGCCCGGGCCGGGGGTCGTGGCGCGGGCCGGGACCGCCGACCAGTCCCGGGGGTCAGGGCGCAGCAGCGCGTCCATGAACGCGGCGGTGTCGGCGACGGTCCGGGTCATCGGTCCGGCGTGGGCGAGCGTGCCGAACGGACTCGACGGGAACATGGGGATCACGCCGTACGTGGGTTTGAGCGCGACGATCCCGCAGAACGCGGCGGGGATCCGGACCGAGCCGCCGCCGTCGGTGCCCAGGGCGAGGGGACCGAGACCGGCGGCGACGGCCGCCGACGCGCCGCCACTGGAGCCACCCGGGGTGAGGTCGGGGTCGTGGGGGTTGCGGGTGATACCGGTGAGGGTGTTGTCTGTGACCCCCTTCCACGCGAACTCCGGGGTGGTGGTCTTGCCGATCACCACGCAGCCGGCCTCGTGCACGGCCGAGGTCACCGGGGCGTCGTCGGGCCACGACCCGGGGTCGGCGGCACCGGGCTTGTCGGCGAGCAGGCGCGAACCGCGCAGCGTCGGCACCCCACGGGTGTAGAAGATGTCCTTGATCGAGGTGGGGACGCCGTCGATCGGACCGAGGGGCTCACCCCGCCGGTAGCGGTCCTCCGCTCGACGGGCGGCCGCGAGGGTCGCCTCGGAATCGAGGCGGCAGAAGGCGTTGATCTCGCCGTCGACCCGTTCGATCGCCTCGAGGGCGTGTTGCGCGGCGTCGACCGGGGACAACGCGCCGCTGCGGAAGCGCTCGGCGAGTTCCAGGGCCGTCAGGGACGTGGTCATCCATCCACCTTCCGTCGGATTGTCGACAATCCTACAGTCGGCGACCGATCCGTCAACACGCCGGTCTCTCCAACGCCGCGGGTGCGTCACCGGACACCACACCCGGAGCGGGCCGGCCTTCTAACCTGGGTGCCATGACCCCAGCCGACCACGCCACCCCTGACGGGCGGTCCGCCCTCCGCCCGGACGTCGCCTCCCCTGCCGCCGTCGACCTGTCCCCCGAGCTCACCGATGCCCTGCGCCGCGCGGCACAGGCGCCCACCCTGGTGATCGCGTGCGACTACGACGGAACCCTGGCGCCGTTCGTCGACGACCCGACCCTCGCCGTCCCGGCACCCGGCGCCATCGACGCCCTCGGTCGTCTCGCCGGGCTGCCGCGGACCACGGTCGCCCTGTTGTCCGGCCGCAACCGTGAGGCACTGGCCCGGGTGAGCGGCGCCGTCGCGCCTGTGGTCCTGGTGGGCAGCCACGGGTCGGAGTGGGAGGGCGGGTTCGACACGCCTCTGGACGACGACGAGCTCGCCCGGCTCGACCGTGTGGGTTCCGAGCTCTCCGAGATCGTCTCGCGCACCCCCGGTGCCCACGTCGAGACCAAGCCCACGGCCGCCGTCCTGCACGTCCGCCCGGTCGAGGACCCGGCCCTGCGCCAGCGGGCGATGGCCGAGGCGATGGCCGGACCCGCCGCCCTCGACGGCGTGTTCGTGACCGAGGGCAAGAACGTCGTGGAGATCGCGGTCCGCGAGGCGAGCAAGGGCGCGGCGATCGAGAGGCTGGTCGACCAGACCGGTGCGGAGATCGCGATCTTCATCGGCGACGACGTGACCGACGAGCGGGGTTTCGCGCGCCTCCGCGACGGGGATGTCGGGATCAAGGTCGGGGACGGCCGGACTCTCGCCGCACACCGCGTGGCCGACATCCTCGCGGTGGTGGGGCTGCTCTCCCGGCTCGCCGAACTGCGGGGCTGACCTCCGGGCCACCCCGCGGTTGACCCCGACGGCGAGGATCAACATACACTTAACGACAACGGTTCCCATTGCTACGAGAGCGGTCTTCGCCATGTCGTCATCCAGCCTGTCCCGCACCCCCCTATCAACCCGGGCCGCGGCGATCGCCGCCGCCGCGCTCCTCGGAGGGGCCGTCCTGACCGCCTGCGGGTCGGAGGACGGTGCCGGCGACGGCGCCACGGCCACCGGACCGACCGTCGTGGCCTCCACGAGCGTCTACGCCGACATCGCCGAGCAGGTGGCCGGAGACAACGCGACAGTCGAGGCCGTGATCTCCGACCCGGCCGCCGACCCGCACTCCTACGAGGCGAGCCCGGCCGACGCGGCAGCGGTCACCGGCGCGGACCTCGTGGTCTACAACGGCGCCGGGTACGACTCCTTCGTGGACCGGGCCCTGGAGAACACCTCGGACATCCCCGTGGTCCGGGCGGTCGACGAGTACGAGCGCGTCACCGGCGAGGAGATCGCCGAACACTCCCACGGCGACGATCACGGTGCGGACGATCACGGCCACGATGACGATCACGGGCACGATGACGATCACGACGGCCACGGTGCCGAGGACGGGCACGACGACCACGGATCAGACGACGCCCACGACGACCACGACCACTCGTCCGACACCAACGAGCACGTCTGGTTCAGCCTGCCCACCGCGGCCGCCGTGGCCGAACGGGTGGCCGAGGAGCTGGCGACGATCGACGAGGAGAACGCCGAGGAGTACCGCGAGAACGCCAGCCGGTTCGCCGACTCCCTCGCCCCCCTCGAGGCCGAGCTCGACGCGATCCACGACCGCGGGCACTTCCCCTACGCCCAGACCGAGCGGGTCGGCGCCCACCTGTTCGACGCCGCCCACATGGTCGACCTGACGCCGCGCGGATTCCTGGCCTCGATCGAGGACGACACCGACCCGTCCGCGGCCGACCTCTCCGCCATGCTCGACCTGATGGGCGAGCGGGAGGTCGCGTTCCTCGCGTTCAACACCCAGACCGAGACCACCGTGACCGCCCGCGTCCGTGACGCTGCCGAGTCCGCGGACGTCGCCGTCGTCGAGCTCACCGAGACACTCCCCGAGGGCATGGACTACACCACGTGGATGACGGGGATCGTCGACTCGCTGTCCTCGGCCCTCGACGGCGCGACCCCGGTCGCCGACGGTGGACACTGACCAGGTGTCATCCCACTTCCGCGGCGAACCCGGCCCCGGGCCGGTCGTCTCTCTGGAATCGGTGACGGTCTCCCGCGGCGGGCGCACCCTCATCCGCGATCTCGACCTCGAGGTGGCCGCCGGGGAGTTCGTCGCGGTCCTCGGCCCCAACGGGGCCGGCAAGACGACCCTGCTCAAGGTGCTCCTCGGCGAGCTGGCACCCGATTCCGGCACCGTGCTGGTCGACTGCCGCGCCCCCGGTGACCGAGGAACCCACCTGGGGTACGTGCCCCAGCAGAAGGCGTTCGACCCCGGGATCACCCTGCGCGGACGTGACCTGGTGGGACTCGGGATCGACGGCACCCGCTGGGGTCCGGGGTGGCCGTCCCGACGCGGCGAGAAGCGTCGGGTGGTCGACCACGCGCTGGACCGCCTGGGCGCCGGACGACTGGCGGACAAGCCACTCGGTCGGATGTCCGGCGGCGAGCAGCAACGCGTCCGGGTGGCCCAGGCCATCGCCTGCGACCCGTGCGTCATGCTCTGCGACGAGCCGCTGCTGAGCCTCGACCTCACCGGCCAGCGCACCGTCGCCTCGGTGCTCGACGACCGGCGCCGTCACCACGGCACCGCGGTCCTCTTCGTCACCCACGAGATCAACCCGGTCCTGCCGATGGTCGACCGGATCGTCTACCTCGTGGACGGGCGCCACCGCATCGGCACCCCGGAGGAGGTGTTCACCACCGAGGTCATGTCCGACCTCTACTCCTCGCCCGTCGAGGTGCTGCGGGTCCGTGGCCAGATCATCGTGGTGGGCGATACCCAGCACCTCTGCGCCGAACCCTGGTCCACGGGCCACCACCATCACGACGACACCCACCCCGGAGCGCACTGATGGACCGCCTGCTCGAGATCGCCGGGACGATCGCCGACACCGAGGTCACCGCGCACCTGCTCCGCCAGGACTTCGTGCTCTACGGACTGGTCGCGATCGCGCTGCTCGGCCTGCTGGCCGGGGCGATCGGTCCGTTCATCGTGATGCGGCAGATGTCGTTCTCCGTGCACGGGGCCAGCGAACTCGCCCTCACCGGCGCCGCCGCCGCACTGCTGTTCGGCCTGAACCTGGGCCTGGGTGCGATCCTCGGATCCGTGGTGGCCGCGCTGATCTTCGGACTCATGGGCGCCCGCGCCTCCCAACGCGACAGTTCGATCGGCGTGGTCATGGCGTTCGGCCTCGGCATGGCCGTGCTGTTCATCCACCTCTACCCGGGCCGGTCGGGAACCAGTTTTTCCCTGCTGACCGGGCAGATCGTGGGCGTGTCGGAACACGGCGTGGCCCAGATGGCGGTGGTCGCGGCGATCATCTGCGTCACGTTGATCGCGCTCTACCGTCCGCTGGTCTTCTCCTCCGCGGACCCCGAGGTCGCCGAGGCGCGCGGCGTTCCCGTGCGCGCGATCAACCTGATCTTCGCGGTACTGGTGGGACTCGCTGCCGCTCAGGCCGTCCAGGTGGTCGGTGCGCTGCTCGTGCTCTCGCTGCTCATCACTCCGGCTGCGGCCGCGGCCGCCGTCACCTCGAGCCCCGGGCGCGCGATCGCCCTGACGATTCTGTTCGCCCAGATCGCCGCGGTCGGCGGGATGCTGCTCTCGCTCGCGCCCGGGGTGCCCGTCTCGGTGTTCGTCACCACGATCTCCTTCGTCATCTACCTGGCGTGCCGGGCGGTCGCGGCACTCCGGCGCTGAGCCCGCCCCCGGCCTCAGCCCCGGACCCGGCCCCGGCCCCGGCCTCAGCCCCGGACCCGGCCCCGGCCCCGGCCCCGGCCCGGTCCCGGCCCGGCCCGGGGAATCCGTTACTCCGCTGTGCGGCCCGCTATCCGATTCCGCGTGGCGATCCTCTCAACGGGGTAGCGGATTGCTGGGCGGGGCCGAGTGACTACCGTCGGACGGGTGCCCGCCGCCCGAGACCCCGACCGAGACCGCGACTCCGCCTCCCCGGCTGACCGCACGGCCGAACTCGATGCGATCCGCGCCGCGTTCCCGACGCTCGCCTGGGACTCGGCGCAGTGGATCGACGAGGGCTGGGACCACGTGGTGGTCCTGTGCCGCGGCTGCCGCGGGGCCGACGCCCTGGGACACCGGGACCTGGTGTTCCGGTTCCCGACGGATGAGCAGGCGCTCGCCCAGCTCCCGCAGGAGATCGCCGTCCTCGACCACCTGTCCCCCGGTGTCGACGCCGCGATCCCCCGGTACACCCACCTCCCGTCGGGCGGCGGCTTCGCGGGGTACCCACTGGTGGGCGGGGACAGGCTGACCCCCGAGCTACTCCGCGCTCTGCCCACGACGGACAGAACGTCGGTGGCCGGGCAGCTCGGGGCGCTGCTGGCGGCGCTGCACGCGGCCGACACCTCCACACCGCCGCTGGACCGGGTCCCGGACTCCTACCAACCCGAGAACCTGGACTTCGTGCGGGGGATCGTGGAACACGACCTCCCGGCGGTGTTCACCGAGGACGAGATGCGGACCGCGCAGGAGATCTGTGACGAGGTCGCCGCGCTCCAGTCCACCCTGCTGCCCAGGGTCTTCGTGCACAACGACGTCTACGTCCGTCACCTGTACTGGGATCAGCGGACGTCTCCGGGCCGGCTGGGGCTCATCGACTTCACCGACATGTGCATCGGCGACCCGGCGGTCGACTTCGCCGAGCTGTACGAGTACGGCCCACGCTTCGTCGACGACGTGCTCGCGCGCTATGTCGGCAGGATCGACTCGACCTTCCTCGACCGGGCGTGGACCTACCAGCGGTTCGCCGGGCTCTACATGGTCGTCGGTCACCTGTACTACGGCGAGGAGACGTGGGAGTACGCGCGGGCGACCTTCGATCGCTGTCGATCGCCGCGACGCCCGCCGGCCTGAGCACGAGCCGAGGTGCCCGTCAGCCCTTCACGCGACGCTGGCGGGCGAACTCGGAGAGCACCACGCCGGCGGCGACCGAGGCGTTGAGGCTCTCCACTCCTCCGGAGATCGGGATCGAGAGGATAGAGTCGCAGTTCTCGCGCACCAGCCGCGAGAGGCCCTTGCCCTCGGAGCCCACCACCACGACCGTGGGGCCGGTGCCGTCGTAGGTGTCCAGGGTGGTGTCGCCGTCGGCGTCCAGGCCCACGAGCTGCACACCGGACTTAGCCCAGTCCAGGAGCGTGCGGTTGAGGTTGGTCGCGCGCGCGACCGGCAGCCGGGCGGCGGCACCGGCCGAGGCGCGCCACGCCACGGCCGTTATGGACGCGCTGCGCCGCTCGGGGATGAGGACGCCGTGCCCACCGAACGCGGCGACCGAACGGATGACCGCGCCGAGGTTGCGGGTGTCGGTGATGTTGTCCAGGGCCACGAGCAGCGCGGGTTCGGATGCACCCATCGCGATGTCGAGGAGGTCCTTGGGATCGGTGTACTGGTACGGAGGCACCTGGAGCCCGATGCCCTGGTGCATCCCGTTCGACACCATGCGGTCGAGGTCGGTGCGCGGCACCTCGAGAATCGAGATGCCCTTGTTCGCGGCCAGGTGGACGGCCTCGGTCAGTCGCTCGTCGGCGTCAGAGCCGACCGCGACGTACAGCGCGGTCGCGGGCACGCCGGCCCGGAGGCACTCCACCACCGGGTTGCGCCCCACCACGTACTCCGGGCCATCGGCCTGCTTCTCCGCATACCGGCGCCGCTGCTGGGTGGTCTCCGCTTTCCGCGATGCGGCCTTGGCCTTGCGGTGCGCGGAGTGATACGTGCGGTCCTCGGCCTTGGGGGTGGCGCCCCGGGCCTCGAGACCCCGCCGCCGTTGGCCGCCGGATCCGACGACCTGGCCCTTCTTGGTGCCGGTCTTGCGGATCGCCCCGCGTCGGCTCGAATTGCCCGCCATGTCAGTCCTTCCGGTTGGCGAGCGACCATCTCTGGCCGTCCGCGGTATCTGCCACCTCGACGCCCGCCGAGACCAGACGGTCCCGGATGGCGTCGGCGGTGGCGAAGTCCTTGTTCGAACGCGCGGTATCGCGCGCCTCGAGCTCTGCGCGCACGAGCGAGTCGAGCGCTGTCGTCGCGGCGTCGTCCGTGCCACCGTCGGCCACCCAGTGGGGATCGAGGGGATCGACGCCCAACACCGCCGTCATCGCCCGGACGGCCGACGCGGCGGTCAGCGCGGCGTCGAGGTCGCCGGACGCCAGGGCGGTGTTCCCCTCGCGCACCCGTCCGTGGATCTCCGCCAGTGCGGCGGGAACCCCGAGATCGTCGTTCATCGCCGCGGCGAAGCCGTCGGTCCAGTCACCCACGGGCACCTCGACGCCGGCCTCGGTGACGCGCCGCACGAACGCCTCGATCCTCCGGTACCCGGCGGCAGCTTCCTGCAGTGCCTCCGGCGAATACTCGAGCATCGACCGGTAGTGGGCGCTGCCGAGGTAGTAGCGCAGCTCGACGGGCCGCACCGCGGTGAGGATGTTGGGCACGCTGAGCACGTTTCCCAGCGATTTGCTCATCTTCTCCCCCGCCATGGTGACCCAGCCGTTGTGCAGCCAGTAGCGGGCGAAGCCGTCCCCGGCCGCGTGGGACTGCGCCGCCTCGTTCTCGTGGTGCGGGAACTGCAGGTCCAGACCACCGCCGTGGATGTCGAAGGTCCCACCGAGGTACCAGGTCGCCATGGCCGAGCACTCGAGGTGCCAGCCCGGACGGCCCTCGCCCCACGGGGTGGGCCAACTGGGCTCCCCCGGCTTGGCCGCCTTCCACAGCGCGAAGTCTCGCGGGTCGCGCTTGCCGCGCAGGTTGGCCGCCTCACCCTGGTCGACCTCGTCGAGGCGGTGCCCCGAGAGGTGGCCGTAGTCGCCCTCCGGAGCGGCCGACCAGGCGGCCACGTCGAAGTAGACGCTGCCCTCGGCCGGATAGGCGAAGCCGCGCTCGATGAGCCGCTCCATGTAGTCGATCATCTGCGTCACGTGTCCGGTCGCCCGCGGTTCGGTGGACGGCGGCAGGACCCCGAGGGCGTCGTAGGCCCTGGTGAACTCGCGTTCGTGCGTGGCGACCCATTCCCACCACGGCCGACCGTTCTCGGCGGCCTTGGTGAGGATCTTGTCGTCGATATCGGTGACGTTGCGGACGAACGCCACGTCGTAGCCCGTGGCCAGCAACCAGCGACGCAGGACGTCGAAGGCGACCCCGGACCGGACGTGGCCGATGTGCGGAACGGACTGGGGGGTGGCTCCACAGAGGTAGACGGACGCGTGCCCCTCCCGGACTGGGGTGAACTCCCGGAGGGAGCGGGTGGCGGTGTCGTACAGATGGAGCGTCACGGGTAGCGAGTCTACCGGTGTCACACCCTCCCGCCCGCTTCGTCAGCTCCGGAAGACCAGGGCCGTCGCCACGGCGGAGACCCCCTCGCCGCGACCGGTGAAGCCCATCCCGTCGGTCGTGGTGGCCGACACGGAGACCGGGGCCCCGATGATCGCCGACAGCGTCTCCTCCGCCTCGACCCGCCGCGGGCCCATCTTGGGGCGATTGCCCACCATCTGCACGGCGGCGTTCCCGATCGCCCACCCGTGTTCGGCGAGTTCCGCCACCGCCTCGCGCAGGAGCCGTTCACCCGAGACGTCGTCGTACTCGGGACGACCGGTGCCGACCAGGGTGCCGAGGTCACCGAGACCGGCCGCGGACAGGAGCGCGTCGACCACGGCGTGGGCCACCACGTCGCCGTCGGAGTGCCCCTCGCACCCGTGGTCGTCCGGGAAGTGCAGGCAGGCCATCATGCATCGCTTGCCGGGTTGTACCTGGTGGGCGTCGGTGCCGATGCCGACGCGCGGGATCACGGGTCCGGTCACGGATGCTCCTCCGGGTTAACGCGTGCACCGAGCTTCTGCGGTGCGCCGACTTCTTCCAGGGCACGGATTTCTTCCATGGCACGGACTTCCTCCAGGGCACGGACGTGGTCCGACGCCGTGGTGATCTTGAAGGCGAGCGGGTCACCGTCGACGGTCGCCACCGCCCCGCCCAGCCGCTCCACCAGCCCCGCGTCGTCGGTGGCCACGTCCCCGGCCGCGTCGTAGGCGGCCAGCAGCACGTCGGGCGCGAAGCCCTGCGGCGTCTGGACGGCGCGGAGGGCGGCGCGGTCGGGCGTGCCCACCACGTATCCGGCGGCGTCGATCTCCTTGACGGTGTCGACCACGGGGAGGACGGGCACCACCGCGCCCTCTCCCGACCGGACCGCCTCCACCACCCGCACGATGGGGCCCGCGGGGGTGAGGCAGCGCGCCGCGTCGTGGACCAGGACGACGTCGTGCACCGACGTGCCGGACCGCGGGAGGCCGGCGGTGAGAGCCGCCAGGCCGTTGCGCACCGAGTCGGTGCGCTGCGCGCCGCCCGTGGTGACGACGACGAGGTGGTCCCCAGTCCGGAGAGGGGCGAGCAGCGCCTCCGACTCGCCGACGCGGTCGTCCGGGACCACCACCACAACGTCGTCGACGGCCCCGCTGGCCAGCAAGCCGGCGACGGCCCGTTCGAGCATCGTCCGACCCGACACCTCGACGAAGGCCTTGGGCACCCCGGCTCCCAGCCGTAGTCCGGACCCCGCCGCGGGAACGACGGCGGCCACCCTGCCCGTGGGGGCCGGGTGGCCACTGGAAGCGTTCCGCGCCACAGAGGACCGGGTCACTCGCGAAGGTCGCGTCAGGCCGGCGCGGCCGCGGCGGCCAGGACCTGCTCGAGGAGCTCGTCCGCACGGTGCTCGTCCGCGCGGTCGGCCAGCGCGAGTTCGCCGACCAGCACCTGCCGCGCCTTGGCGAGCATGCGCTTCTCGCCGGCGGACAGACCCCGGTCCAGGTCGCGGCGCCACAGGTCGCGGACGACCTCGGCGACCTTGTTCACGTCCCCCGAGGCCAGCTTCTCGCCGTTCGCCTTGTAGCGGCGCGACCAGTTGGTCGGCTCCTCGGCGTGCTCGGTACGCAGGACGTCGAAGACCTTGTCGAGCCCCGCCTCGTCCACCACGTCGCGCACGCCCACGTATTCGGCGTTCTCGGCCGGAACCCGGACCGTGAGATCGCCCTGTGAAACCTTGAGGACGAGGTATTCCTTCTCGGTGCCCTTGACCGTCCGCATCTCGATCGCCTGGATACTTGCGGCGCCGTGATGCGGGTAGACGACAGTGTCGCCGACCTTGAACTCCATGAGTGGCTTTCCCCTTTCGACTGAGCCATCTTAGCACGCCCTCAGCCCTGGGGTTATCCGTTTATGCAGGTCAGCAACCCGAACGGCCCGACCGGCTCATCCGGGGGGTCCGAGGGGCGCACTCTGACGCCGGTCACGACCGGCCGTGGACTACGATGAGACCGGCCTGAGAACGACCATCTCCCGAGGAGCCTGACGTGACTTCACCGAACACCGGCCTGCGCCGCACCGCGCTCGTAGTCCTGGCCGTGGGTACCGCCGTCGGTATGTCCGCGTGTGGCGCCGGCCAGATCTCGCAGACGGCCGGTCAGGTCGCCGCGGTGGACGGTGGACAGGGTTCCGCGGGAGAGCTGTACGTCAACGACCTCGTGGTGGTCCTCCCCGAGGAGGGGGAGGCGCGTCTCGGGTTCGTCGCCTCCTTCACCGGTACCGGCCTGGGCGAGTCGATCTCCCTCGACCGTCTCGAGATCGACGGGATCGAGGCGCAGATCGACGAGTCGCAGCCCCTCGAGCGCGGGTGTTCACTGGTCGTCTCCGCGGCGGAGGACGCAGAGCCCGTCCCCGCCGGGGACGACCTCTGCGTCGAGCGGACCACCGCCACCCTCCCCGGTGCGGACGACCTCCAGATCGGCACCTCGGTGCCGGCCACCGTCTCCTTCTCCAACGGCGACCAGATCGAGATGGCGGCAGCCGTCATCGCCGAGGTCCCGGCCAGCGACGAGTACACCCGTCCGGTCGAGACCCACTCCGAGGGGCACTGAGACGTCCGCCCTGTCCGCCCGCGCGGCTGACGGCTCCCCCGCCGACGCGGCCGTGCGCGCCGTTCTCCGCCGTCTGGCCCCGGGGACGCCGCTCCGTGACGCGCTGGACCGCATCCGGCGCTCCGGAACCGGCGGTCTCGTCGTGCTGGGCGACGACCCCGCCGTCCGGGAGATCTGCGACGGCGGCGTCTCGCTCGACGTCGAGTTCACCCCGGCGAGGCTGCGCGAACTGAGCAAGATGGACGGCGCCGTGGTCCTGTCCACGGACGGCGAGCGCATCACCCATGCCAACGTCCACCTGGTCCCGGATCCCTCCCTCCCGGCGGTGGAGACCGGGACCCGGCACCGGGCAGCCGAGCGCACCGCGCTGCACACCGGGGTCCCGTCCGTGGCTGTCTCCGCCTCGATGACCACCGTCACCGTCTACGCCGGCGGCCAGGCGCGGGTCCTGGCCGACCCCGTGGTGCTGCTGGCGCGCGCGGATCAGACCGTGGCCACCATGGAGCGCCACGGCGCCCGCACCGCCCGGGCCCGCGCCCGGCTCGACCGCGCGGAGATCGGTGGCTACGCGTCCGTCCGCGACGTGGTGACGATGGCGCAACGCCTGATCCGTCTGGATCGTCTCGGCGCGGAGCTGGCCGAACTCACCGTGGAGATGGGGGAGTACGGCCGCCAGACCACCCTCCAGCTGGAGGAGCTGCTGGCCGACACCCCGGACGAGCTGTGGGGCCTGGTCGCCGATCACCTCGCCGTGGACCCCGCGGGCGGGAGCACGGTCCCGACCGCCGACCAGGTGACGAACGGGCTCGAACGGCTGGCCGCCCTGACCGACGCCGACCTGCTCCTGCCCGGCCCCGTCGCGCGCTGCCTGGGGCTGCCCGCGGAGCCGGAGGACCTCGACGAGCACGTCACCGCACGGGGGCACCGGATGCTCGCGCACATCCCCAGACTCCGACCCGTGCAGATCTCCGCCCTGGTGGAGAGGTTCGGCTCGGTTCCGGCGCTGCTGGCAGCCGAACAGACCGACTTCGCCGACGTGGAGGGGGTGGGCGCCCTGTGGGCCCGCCACGTGCGCCAGTGGCTCACCGGCCTCGGCTCGACCTAGGTAACGGCGTCCGAGGACCTGACGCGGCGTCGGTCGGCCTCACGAACGTCGGAGGTCAGTCGCCCTCGACAACGTTGAAGGTGGCCGCCGGGCTGAAGACGTTCCCGACCAGCGCGTACACCTGGTAGGCGCCTACCTCGACCGGGGTCCGATCGGCCTCCGAGCAGGCGCCCTCCGCGGACCGGCGGCCTGTCCAGTCGATCTGGCGCGGCTCGGGCTCACCGGGGCGGAGGTCAACCTCGTCGTCCTCGCGGGGGGTCGTGCAGTCGATGCTCGACCACACTTTGACGTTGGTGTCCAGACGGTAGACCTCGAAGGACAGCGGCGCCTCGGAGAGATCGCGGTCGCACGTCGTGTCCGAGGTGTTGAGGATGTTGACGAAGAACCGGACGTCCTCGCCGACCGGGACGTTGGGCTCGGCGGACCAGACCTCCAGACTCAGGTCCTCGTCCGCGCACCGGCCCCGCGAGGCACCGCCGTCGTCCCGGGCGGTGGTCCCGGTCGTCGTGGTCTCCGAGGTGGTGGCCGCCTCGGCCGAGTCGACCTCGCCGCCCGCCGCCGAATCCTGGGTGTCCGTCCCGCTGTCCCTGGAGGCCAGGAACAGCGCCAGCACCACGGCCAGGACGGCGACGACCGCGATGGCGACGGCGGCGACGCGGCGACGCACATAGACTTCGCGCGGTAGGGAGCCCTGGGGTTCGTGCACGGGCCCAACTCTAGGGCCGAGGGGGCGCCGCGCCGGATCCCCCTCGCGGCGTGTCCCTAGACCGCGATCATCTCCTCACCCGGACCGTGGGGGGTGTCCTCGACCTCCCCCAACGCGCTGCGCAGATACGCGCGCCCGTCGGAGAGCTTGTAGGTCACACCGACAATCGCGAGCCGCCCCGCGTCGATCCGGTCACTGATGATCTTGGAGCGCTGCTGCAGGAGCTCGCCGGTCTCGAGGACGTGGCGCGCCTCGAAATCGTCGATGGTGCTGAGCCCCTCGCGGCGACCGTTGAGGATCGAGGGCGAGACCTTCTCCACCACGTCACGCAGGAACCCGGGCGGGATCTCACCGGTGTTGAGCGCGTCGACCGTGGCCTTGACGGCGCCACAACTGTCGTGACCGAGCACCACGATCAGCGGGGTCTCCAGGACGTGGACCGCGTACTCGATCGAGCCGAGCACCGCCGAGTCGCTGATGTGGCCCGCGGTGCGGATGACGAAGAGGTCCCCGAGACCCTGGTCGAAGATGATCTCGGCCGCCACCCGGGAGTCCGAGCAGCCGAACAGTACGGCCTTGGGGTGCTGAGCCGCGACGAGCTTCTCCCGCCGCTCGGTATTCTGGCTGGGATGACGCATCTGCCCTTCGACGAATCGATGGTTGCCGTCGCGGAGCGAGGCCCAGGCCTTGATGGGATCGGTATGAGGCATGGCTCATATTGTGCACACCCCGCTCCCGCGGAGACACGGTGACCTCCGTCGACACCTCCGCCCTGCTGTCCTGGTTCGACCATGCGGGCCGCCCCCTGCCCTGGCGCGGCCCGGGTGTCGGCGCGTGGGAGATCCTGCTCTGCGAGGTCATGAGCCAGCAGACCCCCGTGGCACGGGTGGAACCGGCCTGGCGGGCGTGGCTCGAGCGGTGGCCCGGCCCGGCCGAGCTCGCCGCGGCATCCCCCGCCGAGGTGATCCGGATGTGGGGCAAGCTCGGCTATCCCCGCCGCGCCCTCCGACTGCAGGAGTGTGCCCTCGTCGTCGTCGAACGACACGGCGGCGAGGTCCCCACCGACGTCGAGGCCCTGCTCGCGCTCCCGGGCGTGGGTGACTACACCGCCCGCGCGGTGGCGTGTTTCGCCCACGGGAAGCGCGTCCCGGTGGTCGACACCAACGTGCGACGGGTGGTCGCACGCGCTGTGGGCGGCGCGGCCGAGGCCGGACCGCCGTCCACCCGACGCGATCTCGCGGCGGTCGACGCCCTTCTGCCGTCGGGCCGCGAACTGGCGGTCGCCTTCTCCGTGGCCCTGATGGAGCTCGGGGCGTTGGTCTGCACCGCCCGGGTGCCGCGGTGCGACGACTGCCCGCTGGCCCCCTCGTGCGCGTGGCTCGCCGCCGGCAGGCCCGAGTGGGACGGGCCGCGGCGCCGCACCCAGACCTTCGCCGGGACCGACCGCCAGGTGCGCGGCCTGCTCCTCGACGTCCTGCGCGACGGGGACGGCACCGCCGGCCGGGACCGCCTGGACGCGGTGTGGCCGGACCCGGTCCAGCGCGGACGCGCACTCGAGTCGCTCGTGGCCGACGGGTTGATGGTGCGGGCCGGGGACGTGTACTCGTTGCCGGGTTGACCGGCCGGGACCGCGGCACCAAAGCGTAGGCTCACCTACATGGCCGTCGTCAAGATCAATGCCCTGTCCGTGCCGCCCCAGGCCGGCGCCGAGCTCGAGCGTCGCTTCGCCGAGCGCGCCCACACCGTGGAGAACTCCCCCGGCTTCCTCGGTTTCCAGCTGCTGCGCCCCACCGCCGGAGAGGAGCGCTACTTCGTGGTGACCACCTGGCAGGACGAGGCGTCCTTCGCCGCATGGCGTGACGGCGACGCCCGGACCGCCCACGCCGGCCAGCAGGGCAAGCCCGTCGCCGAGGGGGCCAACCTCCTCGAGTTCGACGTCGTGATGGACGTCAAGCCCTCCGCCTGACCGGGCCCGCCACCGCCCCCGCGCCTTCATGGACCGGATCTCGGAACAGCCGTTCGCCATCGCGTTCGGCGCGCTGTTCGTCATCGTCATGCTGCGCGCCAACGCCACCTACTGGCTCGGCCGGGGCGCGCTGAGCGGCGGCAGGCTGAGCAGGAAGGCCGCTCGCCACCTGGACGGGCGGCACATGCAGCGGGCCCAGCGGCTGTCCGCGCGCTACGGGGTGATCGCGGTGCCGCTGTCCTTCCTCACCGTGGGCGTGCAGACGGCGATCAACTTCACCGCCGGGTTCACGCGCATGCCTCTGACCCGGTACCTGCCGGCGGTCACCGTGGGTGGCCTCATGTGGGCGACGCTCTACTCCACCGTCGGGATGGTCGGCTGGGCCGCGATCACCTCGCTCTGGTCCGGGATCACCTCGTAGACCGGCCGGGCCTGGTCCGCTAGCTCCCGGGCAGCGGCCCGACCACCGGCCCGAGCACGTCCTGGAACCTGTCGTCGACCAGTGAGTCCACGTCGACGGAGGCGATCTGCCCGTCCTCGGTGAAGACGTCGGCGAGTTCCTGCTCGCGGGCCACCGTGTCCGCCAGCGCCACCGGTCGGCGGGTGCTGCGACTCTGCGAGAGCTCGGCGGCCTCGGGGGTCAACCCCACCGCCTCACCGTAGAACGCGGCCCACTGCGCCGGGTTCTCCGCGCTCCAGGTCCCCGCCTCGGCCAACCGGACCAGGAAGTCCGCGATCGCGGTCTGGCGGCGCGCGTCCGCGAGGGCGTCGTGGGAGGCGAGGCCGAACCAGAATCCGTTGGAGGCCTCCTCCGCGGTCGCGATGGTCCGGGCGTCGGTGGTGGTCTGCGTGATGGCCGTGTACGGGTCCCAGATCGCCCAGGCGTCGGCGTCGCCGCGGGAGAACGCGGAACCCGCCTCGGCCGGCTGGAGGAAGACCAGTTCGACGGACTCCGGCGCGACCCCGGCCCTGCGGAGCTGGAGAAGGAGATGCCCGTGGGCGGAGGTCCCCTTGGCCACCAGGACCGTGCGGCCCGCCAGGTCGGCCACGGTCTGTACTGATGAGTCCCCGGGGACGAGGATCTGATCCCCCTCCCCTCCGTTGGCATAGGCGGAGACGATCGACGCCCGCGCCCCGGCGGCCGCGCCGAACACCGGCGGGGTGTTACCGGTGACGGCCACGTCGATCTGCCCGGCGTTGAGCGCCTCCACCTGCGGCGGCCCGGAGGTGAACGTCGAGAACTCGACCTCGTACGGCAGGTCGTCGAGCTGTCCCGCCGCGGTGAGCAGAGCCTGGGTGCCGCCCTTCTGGTCACCCACCCGGAGGACGAGGTCGGACAGGCCCGCGAGGTCGACCCGGTCGGGGACGGGTGCCGCGGCCTCCGAGTCGCGGGTGGCGCACCCTGCGCCCACGAGCAGCACGATCAGCGCCAGCGCGAGCAGCGCCACAGGGATCGCGGGTCGGCGGTGGATCGGGGAGAGTGTCGTGGTCATATCGAATAGTCCTCGTCTGTGTGGTCGACGCCCAGCGCGTCGAGTAGGCAGCGGCGGTGGTGGCTCGTCTCGCCCCCGCCGCGGGGTCGGTCGATGGTCTCGGTGTGGCCGACCACGCCGTCGTCCAGGACGAGCACTCGGTCGGCCAGGGCCACCGCCTCGTCGACGTCGTGCGTCACCAGCAGGACCCCGAGCCCGTGGTGGGCCCACAACCGCAGCAGGAGGCGGTGCATGGTCCGCCGGGTGAGGGCGTCGAGCGCGCCGAAGGGTTCGTCCAGGAGCAGCAGCGACGGCTCGGCGACGAGTGCCCGGGCGAGCGAGGTCCGCTGCGCCTGCCCGCCGGAGAGTTCCCCCGGGTAGGCGCCCTCGCGGCCCTCGAGCCCCACCTCGGAGAGGATCCCGGCGACCCGGGCGGACTTCTCCCCGCGTCCGACGTCGACCCGGTTGAGGCCGTGCCTGACGTTCTCGGCGACTGTGCGCCAGGGCAGCAGCCTGGAGTCCTGGAACACGACGGCCGGGGGGCCCTCGATGTGGACGCTCCCGACGTCGAGCTCCCGGTCCAGTCCTGCGAGGATCCGCAGCGCGGTGGATTTGCCGCTACCGCTCCGACCGAGCAGCGCGACGATGTCGCCGCGGGGGATGATCAGGTCGAGCTCTCGGAGAACGACGGTGTCGCCGAAGCTGCGGGTGACACCTCGCAGCGCGCCCGCGGGGGCGAGGGTGGTGGTCATGGTCAGGTCTCCTGGGTAGTGGTCGGTGGTCACCGGTAGTGGCGCAGCGCGCGGGCCTCGGCGACGCGGACCACCGCGTCCGTGAGGATGCCGAGCAGCGCGTACACGACCAGGCCGACGATGATCACGTCGATCCGGAAGTAGTCGCGGGCGTTCATGATGAGGTAGCCGATGCCGTTGGTGGCGTTGAGCTGCTCGGCCACGATGAGCGTCAACCAGGCGATAGCGAGCGACTGCCGAACGCCGACCAGGACCTGGGGCGCGATCGACGGCAGGATCACCTCGGTGAGTCGCTGGCGTCGGCTGAAGCCGAACACCGTCGCCATGTCCTGCAGCCTGGGATCCACCTGACGCAGGCCCGAGGCCGTGTTGAGGTAGATCGGGAAAACCACACCGAGTGCGATGAGCAGCACCTTCGGGGTCTCGCCGATGCCGAACCACAGGATGAACAGCGGGATCAGGCCGAGGTGCGGCAACGCGCGGAGCATCTGGAGCGGCGGATCGACGAGGGCGTCCGCGATCCGCGAGGTGCCGACGACCACCCCCAGGACGAGTCCGGCCACGGCCCCCAGGACGAACCCCTGGACCACGCGGACGCTCGAGACGGCCAGCGCGTCCGCGAGTTCGCCGGAGGCGATGAGCTCCAGTGCGGAGGAGGCGATGAGCTGCGGGGCGGGAAGGATTCGCTCCGGCAGGATGCCGGTGGCGCCGGCGATCTGCCAGATCAGGATCAGCACGACGGGACTGAGCCAGCGCAGCCAGGTGGTCCGGCGGCGGGTCCGCCGGCGGCCGGCAGGGCCGCGCCCGGGAGCCGGGCTCTTCGTGGTCGGGCCGGCAGGTACCTCAGGCGCGCCCGTCGGCGTGGAGGCGAGAACGGTGGTCATGGTGAGGTCTCCTCGTCTCGTCACCCGCCGACGGTGGCGGGTTCGCCGGACCGGATATCGGCTCCCGCGGCGTCGGTGGTGGGCGCGCCGGTGGCGGCTGTCGCCGCGTCGGTGCCGGGTGGGGCTGGGGCTGTGGCAGTGGCGAACGGAACCGACACGGTCTCTCGGTGCCGATCACCCGGGGTCCACCACCCACGACGGGCCAGGACGGGCAGGACGCCCTCCCCGAAGGTGTACGTCTCCTCCAGGTGCGGGTAGCCGGAGAGGACGAAGTGCGTGAGACCCAGGTCGGCGTACTCGGCGATCCGGTCAGCGACCTCCTCGTGGGAGCCGACGAGTGCGGTACCCGCGCCCCCGCGGACCAGGCCGACTCCGGCCCACAGGTTCGGCGAGACCTCGAGGGACTCGGTCCGGCCACCGTGCAGGTCGAGCATCCGGCGCTGGCCCTCTGATTCGCTGGCGGCCAGCGAGGCCTGCACCCGCGCCACGTCCGCGGGGTCGATCCCCGCCAGGAGGCGATCGGCCTCGGACCACGCCTGCTCCGAGGTGTCCCTGGAGATCACGTGGAGCCGGATCCCGAACGAGGGTGTCCGGCCGTGGACGGCCGCGGCGTCCCGGACCCGGTCCAGCTTCGCGGCGACGGCGGCGGGAGGTTCGCCCCAGGTCAGGTACGTGTCGGCGTGGCGGGCGGCGACGCGGATACCGGCCGCGGAGGAACCGCCGAAGAAGATCGGCGGCGCCGGGTCCGGTCGACGCGCCAGGACGGAATCGACGACGGCGAGGTGGTCGCCGCTGTAGGAGAGCGGGTCCTCCGAACTCCAGAGTCCTCGGACGATGTCGAGGAACTCGTCCGCCCTGGCGTATCGCGCTTCCTTGTCCAGGAAGTCTCCATAGGCGCGTTGCTCGCGGGACTCGCCTCCGGTGACCACGTTGAGGAGCAGGCGGCCGCCGGTCTGCCACTGGAAGGTGGTCGCCATCTGCGCGGCGAGGGTGGGACTCATGAGCCCCGGGCGCAACGCCACGAGGAACTTGATGCGGTCGCTCGACTCGGCGAGCAGTGCGGTGGTGATCAGCGCGTCCTCGCACCAGGCGCCGGTGGGAGTGAGGAGGGATTCGAACCCGTTGTGCTCGGCCGCCCCGACGATCTGCCGCAGATACGAAAGGGTCGCCGGGCGGTCCCCCGCCATCGACGTGCCGTGACCCCCGGCCACGAGGTTGCGCGAGTCCCCGTAGGTGGGCAGGAACCAGTGGAAGTGCAACCCCGTCTGGTCGGGGTTCGGATGAGTCGGGTCGGTGGCCACGGACGGCTCCTGTAGGTGTCTCGGGTCGGAGTGCGGACCGACATATCGTGCGGCCCGACGGAGACGGGGGGCCACAATTGGCGTCACCGGGAGGGAAACACATAACCGTACTAGACCGATCGGTCTATATGCTGTGTTACCCTCGCCCCATGACGCCCCGTTCACCCGCCCCTGACCTGCGTTTGTCCGACGTGACCTCGGCCCGGGTCATGCGCACGATCCGGTTCCGGGGGCCGGTGACCCGTCCGGAGGTGGCGGCGTCCACGGGCCTGTCGGTGGCGACGGTCGGACGGGCCACGGCCGCGCTGCTGTCCTCCGGGGTCATCCGCGAGCGGCCCGAACTCATGCACGACGGTTCCGTCGGCCGGCCGAGTATCCCCGTGGAGATCGATCCCACCGGGCCCGTGGTGGTGGCCGTCCACATCGGCCTCAGCCGTTGCGTGGTCGCCATCAGCGACCTCGCCTGCCGGATCCTGTCCGAGTTCGCGGTCCCCACCCCGGGCCGGGACCCGGAGGTGCTCGCGGACGAGTTGTCCGCGATCGCGTTCCGCCTCCTCGACGGCCACCGCGACCGCCGGCTCGTCTGGGGCGGCGTGGCCACGGCCGCGAGGATCACCTCTCCGGGCAGGATCGACCACGACCTACTGGGGTGGCGGGACGTTCCGGTGGCGGACCTGTTCGCCGATCGGATCGGGGTGCCCTTCTCGGTTGCCCCCCACGTCGAGGCGATGGCCGCGGCGGAGCTGCTCGTGGGGCACGAGTCCCACAGGGGCACGACCCTGGTCGTCTACGCGCGGGAGCATCTGGGTTCCGCCCTCGTGATCGACGGCGCCGTCCACCTGCCACGGGCCGGTTCGGCTGAACTCGCCCACCTCCCCGTGGGCCCGACCACCTACCTCGACGACCGCGGGGGTGGCCTCCTTGACGTGGTGGGCGATTCCGGACTGGTCCGGGCTGCGGCCACCCGCGGGATCACCGTGGGGTCGGTGCCGGAGCTCGCGGCCCGGGCACACAGCGATCCGATCGCCGACGCGATCCTGGTCGAGCGAGCGACGATCCTCGGTCGCCTGGTCGGGCTGATCTCGGCCATCACCCGCCCGGACTCGGTGGTGCTCTGCGGCCAGGCCTTCACCGACCACCCGCGATACCTGGGCCCCATCCTGAGAGCCTCACGGGAGACCCCGCTCGCAGGCGGGGGACCCGAACTCAGGGTGTCGACGGCGGGCGGGCGGATCCAGCAGCTGGCGGCAATGGCGGTGGCGCTCGACACCATCTCGGCGGACCCCACGACCGCGCTGCTGTCGAGGCTGCAGTCGGTGTCCTGACCCTTTCCGGTCATCGCGACCGTTATCTTCGACATCCGTAGCGGACACCCACAGACTCCTCGTATGACCCACCGAAGCCTGTCCACCGCTCACCAGTCCGTCTCGGCGGAGACCCACAGGCGGGCGATGCGTATGCATCCCGCCGGAGTCACGATCATCACCCTCGACGGCGCCGACGGACCGGTGGGATTCACCGCGTCATCGCCGACCAGCCTGTCGTCCGAGCCCGCCCTGGTGAGCTTCAACGTCGGGATCTCGTCGTCCAGCCTGGCGGCGGTGCTCGATGCCCGGACCGCGGTGATCCACCTGTTGGGCGAGGCCGATCGGCCACTCGCGCTCCGGTTCGCCGGCCCCTCCCACCTCCGGTTCGCCGACCATTCCCTGTGGACCCGGGCCGAGACCGGTGAACCACTACTCCACGGCGGGCGGGCGCGACTCCGGGTCGCCCTCGACCGTCTCGTCCCGGCGGGCGACCACGTCCTGGTGGTGGCGAGGCTGCTGGACGCCTGGTTCGACGAGGAGAATCCCGGCGATCCGCTCGTGGTGCTCGACGGCGGCTTCCGTGCGGTGCCCACGACCCACGACTGACAACGAGACCGACTGACCACGAGATCGGCAGACGACGAGGCGGCCCCCGCTCGAGAGAGCGGGGGCCGCCTGGTGTCCGTGCTGCGGGTCCGGCCTAGGTGGTGGCGGGAGCCGCCCCACCGCTACCCGACGGGCCGCCGGGGGCTGCGCCACCGAAGCCGCCCGAGCTCGGCGGAAGCGAGTCACCCGGGCCGGCCTCACCGGTGGGTGCGACGCTCGCGGTGATCTCCTCACCCTCGCGGGACCCGGCGTCAGGGCGCTGGACACCGGTGAACGTGAACCTGGCGTCCTCCGTCTTGTCGGACTCGCCGTCCCAGCCCTCGACGTCGACGGTGATGAGCTCGCCGGCCGCGACCTCGCCGAAGAGGATCTTCTCCGACAGCGTGTCCTCGATCTCGCGCTGGATAGTGCGACGCAGCGGCCGCGCACCCAGTACCGGGTCGAAACCCCGCTTGGCCAGGAGTTCCTTGGCCCGATCCGTGATCTCGATGGTCATGTCCTTGGCCTTGAGCGCGACGCCGACGCGGCTGACCATGAGGTCGACCATCTCCACGATCTGATCCTTGGTGAGCTGGTGGAACACCACGATCTCGTCGATGCGGTTGAGGAACTCGGGCCGGAAGTGCTTCTTGAGCTCGTCGTTGACCTTCTGCTTCATCCGCTCGTAGGCGTCCTCGGTGTTGTCGGAGGACTGGAAGCCCATCCCGACCGCCTTGGAGATGTCCCTCGTGCCCAGGTTGGAGGTGAAGATCAGCACGGTGTTCTTGAAGTCCACCATGCGACCCTGCCCGTCGGTGAGACGGCCGTCCTCGAGCACCTGCAGCAGCGTGTTGTAGATCTCGGAGTGGGCCTTCTCGATCTCGTCGAACAGGACCACAGAGAACGGCTTGCGCCGGACCTTCTCCGTGAGCTGGCCACCCTCCTCGTAGCCGACGTACCCGGGAGGTGCGCCGAACAGACGGGACGCGGTGAAACGGTCGTGGAACTCGCCCATGTCGATCTGGATGAGCGCGTCGTCCTCGCCGAACAGGAAGTTGGCCAGCGCCTTGGAGAGCTCCGTCTTGCCGACACCGGAGGGACCGGCGAAGATGAACGAACCCGAGGGCCGCTTGGGGTCCTTGAGCCCGGCCCGCGTGCGGCGGATGGCCCGGGAGACCGCCTTGATGGCGTCCTCCTGGCCGATGATCCGCTTGTGCAGCTCGTCCTCCATGCGGAGCAGACGCGTGGTCTCCTCCTCGGTGAGCTTGAACACGGGGATCCCGGTCCAGTTGCCCAGGACCTCCGCGATCTGCTCCTCGTCGACCACGGCGGCCACGTCCATGTCGCCCGCACGCCACTGCTTCTCGCGCTCCGAGCGCTCGGCGATGAGCTTCTTCTCGGTGTCCCGCAGGCCTGCGGCCTTCTCGAAGTCCTGCGCGTCGATCGCGGACTCCTTCTCACGGCGGGCCTCCGCGATCTTCTCGTCGAACTCACGCAGGTCCGGCGGAGCGGTCATCCGCTTGATCCGCATGCGGGCGCCGGCCTCGTCGATGAGGTCGATCGCCTTGTCCGGCAGGAAGCGGTCGTTGATGTACCGGTCCGCGAGCTGGGCCGCCGCGGCCAGGGCGGCGTCCGTGATGGTGACGCGGTGGTGTGCCTCGTAGCGGTCCCGCAGACCCTTGAGGATCTCGATGGACAGCTCCACGTTGGGCTCGGGGACCTGCACCGGCTGGAAACGACGCTCGAGCGCCGCGTCCTTCTCGATGTGCTTGCGGTACTCCTCGAGCGTGGTGGCGCCGATGGTCTGCAGTTCACCGCGGGCCAGCTTGGGCTTGAGGATCGACGCCGCGTCGATCGCACCCTCGGCGGCACCCGCGCCGACGAGCGTGTGGATCTCGTCGATGAACAGGATGATGTCGCCGCGCTGGTTGATCTCCTTGAGCACCTTCTTCAGGCGCTCCTCGAAGTCACCGCGATAGCGCGAACCGGCCACCAGCGACCCCAGGTCGAGCGAGTAGACCTGCTTGTCCTTGAGGGTCTCGGGAACCTCGTTGTTGACGATGGCCTGAGCCAGACCCTCGACGACCGCGGTCTTGCCCACGCCGGGCTCGCCGATGAGCACCGGGTTGTTCTTGGTGCGCCGGGAGAGCACCTGCATGATGCGCTCGACCTCCTTGGCGCGGCCGACGACCGGGTCGAGCTTGCCCTCCATGGCGGCCTGCGTGAGGTTGCGGCCGAACTGGTCCAGCACCGTCGAGGACGACGGCGTACCGGACTCGCGACCGCCGGTGCCTGCGGGGGCGCCCGTGGCCTCGGCCTCCTTGCCCTGGTAACCCGACAGCAGCTGGATGACCTGCTGGCGGACCCGGGTGAGGTCCGCTCCGAGCTTGACCAGCACCTGGGCGGCGACGCCCTCGCCCTCACGGATGAGGCCGAGCAGGATGTGCTCGGTGCCGATGTAGTTGTGGCCGAGCTGCAGCGCCTCGCGCAGGCTCAGCTCCAGGACCTTCTTGGCCCGCGGCGTGAACGGGATGTGCCCGCTGGGCGCCTGCTGGCCCTGGCCGATGATCTCCTCGACCTGACTCCGCACCGCTTCCAGCGAGATCCCCAGGGACTCGAGTGCCTTGGCGGCCACTCCCTCGCCCTCGTGGATGAGACCCAGCAGGATGTGCTCGGTGCCGATGTAGTTGTGGTTGAGCATCCGGGCCTCTTCCTGGGCCAGGACGACGACGCGACGCGCGCGGTCGGTAAACCGTTCGAACATCGTGCTACCTCACATTCCTCGGGTTTCGTCCACTCTAGTGGCCGTGTCTGACGCGCTGCACCGCAGGAGCGGGAGCGGGTCCGTCACCAGGGTTCAACGCGGCAGGTCGGGGAACCATTGCAGATCCGTGTACGCCGACAGCGAACGCGGCCGATCCGTGCGCTGGGGGACGTACTTCCGCCGTCGGCGCCTAGGGTCGTGGACATGACACGGGTGGACGGGCCGGGCACGTGACCCCCTTCGATCTGGACCGGATCGGCCGCGGACTGCCCTTCGCCGCCGCGCTGCCCGCCCTCCGGGACGCCCTCGCCACCAGGGGGACCGCGGTCGTCCAGGCCCCGCCCGGCACCGGGAAGACCACCCTCGCCCCACCGGCCGTCGCCTCGGTGGACGGGATCGCGGGACGGGTCGTCGTCACCCAGCCCCGACGGGTGGCCGCCCGCTCGGCGGCGCGACGACTGGCGGCGCTGACGGGGACGGGGGTCGGCACCCTGGCGGGTTACTCCGTGCGCGGGGACTCCAGCGTCGGCCGGGACACCCTCGTGGAATTCGTGACCCCGGGGGTGCTGGTACGGCGCCTGATCGCCGACCCGGACCTGCCCGGGACCTCGGCGGTGGTGCTCGACGAGGTCCACGAGCGGGACGTCGAGTCCGACCTCGCCCTGGCCCTGCTCTGCGAGCTGCGCCAGCTCCGCGACGACCTGCCCGTGGTGGCCATGTCCGCGACCGTCGAGGCCGGTCGCTTCGCGCGCCTGCTGGGCGGCGCCGGAACGGAGGCCGCGGCACCGGTGATCGACATCCCGGCCGTCCTGCATCCCCTGGAGATCCGCTACAGCCCTCCACCCGTGCCCCGTCTGGATTCCCGTGGGGTGACCGACGGCTTCCTCGACCACGTGGCCGCCGTCACGGCCGACGAGGTGACCGCGAGCGGGTCGGACACCCTCGTCTTCCTCCCCGGGGTGCGCGAGATCGATCGCGTGGTGCGCTCGCTCACGGCGCGGCTGGGCGGGAGCGTCGAGGTCCTCCCCCTCCACGGCGGGCTCGACGCGGCCGAGCAGGACCGGGCGGTCTCGGGATCCGGCCGCGGGGACCCGACCCCGGGCCGGGGCGCGGCCGGACCCCGCCCCCGTGTGGTGGTCTCGACCGACCTGGCGGAGTCCTCCCTCACCGTCCCCGGGGTGCGGGTGGTGGTGGACGCGTGCCTGAGCCGCGAGCCCCGCAGGGACGCCGCCCGCGACATGACGGGGCTGGTCACGGTGTCCGCCTCGCGCGATTCCTGCGTGCAGCGCTCGGGCCGCGCGGCCCGTCTCGGCCCGGGGATCGCGGTGCGCTGCCTGTCCGAGGACGAGTTCTCGCGCGTGCCGGCGCACCGCACACCGGCGATCGCCACCTCGGACCTGACCGCGTTCGCCCTGGACGTGGCCTGCTGGGGCGCCCCGCGGGGCGAGGGGCTGGCGCTGCCCGACCCCCCACCGTCCGGGGAGATCCACCGAGCCCAGTCGGTGTTGCAGAACCTGGGTGCGCTCGACGCCGCGGGCCGCGCCACCGGCCGGGGGCGCGACCTGGCCCGTGTTCCCGCGGACCCGCGGCACGCGCGTGCGTTGCTCGACGGCGCCCCTGTGGTCGGTCGCGCGATGGCGGCGGAGGTGGTGTCATTGCTGACCTCGGGCCGCCGCTCCCCCGCGGGCGACCTCGTGGCGGACCTGCGCGCACTGCGCGGGGGCCGCGCGGCGGACCACCGGACCTGGGAGCGCGAGGCCCGCCGCCTGGAACGCGTGGTCCGCACCGGTGGCGGGCCGGGCGGGATTCCGCTCGAGGACGCCGTCGGCCTGATCGTCGCCCTGGCCCATCCCGATCGGGTGGCACGCCGCCGGGGCGGGCAGTACACCTTCGCGTCGGGCACAGGGGCGGTCCTCCCGCCCGGGTCCGCCCTCGCCGGCCACGAGTGGCTCGCGGTGGCCGAGGTCGCACGGGCGTCCGGACGGGCCGCCGGGGAGGCGGGCGCCGTGATCCGGGCCGCCGCCCCGTTGGACCGGGAGGGAGCCGAGCGTGCGGCGTCGGGACTACTCGACGACGACGAGACGGCCACCTTCTCGGGCGGCGCGCTGACGGGTCGCCGGATCCGACGGCTCGGGGCGATCGAACTCTCCGTCACCCCCGTGCGGCCGGGCCCCGCCGCCGCCGTGTCGGCCGTCGCGTCCGCCGTCCGGTCCGACGGCCTGGCCGCACTCGGACCCGACGACGAGGCTCTACGCCTGTGGCACCGACTGGCCTTCGCGCACCGCGAGCTCGGACCGCCCTGGCCCGAGGTGTCGGACGAGGCGCTCGCAGGCCGGCTCACCGAGTGGTTCGGACCGGAGGTCGAGGCCCTCGCGCGTGGCGGGAAGCCGGTGGGACGCGGAGTCGGCCCCGCGCTGCGGCGGTTGCTCCCGTGGCCGGAGGCGACCCGTTTCGACGATCTGGTGCCCGAACGCCTACAGGTGCCCAGCTCGTCGTCGTACCGCGTCGACTACCCGGAACCCGGATCCGACGCGGCGCCGGTGCTGGCGGTCAAGCTGCAGGAGTGCTTCGGGTGGACGGCCTCACCCCGGATCTGCGACGGACGGGTACCGGTGACGGTCCATCTGCTCTCCCCCGCCGGACGGCCACTCGCCGTGACCCGCGACCTGGAGTTCTTCTGGCGCGAGGCCTATCCCGGCGTGCGGGCGGAGATGCGGGGCCGCTATCCCCGACACCCGTGGCCGGAGGACCCGATGGGCGCCGAACCCACTCGTCGGACCAACCGCCGACGCTGAGGATCCCGTTACCATAACGAACCGCCCTGTCGCAACGCCCCGGAGCGGTCCGACTCTTACGATATGAGCAACCGCACCCGCGTCCGTCGACCCCGCCCGGAGCGTGATCGCCATGCCCGCGTACACCCCACCCGCACCCCACCGTGTCCCCCTCCCGACCAGGACGCCCGCACGGACCAAGAGGATCCCGCACGTCCGGAACCGGATCGGGGCCCTGGTGACGTTCACCGGTCTGGCACTGGCGCTGATCAGCCTCTATCTGCCGTGGCTGGCCACGAGCGGGGGCGAGCGGATCTCCGCCCTGGGGATCACCGAACTCATCGACGTCCGCAGCGTCGCACCGGTGCTGTTCGTCGGGCTCCTGGTCCTGGCCCTCCTCGTGACGGTCACCGCGTTCACCCGGCTGGGCGCGTTCGCCGTCGCGGCCGCGGTGGTGGCGATCGGGGTGCTGGCGGGCCACCTCGCCTTTGTCTGGACCCTGATCCTGTCCACGGGGTCGACGGAGCCGGCGCTCTCAGGCCTGCCCGCGAATGCGACGGTGACCTCCGGACCCTACGTGGCCGCGTTCGGATTCGTGATGGTGGCGGCAGGGGCGGCGTGGGCCGCCCGGTCCGCGCGATACCTGGAGGATCACGTGACGTGAAGGTCGGGCGCGGTCCGGCGGGCACTGTCCTTCAGACACTGCCCTTCAGACACTGCCCTTCAGGCACTGTCCGGCGGGAATGCACGGTTGTGGCAGAACCCTGACACCCCGCCTATTATGTGACTTACCTCACTTCGCAGGTTCCGGTCCGATTAAGGGGCACCCGCCATGGCCGCACAAGCAACGCCCGTCACCCGCACCTCGCCGTCGTCGGCGAGCACCCCGACCGGCGGCAAGATCATCCCCCACCTGCGTAACCGCGTCGGCGGCCTGATCGCCGTCGTGGGACTGGCATTCGCCCTGCTCAGTCTGTACCTCCCCTGGTTGAGCACCGGGACCGGCGGAGGGATCAGCGCGCTCGACCTCACCGAGATCCTGGACCTGCGCGCGATGGCGCCCCTGAACTTCCTGGGGCTTCTCGTGCTGTCGGTCCTGGTGGCGGTCACGCTGTTCACCCGGCTGGGATTCTTCGCGGCCGCCAACGCGGTACTCGCGTCCCTCGTGTTGATCGCCCACCTCATCTTTGTCTGGGTCCTGTTCAACTCGACCGACACCTCGGATCCGATGCTGGCGGGTCTGCCCGACGGCACGTCGGTCACCTATGGTCCGTTCGTCGCCGCGATCGGGTTCATCCTCGTGATCATCGGATCGGCGTTGGCGGCCAAGTCCGCCGAATATCTACTCCCGGACCGCGCCGAGGCCCGCATGTTCAAGGATTCGTGAGGCGTCAGAACACCACCACGGTGTCCCCGACCTGCAGCCTCTCGAAGTAGGTCGCCGCGGCGGTCTGATCCATCCGGATACACCCGTGCGACTCGTAGGCCGGATCGCCCTCGTGGAAGGCGATCCCACCCACGAAGTACACCGAGTACGGCATCGGGGCGTCGTCGAACAGACGGCTGACCTCGTGGCGCACCTTCCGGGTGACCTGGAACGTCCCGCGAGGGGTCTCCCAGCCGGTCCTTCCGTGGGACATCCGTACCGGACCGTAACTCAGCCGCTCCCCCGACTGCAGCCAGGTCCGGTTCCCGTCGAGGTCGACGCACGCGGCGGCCGTCCGCGGACACGGGCTCTGCGGGGTGCGGTCCGGCGGCGGCGGTGGCGCGGCCGGAGGGGGCACGAACCCGGGCGGGGGTGTGATCCCCGCCGACTCCAACCAGCCGCCGGCGGCGGTGCGCAGGTCCGCGTCCGCCTGCACGGATCCCGCCAGGGCCTGATCGAGTACCTGCTGTGCCTCCGGCGGTAGGGCGACCTGGGCCGAGGCGGCGGAGGTGGAGGTGCCCACGGCCAGCAGCGCCGCGACCGCACCGACCACCACTCGTGAGGGGATTCTTCTCATGCCGTGATTATGTCCGGGGAGCGTCACCCGGACGGGCGACTCGCTGTCACGTTCGGGTCTCGACCCGGGCGGTCGACCGGCGAGAGGTCTACCGTCTGCACCATGAGCGAGTCACCGCTTCCGCTTCCCCGGCTCTCCGCGCCGGCGTCCCGCGCCCTCGACGCGGCCGGGATCACCGACCTGCGCCAGTTGGACGGCACGCCCGAGCAGGACGTTCTGGCGCTGCATGGGGTCGGCCCCTCCCAGCTCGGCGTGCTGCGCGACGCATTGTCCGCGGCGGGACTGTCCCTCGCCGATCCGACCCCGCGGCCCCGGGCCACCGGCCGCAACGACAACACGGCGTTCCTCTCGGCACCGGGCTCACCGCGGCAGTGGATCGAGGGGCTGCCGACCGCCCGCCGCGTGGAGGACGGCCTGCGACTACTGGAGATCTTCGGTGAGGTCACCGGCGAACAGCCCGCGATGTGGGGCCCCTCGATCGTGGGCTACGGCACTCACCACTACGTCTACGACAGCGGCCGCGAGGGAGACACCCTCAGGGTGGGCTTCAGCCCCCGCGCCTCCGCCATCAGCCTCTACGGCCTGCTCGGTGCCCCGGGAGTCGACGCGTTGCTCGCGACGCTGGGGCCGCACAAGACCGGCAAGGGGTGCCTCTACGTGACGACCCTGGCCCGGATCCGGGAACCCGCGCTCCGCGATCTCGTGGCGGCGGCGTGGGCGCAGCCGGACTGACCCCGTTCGGGAGTCGCGATGATCGCCGGCGTCAGTCCCGGGGTAGCGGCTTGACCATCGGGAACAGGATCGTCTCCCTGATGCCCAGCCCGGTGAGCGCCATGAGCAGACGATCGATCCCCATTCCCAACCCGGTGGTGGGTGGCATCCCCTGCTCCATCGCGGCCAGGAAGTCCTCGTCCAACACCATCGCCTCGTCGTCACCGGCCGCGGCGAGCCGCGCCTGGTCCTCGAAACGCCGACGCTGGATCACAGGGTCGACGAGCTCCGAGTACCCGGTCGCCAGCTCGAACCCACGGACGTAGAGGTCCCACTTCTCGGTGACCCCCCGGTCCGTGCGGTGATCGCGGGTCAGCGGTGAGGTCTCCACCGGGAAATCGCGGACGAACACCGGACCCTCGAGCTGGTCGCCGCACAGGTGCTCCCAGAGTTCCTCAACAAGCTTGCCGTGCAGCCAGCCCCTGCCCGAGGGCACCTCGAGCCCGACCTTCCCGGCCAGGTCGGTGAGCTCGTCGACCGTCGAGTCGACCGTCACCTCCGCGCCGAGTCCGGGGTGTCGCGCGCGGAGGGCCTCGTTGAGCGAGGGGTACATTCGCATCTCGCGCCACTGCCCGCCCAGGTCGTACTCCGTGCCGTCGGCGAGGGTGACCGTGGTGGTGCCGAACACCTCGCGGGCGACCTCCTGGATGACCTCTCGGATCATCGTGGCGGACGTGTCGTAGTCGCCGTAGGCCTGGTAGGTCTCGAGCATCGCGAACTCGGGGCTGTGCGAGGAGTCCACGCCCTCGTTCCGGAAGTTGCGGTTGATCTCGAAGACCCGCTCGATCCCGCCCACCACGCAACGCTTGAGGTAGAGCTCGGGGGCGATGCGCAGGTACAGGTCCAGGTCCAGGGCGTTGGAGTGCGTGACGAACGGGCGGGCGGCGGCACCGCCGTGCAGGGTCTGCAGCATGGGCGTCTCCACCTCGAGGAACCCGCGCCTGTCGAGGGCGTCCCGCAGCGCCCGGACGACCTTGATGCGGGTGACTGCGTTGCGCCGGGCGGTGTCGCGCATGATGAGGTCGGTGTAGCGCTGACGGACGCGCGTGTCTTCGCTCAGCTCCTTGTGCGCGACCGGCAACGGACGCAGCGACTTGGCCGCCAGCACCCACGAGTCGGCCATGACGGACAGCTCGCCGCGCTTGGACCGCACCACGCGGCCGGTCACCGAGACGTGGTCACCGAGGTCCACGTCCTGCTTCCACGCCTCGAGCCGGTCCTGGCCCACGTTGGCCAGCGAGAGCATCGCCTGCAGCTGCGGAGCGAACGAATCGGGCCCGTCCTCGGTCACCGGGACCGACAGGTCGGCGTCCGCGCTCACGCCGTCCTGGAGTCGGACGAAGCAGAGCTTGCCCGTGTTGCGGACGAACAGCACGCGGCCCGCGACGGAGACCCGGACGTCGGTCTCCTCCCCGGGCTCGAGGGCGACGAAGCGCGGATCCGTGGCGATCTCGACGAGACCGTGTGTGCGGGGGACCTCGACCGGATAGGCGTCGACGCCGGAATCGAGGATGCGCTGCCGCTTGTCGCGACGGATACGCAGCTGCTCGGGGGTGTCGTCGGCGGGCTCGGTCGCGGCGGGGGTCGAGTCGGTCACGACTCCCGAGGATAGTCGTCCCTATGCGGCGGGGCCGAACCCGTCGCCACGCACGTGGTCGAGGACGTGGAGGTCGAACCGGTCCGACAACTGCTCGATGGCGGCCGCCGCCCGGACACTGTTGCCGTGCTCGTCCAGGCGCGGCGAGTAGGCCGCGATCCCGAACTTGCCGGGAACCACCGCGAACAGACATCCCGACACCCCGCTCTTCGCGGGCAGTCCGACCTGGTAGACCCAGTCGCCCGCCGCGTCGTACATGCCGCAGGTGAACATCACGCTATTGGCGTAGCGGACCGCCTTGCGCCCGAGGATCCGTTCGTCACTGCCGGGTTTCACGCCACCGTTCGCGAACATCGCGGCCATGTGGGCGAGTTCGCGGACGTCCACGCGGACCGCGCACTGGCGTCCGTACCCCGCCACCACCTCGTGGGGGTCGTCCGCGAGGGTGCCCTCCTCGGCCAGGAGGTGCGCGAGCGCCTGGTTGCGGTGTGCGCTCTTGGCCTCGATGTCGGCGATCTCCTCGTCGACCTCCACGTCGCGGCCGACGAGTCGGGAGAGCAGTGCGCGGATGTGCTCGAAGCGCGAGACCTCGTCGTCGTCGGTGTCCCCGACGAGCGCGTGGGCGGCCAACGCCCCGGCGTTGACCAGACCGTTGGGCGCCCGGCCGGTCCCGGCCTCGAGGGAGATCTCGTTGAAGGCGTCTCCGGAGGGTTCGACCCCGATCCGCTTGGCCACCTCGTCGACGCCCTTCTGGTCCAGGGCCAGGGCGTACACGAACGGCTTGGAGGCCGATTGGAGATCGAAGCGGATGTCGTCGTCCCCCGCGGAGGTCACGGTGCCCTCGAGGTCGCACACGGCCATCGCCAGGGCGTCGGGATTCGGGTGTTCGTAGTCGCCCAGGTGCGGGACCAGGTCGCCCGAGGAGTCGTCACGGACCTCGTCGAGGATGCCTTGGAGCAGATCTGCCGAGATGTCGTCCGTCATGGACGTGACCGTACCGGGGTCGGTGCCGGGCCGCCCCCGGTCGGACGTGGTGCTGCGCTCAGTGCGCCGAGATCGCGGACCGCTCGCGCAGCAGGTGCTCGGCGTCCGAGAGCAGGCCGAGTGCCCCTGCCGTCCGCAGCGCGTCGTGCCCCCCGTCCACCGCCCGGACCCGTCGCACACCACGGGAGTGCAGTTCCAGGGCGAACAGCTCGGCGTCGAGACCGTCGTCACTGACGAGGAGCACCTCGCGCCCCTCGTCCACGGCGGCGAGGGGCGCCGGCGAACGGGGATCGAGTAGCTCGACGACGGGGCGGGCCTCGACAGCGACCGCCCCGGCCAGCACACCCTGCCGCTCGCGCTGGACCCGCGAGCGGATGTCCACGACGAGCGCCCCCGCCTCGACGATGGCGCGGTAGTCCGCCACGTCCAGCGTGAGGGCGGCGGGGTCGGTGATGGTGACGGCGACAGAGGTCATCTGGTGCTCCTGGTGAGGCGGGTCCCGGTTGGTCCGTTCGAGGGTGCTGCTGCCGGTCGGGGACACCAGTGCTGCGCACGCGCGGAGCCCGCCGGACCGGCCGAGGGCATTCGTCGTGCGTGCATAACCCCAATAATAGACAGACCGGTCTATCTAGAGCAAGGGCGGATCCCCCGGAGCCCTGACCACACCCGACAGCGCACCCGCTGGCGCACCCGCTGGCGCCCAAGCGATAGTTGATGCATCATATAGCTAGATCGAAGGAGCATCATGACCACCGCACGCACGCGTCAGCCCGCCGTCTTCATCGGCCACGGCGTCCCCCTCAACGCGCTCGAGGTCAACCAGTGGACCCGCGAGTGGGCCGCGCTCGGCACCTCCCTGCCCGAACGTCCCCGGGCCGTGCTGGCCGTCTCGGCTCACTGGTACATCGGGGCCACCGCGGTGACCACCATGGCGAATCCGAGGACCATCCACGACTTCTACGGTTTCCCACGGGAGCTCAACGAGTTCGACTACCCCGCCGCCGGAGCACCCGAACTCGCCTCCGAGGTGGCCGAGGTGGTCAAACCCACCTGGGTCGGCGAGGACCGGGACTCGTGGGGTCTCGACCACGGCACGTGGTCCGTCCTCGCCCACGTGTTCCCCGACGCCGACGTCCCGGTGGCCCAGTTGTCGGTGGACGCCTCCAAGCCCGCGGGCTACCACTTCGACCTGGGCACCAGGCTCTCGGCGCTGCGGGACTCCGGTGTCCTGATCCTGGCCAGCGGCAACGTGGTGCACAACCTGGCGGCCGTGGACCCCTCCCGCGGGGACTCGGGGACGGACTGGGCGCACCGCTTCGACGACCACACCCAGGAACTGCTCACCGAGCGGCCGGAGGACGCCCTCTCACTCGTCGAACACCCCGACGCCCGACTGGCCGTACCCAGCGCCGATCACTTCCTGCCCCTGCTCTACACGGCGGGCATGGCAGCCGGATCCGGCGAGAGGTTGGACGCCTTCAGCAAGGGGTACGCGTGGGGGTCGGTCTCCATGACGAGCTATCGCTCCGCGGCCTGACCCGCACGCGCAGCGCGACCCCGCGCACAGCCTGGCCCACGTACAGCCTGGCCCCTGCTCAGCCCGACGCCGCTGCGCCGTCAGGTCCCCCTGGCCCGGTTCACGAGGCCACCCGTCAACGGCAGCAGGACGACCAACGACACCCACATCAGCTGGGCGGTCCCCGCGCCGATGGTCACCGCCACGGGGACCGAGGCCAGGAACACCACCGGGGTGGTGGTCGCCGCCAAGAGCACCATGCGGTTCTCCCTCGCCGACGTGGGACGGCGCTCCAGTCCGACCGCGCGTCCACGCTGGTACACGGCGGCCTGCGCCAATGACACCCCGGCGATGTTGAGGGCGTACAGCGCGGTGGGCAGGTCGAGATCGGCCGTGGCCGGGTTGCTGATCGCGTCGGTGGTGAAGGGCACGAGGATCACCAGGCCCGTCGCCAGGAGGTTGCCGACGACCATCGGGCCGTCGAGTCCGGTGAGGCCCTTGATCATCCTGACGTTGACCCGCCACAGCGCGCAGATCACCACGAAACTCAGCGCGACCCCGGTCAACTGCTGCCCGAGCCCGGATGCCGCCAGGGAGCCGAGGTCCTGCCACGCCTCCGGCTCCGGCAGGTCGACGTTCACGATGAGCAGCGTGACGGCGAAGCCGTAGATGGCGTCGAAGAAGGACACCCCGCGGTCGAACTCGGAGGTGTCCCTGCGGATCACCTCGTCGTCGTCGATCTCTCTCCGCCCGATCCCGTCCATGGCGGACAGCATGCCACCGGCGCGGGGCGAGATTCAGGCGTTCCTCTCGAACACCAACCGCAGGCCCTCGAGCGCGAGCTCCGGCTCCACGTCGGTGATCGTCCTCGACTCCTCCGCCACCACGTCCGCACGCAATCCGGTCAGCACCACCGCCGCGTCGGCCAGCTCGGCGACGTCCGTCCGCAGTCGGTCGACGAGGGCGTCGATCTGCCCGGCGAACCCGATCACGATCCCGGCCTGCAGCGCGGCGACCGTGTTCTTGCCCAGCGCGCCCCGGGGCCGCACGACCTCGATCTTGCGCAACGCGGCCGCACGCTCGGCGAGCGCGTCCACGGAGATGTCGATCCCGGGCGCGATCGCCCCCCCGAGCAACTCACCCCGCGCCGAGACCGCGTCGACCGTGGTCGCGGTGTCCACGTCGACGACGATCACCGCGCCCTCGAACAGGGTGTGGGCGGCCAGGGCGTTGACCACCCGGTCGGACCCCACCTCCCGCGGAGAGTCCACGAGCAGCGGCACCCCGGTCTTCACGCCGGGCGCCACCACGACCGCGCGCAACCCGGGCCAGTAGTCGGCGGCCATCCGTCGCAGTTCGCCCGTCACCGAGGGCACGACCGACATCGCCGAGATGCCGGAGAGTCGCCCGGCGCACTCCCCGAGCAACCCCCGGATGGTCAGCGCCAACTCGTCGGAGGTCACCGCCGGCGACGTCCGCATGCTCCAGGTGCGCTCGAGCGGCCCGCCATCAGGGGGGAAGACGCCGAGCCGGATGTGGGTGTTGCCGACGTCGACGGTGAGAAGCACGGCCCTACCCCGGCACCTAGACGGTGACCGGCTCGGGGACGCGCGGGTTCTTGAGTCCCGACCCCTCGGGGACGTCCGCCGGATCGGTGCCCTCCGTCAGCTTCCGGTTGTGGGAGTCGACGAACACCACGCGCGGCTCGTAGGCCCGCGCCTCGGCGTCCTCCATCACCGCGTACGCGATGATGATCACCAGATCGCCCGGATGGACGAGGTGCGCGGCCGCGCCGTTGATGCTGATGACCCCCGAGCCCCGTTCGCCGGTGATGGCGTAGGTCGTCAGACGGGAGCCGTTGTCGATGTCGACGATGTCGATCTGCTGTCCCTCGAGCAGGTCGGCGGCGTCCATCAGGTCCGCGTCGATGGTGCAGGACCCCACGTAGTGCAGGTCGGCCTGGGTCACGGTCGCCCGGTGGATCTTGGAGTGGAGCATGGTGCGCTGCATCTAGAGGCCTTCCTGGAGGTCTGCGGCCAGCTCGGCCTGCTGGGAGGCGACGGTCGCCTCGGCGGCGGCGAGGAACCCCGTGCCGATGGCCACGCCGACGTTGTCGATGAGGCGCGCTTTTCCAACGCGTGCCGCCACGAGGAGCCGCCCCGGCCCCTCCTGCGGCGGTTCGCCGAGGTCGCCGGCCCGGAGCTCGAGGTAGTCGATCGAGATCTGCGGTCGCTCCGCCAGGACCGCGCGGGCGGCGTCGAGCACGGCCTGCCCGCCACCCTTGGCCGCGAACGTCCCGGCCACCAGCGCCGCGTTGAGGGTGGTGGCCAACTCCCGCTCCTCCCCGGAGAGATAGCGGTTGCGCGAGCTCATCGCCAACCCGTCGGACTCGCGGACGGTCGGAACACCCACCACCCGGACGTCCATGTCCAGATCGGCCACCATCTGACGGATCAGGACCAGCTGCTGATAGTCCTTCTCGCCGAAGAACGCCTGGTGGGGGGCGACGATGTTGAACAACTTGGCCACCACGGTGAGCATCCCGGCGAAGTGGCCGGGGCGGGCGGCGCCGTCGAGGATGTCACCCGTCGGCCCGGGCTGCACGGTGGTCCTCGGCCCGTTCGGATACATCGCGGAGGCGCTGGGGGCGAGGACCAGCTCGACGCCGGCGGCGGCCAGCCTGGCCACGTCCTCGTCGAGAGTCCGCGGGTAGGCGTCCAGGTCCTCACCGGGCCCGAACTGCAGCGGGTTGACGAAGATCGACACCACGACCACGGAACCGGGCGTCCGGCGGGCGGCCTCGACCAGGGCCAGGTGCCCCTCGTGCAGTGCGCCCATCGTCGGGACGAAGGTGATCTGCCTGCCGACCTTGCGCAGCGACCGGGTGACCGCGTGCAGCGCCGAGGGGTCGTGGTGGACGGTCAGCTCGCCCCGGGTGTAGCCGGTTCCCGGCCGTCCCGGGACCGCCGTCCGCACGGGGAGGGTCGAGGTGGTCATCGCAGCTGCTCCGTCAGGTCGGGGGCCAGGAGGTCGGTGACGTCGCGTCCGGCACCACAGCGATCCGCCGTCCGCAGCGCGAGCGCGCGGTACCCGGCGGCGATGCCGCTGTCCACGTCCTCGAGCGCGTCGAGGTGCCGTGAGACCGTCACCGCGTCGCCCCGCATGACGGGGCCGGTCAGCGCCGAGTCCCCGGAGGCCAGGACGTTGTCGAGCGCGGCCCGCAACAGCGGCTCGAGGGTGCGACGGGCCAGCGCCCCGGCGTCCGAACCGAGCATGCCGTCCGGGTCCCCCTGGACCCCGCCGCCCGGCAGGACCGAGAAGGAAGCCGCGAGAGCCTCCGCGGCGTCGTTGACCAGAGTGACGAGGTGGTTGGCGCCGTGCGCGAGCGCAGCGTGGTAGAGCGCCCGGTGGGATTCGGCGACGGTGACGGGCAGGCCGCCCGTCTCCATCACCAGCATCTGTCCGACGACCAGGCCGACCTCGTCCGGGGAGGTCAGCGCCCACGAGCACCCCTCCATGCGCTCGATGTCCGAGTCTCCACCCGTGAAGGTCATCGCGGGGTGGGCCGCCACCACGACCGCGCCGGCGTCGGCAGCGGGACGGAGCACGTCCGCGCCCACCGCGCCGGCGACGTGGACCACGATGTGGCCGGGGCGGAAGGCGTCGGCGTCAGCCAATTCCGCGACCACTTCCGGCAGGGCCTTGTCGGGAACCGCGAGAATCAGCAGTTCCACGGCCCCGGCCACCGCGACGGGATCGGAGATTCGGGCCTCCGGCAGACGGCGGGAGACGAGCTCACGCGACCGCTCGGACCGGGCGACGACCGCGGAGACGACGTGTCCACGACGCTCCAGCGCGGCGCCGACAGCCGTGCCCACGCGTCCCGCGGACACGAGGCCGACCGAGAGGCGGGCAGGGGGTGTTCCGGTGACGCCGAATTCGGACATCATGAGGTGCTCCAGTGCTCGATCCGTTCCAGGCCCGCTCACGTGGTGGGTCCCGGACATCTCGGGGGCGAGAATAGTCGCACTCTCCGACCAGGGCACGTCCGAGTGGCGTACCTCACAAAGCCGGGGTGGGGCGTGGTCCGCCGGTTCGCGCCGTCTCAGTCAGCCGAATGGCGGTGGCGACGGCCACGACCGGGTGCGTCGTCGCCGCCGAGGCGCGCCATGAGCTCGGCGACCGAGAGTCCGCCGCCCTCGCCGTGACGGCTGTGCGGCGCGGACTCGGCGGCCGCGGGATCGGGCTTCGGCGCCTGCTCCCGCGCGGTCTCGGGCTCGGGCTTCTGCGCCTGCTCCCGCGCGGTCTCGGGCTCGGGCTTCTGCGGCTCCGGCGGGCTCAGCGGCTCCGACCTCGAACGACCGGCGGGGCGGACCGCGGGGCCACGTGGCTTGTCGTCCTTCGAGCCTGTGGGGCGGGACTCCGCGGCCTCGACCGGGGAGAACTTCTCGGTGCGCTCGGTACTGGGCGTGACGTCCCGACCGACGCCGGTGACGGTCGGCTCGGGCGTCGACGACCGGGGTCGAACCGGGCCGGAGGAGGTAGACGATGCGGGCGGGGTCGAGCCGGGCATGCCGGACGACGCGGGGCTGCCCGAGGCGGGCGTGGCCGACGCGCGACCCGACGGAGAAGCACCGACCGGCGGGGTCAGGGTCGATTCCGGTGCTCGACGGCGAGGTTCGACGCGCTCGGACGGCACCGACGGCAGTGACGACCCGGCGCCGAGCTCCCCGGCGGTGGTGTCGCCACCCACGGCGAGACGCTCGTCGGTCAGGGTGACGCCCATCTGACCGAGCTGCTCCCGCAACGCGGCGATCTCGTGGCGTAGCGCGTGGATGGAGTCGGTGGTCTCCGCCCGCACGGAGTCGCGCAGGTCCTTCTCCACCACGAGCTCGTGCTCGCGACGGGCGGAGATCTCGCGTTCGAGTTGCAGTTCGTACACGGTGTGCAGGTCGCGGACCCGAGCCGCCTCGGCCGCCGCCTGCCGCCGGTACCGGGCCACGAGGAACGCCCCGATGAACGCCGCCCAGAGTGCCGAGAGGGTGCCGATCCGCATCCACACCGGATTGTCGGAGAAGACCATCACCACGGTCGCGATGAGTGCCAGCACCAGCAGCGCCCCGAGAGCGATCCCCGCCAGGCCGCGGTCGTCGCCGCGGGCGGGGCGGACGGATCGGGGCTTGTCGATCGCGCCGTCGGAACTCATGCCCCGCATGATACGCAGAGAACCACTAGTCACACGGGTAACCAGCGCGTGTTCCTCCAGATGCCCGCCGTCTGCTGACCGCTCGATCAGCTCAGGTCGGCTGGGCGAGTCCCCCCACGTCATCGTCGGAGGGCGGGGTCTCGCACGACGACTCGAGGAACAGGCCGGCCCCCACGAGCAGCGCCCCGGACACCAGCACCGCCACGGACGACGGCAGCTCCGCGCCGGCCGCCGCCAGCTCGCCCAGCCTCGGCGCGAAGTAGAGGACGAGTCCGGCCCCCAGTCCTCCGGCCGCGGCCCCCAGCACGGCCGACGCCTGCCCGAGGGCTGCGCACCGCGCGATCGTCAGCGGGTGCATCTGGCTTCGGTCCTGACCGACCCCGCCGTCGGAGACCGCGGACCGGATCCGGAGCGCCAGCAGCACGTCGATCAACGCCACCACGGGGAGCGTGACCCATCCCCACCCGAGGGGCGGCAGCGACCCGAGCAGCGCACCGGTCAGGAAGTAGGCGGCCACCCCGGCGACGAGTGCGACCAGGACGAGGGTGGACACCGCGATGCGAGCCATGTCAGCGGCCCCACCCTTCGGGGTCCAGCCGGTCGTGTGTGCGGCGGACCGCGGCGACCTCGGCGGGGTCCAGGGCGTCGAGGTGGTCGGTGAGATCGAGGCCGTCGAGCCGGGCCCCGGGCTCGACCTCCGACCACGGGACCAGGACGAACGCGCGCTCGGCAGCGCGCGGGTGGGGCAGGGTCAGGGACTCGTCCCGGGAGCGCACCGGCGTCCCGTCGACCTCTGCGGACACCACGTCCACATCGAGCGATCTCGGCCCCCAGCGGACCGCGCGCGTGCGGCCGGCGGCGCGCTCCCGCGCGAGGCCCCAGTCGAGCACGTCGCGGGGGGACCCGGGGTGGTCGACGACGAGGACCGCGTTGAGGAAGTCGTCCTGCTCCACCCCGCCCCACGGTGGGGTCGCGTAGACGGAGGAGACGCGACGGAGGATCCCCTCCCGGGCGGCGGCGGCCGCCACCCCACGGAGCAGTTTGAGTGAATCCCCCTGGTTTCCGCCGATCGACAGCACGGCCCGACAGGTCACCGGTCCACACCCGGGCGGTCGCCGTGGCCGCGCGAGCGTCGGGCCACCACCGCGACGTCCGCGAACTCGGCCGGGATGGGGGCCTGCGGCTTGTGCAGCGTCACCTCGACCGCGTGTGCCTGGGGAGCCAGGTCCATGATCCCGTCTGCGATCTGCGAGGCCACCGTCTCGATCAGGTCGCGGGGGGCCCCGGACACCACGTCGCGGGCGAACAGGGCCAGAGCACCGTAGTCGACCGTGTCGGCGAGGTCATCGGACGCCGCGGCCGCGGCGAAGTCGGTCCACAGGACCAGGTCCACGAGGAAGTCCTGGCCGTCGCGTCTCTCGTGCTCGAAGACACCGTGGTTGCCGCGGACCCGCAGGCCCCTCAGTTCGATCCGGTCCGCCATCAGCCTTCCTCCACCCCTCCGGCCGCCCAGGCGGCCGTCACCCGGACGGCATCGGCGCTCGGCGGGACGTCGTGGACGCGCACGGCCCACGCCCCCGCCGCCGCCGCGAGAGCGGTGACGGCCGCGGTGGCCGGGTCACGGTCGGCCACCGCCCGGGGCACACCGGAGGTGTCCGAGAGGAGCGACCCGAGGAAGCGCTTGCGGGACGCGGCCACCAACACCGGGAAGCCCAGGTCGATGAGGACGTCGAGTCGGTGGAGCAGCGCCCAGTTGTCGGCGGCGTCCTTGGCGAACCCCAGCCCGGGGTCCAGCACGATCGAGCCCGCGTCGACGCCTGCCGACACCGCCGCGTCGGCGCGGCGGGCGAGGTGGTCGCGGACCGAGGTCACCACGTCCCCGCCGTAGTCGGCACGCCCGCCGGCGCCCGCCCGGTACTGGTCGGGTGACACCCAGTGCATGAGCACCACGGGGCAGCCGTGGTCGGCGACGACCCGCAGCATGCCGGGATCGGCGAGGCCTCCGGAGACGTCGTTGATGAGCGCCGCTCCCGAGTCGAGTGCCTCGGCTGCGACAGAGGCGCGCATGGTGTCGACCGAGACCGTGACCCCCTCCTCCACGAGCGCGCGGACCAGCGGGATCACCCGGCCCGCCTCGTCGGTCCGATCGACCCGGATCGCACCGGGTCTCGTGGACTCGCCGCCGACGTCAAGGAGGTCGGCGCCCTCGGAGACCAGGCGGCGCGCATGGGCGAGGGCCGCCTCGGGGGCGAGGTGCCGGCCACCGTCGGAGAAGGAGTCCTCCGTGACGTTGACGATGCCCATGACCGCGCAGCGGCCCGGGCGCGGCAGTGCGGACGGGCGCGGCGGGGCGGCCGGGTGGCTCACGTACCCCGGAGGAGGCCGAGGGCCTCCGCCCTTGTGGAGGCGTTGGACCGCATGCTGCCCCGGACCGCGGAGGTGGTGGTGACGGAACCGGCTTTGCGGATCCCCCGCATGCTCATGCACAGGTGTTCGCACTCGATCACCACGAGGACGCCGGTGGGCTGGAGCCTGTCCACCAGGGCGTCGGCGACCTGGCCGGTCAGGCGTTCCTGGACCTGCGGGCGCTTGGCGTAGAGGTCCACGAGTCGCGCGAGCTTGCTCAGCCCGGTCACGGCGCCGGATCGCCCCGGGATGTACCCGATGTGGGCCACCCCGTGGAACGGCACCAGGTGGTGCTCGCAGGTCGAGTAGATGGGGATGTCACGCACCAGGACCAGTTCGCGGTGATCCTCGTCGAAGGTCTTGGACAACACGTCCGCGGGGTCGGTGTACAGCCCCGCGAACACCTCCCGGTAGGCGCGGGCCACGCGAGCCGGGGTGTCCAGGAGTCCCTCGCGCTCCGGGTCCTCGCCCACGGCGATCAGGAGTTCCCGGACCGCCGCCTCGGCGCGTTCGGCGTCGAACACGCGGTCGGTGGACCTCGACCGGGCGTCGGCCGGGGGAATGTGGTCAGGGGTTGTCATCAGTCCTCTTCTCGCACGAAACCGACCGGGGGGTCAGTCGTCACGTTCCCACGGGGCGCGCCACCCGGGTTCCTTGTCCTCACGTCGCCGCGACCCGCTCCGGCGCCCGTCCCCGTCCACCGCCGACCACGCGCGGGTCGACCGATCGGACGGCGAGGCGTCCCGGTCACCCGGGCTGTCCGGCTCGTCGACCGTGGTCTCGGGCTCGGCGGGGGCGGCCGGGAGCCTGGTGGTCTCGGACTCGCTCGGACCATACGTCCTGTCCAGGGGTCGGTCCCCGACGGGTCCCTGTCCGCCGCCCCGTCCCGTGTCGGGCGCCCGGCCCGTTCCCGGCGTCGTCGCCCGCGGGGGCCACCCGGGGGCCGACCAGCCGGGGGGCGGTGGCGTGCCGTAGGCCGGGATCCCGGACGACGACGCACCCGCCGGCACCGACTCACGCTCGCGATCGGTCCGGTCGCCGGGGTCCCGGCCCGCGTCCTGCCCTGTGCCACCCGGCTCGCGGCTCGCCGGGAGGACGGGCATCGCGAACGGGTCGCTCACCGGCGGCGGCCACGGCTCGCCGCGTTCCTTTGCCAGCTCACCCGGTGTCTTGATGGGCGGCCGGGTCGACGGGACACGACCGGCGAAGTCGTCGAACTCGGTGATCCTCGGACGCTTGACCACGTCCGCGAACAGCCGTTGGAGATCCTCCTGGCGGAGCGTCTCCTTCTCGAGCAGTTCCCCGGCCACGGAGTCGAGGATCTCGCGGTTCTCCTCGAGGACCTTCCACGCCTCGGTGTGCGCGGCGTCGATGATCCGGCGGACCTCGTCGTCGATGGCCTTGGCCACCTCCGGGGAGTACTCGGAGCCCGCGCCGCCACCGCGCCCGAGGAACGGGTCCCCGCCCTCGCCGCCGTACTTGACCGCCCCGAGCCTGGAACTCATCCCGTACTCGGCGACCATCGTGCGGGCGATCCTGGTGGCCTGTTCGATGTCCGAACTGGCGCCGGAGGTCGGTTCGCCGAAGACGTACTCCTCGGCTGCGCGGCCGCCCATGGCCATGACGATCCGCGCGATCATGTCCGCGCGGGTCATGAGCGACTTGTCGTCCTCCGGGACGACAAGGGCATGCCCGCCGGTGCGGCCGCGCGCGAGGATCGTGACCTTGTGGACCGGCTCCAGGTCCTCCATCGCCCACGCGGCGAGCGCGTGCCCGGACTCGTGGTAGGCGGTGACCTTCTTCTCGTGCTCGCTGATCACGCGGTGCTTGCGGCGGGGTCCGCCCACGACCCGGTCGGTGGCCTCCTCGAGGATGTCGATCGAGATCTCGTCCCGGCCCATCCGAGCGGCCAGCAGCGCGCCCTCGTTGAGCACGTTGGCCAGGTCCGCGCCGGACATGCCGATCGTGCGGCGGGCCAGCGACCTCATGTCCACGTCGGCGGCCAGGGGTTTGCCCACCGAGTGGACGGCGAGGATGGACTCGCGACCGCGCAGGTCCGGGTTGGTCACCGGCACCTGACGGTCGAACCGTCCGGGCCGCAGCAGGGCCGGATCGAGCACGTCGGGGCGGTTGGTCGCCGCGATCATGATGACCGTCTCGCGGTCGCTGAACCCGTCCATCTCCACGAGGAGCTGGTTGAGGGTCTGCTCGCGTTCGTCGTGGCCGCCGCCCGTCCCGGAGCCGCGGTGCCGACCGACGGCGTCGATCTCGTCGACGAACACGATGCAGGGCGCGTTCTGCTTGGCCTTCTCGAACAGGTCGCGGACACGCGAGGCGCCCACGCCCACGAACATCTCCACGAAGTCCGAGCCCGAGATCGAGAAGAACGGCACCCCGGCCTCGCCGGCCACCGCCCGCGCCAGCAGGGTCTTGCCCGTTCCGGGCGGCCCGTAGAGGAGGACGCCGCGGGGGATCTTGGCCCCCAGACGCTCGTACCGCGCCGGGTTCTGGAGGAAGTCCTTGATCTCGTTGAGCTCCTCCACGGCCTCGTCCTCACCGGCGACGTCGGCGAACGTGGTCTGGGGCATGTCCTTGGTGAACTCGACGGCCCGCGACTTGCCGACGCCGAACAGGCCGCCCTTGCCGCCCTGCATGCGCGTCATGAAGTAGAAGAGGAGCCCGAAGAGGATGAGCATGGGCAGCAGGAACGACAGCATCTGGGTGAGGAACCCCTGCTGGGTGACGGTGGTGTCGTACTTCTCCGGCTCGGCGGCGGCGATCCGGTCGAAGATCTGGTCCGCCGCCAACTCCGGGTACTTGGCGAGCAGCTGGTCGGTCTCGTCCGCACCCTCGTCAGGGGTGATCGGCGACTCGAGGGTGAGCCGCAGCTGCTGCTCGCGGTCCTCGATCGTCGCCTCCCTGACGTTCCCGGCGTCGATCTGCGCGAGGGCCACCGAGGTGTCGACCTCGGTGTACCCCCGCTCGTCGTTCGCGAAGAACGAGAAACCGACGATCGCCAGGATGATGACGCCCGCGATCGCCACGTTGCGGAAAACGGTGTTGCTCTTACGTTCCATTCGGTCCTCGAGTGCGAAGGACGGCCCCGCCGGTCGGCGGACCTCGTGATGCGACCGACCTCGTCGCCTATCGCCCCAGGCTACCTGCGGGGCACGACGGCCGACCGTGCTGATCGCCGTGGGCGGACAGGCGATCGTGTCGTATCCGCCCCGTACCATCGGGCTCGTGACCACCACCACCCCGCCCGCCTCCCGGACCGCAGACACGGTGCGATCCGGCGCCGACACCGCGACGGGGGCGCTCGACGCCGCCCTGGACCGGATCGCGCACCTGGATCCGGCACTCCGGGCCTTCACCACTCTCCTCGGGGCTGACGGCAGGGCGGCCGCGGCGGCGGTGGACGCCCGGGACGAGGCCGGACGGTCGGGACTGCCCCTGGCCGGGGTCCCCCTGGCCGTCAAGAGCACCGTGACCCTCGACAACCCGGTCATCGCTCCCCTGCTCGCGGCCGGCGCGGTCCCGGTGGGCATCACCGCCGCGCCCCAGCTGTGCACGTGGGGGATGACGGATTCCGAGGAGCACGGCATCACCCGCAACCCCCTCGACGAGTCCCTGTCCGCGGGCGGGTCCTCGGGCGGGTCCGCCGCGGCGGTCGCCTCCGGCATGGTCCCGCTCGCGGTGGGTGACGACGGGATGGGTTCCCTGCGGATCCCCGCCGCCGCCTGTGGGATCGTCACCATCAAGCCCGGACCGGGGGTCGTCCCCACCCGGCTGGCCGGCGACAACTGGGGCCGCCTGGCGGAGTCGGGACCACTGGCCCGGACCGTCGGGGACGTGGCACTGGCGCTGTCCGTGATGGCGGGGCGACCGGAGCTCGCCTCCGTCGGGCCCGTGCCCGGCGGGACGCGCGTGGGCCTGTCCACGACGAGTCCGATCCGGCTCGGCCGGGATCTCGTCCGGATCCGCGAGCCGTGGACCCGTGCGGCCCGGGAGGCTGCGGATCTGCTCCGGGCCCGAGACCTCGTCGTCGTCGACACCCCCCTGCCGTCACCTCGCGACCCGGTGCTCTATCTGGCGCGGTGGACCTCCGCGGTGGCCCGCGCCGCCGAGGACGAGAACCTCCCGCTCTCCGCGATGGAGCGCCGCACCCGACACCACGCCCTGCTGGGCCGCACCGCGTTCCGGCACGGCGGGGCGGGCGACGGGGACACCAGGTGGAACCGGGCGACCGAGGCGCTGCGCGCCGAGGTCGAGCGCGCGATGGACTCCTCCGGCGTGGACGTGTGGCTCACCCCGGCGCTGGCCGACCTGCCGCCCGAGGCGACCGACTGGCACCGGCGTTCGTGGGGACGCTCGCTGTGGGCGTCGATGAGGTTCTCCCCGTTCACCCCTTTAGCCAACGTGCTCGGGTGGCCCGCGATGTCCGTCCCGTGCGGTCGCACCGTGACCCCGGCCGGCCGGGACATGCCGACCTCGGTGCAACTGGTCGGGCGGCCCGGTTCGGAGCCGACCCTGCTCTCGCTGGCCGCCGCGATCGAGGGGGCACGGGCCGGGGCCTGACGCGGGCGGGACGGCGACGGGCGGGACCGCGACGGGCCAGCCCCCGGGTCAGTCCTCCGGCAGTTCGGCGAAGCGCTTCTTGACGTCGTTGTACCACCCGAGCGCCTGCCTGGGCCGCATCCACCGCCCCTTCATCTCCTTCCGCGCGGGCCCGTGCGCCTCGTCCCCCGCCTTGACGAGTTCCTTCAGATGGGCGTCCTGGGCGTTGATCACGTCGTCTGCGGTCTCGCCGGAATGGGCGAGGTCACAGGGCCCCCCGAGGTCTCTGCAGGACATGGTCTTCATGGTTCGTTCCTCCCGTGTCCGGGTAGCGCGGTGTGCGCTCCTCACCATGATGACGAGCAGCGGGCCGAAGATGTGACCAACCCGAGGCCGGAGAGGCGGCGCCTCCCCGGCAGGAGTCAGCGCACGGCGCCGTCCCGCCGGCGGTTGATCGTCTCGAGTGCCTCCGGCCGTGCGCGGAAGTCGATGCGCGTGACGAGCCCACCCGAGACGCGGAAGTCGAACGCCACTCTGGCGACTCCGCGGTCGAACCACGCCGCTCCGGGCCGGCCGTGCACGAACACCGGCAACGCGGAGGCCGCCGCGCCGTTGAAGAACTCCGCCACCGCGTCGCGCCCCTCGATGCGCGCGGGGGTCCCCAGGCCCACGGCGACCGGGTCGCCGGCCACCACCACGTCAGGCGCGAGGAGCCCGAGCAGTCGGGAGAACTCGCCGTCCCGGGCCGCGACCAGGAAGGCGTCGACCACGTTCCAGTCCGCCGTTCCCCGACCGTCCGGCGGCGCCGCCACCTTGGACCGCGCCCTGGAGGCGTGTTTGCGGGCGGCGGCCGGGGTGCAGTCCAGGATCCCGGCGATGGTGGCGAAGTCCACGGCGAACGAGTCGTGGAGGACCAGCGCCACCCGCTCGGCGGGGGACAGCCGGTCGAGCACCAGGTGCAGCGCAGATCCCACCGACTCGGCGAGGGCCACCTCCTCGGCCGGGTCGGGATCGGTACCCGGACGATCGGGCGCATCCCCGGGCACTGGCACCGGAACCGAGGCCTTGAGACGGTCCAGACACACTCTGGTGACGACGGTGGTGAGCCAGCCCTGCAGGTTGTCGACAGCGTCGGCGTCGGCCCTCACCAGCCGCAGCCACGCCTGTTGGACCGCGTCCTCGGCCTCGGCCGGATCACCGAGGACTCGCGCGGCGATCCGTGTGAGTCTGGGTCGCTCGCGTTCGAACTCGCCGGTCAGGTCCATCGACGCCTCAGGCGACGGTCCCGCTCGTGTAACGGTCGAGGATCCGACGCTTGACCAGTTTCCCGGTGGGGGTGCGGGGTAGCTCGTCGACGAAGTCCACCGCCCGCGGGATCTTGAAGTCCGAGATGTGGCCCCGGAGCGATCCGAGGATATCCTCGCCCAGGTCGGGGTCGTCGGCGCGGTCGGGGGCGGGCACCACCACCGCGTGGACCTTCTCCCCCATCTCCTCGTCCGGGATCCCGATCACGGCGACGTCCTCGACCGCCGGGTGCAGCGCGAGTGCGTTCTCGATCTCCTGCGGGTAGATGTTCACGCCGCCGGAGATGATGGTGAACGCCTTGCGGTCGGTCAGGTACAGGAAGCGGTCGGAGTCCAGGTAACCCACGTCGCCGAAGGTGGACCAGTTGGGGTGTTCGGGGTGGAAGACGGACGCGGTCTTCTCCGGGTCCCCGTGATAGGTGAACGTGCCCTCGTCCTGCTGCCAGTAGATGCTGCCGATCTCGCCGATGGGGAGCTCGCGGCCCTCCTCGTCGCAGATGTGCGCGATGCCCTTGAGCCCGTCGCGACCCACCGATCCGGGGCGCTCGAGTGCCTCCTGCGAGTTGATGAACGTGATCCCCATGCCCTCCGTGGCCGAGTAGTACTCGTGGATCACGGGGCCCCACCACTCGATCATCCGGCGTTTGACCTCGGGCGGGCACGGCGCGGCGGCGTGGATCGCGTGGGTCATGCTGGAGACGTCGTAGCGCTCGCGGGTCTCCTCCGGCAGCTTGAGCATGCGCACGAACATCGTCGGCACCCACTGGGAGTGCGTCACGCGGTACTCCTCGATGAGCCGGAGTGACTCCTCGGCGTCGAAGCGGTCCATGAGGATCACGGTCCCGCCGACGGAGTTGACCACGCCGCAGAACCGCAGCGGGGCCGCGTGGTACAGCGGCGCGGGGCACAGGTAGACGCTGTCGGCGTCGAAGGCGTAGAGGAAGCTGAACACCGGGGTGTAGACGTCGGGGACCTCGTCGATCTGCCCCTCCGGCGGGTCCACGCGCACGCCCTTGGGCCGGCCGGTGGTGCCGGAGGAGTAGAGGAAGTCGTGGCCCCGGGGCTGGTCGGCGGGCGGGTCGGTGGGCTTGTCGGCCAGCAGGTCGCGGTAGTCCGCGAATCCGTCGAGCGTCCCGTCGAACACCACCCGGTGCTCGACGTCGGGGTGCGCGTCCGCGGACAGGTCCACGTGGTCGGCCACGGGAGCGGAGACGAAGAGGGCACGGGCGCCGCAGTCCCCGATGATGTAGGAGGACTCCTCGGCCGTCAGGTGATGGTTGATGGCGGCGATGTAGAGCCCGACCCGCAGCGCGCCCCAGTAGATCTCGACCATCTCGAGGGTGTTGTCCGAGACCACGGCGATGGTGTCGCCGGGGCGCAGCCCCCAGTCGTCGGTCAGGACGTGCGCGAGCTGCGCCGACCTGGCCTCGAGCTCGGCGTAGGTGATCTGCTCGCCCGTCGCGGGGCGGATCACGGCGGGCTTGTCGGGCGTGGTGGCGGCGAAGGTTCCCGGGAACATGCGCGAAGCATATATCCCACATGTGATCCGGATCACGGGTTTGGGCGGTGGCGATGCCCGACCGGGTGTGCCGGCACAGGGAGCGCCGCCCATGTGGGTAGCTCGTCGACGTCCGGCCAGCAGAGACCGGGGGGACGTTCTACGCTACGAGACGTAGCCGACCAGACCGTCGTCGGAAACCGATAGCCCGAATCCCCATAAGAACCACTGCGATTCGGGAGGGCTCCGCGACGGAGCCGGGGGAGTCACGGAGCGACAGGCGGAGGCGAGGAATGAGGGTAGCTCTCTTCAGCACGAAGCCCTATGGCCGCGACTTTCCCCACGAGGCCAATGCTGCTCATGGGCACGATCCTACGTTCCCGGAAGAACGGTTGTCCCTGGTCACAGTTTCCCCGTCCGCAGGCGCTGACGCCGTGTGCGCGTGTGCTAATGACGGCCTCAGCTCACAGGCTCCGGAGGGTCTGGCCCGGCTCGGAGTGCGTTACGTGATGTCGCGCTCTGCGGGATTCAACCACGTGGACCTCGATCTGGTCTCCGCAGACCTTCTCGCGGAGTAACCGGTCACGATGCTGGCATTTCTCGCAGCCGCTCCAGTGCTGCTCGTGCTCGCACTGATGACGATCGCGAGTTGGTCGGCCGCGCGGGCGGGTGTGGTGACAGCCGGCATCACACTGGTGGTCGCGACCGCAGCGTTCGGCTTCGGCGGTCCGCGAGATCAGTTCAGCATTGTCCACGGCACGGTCGGGGTGGTGGCCGAAGCCTCCTTCATCGCCGCGACGGTGGCGGGCATCATCGGCCCCGCTCTGGGCATCCACTACCTCCAGCAACGTACCGGCGCGGCAAAGCAGTTGCAGGCTGGATTGGCTCGACTCCACCCGGATCCCCGGATGGGCGCAATTCTAGTGGCTTGGTTTTTCGCGCTGTTTCTCGAAGGAGCCGCCGGGTTCGGGACACCGGTGGCGCTGGCCGCGCCATTCCTCGTAGCGGCGGGCATGCCTCCGGTGAGCGCCGTGGCAGCTGCCCTACTGGGCCACGCCGCGGGGGTGTCTTTCGGCGCCATCGGCACGCCCGTGCTGGTCCAGAGCGCGCTGGTGGACTTCTCCGGCGCGGAACTGGCCCGGGCCACAGCTCCCTACCACGTCATTCTCGGTGGGATTCTCACCGCCGCCGTCATCGTGACCATCGGGCGCGCCATGCCCGGTGACGGAAGGCTCTGGCCCTGGGGGCTCCTGGCCGCTGTCTCCTTCCTGGTCCCCTATGGACTCATCGCGGCGTTCATCGGTCCGGAACTGCCCACGCTCGGGGGAGCTCTGGTCGGAGTCGTCGTTTTCGCTTTCGTCCTCGTCCGACGACGGCGCCGGGAGACGCCCGCCGGCGGCGGTGGATCCGCTGAGCCGGGTGACCCGGTGGAGCTGATGCGAGCAGCCGCTCCTTACCTGGTCCTGGTTCTCCTCGTCCTCGGCACCCGGTTGATTCCCCCGGTCCGAGATGCGCTGGAGACCGTGACGATCGAATGGGAGACCGGTACTGGTTTCTCCGGCAGTGTCCAGCCACTGTTCCACCCGGCGATGTTGCTGACTCTGGCCTTCGGTGCCGGCGCCGTTCTGCAGCGGGCCTCGGGACGCGATGTCCGGGAGGCTGTCGTGACTGCGACCCGACAGCTGGGTCCGGTGATGGTGGCGCTGATCGCCATGGTCACGATCGCCCGCACGATGTCCCATTCAGGGATGACCGACGAGCTGGCCTTTGCAGCAGCCGGGTTGGGTATCGCGTGGCCCCTGCTCTCCCCCACAGTCGGGGCGTTCGGGACCTTCGTCACCGGTTCCGCCACCGCGTCCAACGTCCTGTTCACCGAACTACAGACCACCACCGCCCACGCTGTCGGCGTTCCTGCCTTGCCGTTACTCGGCGCACAGGGCTTCGGAGCAGCAGTCGGGAACATCGTCTGTCCGCACAACATCGTGGCCGCCGTCGCCACGGTGGGCCTCACCGGGCGAGAGGGAAAAGTGCTGCGCTCTACCTTCCCCGTCGCCCTGATCTACGTCGCCCTCGGGGGGGTCCTGGCGTTCGCCTTCACCCGCTAGGAAACGGCGAACACTGCTGTCCGTGTACCAGGCGGCGGAACAGCTCGCGCCGCCCATCGCGGGGGCCGCCGTAGCGGGGCTCAGGAATACATGCGGGGGTGCAGCCGGCCGATGTACGGCAGGTCGCGGTACCGCTCGGCGAAGTCCAGGCCGTAGCCCACCACGAACTCGTTGGGGATGTCGAACCCGATCTCGAGGATGTCGAGGTCGGCCTTGACCGCGTCGGGCTTGCGCAGCAGGGTGACGATCTCCAGCGACCGCGGATTGCGGGTCCGGAGGTTGCGCATCAGCCACGACAGGGTCAGACCCGAGTCGATGATGTCCTCCACGATGATCACGTCGCGATCCGCGATGTCACGGTCGAGATCCTTGAGGATCCGGACGACGCCCGAGGAGCTGGTCGACGAGCCGTAGGAACTGACCGCCATGAACTCCAGCTCGGAGGGGATGGTCAGCGCCCGGGCGAAGTCCGAGACGAAGATCGCCGCACCCTTGAGGACGGCGACCAGCACGACCTCCTGCTCGGAGTCCCGGTAGCGCTCCCCGATCGTCGCGCCCATCTCGGCGATCCGGTCGTGGATCACATCGGTGTCGATGAGCACCGACTCGATCTCGTCGGCGTACTTGTCCGTGCTCATCTACGTCCCCGCTCCGCTCGCCCGCTCGATCTCCAGGACCACCTTTCCATGCCGCCGCCGAGCGACCAACCTGCCCCGGCCCGCCGACACACCCGACCCGTCCGGCCCCGTGCCCCCCACCGCCACGCCCCCCTGCCCGTGCCAGTCCGTGACGAGGGCCGCCACCGACGACAGGTGCGCGTACGTGGGCGACGGGCAGCCGTTGGCCAGCAGCCATCGCCGCAGAACCCGGGTCAGCACGGCGATCGGTAGGGGTTCGAGGACGGAGACGTCCAGTCCGCCGTCTCCGGAGGCGGGCACGGCGGCGGCGAGACGGTCCAGCTCGTCGTCGTCGGTCCGGAGCAGCTCCGCGGTCCGCGCCAACCCCTCCGCCACCCCGCCCCCCAGGACGTCCTCGAGCAGCGGGAGCACCTCGCGGCGCAGTCGCACGCGGGTGAAGGCCGGGTCGAGGTTGTGCGGGTCGTCCCACCAGTCCAGGCCCAGTGCGCGGCAGGCGGCGCGGGTGTTGGTCGCACGTACGCCGAGCAACGGGCGGCCCCACGGCGCGTCCCAGGCGGCCATCCCGCGCAGGGACCGCGCGCCGGAACCACGGCCGAGGCCCAGCAGGACCGTCTCGGCCTGGTCGTCGAGGGTGTGGGCAAGGAGGACCGGCCGGCCCTCGCGCGCGGCGTCGAGTGCGGCGTACCGCGCGGTGCGCGCGGCGGCCTCGGGGCCGGAACCGTCCGGGTCGACGACGACGACGAGGGCCCGCGACCGCGCGCCCAGTCGCTGCGCCGCCCGGCACGCACCCCGGGCGACCTCGTCCGATCCGGCCTGCAGGCCGTGGTCCACCACCAGGGCGGTCACGTCTGCGAACTCGGTCACCGCGGCCGCGGTGAGGGCGAGCGAGTCCGCACCCCCGGACAGCGCCACGCACACCTCGTCGCCCACCTCGGGATGGGCGCGGCGGAACGCCCGCACGGCCCTGCGGACCGTCCACGCCGGGCCGGTCCACCGGGCGTGGGCGGACTGGGCGTGGGCGGACTGGGCGTGGGCCCGGTCCGGTCCGTCAGCGGCAGCCACAGCTGCGCAACTCGGCGGCGATCCGGTCGAGGACCGGGCGAGCGACGGTCGGGTCGGTGCCTGAGGCCAGCAGGGCGAAGCTCATCGTGCGGCCATCGGCGCTGGTCACGGTCCCGGCGAGGGCGCTGGTCTCCCTGAGGGTGCCGGTCTTGGCGCGCACCCATCCCGCACCCGCCGCCGACGGGCCGTCGAATCTGTCCACGAGGGTTCCCGAACCCGCCGCGACGGGCAGGGCGTCGAGCAGATCGCGCAGCTCCCTGGTCGCGTCGGGGGCGGCGGCGGTGCGCAGGACGTCGGTCAGGGCGGCCGCCGAGAGCCGGTTGCCCGCGCTCATCCCCGAACAGTCGTCGAGTCGGACCCCGGACATGTCGAGTCCCCGCTCGGCGAGGGTGTCCACCACGGCGGTGGTCCCCGCCGTGAACCCGGCCGCCTGATCCGGGTTCCGGTCGAGCGCCACCTCCCGGCAGATCGCCTCCGCCAGCACGTTGTCCGAGTGGACGAGCATCGACCGCACCCGCTCGGTGAGCGGCGCGGACGACACGCGACCGAACTCCTCCGTCGTCTCCACCGGCTCCTCAGAGACCTGCACCTCGGCCGGGTCCACGCCCAGCTCACGGGCCAGTGCCCGGCCGGCCGCCAACGTGGGCTCGGCGGTGCGGGGCGAGTACTCGTCCGCCGGGTCCAGGCGACCGGCATCGAGCATCCATGCCTGGACGGGGGCGATGTTCCCCGCCGCGATGTCGACCGGGGACCAGCCGGGGCCGAGGCGCGGCCCGGTGTACGGACCCGGGGCCACCACGATGCGCGCTGGGGTCTGACCGGCCGTGCGCACGACCCCCGCGGCCTGCGCGATCGTGGCGGAGCCGGGGAAGAGGGGGCCGGGTTCGGCGGAGCCTGACATGGTGGGGTCGCCCCCCGGGATCACCACGAGGGTGTCGGGCCGGGTGCCACGCGCCAGGACGGTGTCGACGCGGGCGTCGGCGGGCAGGCGGCTGAGCGCGGCGACGGCCGTGAGCAGCTTGACGGTGGAGGCCGGGACCTTGGCGTCGCGGGGGCGGCGCTCCCACAGGACCTGTCCGGTGGCGTCGTCCACCACGCTCGCGGTCAGGTCCCCGACCGCGGGCGACGAGGCCAGCGGCCCCAGGATGCCGTCGAGAGCGGCCGGGTCGGGGGTCGGCGCGTCGTCACCGGCGGCCACGAGTCCGGGCGACGGTGGGGGCGAGGCGGACGCGGACATGTCCCGGCCGACACGCAACTCCCCCTCGACATCGGTGAGGAGTGCCGCCACCACGAGGCCCGCGACCAGCAGCGCGACGGTGACGAGGACGACCCCGATCCGCCACGCCGGGCCCCGCCCCCGCCACACGCGCCGTTCGGTCACAGACCCCCACCCTCCCGGACTCGCCTCACCCCGCACCCGACCGGGCAGCGGCCATCAACCACCCACGCTAGCGGGCGACCTGACGACGAGCGCCCCCGGTGCCGCACCGGCCTACTACACTCGACGCGAATTCCCGGGCGCGCGTCCGGGGTCCCGAGAACGCCGATCAGCGAGGTACGCCAGTGTCCGTCGAAGTGACCATCGAGATCCCCAAGGGCTCGCGCAACAAGTACGAGATCCACCACGAGACCGGGAAGATCTACCTCGACCGGTTCCTGTTCACCTCGATGGGCTACCCGGCCGACTACGGGTTCATCGACAACACGCTGGCCGACGACGGCGACCCGTGCGATGCGCTGGTGCTTCTCGATGAGTCTGTCCACCCCGGCGTGATCGTCAACTCCCGTGTCGTCGGGGTCTACACGATGTCCGACGAGGCCGGCGGCGACGACAAACTGCTGTGCGTGCCGGCCCTGGACCCCCGGTGGGAGCACATCCAGGACATCGACGACGTCCCGGATTTCGAGCTCAAGGCGATCGAGCACTTCTTCCTCCACTACAAGGACCTCGAGCCCGGCAAGCACGTCACGCCCGGAGAGTGGAAGGGCAAGGCGCACGGCGAGAAGCTCGTGGCCGAGGGTATCGAGAACTTCGGCACGCACCCCGAGGAGAAGGCCGAGCCCAACCGCGGCTGACCCCGGCCGGGCCCCGGATCCCGTCCCACGGCCACGCGAAGAGCGTTCCGCACACATCGCCCGAGAAGCGGGTGTGCGGAACGCTCTTGTCGATGAGCGAGTCGGGAAGGGGCGGCGCGGGCGGGGCGGGACGGCCTCGGCGCGGGACGGCTCGCGGGAGTGGTTGCGCGGCCTCAGCGGCCGGTGAACTTCGCCTCGCGCTTCTCCAGCGTCGCCGAGATGGCCTCCATCATGTCCGCGGAGGCGAGGAAGCCGGCGTTCCACGTGGCCACGTAGCGGTTGTTCTCGTGGATCTGGCCCTCGATGCCGCGGTTCAACACCTCGCGGGTCCCGCGGACGACGAGCGGGGGGTTTCCCGCGATCTCGGCGGCGGTGGCGTGGGCCGAGTCCAACACGCCGGCGGCGTCGTCGGCCACGTGGGTGACCAGCCCGTAGCGCAGGGCGGTCTCCGCGTCGATGTCCCGTCCGGTCAGGGCGAGCTCCCGGGTCAGACCCTGGCCGATGATGTGGGGCAGACGCGCGAGCGAGCCCATGTCGGCCACGATCCCCACCTTGACCTCGCGGATCGAGTAGGTGGAATCGGCGGCGCCGTGACGGACGTCGCACGCGGAGATCATGTCCACCGCGCCCCCGATGCAGCGGCCCTGGACCGCGGCGACGGTGGGGGTCTTGGCCGACGCCACCGAGTCGATGGCGCGGCGCATGTTCTCCACAAAGTCCAGGATCCGCTCGCTCCGAGAGGCGTCCGGGGTCTTGTCCTGGGGCAGGAACTCCATGAACTGCGGCATCATCGCCATCAGATCCAACCCGTAGGAGAAGTTCCGACCCTCACCGGCGATGACAGCCGCGCGGACCTCGGGATCTGCGTCGAGTTCCGCCATCACGCGGGGCATCTCCGACCAGAAGTCCGGCCCCATGCCGTTGTGGGGGCCGGGTCCGATCAGCGTCACCTGGGCGACGTACGGGTCCCGGACCCCCTTCTCGATGCGGACGGAGGAGTACTGACCGGGCGCGGCCGAGGTGTCTGGAGTGCTCATGCGCTCAGCCTGCCATGGCCTCCTCAGGCGCGGGCGTCAGGCATGACGAACCACAGGATCACGTACAGCAGCACCTGCGGCCCGGGCAGCAGCAGCGAGGCCACGAACAGGACGCGGACCAACACCGGGTCCAGCCCGAAGTAGTCGGCCAGTCCGCCGCACACGCCCCCGATCCAGCGGTCCTCGGACCTGGTCAGTCGCTTGGGCTTGGAGTCTGAAGGGTAGGTCATGACATGTCACCTCGTCGTCGTCGGAAATTGGTGGCCGGGGACCTCTCCCCGATGACCTCCAGTCTCCTCCTCCACGGGGCGCCCCACATCCGGGATGGACCCCGAATCCGACCCTGAGCCGCGCCTCGGGGTGGGGACGCGGGAGCGGGCGCGGGCTCAGGTGTGGAACTCGCCGCAGTCCACGGTCAGGGTCTGGCCGGTGATCGCCGACGCGGCGTTCGAGAGCAGGAACAACACAGGGTCGACGATCTCGCCCTCGCTGGGCAGACGGCGCAGGTCCATCTTCTCGGCGGTGTGGGCGTAGACGTCCTCCACGGTCCCGCCGTACTTACCCGCCAGGTGCTCGAAGTACCCCTTGAGGGTCTCGCCGTAGATGTACCCGGGCGCCACGGTGTTGACGCGGATCCCGCGCGGTCCGAGCTCGGTGGCCAGAGAATGCCCCAGCGCGACGAGGGCGGTCTTGGCGATCTTGTAGCCGGCGTAACGCTCGCGGGAATGGTGGATGACGGCCGAGGCCATCATCACCACGGAACTGCTCGCGGGTGCGGCGTCGGCCTGCTCCGCATCCGGGGTCGCCGCACCCGCCTCGAGCAGCGGGGAGAACTCCTGGGTGGTGCGGAGCGCGCCGAGGACCGACAGGTCGATCCCCCGCGAGATCTGCTCGTGATCGGTCTGGGCCAGCGGCTTCATGCTGGGCACGGCGAACGCGCTGTAGACCAGGCCGTGCACCGCATCGGTGTGCTGGGCGACGGTCTCCCGCAACGCCCGCACGGAGTCGGGCTCCGTGGCGTCCACCGCGGCGGCGATCGCGGTGCCACCGGCGGCACGGACCTCGTCGACGATCCCGTCCAGCCTCGAGGCGGTCCGGGCGGCCACGACGACGGTCGCCCCCTGTTCGGCTGCCCGCAGGGCGAGGGTCCGGCCGAAACCGGGCCCTGCTCCCATGATCACGACGGTCTTGCCCTGAAGAGATTCTGACATGAGTTAATAGAACCAGTTCCGCCCACGCTGCGGGGGGAAGTTCACCCGACCGGGATACCATCCGCACGTGCACACCATCCCTGAGCAGTATCTTCGCAGCTCACAGGCCCCGAGCCCCCGGACCTTGCTGGACATTCTGGGCTCCGCGGCCCAGGGTCACCCGGACGCCCCGTGCCTCGACGACGGCTCGCGCGTGCTCAGCTATCGCGAGGTGTGGGAGGAGATCCACACCTCGGCACGCTGGATGCAGCGGCAGGGGGTGGGGGCGGGCGACCGGGTGGGCATCCACATGCCGTCCGGCGGCGTCGAGTTGTACCTGGCGATCCTGTCGACCCTCGCCGCCGGGGCGGCGTACGTCCCCGTGGACGTGGACGATCCGGTCGAGCGCGCCGAGTTGGTGTTCGGGCAGGCGCAGGTGGCGGCCGTGTACACCGCGCAGGGGATGCGGGTCACCGACCCCGGACGCCCGGCCGACCCGTCGCGGCACCGGGCCCCCACCGTCGACGACGACTGCTGGATCATCTTCACCTCCGGCACCACCGGCCTGCCGAAGGGTGTGGCGGTGACCCACCGGAGTGCGGCGGCGTTCGTGGACGCCGAGTCGCGGATCTTCCTCACCGGCGGCCCGCTCGGCCCGGGCGACCGGGTGCTGGCGGGCTTGTCCGTGGCGTTCGACGCCTCCTGCGAGGAGATGTGGCTGGCCTGGGCTCACGGGGCGTGCCTGGTGCCCGCGCCCCGGTCGATCGTCAAGTCCGGTCTCGACCTGGGCCCGTGGCTGCGCGACCGCCGGATCACGGTGATCTCCACCGTCCCGACCCTGGCCTCGATATGGCCGGAGGAGATGCTCGCCGACATCCGCCTGGTGATCCTCGGCGGCGAGGCCTGCCCGCCCGAGCTCGCCGCGCGACTCGCCGGTGACGGCCGGGAGGTCTGGAACACCTACGGGCCGACCGAGGCCACCGTGGTGGCGTGCGCGGCGCAGCTGGACGGAAGGGGCGAGGTCTCGATCGGCCTGCCGCTGGACGGGTGGGACCTGGCCGTGGTCGACGCCACGGGCCTGCCGGTCGGCTACGGCGAATCCGGCGAGTTGGTTATCGGCGGGGTCGGACTGGCCCGGTACCTCGACCCGGACAAGGACGCCGAGAAGTACGCGCCAATGGAGACCCTCGGGTGGGAGCGCGCCTACCGGTCCGGCGACGTCGTGCGCCTCGAGGCCGACGGTCTGTACTTCACCGGCCGCGTGGACGACCAGGTCAAGATCGGTGGACGCCGACTCGAGCTGGGCGAGGTCGACACCGCCGTGTCCGCCCTGCCCGGCGTGAGCGCCGGAGCCGCCGCGGTCAAGAAGACCGACGCGGGCCAGTCCGTGCTCGTGGCCTACCTCGTGGCCGACGACCCCCTGAGCTTCGATCTCGCCGACGCCGCCGGCATCCTGCGCGACCGCCTGCCTGCCGGTGTGGTCCCCCGGTTGACCCTCGTCGACGAGTTGCCCACCCGTACGTCGGGGAAGGTCGACCGCGCGGCCCTGCCGTGGCCCCTCGCGCAGACCTCGGCCGCCGAGACCGAGCTGGACGGCACCGATGCGTGGGTGGCCGAACTGTGGTCCTCGGCGCTCGGCGCCGACGTCTCCGGGGTGGACGAGGACTTCTTCGCGCTGGGAGGCGGCTCCCTCGCCGCCGCCCACGTGGTGGTCGCCGTCCGGGAGCGCTTCCCTGCCGTCACCGTGGGCGACATCTACGACCGCCCTCGCCTGGGCGACTTCGCCGAATACCTCGACCAGCTCGAACCCGTGGCCGCGGTGGAGCCGCGCCACGTCAGTCCGGTCGGCCGCGGCACGCAGGTGGTGCAGGTCCTGGCGACCCTCCCGCTGTTGACGATCACCGGGCTGCAGTGGCTCACCTGGCTGGGGATCGCCAACAACGTCGCCGCATCCATGGGCGTGCCCTGGGCGCGCCCGGTCTCGTGGTGGGTGCTCGGGATCCTCGCGGTGCTGCTGCTGTTGCCCGCGGGCCGCGCGGTGGTGACGGGGCTCCTGTGCCGGGTCCTCATGGCCGGGGTCACGCCGGGCACCTACCCGCGGGGCGGCTCGGTCCATCTGCGCCTCTGGGCGGCCGAACGGCTGGTCGAGGCCTCCGGGGTCGCGAACCTCGAGGGTGCCGGCTGGCTCACACCGTTCGCCCGGCTTCTCGGCGCGAGGATCGGCCACGGCGTGGACATGCACACCCTGCCCCCCGTCACCGGGCTGCTGACCGTGGGCGACGGAGCCTCCATCGAACCCGAGGTCGACCTGGCCGGGCACTGGATCGACGGCGATGTCCTGCACATCGGCGCCGTGGCGATCGGCGAGAACGCGGTGGTGGGAGCCCGGTCCACGCTGCTGCCCGGCGCGGTGGTCGGCCACGGCGCGCACGTGGAGATCGGGTCGGCCGTGGTGGGCACCGTCAAGGCCGGGAAACGCTACGCCGGCTCGCCCGCCCTCAAGCGCGGCAAGCGGGGCTCGAGCTGGCCGGCCGAGCCCGCTCCCCGCAGTCGCGTGTGGAGCGTGGTCTACCAGCTCTCGGCGGTGGCCCTCGGCGCGATGCCGTTACTCGCCCTGGCCGCCGGACTCGCGGTGGTGGCCTGGGGGGCGCGGGACGCCACGACCCCCGGCCAGCTGTTCCTGCGTTCCGCCCTGTGGTCCGTCCCCGGGATGCTGCTCGCACTCGCGTTGTTCGCCGTGCTCACGCTGGTGTCGGTCCGGGCGCTCTCCGTGGGCCTCGAGGAGGGTTTCCACCCGGTTCACTCGCGCATCTCATGGCAGGCGTGGTGCAGCGAACGCATCATGGACGCCGCGCGGAACTGGCTGTACCCGCTCTACGCCTCGATGCTCACCCCGATGTGGCTCCGGGCGCTGGGCGCGAGGATCGGCAAGGACGTGGAGGCCTCGACCGTCCTGCTCATCCCCTCGCTCACCACCGTCCGTGACGGGGCGTTCCTGGCCGACGACACGATGGTCGCCCCGTACGAGCTGGGATCGGGTTGGATGCGGCTGGAGCAGGCGCAGGTCGGCAAGCGTGCGTTCCTGGGCAACTCGGGGATCGCGTCCGCCGGCCGCAAGGTCCCCGCGCGCGGGCTGGTCGCGGTGCTGTCCTCCGCGCCGCAGAAGGCCAAGAAGGGCACCTCGTGGCTCGGTTCGCCCCCGCAGAAGCTGCCCAGGGCCGTGACCGACGGCGAGAGCGACGCGCGCACCTACCAGCCACCCCGGCGCCTCAAGGTGGCCCGGGGCGCATGGGAGACGCTGCGACTCGTCCCCGTGTGGCTCTCGTTCCTGCTGCTGGTCAGCGTCCTGGCCGTGATGCAGGAGATCCACCGGGAGTGGGGCTTCGGCGTCGCCGCTCTGACCTCCGGGGTCACCCTCGCGTACGCCGGACTCGTGGCCCTGTTCGTCTCGGTGCTGGCCAAGTGGCTCCTGGTGGGCAGGATCCGGGCGGGCGAACAGCCGCTGTGGTCCTCGTTCGTGTGGCGCAACGAGGTCGCCGACTCGTTCGTCGAGCTCCTGGCCGCGCCCTGGATGGCCCGCCCCGCCTCCGGCACCCCGATCCTCACCGTGATGCTGCGGCTGCTCGGATCGCGCATCGGCCGAGGGGTGTGGTGCGAGTCCTATTGGCTCCCCGAGGCCGACCTGGTCTCCCTTGGCGACGCCGTCACCGTCAACCGCGGCTGTGTGGTGCAGACCCACCTGTTCCACGACCGCATCATGCAGATCGACCGGGTGGACATGGCCGACGGCGCGACCCTGGGCTGCCACTGTGTGACCCTCCCGGCGTCCTCGATCGGCGACGGCTCCACCGTGGGCCCGGCGTCGCTCGTCATGCGCGGCGACCGCATCCCCCCGGGCACCCGCTGGCAGGGCAACCCGATCGCGCCCTGGCGGGGCTGAGCCGGCGGCGCTGCGCCCGCGCGGGTCAGCCGCCGGCGATCGAGCGGAGGGCATCCAGGTGTGACCCGTAGGCCCTGCGCCCTTCGCGGCTCAGCGCCAGCCAGGTCCGAGGACGCTTGCCCACGTACCCCTTGCGCACCTTGACGTACCCGGCCTTCTCGAGCACCGCGACCTGCTTGGACAGCGTCGAATCGGACACCTCCACGGCGTCGCGGATGGTGGCGAACTCGGCGTCGTCGACCCCCGCCAACGCGGCGACGATCGAGAACCTCACCGGAGCGTGGATGACCTCGTCGAGCCGGTGCCTCGCGTGCCCGTCCGGCCGGGCGTCGGGGGCGTCGGGAACGTCGGCGGCAGCGGTGCCGTGGGCGGGGGCGTCGGGAACGTCGGGGGCCCCGCCCTGCGGGCCGGTCACCGGGCGGCGCCCCGGCGTGCGATGCGCGCGGAGGCGATCAGTCCGGGCAGCGCCACCAGCGCCGCACCGAGGAGGTACCACCAGGGGGTGAGGCCGATCGTGGTGCGGATGACGTGCAACCCGGTGACGACGACGAGGACCATCACGCCGGAGCCCGCGACCCCCCAGAGGTACGTCCGGGCCGAACCGCGGGGGCTGGCGCCGATCGACCGCCGCTGCCAGAAGATCACGGCGAACAGCAGCACCACGTACGGCACCATCGCCCAGTTGGAGAACATGATCGCGATGGTCCCGGCACCCATCACCACCGCGATGACGGCGGCGAACCAGGCGAAGACCCGGGCGTCCCGCGTGGAGCTGACCGGCGGGCGACCCTCGACCTCCGCGAGGAGCCGGGCGGCCTCGGCGCGATCGAGCGCGCCGGTGGTGGGGTTCTCCGTGGTCATGGCGACACCTTCCTCGAAACGGTCCCGGGGTAGCCGCCCGGGCAATGACTAGACCATAGTCAACTACTTTCCCTTCTGGCAAGTAATTTCCACCAGTCGGACGCCGGGACCGGTGCCGATCACCCCGGGTCCACTACACTCGCGCAGGTCATGGAATTGAAGGCAGTCAAGAAGGACCTCATCGCCAAGATCGCAGCCCCCCGCGATTCGTCGCGCGCCGATCCGGTCGACCCCTACCTGCCCAGCGCCGGAAACCACGGCTACCGGGTGACCCGGTACGAACTGGACCTCACCTACAAGATGAGCTCCAACAACCTGCGTGGCCAGGCCGTCATCACCGCCACGGCCACCGAACCGCTCGACTCGGTGCAGCTCGACCTGTCCCCCCACCTCGACGTATCCAAGGTGTCTCTCGACCGCGGTCGGGTGGCCAGGTACAGCCGGCCCCGGGGCAAGCTCACCGTCACCCCGGCCGAGCCGATCCCCGTCGGTGCCGCGTTCACACTCACCATCCGGTACGCGGGCAACCCACGCCCGATCCGCGGCGCATGGGGTGAGGTCGGGTGGGAGGAACTGAGCGACGGGGTCCTGGTGGCCAACCAGCCCAACGGCGCCGCCAGCTGGTTCCCGTGCGACGACCACCCGTCGTCCAAGGCCCCGTTCCGGATCCGGCTCACCACTGACTCCCCGTACCGCGCCGTCGTGACCGGTTCGCTGGTGGGCAAGAAGCGCAGCGGCAGCACCACCACGTGGGAGTTCGACCTCCCGCAGCCCACCTCCACCTACCTCGTGACCATCAACCTGGGTCAGTACGAGCACCTGGAGGTGACGGGTGGGGCGGTGCCGTTCCACGCCTACCTGCCCGCGGACCTCAAGCGGGACTTCCGGGTGGCGTTCGCCCGCCAGCTCGAGATGATCGACGTCTTCACCGACCTGTTCGGCCCGTACCCGTTCGGTGAGTACAAGGTGGTGGTGACCGACGACGAGCTGGAGATCCCCCTCGAGGCGATGGGCATGTCCACGTTCGGCCGCAACACCGCCGAGGCGGGCACGGACGACGAGCGGCTGATCGCCCACGAACTCGCGCACCAGTGGTTCGGCAACGCCGTCACCGCCGCCGAATGGAAGCACATCTGGCTCCACGAGGGCTTCGCCTGCTACGCCGAGTGGCTGTGGACCGAGTTCTCCGGCGGCGCCGACGCGGGCAGCCACGCGCTCCGCTATTACTCCAAGCTGCAGAACTCGCCCCAGGACCTACTCCTGGCCGACCCCGGCCCCAAGGACATGTTCGACGACCGCGTCTACAAGCGCGGCGCACTCACCCTCCACGCCCTGCGCCTGACGATCGGCGACGAGCGGTTCTTCCAACTGCTGCGCGACTGGGTGACCAAGTACTCGGGCAAGACCGCGACGACCGACGACTTCCTGCACATGGCCGCCGACCACTCCCCCGTCGACCTGCGCCCCCTGTGGGCCGCGTGGCTGTTCTCGCAGCCGCTGCCACCCACCCTCGGCATGCCCGATGACCACGCCGGCCGCCGCTGAACCGACACCCACAGCCGGCCGCCGCGCCGCGGGTGGGATGCGGGCCCTGACGCTGGCGACGGTGTTCGCCGCCGCCTCCGGCTACCTGGTCATGCTGGTCGCCGGCCGGGCGCTGGGCCCGGCGGACTACCCGCTCTTCGCCACCTACTGGGGCGCGTTCTTCGCCCTGGGCGGGGTGGCCAACGGGCTCATGCAGGAGGCCACGCGGGCCGTGCGGTCGGCGCGGGTGGGTCCCACGCCGGACGACGCGCGCGGGGGACGCGTCTCCGGACCGGGCAGGGACGGGCGCGCTCGGGCACCGGGCACGGGCGGCCGCGTCCGACTCCTGCCCGCCGGACTGATGCTGGGCCTGGCGCTGGCGGCGGTCGTGACGGTGAGCGCTCCCGCCTGGCCCGCCCTGGGACTGCCCACCTTCTCCGGGATGGGCGTCGCGGTGATGGCGGTCGGGATCCTCGGCTTCAGCCTCCAGGCCGCCACGGCCGGGGCGCTCTCGGGGACCGAGCGCTGGGGCATGTACGCGGTGTTGCTCACCGTCGACGCCGCACTGCGCCTGGTGGTGGCCGGGGTGGCGTGGTGGGCCGGTGACGCCGGACTCGGATTCGCGCTCGCCACCGTCGCGGGCACGGTCACCTGGGCCCTGATGGTCTCGCTCTACCCGGCCACCCGCGAGGCGCTGGCCCGCGCGCTCGATGTGGGGCGCCAGAGGTTCTGGCGCAACACCGCCTCCGCGATGCTGGCCTCGGCGGGCACGGCGGCGCTCGTGGTGGGCTTCCCCGTGTTCGTCACCGCTACCGTCCGCGAGACGGATCCGGCGCCGCTGGTCGGCGCGGTCATCCTGGCCATCACCCTCACCCGGGCCCCGCTACTGGTGCCGCTGACCAGCTTCCAGAGCGCGATCATCGTCTACTTTGTCCAGCGTCGCGAGCTCGGCCCACGCGCCCTGGCCGCGCCCCTCGGCCTGGTCACCGCGGTCGGACTGGTGGGCGCGGGCGCGGCCTGGCTCGTGGGACCATGGCTCATCCGCGTGCTGTTCGGTGCCGAGTTCGAACTGCCCGGGGCGGTTCTGGCCGCCCTCACCGCGGCCTCCGTGGGTACCGCCGCGCTCATGGTCACCGGCAATGCCGCGCTGGCCTTCGATCGACATCTGCTCTACAACGTCGGCTGGTGGGTGGCGGTGCTGGCCGCCCTGGTCCTCCTGGTCTCGGTGCCCGGCCCGCTCGACGTGCGCTCGGCCATCGCCCTCCTCGCCGGACCCGGCATCGGAGTGGTGGTGCACGTCGTGGGCCTCGCGGTGATCGCCCGCCTCGGCGCGGAGCCCCCCCGATGAGCGAGGCCCGGCTGCTCCTGCGGCGCGGGTGCGAACTCGTGGCGGGGCTCGTGGTGGCCGCACTCGTCGGTGCCCTGAGCCTCACGGCGATCGACGCACTGTCCCTGCCGGAGCCCAGTTGGTTGCCCCAGGCTCTGGGCGCCACCGTCGCCGCGGGCCTGGTGGCGCTGGCCGGCTGGCTCCTGCTGCGCGGGGGGCGCCGGGGCCGAGACAGTCGCCGCGGGACCGGCGAGCGCGGACTGTGGTTCCTCGGGACCGCGGGCCCCGCGTTCCTGGCCTCCTCCCACCTCGGGCTGCTGCTCGGCGGCACCCCGCACTATCTCTTCGGGCTCGGCGGCGACCAGCTCAACCGTGTCGCCTACGTGACCCGCTTCGCCGACTCCCCCGCCCTGAGCGACCCCTTCTACGCCGATGCCGCGCCCTTCTACCCGCCGCAGTGGTTCTGGGTGGGCGGGCGACTGGCCGCTCTGGCGGGGGTCGAGGCATGGGAGTTCTACAAGCCCTACGCGATCGTCACCATGGCGGTCGCGGGCGCGATCGCGTTCGTCGCCTGGCGCTGGCTGGTGCCGACTCGGCTGGCCGTGCTGTTCGGCCTGCTCACCGCGGTCGTCGGCGGGCACACCAACGCCTACGAGCCCTACTCGTGGATCCTCATCTGCCTGCTCCCGCAGGTCGTGGTGGCGACCTTCCTGCTCTGCGCACGCGCCGCCGCGCGGTCGCGGGACCCGGGGAGCGGCCGACCCACGTGGCCGCTGGTCGTGACGATCGGCGTCTACCTCGGCTGGGCCGCCCTGGCGTACACACTCATCGCGGGTGTCGCGGCGTTGCTGGTCGCCCTCGTCGTCGTCGTGAACATATGGCGCCACCGCGCCGACCGCCGCATCGTCGCCGCGCTGATCGCCCACCTGGCCGCGACGGCCGGCATCTCCATGCTGCTCGCGCTGGTGTTCTGGCACCGCTTCCTCCTGGCGGTGCTGGGTGGCGCCGAGACCGAGGCGTCCGTCGCCAACGACTTCGCCCCGGAGATCGGCTCGCGCTGGCCGCTGCCGATGTTCGAGGTGTCCGCCGCCGGCCTGCTGTGTCTGATCGGGCTGGTGTGGGTGGTGGTGACGGTGTGGCCGGGCGGCGCCGGCCGGCTCACCGGCCGGGCGTCGGCGTCCCTGGGCGCCCGGATCGGAAGCCGCGAAGCTGACCGCCGCGGCGTCGATGACGACAAGGACAACGATGACGACGAGGCCACCCACTCACCGGGCTGGCCGCTCCCGACACCAGACCGCGGCCTCGTCCTGGCGCAGGCGCTGGGGCTGATGGTCCTGGCGGTGTTCGGCTGGTACGCGCTCTCGGGGCTGCGGGCGGTCACCGGGTCCACGCTGCTGCCGTTCCGGATGATCCCGGTGATCACGCTGGCACTCGCGCTCGCCGGGGTGACCGGCTCGCTCGCCCTGGCCCGGTGGGCGCTGGCCACGTCGCCCGCACACTCGCGCGGCCGGGCCGCCGCGGTGGCCGTGGTGGTGGCCGGTCTGGCCGCGATTCAGATGGTGCAACACGTCTCCGAGGAGGACTCGCGGTTCGCCGCTGCAGCCCGCGAGACCCCCGCGGCCCCGACGGAGGTACTGGAGGCGATCGACGAGATGACCCCCGGGCGAGAGCCCTCGGATCTGGTGGTCCTCACCTCGGTCCCGACCGTCTACGCCTACCGCCCGTACTTCACCTTCCAGGCGCCTGCGCAGGCCTACGCCACCCCGGCCGGTCGGTACACCGCACGGACGGACGAGATCCGCGCGTGGGCCTCTGAAGCCTCCCCACGCGAGCTGGCCGACGCGATGGACTCGGGCCCGTTCCGCGGTCCGGATGTGATGGTGTTCTCTCGGGAGAGCTCTCGGAGCTGGGTGGTGCCGGTGGCGATCAACGAGATGCCCCTGGCCCGGAACAACAGTCGGGAGGAGATCCGGTTCACGCCGGAGGTGTTCGAGGACCCGGAGGTGTTCGACGTCCGCGAGGTGGGCTCACGGGTGGTGGTGGTGGTGCGGCGGTGACCGGGCCGGGCCGGTGCGCAGGCGGGGCGCAGGTGAGGCTGGACGCAGCGTCCGGCTGAGCCGTCAGTCGGGGCGCAGCGTCGCCGGTGCGGGTCAGGCGGGGCGCAGCGTCGCCGGCGCCGGGAACGGCACCACGATCTCGCGGCCGACCTCCTCGATCGCGTCCGTGAGCGCGGTGGACAACACGATCCGGTCCTCGTAGAGGTGGGAGATCCGCACCACGGCGTCGCGGCCGTTCTCGTGGAACAGGAAACGCTCCATGAGGAACCGCAGACCGATCCCCTCGAGTACGTCCTCCGCCCTGTGCCAGTCGTCGACCGGGTCGAGCGGGCGGCCGAGCCGGTCGATCGGCACGAGCAGCGGCTCGGCGGTGGTCATGTCGATCCAGCCGATCAGTTCGCCGTCCTCACGGCGGTGCGGGATCCACGCCTCGGGGATCATGTGGGCCCTCCCCCCTGGTCTCTACTGGTTGCACTCACCGCGGCGCTGGGCGCGATTCGCCTCGGCAGGTGCGACCGCGAGCACGGTGAGTGCGACCACAGCGGGCGCGGGCGGTCAGAACTTCCGGAAGCTGTGACCGAGCAGCCGCTTGCCGCCCTCGGCGAACTTGCCCGCCCGGGCAGCGGTCGGCAACAGCGACAGCGCGTTGAACCGCGAGGTCAGGTGCAGACGCGCGGCCCGCTCGGCGCTCTTCCAGCCCCGGGCGGCGAACGCGTCGGCCTCACCGGCGAAGAAGCGGGCCTCCTCGTCGAAGCGGCGGCCGTCGAGCGCGCGTACGGACGAGTCGGAGGCGGAGTGCCGGCGGTAGAGGAACGCCAGGGTCGGGTCGTAGACCATGTGTCCGCCACCGGTGATCACGTCGACCAACAGCGCCAGGTCCTGCACCACGTCGAGTCCCTCGCGGAACCCGATGCGGCGGATCCACTCGGAACTCCACGCCAGCGACGGGAAATAGGTCCAGTTCCCGTGCATCAGCGAGGTCATGAGCTTCTCGCCGTGCAAGACCGTGCGACCGTCGGCCTTGGGCGAGGTGAACGCCTTGACGGTGTCGGACAGGGGCCGCACGGGGGCACCGTGCTCATCGATGACGCTGACGCCGACCTCCATCACGGCGGCGTCGGGAACGGCCGCGAAACCGTCCGCCACCACCTGCAGGTAGTTGGGCAGCATGACGTCGTCGGCGCCCATCACCACGACGATCGGCGCCGTGACCATCTCCAGGCACTTGCGGTAGTTGCCGTTGGCCCCGAGGTTGGTCTCGTTCTTCTCGTAGGTCACACGCTCGTCGCGCGCGGTGATCTCCCCCATATAGCGGGCCGGCTCCGGGTCCGGGTAGCCGTCGTCCACCACGACCAGACGGAAGTCGGTGTAACTCTGAAAGAGGACACTGTCCACAGCCTTCTTGAAGTGGCCGACATCCCCGTAGTAGGGGAGCATCACATCGATGGCCATCGGGGAACCGCCGTCCTTCTCGTCACAGGGTTTTCCGTTCGATCGCATAGTATCGACCGGCGATGAGCAGTGACAGTGAGCGACTCCCAGGACCCTCCGGTACGGCCGGGGGCGGCCCCGTAGGCAACCGTGACGTCTGGCTGGTCGTCCCCTGCTTCAACGAGGGCACCGTGATCGAGGACGTCCTCGGCACCGCACGCAAGACGTTCCCCAACATCGTGGCCGTGGACGACGGCTCGACCGACGACTCCGCGGCGGCGATCCACCGTGCGGGCGCACACCTGGTCAGGCACCCGGTCAACCTCGGGCAGGGGGCCGCCATCCAGACCGGTGTCGAGTACGCCCGCGCGCAACCCGGCGCCCGCTACTTCGTCACCTTCGACGCCGACGGCCAACACCAGGTCAAGGACGTCCTCGCGATGGTCGAGCGGCTGCGCAGTGAGCCCGTGGACATCGTGGTGGGGACCCGATTCGGTCGCCCACGCCGCGAGGGCGACCAGGTGCCGCTGATCAAGCGGATCGTCCTCAAGACCGTCGTCATGCTCAGCCCACGCACCCGCAGGCTCGGCCTGACGGACGCCCACAACGGACTGCGGGTGTTCAACCGGCGCGTCGCCGACGACCTCAACCTGCGCATGAACGGCATGAGTCACGCCAGCGAGTTCGTGGAACTGATGGACAGCCGTGGGTGGCGCGTGGCCGAGCAGCCCGTCGACATCCTCTACACCGAGTACTCCATGTCGAAGGGGCAGTCGCTGCTCAACGGGATCAACATCCTCTCCGACGGCTTCGTGGGAAAGAGGTTGCCGCGATGATCAAGGCACTGCTGCTGCTCGCCGGCGCCGCGCTGGTGGCGTTCTTCCTGGCCAACCGGCGCAAGGCGCGGGCCAAGGCCGGGGTCAAGATCGGCTTCGTGTTGTTTGTGGTGTTCATGGTCTATGCCGTGATGCGCCCGGACGATCTCACCGTGGTGGCCAACGCGCTGGGCGTGCAGCGCGGCACGGACCTGGTGCTGTACGCACTGGTCATGGGCTTCGCCTTCGTCACCGTCTCCACGTACGTGCGCTTCCGCGAGCAGGAACTGCGCTACGCCAGGCTGGCCCGGTCCATCGCGCTGCAGAACGCGGTGCGGCCGGAGGACGAGCCCCACGCGACCGCGGTGATGCCCGCCGCGGACGACGACGACCGCCCGCGACGGTGACCGGGCGGTCGACCCCCCGCGCGGAGGTATGTGGCTCGGAGGTACGTGGCTCGGAGGTACGTGGCTCGGAAGTTCAGGGCTCGGAGGTTCGCGCCGAGGCGGGCCGGCTCGCGCGCCGGCTCGAGGTGGCGAGAACCCGGCTCGACGACGACGAGGTGAGCGACCTCCTGGCCCCCGCCCTCGCCAGGGTCACCCGACTGCACGAGATCGCCCGGTCACTGGCGGACGGCACGACATCCGACGCCGCGGCCGCGCGGGCCGTCCGGGAACTGGCCGAGACCCAAGAGGCGCGGCGACCCAGGTGACCGGAGCCCGGCCGGAGAACCCGCCGCCCGGGCAGGTGCGGTCGCTTCTCGAGCTGGCGGCCCGGCTGGTGGCGGCGCGTGACGCCCTCACCACGGCGCGGGACGCGCTCGCGTCGTCCCCCACCCGCTCGCCCGCCCTGACCGCCCTGGCCGAGGCGGTCGACGGCGAGGTCAGAGGAGTGGACGAACTCCTGGCGGGTGTCTACAGGCTCGTCGAGCTCGCCGAGGACATCTGGGACGACCTCGACGGCCCGGACCCGGTGCCCGTCGAGGAGCGGGACCGCCTGCGTGCCTCGCTGGACCGGGCCGTCGACAACGCACTCAACGACCTGTCCCGGATGGCCGGGACGGGCGTCGCCGGGGTGGCGGGCGCCGCGGGCGAGGTGGGTGTCGCGGAGAAGTCCGGTTCCGGGACCCTCGACACCCGGGCCACCGTCGCGGCCTGGGCGGGGGCCACGCCGGATCAGGTGTACTCCAGCATCGAGCACATGAGCACAGCCGACCGGCGCCTGCTCGCGCTGACCGAGCCCGACGCCGTCGGCGGGACCTACGGCGTGCCGTGGGCGGTGCGTGCGCGCGCGAACTCCGTCCTGGTGCGCCGTGCGCTGCACCGCGAACAGCTGGCCGGGACACCGTGGAGCCCGCGGATCGGGCGACTGGAGACCATGGCTCGACGGGCACCTCGTCGTCGTCGGTCGTTCGTGGGGTTCTCCCCGCTCCGGGGCGGGCGGATGATCGAGGTGGTGGGGGACCTCGGTCCGCACACCGAGGCGGTCGCGGTCTACGTTCCCGGCACGGGCACCAATCTCGACATGTCGCACGTCAACACCGACGTCGCCGTGGACCTGGTCGAGGCCGGCGGTGGCCGGCTGGCCGTGGTGGCGTTCCTGGACGGCGAGTTCCCGCAGGACATCATGGCCGACGCCGGTGACCCGCGCTACGCCGAGGCGATGGCGCCCCGCCTGGTCCGGTTCTGCCTGGAGGTGGACCGGGTGATCGAGATCGAGTGCCCGGGCGCCGCGCTGACCGTGGTGGGCCACTCCTACGGCGGGCGCATCGTCGGGACCGCCGAGCGGCTGGGCCTGCGCGCCGACCGGGTGATCTACGCCGAGTCCCCGGACCTCGGGGTGGGCGTGTCCGGGCCGGCCGACTGGCGGTCCCCCGGCCCGGTGCGCAGGTTCTCGTTCACCGCCCCCGGGGACCCGGTCGAGCTGCTGCAGATCAGGTCCGGCCTGCGGTGGAGGTGGTCCACCTCCGACCTGGCCGACAGCGCCACCCGCCTCGACACCGGGTACTTCGCCGACGGCACCCCCGTCTACGGCACGCGAGGACACGGCGGGGTGTTCGACCGGGGCTGCGGCGCGTTCGACGCCATGCTCGGCGTGATGCTCGGCGGCCTGGTCCCGCTCTGGCGCGACCGCGGGATCCGTGCGCGGCACACGGGTGTCCGACCGGGCGACGACGGTCGGGTCCTGCCCACCGTGTGGCGTCACGTCACCGGGTTGTGGCTCCGACGGGCCGACGACCCGTACGGCGACGCGGAGGTCGTCTGGGAGGCACCGGAACGCCTTGTCCCGGTTCCGCTCTCGACACGCGCGGCGAAGCGCGGGGTTGTCGCCGACACCGGGGGTGCCTGATACTGGGGCCCATGGCTCCGCTCGACACCAGGTTCTCCCGCCCCTCTGCCACCGCTCTGGGGATGGGTGCGCTCGGCGTGGTCTCCGTCGGCCTGATCTCGACAGGGCTCTGGTACGACTCGCACCGCAGCGCACAGGCGGTCGAGCGGGCACGCGAGCAGGTCACCTCCGCCCAGACCGCCTTGGCCTCACCGGAGCCCGTCGCCGCGACCACCTCCGACCCGGACGCCGGGAGCGGAACTCCCGAGCCGACCGAGACCTCCACCGGGTCCCCCGCCGAGAACCCCGAGCCCGCGGTGGGCGCCGGGGCCGGGGCCGGGACCGAGACCGGGCCGTCGACGGTGGCGGTCGAGCGGACCCCGGCCCCCGCGCCGCGGTCCGCCACTTCAGTGGCGGTCGCCCCGCGACCGGTCGGTCAGGCGCCCGCGCCGACCCCCGTCGCCGCGCAGGCGACCCCCGCCACCGCAGGCGGCGCCACCGACACGACCACCGGGGACGCCACCGGGGAGCCCTCGGAACAGGAGATCACCCAACCGGTCGAACCCGCCCCCGCGCCGGGAGGAGTCCTACCGGGGCTCATCGACCTGGTCCGCCCGTTCCTGCCGCAGCCCGTCGTTCCGCAGCCGGACGCGGCGCGGCAGGCGCCCGCGGCCGAGACCGCGACCGGCGCGGCGGCCGAGGGGCCCGGGCTCACGCCCTGAAATAGTCCACGGTGCGGGCGACGCCCTCGGTGATCGTCACCCGCGGCGTCCAGCCGAGCACCTCGGCGGCGCGACCGGCGTCCAGCGCGGACCGCGCGACGTCACCGAGTCGGGCGGGGGCGTACTCGGGGTCGTCCCCCGATCCCGCGGCCGCGGCCACCAGCGTGTGCAGCTCGCGATCGCTGGTCTCGACGCCGGTGCCCACGTTGAAGCGCAACCCGGCGGCGGCCGGAACGGTCGCGGCACGGACGAAGGCGTCGACCACGTCGTCGACGAACACGTAGTCCCGGGTGTTGCCCCCGTCCCCGAAGACCCGGGTCGGATCCCCCGCGAGCAGTCGCTGGGCGAAGATCGCCACCACCCCGGCCTCACCGTGCGGGTCCTGGCGTGGTCCGTACACGTTGGCCGGGGCGACGCCCGCCCACTCGATGCCGTAGAGCTTGGCGAACATCTCGAGGTAGACCTCGCCCGCGACCTTGCCCGCCGCGTACGGGCTCATCGGGTCCACCGGCCGTGACTCGGCCACCGGCAGCTCGGTGACGGGTCCGTAGATCGATCCCCCCGAGGAGGTGAAGACGATCCGCCGCACCCCTGCCCGTCGGGCGGCCTCGGCAAGCCGGACGGTGCCCACCACGTTGACCTCGGCGTCGCGGACCGGGTCCTCCACCGACAGGCGGACGTCGATCTGCGCGGCCAGGTGGAACACGACCTCCGGGGCGAGGTCCGCCATCAGGTCCCCGATCACGGGGTCGGTCAGGCCCAGCTGACGGAAGGTGAACCGCGAACCGGCCTCGCGGGCGCTCGTGAGGTTCTCCAGCCGGCCCCGTGACAGGTCGTCCACGACCGTCACCTCGTGTCCCTCGGACAGCAGGCGGTCCACCAGCGTCGACCCGATGAACCCGGCCCCACCCGTCACGAGTGCCCTCATTGGAGATCCCCTCCCGATGCGCGGCGATCCCGCCGCGACGCCCTGTCGGACGACAGCCCCCAGGATACGACCCGTCCCGGGTCGGGTCGCTCACTCCCGGCCGTACAGCGCGGTGGCGCGGGTCAGCGGGGTCCGCTTCTCGGGCGGGAACGGCGAGTCGGACCGGATCCGCTCCAGCTCGGCCTCGGTGAAGGCGGCGCGGACGGCGAAGATCCGCACCTGGGAGTCCGAGTAAACCTTGACCAGGCCGGGGGTCTGGTCGAGCCGGAGCAGGTTCTCATTGGGCTTCTGGAATCCCCAGTAGTTCGGGGGGCTGACGTACACGTAGGTCACGCCGAGTTCGTCGAGCGCGTCGTCGACACGCGGGTCGGTCCCCGCCCGGTCCATGGAGCGCAGCAGGAAGTGGGTGAGCGGGGCGGTTGGCCCCGACTGGAGGTAGTGGCGTGCGGTCGAGGGCAGACCGTCGGTGGCGTACATCCACCCCGACCCCTCGTCCGGGTTGGTGTAGATGAGTCCCGAGTACGCCTGCGGCTGCTCGGAGAGCCATTCGAAGGCCCGCAGATCGTGACTGTCGACCATCCGGCCCGCCCGTTGGTTCGCGCCCGCCGCCGCGGCGTACTCGGGCGAGGCCTGGACCACCCACGACCCGGTGGCCACCAGCGCGCCCAGCGCTACCGCGACCCGCAGGCCCGCCGCACCGGTCCCCCGCGGGTCGGTGATCGGGTCGATCAACCGGGCCGTCCACCCCGCCAGGGCCTGGACGGTCACCCCCACGCCCACGCCGACGGCGGCCGCCACGAGGACCGCAAGGAGCACCCCGATCCGGCGCGGGTCGTTGTAGTAGATGCTCCCGATCCCGCGGAGGGCGCCGCCGGTCCAGTTGCCGAACGTGCTCATGGAGTTGACGCACACCACGAGCACCCCGCCCCAGAGCAGGAGCGGCCACAGCACGAGGCGGCGGAGCATGACGATCACCCCCAGCACCGCGAGGGCCAGCAACACCCAGCGCACTCCCCAGTCCTGCACGTGCCGCACCTGGAGCGCCAGGGCCCGACCCCAGACGGCCGCCCGGTCGGCGTTGATCTCGAACTCGAACGCCGAGATCTCGTCCGCGTCCTCGGAGACGGTGAGGACCTGGGGCAGCAGCGTGAGCACACCCGCCAGGCCGATCCCGGCCAGGACGACGAAGTCCCGCAGCCGGCCCCGGACCGGGCGCCACAGACCCTCGAACAACCACCAGAACAGCACGAACACCGCGGCGGTCACCATGGCCGACGGGTGGATGCCCCCGACGCCGACCAGGCCGAGGGCGGCGGCGGGCACGAGACGTCGGTCGGCCAGCGCGGCCACCACGACCGCGGCCACCAGGCCCGCCAGCCCGCTCGCCACGCCGGAGGGGGTCGCGGCCACCATGACCTCGACGAACGGCAACCCGGGGAAGAGCGGGGTGGCCAGGGCCGCGACCGCGGCCGACGTGGCGGCGGCCGGTCGGGAGAAACGCCGGTGGGTGATGAGCCAGGCGAGCGCGGCCACACCGAGCGGGAACGCGATCGCCATGGCGCCGATCTGCACCAGGTTGTAGGTCTCGACCGCCCCGATGCCGCGTAGCCCCATGACCAGGGCGGCGACCGCGTGCCAGGTGCTCGGGTAGTAGAGGGTGGCCCCGTTCTCCGGGAACCGCAGCTCGCCCGCCTGGTCGGGGGACGCCAGGCCCGTGTCGTGGATGAACCGGATGTAGTTGGCGTGCCAGTGGGCATCCCAGCCCTGGAAGACGTTGCCGGTGCCGCCCGGGGTGGCCGAGAGCTCGGTGAGGATCATCTGCCCGATCAGCCACGCGCTCACCGGGATCGATGCGGCCGGCAGCAGCCACCACCACGAGCGGCGGGCGCGCGGGCTCTCCCCCACCCGCCCGCGACGGCGACGCCAGAACCACAGCGATCCGGAGATGAGCAACCCCACCAGCCCGACGATCACCGCGGTGACCGCCGTGGCGACCGCGTACGCGCCCAGCGACCACGGCACACCCGACCGGCCGTACGCATAGGTGGCGATCGTGACGATCCCCGCGGACACGGGGATCGACGTGCCCACCGCCAGCCGGAGCGGGAGCCGTGCGGCCAGTCCCACGATCAGCCCGGGGACCACGAGGAGTGCGATGAGGGTCAGCATGACCATCGCGATGTCGATGACCCGCCTCCGTCCCTGTCGTACTCATCCGATCCGACCATTATGGTCCACCCGCTCCGCGGCCCTCAGCGCGGGACGAGGACTCCGACCGGTCCGCTGCCGATGCACAGCTCCGAGACTCCTTCGCGTGGGGAGACGGTCAGCCCCGTTCCCCCTCCCTCGACCCTGACGACGACCGTTCCCAGGCCCGCCGACACCGGCACCGTCACCTCGGCGCCCTGGTCGAGGCGGACGTCCACCTCGCCGTCCGCGTCGGCGAAGAGATTGAGCTGGACGAGCCAGTCCCGGTCGATCAGGGGGCCGTCGAGCGGGATCCGGGCACCGCCCCCGGAGACCCGGTAGCCGCAGTCGGGCTCGGGCCCCTGGGGGATCGTCCGGAGCGCCGCGACCTCGGCCGGATGAAGGGTGCCGAGGGCGTCGATCAGGACCGGATCAGTGGTCCACCCGGCCACCGGTGGGATCCCGGGTACACCCGCGAGCAACGACGAGAGCCGGTGTGACGGTGCGGTGACCGGGAGGAGGACCTCGAGCGGGAGATCCTGGTCGAGCAGCGGGGCGCTCCGCTCACGCAGGGTCTCGAGCAGCGGGAGGGCGTAGTCGCGGGAGGGTTGTTCGGCCCACGTCGTCCGGTAGGTGAGAGTCGAGGCCACCGACGAGGCGAGCAGCACGATGAGCGCCACCACGCCCGCCGACACCATCCTGCGTCCGGTCGCGGAGGTATCCCGTCGTGGCGCCGACAGCGCCAGTGCCGCGGCGGCGCCCAGGACCAGCGGGAACTCGGCGTGATACCGGAGGGTCTGGACGATCTCCGCCGCGGTGTCCGGGCCTGCCCTCCCCACGGCGACCAGCACCACGGAGAGCAGCGGGTACAGCGCGACCACCGCCCAGAGCGCCCCGGTGCGCCGACGGGTGGCGAGAGACCACGCCAGCACCCCGGCACACGCGAGGACACCGAGGAGCACGGCGGCGACCGGCGGGTCCGCCATCGGCGGCCCCGGGTGCCACCGGTCCCACCGCCACGGGCCACCTCCCAACGTCGGGATGACGGCCAGTCTGTAGGTGTGGTCGACGAGGTCCGGGAACCCCGGGCGCGTGCCCTCGACCTCACCGAACGACCCCCGACCACCGAGACGACCGACGACGACGAGGAACACCGTCGCCCACACCACGAGCACGGCCCCCTGGGCAGCCCAGGCCATCCGCGTCCGCCGCCAGATGACAACCGGGGTCACCGACCCACTCCGGCCGACCCACCACCAGCCCGCCAGGACGGCGGCCGCGACCACCGGAACGAGGACGGCCTTCTCCACGAACAGCAGGCCGACCGCGGTGGCCAGGACCGCGCCCACCGCGTGCCGTCGGCGTCCCGTCTCGGCCAGCCGGATCGTCGAGGCCACCGACCACGCCATCGCCGCGGTGAGCGGCAGCGCGTTGAGAGCGGCCGCCCACCAGGTGGCGGCCGGCAGACCGAGGGGGATCGCGAGCGTCGCGGCGAGCGGGACCAGCAGCACCGGCCGCCCCCGCAGCAGCACCCACACCATCCGGGCGAGCGCCGCGCCGGCGAGGAGTTGCAGTGCCGCGATCTGCACCAGCGGGACACGGAAGTCGAGCGGGGCCGTGTGGGCCGCGACCCACGCCAGCGCCATCCCTCCGGGCATCAGGTGGCCGTCGTGGTCGGAGAGCAGCAGCCCCGGGTCCGGGAGCCGGTGCGCGGCGGCCCTGCCGTGCAGGATCAGGTCGTCCCAGTAGAACCAGCCCGCGGCCGCCACCCAGGTCCGGAGCGCCGTGAAGACCACGATGATCACCACGCACGCCGCCACCACGCGGGGCGCCGTGCGGGCCGCCTCGCCGGGATCCCGCCGCTGCGGCCCGGAGTTCACCGGGTCGTGGGCTCTCGGCTGGGTGTCGGCGTCGGACGGCATCGGCGCCAGCGTAACCGGACGGGGGGTCGCGGTGTCGGACGGTGTCGCTAGGGTGCGTGCATGGCATCACGGACCTCCCGAGCCACTTCGAACGCACGAAGAACTCGGGGAACTCGATCAACTCGAACCACTCGCGTCACAGTGGTCTCGGTGTTGGCGGTCCTCGTCTTGGCGGGGTTGGGCCGGTGCGCGGATGTCGAGCAGGAGATGGGCGGCGGAGTCGGGATGCCCGTCTCGTCGTCGTCGCTCGCGCCACCGCCCCCTCCCCCGATGTCGGATCCGGCAGCCCCGCCCGTCCCCGAACCCGCGCCTCCCGAGCCGGCGTCGACCGAGGCCGTCCCGTCGGGTGATCCCATGGTCGCGGCCGCACGGGTGGCCCTACCCCAGCTGGAGATCAAGGGACGCGCGCCCAAGACGGGATACGACCGTGACCTGTTCGGACAGGCGTGGTCCGACGACGTCTCGGTGGAGTTCGGACGCAACGGGTGCGACACGCGCAACGACATCCTGCGTCGCGACCTGCAGGACATCACGGTGCGACCGGGGACCCGGGACTGTGTGGTGCTCACCGGGGTGCTGTACGGGCCGTATACCGGGGAGCGGATCGAGTTCGTGCGGGGTCAGGACACCTCGTCGGCGGTGCAGATCGACCACGTGGTGGCCCTCTCGGACGCGTGGCAGAAGGGCGCCCAGCAGCTCACCCCTGACCAGCGGCGCGACTTCGCCAACGATCCGCTCAACCTGTTGGCGGTGGCGGGTCACGCCAACCAGAGCAAGAGCGACGGTGACGCGGCCACCTGGCTGCCCCCGCGACGGGAGTTCCGCTGTCCCCTGATCTCGCGGCAGATCCTGGTCAAGGAGCGCTACGGACTCTGGGTGACCCCGGCCGAGCACGAGGCGATGGAGCGGGTCCTGGCCGGCTGCGGTTGAGCTCAGAAGTCGAAGAGGCCACCGTCGAAGAAGCCACCGCCGCCTCCGCCGTCGCCGCCGAACAGGCCGCCGTCGAAGAACCCGCCGCCGTCGCCGCCGCCGCCGTCCCCGCCCATGAGCCCGCCGTCGAAGAAGCCGTCGCCGCCCTCGCCGCCACCCACGTCGCCGCCGCCCATGTCGCTGACGTCCGCGCCCCCCTCGCCGACCCCGGCTGCGAAGTCTTCGCCGGAGTAGCCGACGCCCGCCATGCCGGCGAACATCATGTTGAACATCATCATCGAGCCCATCATCCACATGCCCGTGGCCAGGGCGGAGGCCCACCACGGCTCCGAGTACCACCCGGCGGGCACCGGTCGGCCGGCCACCACACCGCCCGGGTAGTAGTGCGGGGTCTTGTCACTGGGCTCGGTCGCCGCGGTCATCGTGCGGCCCTCGACCTCGACGGTCCGGTCCTCGGTCACCCGGCCGGCACGTTGCTGTCCTTCGGTCGTGGGCAGCTCCGGACCGGGGTCCAGCCCCATCGCCGAACGCGCGGCCCGCACGTAGTAGAGACCCTCAAGGGCGGTGTCCTTCGCGAGCTCTGTCTGGACAGGCGTGCGCGCGTTCTCCAGCTCCGTCACGGCCGCGGTGTAGCGCTCGGAGGCGTCCGCCATCGCCTGCTTGGACGCCTCGTCGGTGCCGTCGAGGTTGAACACCTGACCGCCGAGCCGTTCGACCCAGCGCGCGGCCTCGGCGCGATAGTCCTCGATATGGCGGTTGTGCTGCATTTCCAGCTGGGTCTGGCCCTTGTTCTGGCTGCGGGAGACCACGGCGACAGCAACGGCGATCACTGCGGCGATGAGGAGGAATTCCACGGATCGACCTTTCTCGGTACTACTTCACCAGCGTACCGAGATTGTGTCCCGCCGGTCAGCGTCCGCCGGGCTCGGTGGGCGCGGTCCGATCGACCCCCAGTTCCGACAGCACGGACTCGGTGTCCGCACCGTGGGGTCGGGGACCGAACCGCACGGATCCCGGGGTGTCGGACAGCTTGATCGGGATTCCGACACCGCGGTACCCGTCGCGCTCGACGACCATCTCGCGATGCAGCACCTGGGGCATGGACAACGCCTCACCCACGTGGTTCACCGCCCCGGAGGGCACCCCGACCGCGCGGAGTCGATCCGTCAGGTCGTCACGACGGAGACCTGCGACGAGACCCCCGAGGATCGCGCGCAGCTCCTCCGAGTGGGCCAGACGGTCCGGGTTCGTGAGGAAGCGGGGGTCGTCGACCAGTGCGGGCGCGTCCAACGCCTCCGCCAGCGCCCGGAACTGACGATCGTTTCCGGCGCCGATGAAGAACGGTCCGTCGGAGCAGGTGAAGGTCTCGTACGGACAGATGGTCGGGTGCGCCACCCCGGTGCGCACCGGGGCCTCGCCCGTGGCGAACCACGTGCCGGCGTGCGGGTGCAGGATCGACACCGCGTTGTCGAGCAGGGCCAGATCGACGAGCTGGCCGCGCCCGGTCGTGGTCCGCACGTGCAGCGCCATGAGGATGCCACTCATCGCGTTGAGGCTGGTGACGATGTCCACCAGCGGGATCCCGATCCGCATTGCCGCCCCGTCGGGCTCGCCGTTGATGCTCATCAGCCCCGAGAGTCCCTGGAGGACCGCGTCGTACCCGGGTGCGCCTCCGAGCGGTCCGTCGACCCCGTAGCCGGTGATGCGGCAGTGGACCAGTCGTGGGAAGCGCTCGGCGAGCTCGCCGTCACCGAATCCCCACTTCTCCAGGGTGCCGGCCTTGAAGTTCTCGATGAGCACGTCGGCGTCGTCGAGCAGCTTCTCCAGGACCTCCCGCCCCTTGTCACTGCGCAGGTCCAGGCTGATGTGCCGTTTGTTCCGGTTGAGCCCGTCGAAGTACGCGCTGTGGTCATCCCGCACGAACGGTGGCCCCCAGCCACGGGTCTCGTCCCCGCCCGGCGGTTCGACCTTGATCACGTCCGCGCCGTGGTCGGCCAGCATCTGACCGCACAGCGGTCCGGCGAGGACCCGGGCCAGATCCACGACGCGGATGTCGGTGAGGGCACCGGTCCGTGGTGGCTCGGCCTGTGGTGACTCGGTCGGGTGCGGCTCGTTCGGGTGCGGCTCGGTCGGGTGCGGCTCGGTCACGGGCTCAGTCTCCCGGTGCACGGCCGGGGCCCCCACCGTCGCCACCGACCCTGCCGAGGGTGACCAGGTCGAGCCACGTGGCGGCGGCGCCCTCGACGGCCGCGCCCTGGACGACCATGGGCCATGCGCCGTCCATCCCTCCGGCGACCGCGGCGTCCGTGAGCAGGGATTCCCAGAAGGCCGCCGATCCGAATTCACCGCGCCACTGCAGAGCGGGCAGCGTGAGGCGGTGCAGGGTGTGTTCGTACGTGGTGCCGATGGCCCCGTGGACCTGGTGGGCGTTGCGGACGGCGACCGCGACGGCCTGAGAGGCCACACTGCGGGCCACGGCCACCCGGAAACCCGACAGCGGCCCGGTGAGGTCGGTGGCCATGGCGTCGGCGACGGCCTGGTCGACCGCGGCGCGGGCCAGGACGGTCTCGGCGGCGATGTCCACCACCAGGTTCTGCACGGACTGGAACCTGGCCAGTGCCCGACCGAACTGGGTGCGGTCGGTCGAGTGGGCGATCGCCGACTCCAGCATCCCCTCCAGGGCCCCCACGCACTGCACCGCCCGAGCGAGCGCGCCGCGCAGCACCGCCGCCTCCACGGCGGCCGACTCGACCTCGGTCCACCCCGCGCCCTCGGGCGGGACGACGTCCCCGAGCGGCACGGCGGAGACACCGTCGCCGGCCGTGATCTCCACGTGGCCGGTGTCGATGTCCGCGACCTCGTACCGCGGCACGGCATCGTCGGCTGCTGCGGACCTGCGCACGAGAAGGACGGTGTCGGTCGCCCCGGCCCAGGCCACACGACGCGCGCGACCATCGGGCCCGAGAACGGCCAGGGTCGCCGTTCCGGTGGCCGAGTCGTCCAGGCCCGCCGCGCGGCGCAGGGGCCCTGCGACCAGGTCCGTCTCCGCATACGGGACCGCGACCCCGGCGGCGGCGGACAAGCGCACCAAGGTGGCGGCCTCGGCCCACCCCGCGCCGCTGCCCCCGGTGTCCTCGGGGGCCGTGAGTCGGCCGATCCCCACCTCCGAGAGGGCCTGCCACACGATCGTCGCGTCGGGCCGGGCGGTGGGGCCGGAGAACTGCGCCAGCACGTCGGCCATCATCGACTCGAGGTCCTGGTCGATCTCGAGACCGACGCTCTCGCCGCCTTCGCGGGTCCCGGTGTCCGTCGGCTTCGCGTCCCCCGCCCCCGCGTTCATCGCATGCCCGGTCCCGGCGTTCATCGCATCCCCAGTCCCCGCGCGATCACGCCGCGCAGAATCTCGTTGGTCCCGCCCCGCAGGGTGAAGCCGGGCCGCTGGTGCAGTCCGGCACGCAGGAGATCGGTGAGTTCGGACGCGGCCGGAGCCCCGCCTGCGTCACCGGGTGTGAATTCGTCACCGAGCCGGGCCGAGACCTCATCGACGATGTCGCCCTCGGTGGTGGTGCCCAGGAGTTTGACCAGCGCTGCGGCGTTGTCCGCCGGCTCGCCGCGCTGCAGGGCCCCGGCGATGTTCTGACTCAGGGCGTGCAGGCCCGCCATTCTCGCGACCGAGCGGCCCAGATCCGTGCGGGCGGGCAACCGCCCCTCGCAGACGGCCCCGATCTCGGCGGCGAGCAGGCGGAAGGACGACAGGAACCGTTCGGGCCCGCTGCGCTCGAAGGCCAACTCGGAGTTGACCTGATCCCACCCCTCGCCCAGGGTGCCGAACACGCGGGAATCCGGGACGAACACCTCGTCGAGTACCACCTCGTTGAAATGTTGGTCACCCGACAGAGACACGATCGGGCGGATGGTCACACCCTCGCCACGCAGGTCGACGATGAACTGGCTCAGCCCCGCGTGACGGTCCGAGGTGTCCAGCGGTTCGGTGCGGGCCAGTGCGATGAACGCCTCCGCGTGCTGGGCCCCGGAGGTCCACACCTTCGTGCCGGTGATCTCCCAGCCCCCGTCGACCCGGACGCCCTTCGTCCGCACGCTGGCCAGGTCCGACCCGGAATCCGGCTCGCTCATACCGATACCGAAACAGCACTCCCCCGCGGCGATCCGCGGCAGGAACTCGCGCTTCTGCTCCTCGGTCCCGTACCGCAGCAGCGAGGGGGCGATCTGCCGGTCCGCGACCCACTGCGCGGCGACGGGCGCCCCGACCGCGAGGAGTTCCTCGGTGACGACAAAGCGCTCCAGGTGCGTGCGCCCCCGCCCGCCGTACTCGGTCGGGACCGTCATCCCCACCCACCCCTGCTCGGCGAGCCTACGGGTGAAGTCCTCATCCCACCGGGTCAGCCACGTGTCGATCCACGGCGTCAGCCGCCCGGCGGCGATCTCCGCCGACAGGAACGCCCGGACCTCAGCCCGCAGCGCATCCATCCCCGCCGAAGCCAGAGTGGTCGGTGGGACGAGTGCAGACGTCATCGGTGCTCCTTGGGGCAGGCCTGGCGGTGGTCGTGACGGCGGTTCAGCCGGGCAGCGGTCAATGGGTCAGCGGGTCAGCTCAGCGAGTCACCGGGTCAGCGCCCCTCGTACTCCCCCGCGCGCTTCTCCCCGAACGCGGTGAGCGCCTCGCGGTGGTCGGCGGTGTGGTGTGCGAGTGCCTGCATCGCCGCCGAGAGCTCGAGCAGTGACTCGAGTGACTGGTGCTGGGACTCGCGGAGCAGACGCTTGGCCATCCGGACCGCGTGCGGCGGGTTCTTGGCCACCCGGCCGGCCAGTGCCCGGGCTGCCGGGAGCAGCTCCTCGGGCTCCACGACCTCGTTGACCAGGCCCCACGCCGCGGCCTGCTCGGCCTTGACCCGGTCACCGGTGAGCGCCATCTCCGCCGCTCGAGCCGGGCCGATCGCCTTGGTCAGCAGCCACGCGCCGCCGTCGCCCGGGATGATCCCGAGCTGCACGAAGCTCTCCGCGAACCACGCCGTCGTCGAGGCCACCCGCAGATCGCACATCACCGCCAGGTCGCACCCCGCACCGACGGCCGGACCGTTCACCGCCGCGATCACCGGCACCTCGCAGTGGTACAGCGCCCGCGGGATCCGCTGGATACCGGAGCGGTAACCGTCGCGGAGCTCGTAGGGACTGCCACCGAACATCCCGGCCCTGTCGACCATGTCCTTGACGTTGCCGCCGGCGGAGAACGCCGACCCCGCGCCGGTGAGGACCACGGCCCTGACCTCGTGATCAGCATTGACCTCCGCCACCCGGGCGCACAGTGCGTCGACGATCGCCGGGTCGGAGATGGCGTTGCGGGATTCCGGCAGGTTGAGCGTCCACGTCTCGATGTGGTCGGCTCGCTCGACTATCAGGGGCTGAGAGGTCATGGGCACTTCCTGTAGAGGGGGTCGCAGCCCAACGGTAGCCAAGCGGGTGGCCGCGTCACCACCAATGCCCCGATGCCGCACACTTCCGCAACGGCGCGACCTCGCCGTCGTCGCCCCGGGCTGCTCCACTCCACTGATGAGGATCAGCGGCGCATCAGCCCCGCCCAGAACTCGCTCAGTACCCGGGATGTCGCCTCGGGCTGCTCCAGCGCGGGTATCACCCGTGCTCCGCGGACCGTGCTCTCACGTGCGTCGACCATGTCGGTGGCGACCGCGCGGGCCTGCTCCGGCGTCCACTCGCCGCGGTCGTCGGTGGTGACGAACAGAACCGGGCAGGTCACCGCGAGAGCCGCGCGGCGCAGGTCGGTGCGGTTGAGGATCGCGGTCTCGATCGCTCTGATCGTCGCCGTACGCCCCGCCCGGTCGAGCGAGTCGCGCAGGAGGCCGACGGCCTCACGGTCGTGTGCACGGGTGCGATCCGTGAAGAGGGTCTCCTCGATGGCGGACCTCACCGGTCCGTGGGGGCCGATCAGCCGATAGAGCGGGACCAGCATCCGGACCTTGCGGCGGAGAGCTCGATCGATCGGATGAGTCGGTGCGCTGACGGCGACCAGACTGCGGATGAGGTCGGGCCTGCGCGCAGCCACCTCCAGGCCGACGTGGCCACCCCACGCGTTGCCCAGCCAGTCGATCCCGGCCTGCCCTGACGACGAGCGGATGTGCTCCAGCACCTCGATCGCGGCGTCCGCGCACGCGGAGATGGTCGTCGCCTCGGTCAACGGGTCGCTCCTCCCGCAGGACGGCGCGTCGATCAGGTGGAGGCGGTGGGCGCCCTTCAGCAGCGGAACCAGTCTGTTCCAACTGGCCGAGTCGACGAACATGCTGTGCCACAACACGAGAGGCGGACCCTCTCCGACCACGTCGACGTGCAGTCGCCCGAGCCGCGTCTCAACGAATCCCGAATCCATAATTGACATTACACTCTGTAAAATCAATTCTGTCTAGACTCGGTTCATGGCCAGGACCTACTCTTCGGACCTCCGTGCGGAGCGTGCTCGCCTCAACCGGGCAGTGGTGGTGGACGTGGCGCGGAGGATGTTCGTCGAGCGGGGATGGGTGACGACGACGATGTCCGACGTCGCCTCCGCCGCCGGACTCTCCCGGCAGACCGTCTACCAGCAGTTCGACGGCAAACTCACGCTGCTCGACGCGTGCATAGACCTGGCGTTGTCCGACGGTGCGGACTCGCCTGTCCGCGAATTGCCCGACTACATCAAGATGGGCGAGGGGTCTATCGGGGACCGGCTCGCCGCCGGCGCGAGCTGGCTACGCGGGGCTCACGAGCGATCGGCCACCATCCAGCACGTACTCGACGAGGCCGCGGTCGTCGATGACGTCGCCGCCGTGCGACTGACGGAAAGAGAACGCACCCGGTGGGACGAAGTGCGGTGGGCCTCCGGCCTCATCCTCGGATCCCCTCCCGACGATGCGGTCGTCGACGCGCTGTGGATGCTCACGAGCAGGTCGGTGTGGTTGAGACTGACGCGAGAACGGGGGTGGACTCCGCAGCAGTGGGAGGGGTGGTTCATCCGCCACGCCGCCGAGGAACTGCGTGGCTGAGCACGTCGGGGAGAGGCCCGTGAAAGGTCCCGAGGGACCCAGCGCAGCGAATCAAGCATCCGACTCGGGCACACGACGCACTCCCCACACAGAACGCCCCCGACCCCGGTTTCCCGAGATCAGGGGCGTTCTTCTATCTGAGCCGCGTGTCGGAATCGAACCGACGACCTTTTCATTACGAGTGAAATGCTCTACCGACTGAGCTAACGCGGCGAGCCCTTGTGGGGCGCCGCAACTATATACGACCGACCCGCGCGGTCGAAAAACGCCCGGTACACACGCGTACTGCCCCCCGGCCCTGTCGGCGCACCCGTCGCGTCACCCCAGCGCCTCCCGGATGGCCCCCACCATCGCTGACACGGCGAACTTCGGTTTCACGTTGACCTCGATGGCCGCGCGACACTCCTGAATCGCCTCGATGGCCGCCAACACGGACGCCGGCGAATAGTGCCCCCCGAGGCGCGCCGACTCCTCGGCCTTGTCCGGGTGCACCGGGGCGACGTCCGCGACCCCGAGTCCGGCCATGAGCGCGTCCCGGTAGAAGCCCGCCAGGTCGACCAACGCGAGGTCCAGCGAGTCACGGGTGGAGCGGGTCCGCCGCGACTTCTGCGCCTTCTCCAACTCCTTCACCGCACCCGCGGCGCCGCGACCCGCCGCGACCGCCCCCTTCCCGGTGCCACCCACCCCCATCGCGGTGCGCAGCTCCTCCACCTCTCGCTCGTCGTTCCGGGTGTTGCGCGCGAGCGCCTCCTGCTCGGCGGCGCTGACCAGCCGGTCGGCCAGCGGGAATGCCCGGCCAGGGTTGTGCATGACCATAGGAAGTTCCAACACCACGTCCCGACGCTCGCGGGTGGCCTCGTCGGTGGCCAACCACCTGGCGCGTCCGATGTGTCCGGAGGAGACCGCCGCGGCCCACCGCGCGCGTTCTGGATCGATCCCACCGCCGGCGAGGAGGGCGCTCTCCACGGCGGCCGCGTCCGGCTGGCGCAGGGCCACATTCCTGGACCTGGACCGCAGGGTGACCATGATGTCCATGGGGTCGGTCGTGGGCGAGCAGAGTAGGAAGACCGTGCGACTCGGCGGCTCCTCCACCACCTTGAGCAGCGCGTTTCCGGACTGCTCGGTGAGCCGATCGGCCTCCTCCACCACGACGATCTGCCAGCGCCCGGTGCTGGGGCGGCTGGCGGCGCGGTGGATGGTCTCCTTGACGTCCTTGAGAAGGATGTTGACCCCCTGCGGAGCCAGCAGATGCACGTCGGCGTGGGTCCCCGCCAGCACGGTGTGGCAGGACCGGCACTCGCCGCAGCCCACGATCTCCGGGTGCTCGCACTGCAAGGCGGCGGCGAAACACGTGGCGGCGACGCTCCGGCCGCTCCCCGGCGGACCGGTGAACAGCCACGCGTGGACCATCCGCGCGTCCGACTCGTCCCACCCCTGGCCAGGTACCCGCGCACGCGCGGCCGACGCCGCGGCGGTCAGCTCCGCCACGACGTCGGCCTGACCGGCCAACCGATCGAACACCCCTGGCATGGCCCCACCATATCGCCGCAGTACGTCACACCTGCGTTCCCGTGGCGAGCACCGGGAACTACCCTTGACCCAATGGAGCGTTGGGTCAGGCTGTTCCGGTGGCTGTGGGCCACCCCCTGGCCCGTCTATGCCCTCACGATGGTGCAGGCCAACATCATCGGCGCGGTCTTCGTCTTCGCGTTCCTACGCTTCGTCCTCCCGATGGACCGCTTCCTCGATCTGGACCAGTTCCGGTTCCTCAACCAATACCTGTTCATCGGCTACCTGGTGCTGGCGTTCGTCGGCGGGGTCATCGCGTCGACCCTGCTCCTGCTGCCGGTGCTCCGCGTCGACCGGTCCGGTGAGGAGTTCGGCGGAGCGATCCGCAACCGGGCCCTGCGACTGCCCTTCCACCAGGCGCTCATCTCCGGGGCCATGTGGCTGATCGGCACCGTCGTCTTTGTCGTCGCCAACGTGGCCCACTCGCCCCGCCTCGCCCTCGTGGTGGGCGTGACGAGCATCCTCGGCGGGACCACCACCTGCCTGATCTCCTACCTCCAGGCCGAGCGGATCATGCGGCCGATCACCGTCCGCGCCCTCGCTCAGGGCGTGCCGGCCAACCGGCATGTCCCGGGGGTCCGTCGACGGATCTTCCTGGGCTGGGCGCTCACCACGGTCATCCCCGTCGCCGGGATCCTGCTGATCCTCACCGGGCAGTGGGTCGGACTGTTCGGCGACGACCCCGGGCACATCCTCGTGGCGCTCGCGGTGATGGCCAGCGTCGCCGTGATCGCCGGCGCGATCGGCATGGGCCTGGTCTCGGACTCCATCGCCGACCCCGTCCGCGAGATGCAGGCCGGCGTCGGTCGGGTCAAGAAGGGCGACCTGGAGGCCCGCGTCACCATCTACGACAGTTCCGAGATCGGCCGACTGGGCCAGGGCTTCAACGAGATGGTGACCGGCCTGCAGGAGCGCGAGGCGATCCAGGACCTCTTCGGCCGCTACGTCGGCGAGGACGTGGCGCGCCACGCACTCGAACGAGGGACGGAGCTCGGGGGCCAGGAGCGGCAGGTCGCGGTGCTCTTCGTCGACCTGACCGGATCGACGGAGTTCGCCGCCGCCCACGAGCCGGCCGAGGTCGTCGCCGTGCTCAACGAGTTCTTCCGCATCGCGGTGGAGGCCGTCGACACCAACGGCGGTTACATCAACAAATTCCAGGGTGACGCGCTGCTCGCGGTGTTCGGTGCGCCCATCGAGGTCGAGAACGAGGCCGGACGGGCGCTCCGTGCCGCCCGCGCCCTCCAGAGTCAGCTCGCCGGACTCTCCCCGCTGTCGGCGGGTATCGGGGTCTCCTACGGCACCGTGATCGCCGGGCACATCGGTCACGCGAAGCGCTTCGAGTACACCGTGATCGGGGATCCGGTCAACGAGGCCGCACGCCTGACCACCCTGGCCAAGTCCGAGCAGGGCCACGTCCTGGCATCGGCTGCCGCGATCCGCAACGCCGACGCCCCCGAGGCGGCGAGATGGGTGCTGGGCCGCAGCGTCGAGCTCCGTGGACGCGGCATCATGACGCAGCTCGCCCGACCGCTCCGGCCGACCCTCGCGGACCGGTGGCAGGCCGGGAACGTGGCGCTTCGCCCCACCGTCGAGGGCCTGGACACCGCCGACACCTGAGCAGCTCCCGCCCACCCGCAGGCGTTGGGGCAGCGCCACCGCGGTCGGGTCAGCGCCCCGCGGTGGCCTTCTTGGCCGGCGACTTCCGGGCCGGGGCCTTCTTCGCGGCGGCCTTCTTCGGCGGCGACTTGGCCCGCCGCTCGGACAGCAGTTCCGAGGCGCGTGCGTCGGTGAGCGTCTCCACGGTGTCGCCCTTGCGCAGCGACGCGTTCGACTCCCCGTCGGTCACGTAGGGACCGAATCGCCCGTCCTTGACCAGCATCTGCTTGCCGGAGACCTCGTCGACCCCCATCTCGCGCAGCGCCTTGGGTGCGGCAGCCTGCCGACCCCGACGCTTGGGCTCGGAGTAGATCTTCAGAGCCTCCTCGAGCGTGATGGTGAAGACGGCGTCCTCGGTGTCCAGCGTCCGTGAATCGGTGCCCTTCCTCAGGTAGGGACCGTATCGGCCGAGCTGCGCGGTGATCTCCTCACCACTCGTGGGGTCGACGCCCAGGACCCGTGGCAGTGACAGCAGCTTGAGGGCCTGCTCGAGCGTGACCGTGGCCGGCTCCATCGACTGCATGAGCGACCCCGTCCGCGGCTTGGGTCCGGTGGGGTTGTCGGACTCCTTCTTGGCCTTGCGGGTCACGGCGGACTTGGCCTTGGTCGCTGCCTTCTTGGCCTCGGCCTTGGCCTCGTCGTCCTTCGCGGCCGCCATCGCGGCGTCGCGCTCGGCGTCGATCTTCTTCTTCTCCGCCTCGGCGTCGGCGAGCACCTTCCTGGCCCACTGCGCCTTCTCCGCGTCGGTGGGCTCGGGCAGCTTCTCGGTGACGTAGGGGCCGAATCGGCCGTCCTTGACCACGATCTCGTGACCGGTCTCGGGATCCACGCCCAGCGGACGCCCGTCCTGCGGGGTGGAGAAGAGTTTCTCGGCCACCTCGAGCGTGAGCTCGTCGGGGCTCATCCCCTCCGGCAGGTTGGCGCGCTGCGACTCCGGTTCGCCGTCCTCTCCTTCGACCATGCGCTCGAGGTACGGACCGTATCGCCCGACGCGGACGTGGACCGGCCGCCCCTCGGAGTCGTCGAACACCCGGATCGAGTTGATGCTGCGGGCGTCGATGGCCTCGAGGTTCACGTCGATGAGGTTCTTGAGCCCGACCGCGTGGTCCCCGTCCCCGGCCGACCCGGCGCCGTCGGGGTCACCGAAGTAGAAGCGACGCAGCCAGTCGTCGCGGTTCTCGCGCCCCTCGGCGATCTCGTCGAGCTCGTCCTCCATGAGCGAGGTGAAGTCGTAGTCCACCAGGCGACCGAAGTTCTGCTCGAGCAACCCGATCACCGCGAACGCCACCCAGCTGGGCACGAGGGCGTTGCCACGGGAATAGACGTACCCACGGTCCTGGATTGTGCGGATGATGCTGGCGTAGGTGGACGGGCGGCCGATGCCCATCTCCTCCATGATCTTGACCAGGCTGGCCTCGTTGTAGCGGGCCGGCGGGCTGGTGGTGTGGCCGTCGGCCGACAGGTCCGAGCCCGTGAGCGCCTGCCCCTCGCTGAGTCGGGGCAACCGCCGTTCCGCATCGTCCGCCATGGGCTTGTCGGACGACTCGGTGGACTCCTCCGCCGCCTCGACGTACGCCTTGAGGAAGCCGGGGAACGTGATGGTGCGGCCCGAGGCCGCGAAGGTGGCCCGGCTGTACCCGGACGGGTTCTCGCCCGCGGCGCCCGTGATCCGGATGCTCACCGACGTGCCCTTGGCGTCGGCCATCTGGGAGGCGACCGTGCGCTGCCAGATGAGCTCGTACAGGCGGTACTCCTCGGCGTCCAACGCGCTGTGCAGCTGACCGGGGGTGGCGAAGGACTCCCCGGCCGGACGGATGGCCTCGTGCGCCTCCTGCGAGTTCTTGACCTTGCGGGTGTACTGACGCGGGGTGGGCGAGACGTACTCGCTGCCGTACAACTCCGTGGCCTGCGCGCGCGCGGCCGACATGCCGCCCTCGGACAGCGTCGTGGAGTCGGTACGCATGTAGGTGATGTAGCCGTTCTCGTACAACCGCTGGGCGATGCGCATGGTGCGTTCGGAGGTGTAGCGCAGTTTACGACCGGCCTCCTGTTGCAGCGTCGAGGTCATGAACGGCGCGTAGGGGCGTCGGGTGTACGGCTTGGATTCGACCGAGTCCACCACGAAGTCGGCGCCGTCGAGGGCGTCCGAGAGCGCGCGGGCCGCGGCCTCGCCGAGCACCACCGCGTCCTTGGCCGCGCCGGAGGTCTTGAGACGGCCGTTCTGGCCGAAGTCGCGGCCCTGGGCGACCCGGGCACCGTCCACGGCGGCGAGGCGGGCAGTGAAGCTGCGCGGCTCCCCCGCGTCCCCGCCGGTGGCATGCTGCGTCGTCAGGGTCGCGGTGATGTCCCAGTAGTCGGCGGCGACGAACGCCATGCGCTCCCGCTCGCGCTCGACGATCACGCGGGTGGCCACGGACTGCACGCGGCCCGCGGAGAGCCGCGGCATGACCTTCTTCCACAGGACCGGGGAGACCTCGTATCCGTAGAGACGGTCGAGGATCCGGCGGGTCTCCTGGGCGTCGACCAGGTCGGTGTCCAGCTCGCGCGTGTTCTCTGCGGCGGCGAGGATCGCGGGCTTGGTGATCTCGTGGAACACCATGCGCTTGACCGGGACCTTGGGCTTGAGCACCTCGAGCAGGTGCCACGCGATCGCCTCGCCCTCGCGGTCGGGGTCGGTGGCCAGGAGGAGCTGGTCCACGCCGGCCAGTTCCTTCTTGAGTTCGGCGACCTTCTTCTTCTTGTCCGCGCTCACCACGTAGATCGGCTCGAAGTTGTCCTCAGGATTCACGCCGAGCCGCGCCCACGGCTCCTTCTTGTACTTGGCCGGGATGTCGGCGGCACCCTTGGGCAGGTCACGGATGTGGCCGACCGACGCCTCGACCACGTAGTCGGACCCCAGGTAGGGCTGGATCTTGCGGGCCTTGGTGGCGGACTCGACGATCACCAGGCTCCGCTTTCCGCCCGATGCTGTCTTCTTGCTCGCCACTGAACTGCTCCCAACCTGCGCTGATCCGTCGGCGACGTGTGTCACCGAACTCCGGTCCCGCATACGGTACGCATGCCGGGGCCTGTCTATGAGAATTCATACCAGGCCATCGGTCCTCCACGAGAGTCGCGCTTCACCGGGGAGGGCCCCCGGACCGGCCGACATGTCCTGTCCCCCGGAGGGCTCTCCGCGCGGAGATGGTGCCTAACCACCCTGCGTATGGCGGCGCGCGCGAGGTGCACCTCTCACCGTCCCGCGCGCCGTAGCGGCGGATGAGCCTCTCCGGTGATCGCCCCCACTGATCGTGCGCTATCAGTCGCCGTCTGGATCCCCTTCGTCCCACGGGACCGGGCCGGGCGTCGGTCGGGGGGTGTCCAGGTACTGCCCCTTGGTCACCTCACCCGTGCGCAGGTAGTTCAGGACCACCTCGTCGACCGCCGAGTTGCCGGTGTCGAAGTGGCAGTGCACCGTCCCGCGGACCCGGACCAGGATCCCACCGGTCGCGGCGGCAGTCGCCGGCCCGAACATCCCCGGCGTCTGGGTGTCGTGATCCGCCTGGATGACCAATGGTGCGGCGACCATGGGATTGGCCTTGATGCGCGGCGGGACCGTCGACGGCGGGAAGGGACAGAACGCCGTCTGATGCTCCAGGTTCTTCACGTCCTCGGCGGTGCTGCCGACAGCGTCACTGCTGCCCAGCAGTGCCGGGGCCAACGGATTGCGAACTGGCGGAGCGGTCTCGTTGCACTGCAGGATCGCCAGGTACGTCGCCATGTCGGACGTCAGCTCCGGGACCTCGGACCGCATCGCCAGCTGCTCCTCGACCTGCGCCTCCAGGTCGTTCCCCGCGGCCTCGTCCCCGAGCAGTCCGTTCGCGCCGGCCGAGATCAGCCAGGCGACATCCGACCAACGCGACGGTGTCCCCACGACCTCGTCCAACAGCGCGAAGAACTCCGGACTGTCCTCCACCTCGCGGTCGAACTCCCCTGTCGATGCGAGGGCGGCGTTGTCCAACCGGACCGACCCGGCGGCGAGCCCGTCCACCGAACCCGTACCCAGTGAGCCGGTGGCCAGGGACCCCGGGACCCCGTCCTGAGGTTGCGCGGGCGGTGGCAGGAAGCGGGACGCACCACTGCCCTCGTTACGGTCCAGTGCGCGGATGTTGTTGTAGACCTTCAGCGGGGTGTTCCCGAGCCGATAGGTGGCGTCGTGATCGGCGATCCACTGCATGAGATAGCCCCGGGCCTGGTGACGGGTCAACGCCTGCTGGCGGTCGATCTCGTACCACCAGTAGTCGGTGGGTCCGACCGCCGAGTCCAGGACCATCCGCTCGATACTGTCCGGGAACAGCGTCTGGTACATCATCCCGATCGCGGTGCCGTAGGAGAACCCCAGGAAGGAGATCCGCTCGAGTCCCATCGCCTCGCGGACCACCTCGTGGTCCCGGACGATGTTCTCGGTGGTGAACGACGAGACGAACTCCGGATCGCTGTCCATGCACCTCTTCGCCCGTGCGAGGTAATCGGTCCTCGCGTCCTCGACGCCGGCGGTGCACTCGAGCGCGCCCGCACCCTCCAGCCCGCGGGGTTGGACGATCACCAGGTCGTGATTTCGTCGGACCTCATCGATCGCCGCGTCGTTCGCTCCGTTCAAAGTGTTGTACCAGAGTTGCCGTGCGTCAGCGCCCGGACCGCCGGGATTCCCGAACACCGTCCCCGTGTGTTCCCCCGTGGCGGTGATCCTGCGAACCTCCACGTCGACGCGACGACCGTCCGTGACGTCGTGGTCGACCGGTACCGAGACCGATGAGCAGAGCACGTCGGCACGGGGAAAGCCGAAAATCTTCTCGACCTCCGAGTCGGCGGGACATGGGGTCCAGGCGACCGCGTCGACACCGACCATCGCGCCCGGTGGGACCGTGGTCGCCGTGGGCGTCAGACCCAGGACGAGAGCGGCAGCGGCGCCGAGTACGGCTGACGGGCGAAGGAGACGAGCCATGGCCACGATGATCTTCTTCCTGTGAACTCTTCGCGGTGAATGGGGCGAGCGCTCCGCAGGACCGTTATCCCGGCAGCCTCGCGCAGGGGGATCGTCATGTTCGAGGGGCTATGCGGGCGCCGAAGCGACGACCGGCGCAGCCCAGGGTGACACTGTCGCGATCATTACTTTCTCATCTTGGCCGGTCAGTCGCCGGAAAATGCTCATCCTGTGCAGCGGATTGGCACGGATAGACAGACCGGTCTATGGTGATCACGAGAGGCCACTACGCCTAACTGGAACGTGTTACCGTTTTTCAATTCCGCCGCGGCCACGGGTCGCGCCGGAACCGGCGTACCGTCGGTGGCCGTACGGGAGTCACGACCAGCCCCGATCATCAAAGACGCAACGGAGGTCAGCAGCGGTGGGCAATGTGTCCAAGACCAAGCTGGACAAGGTGGTCATCCGCATCGCGGGCGACTCGGGTGACGGCATGCAGCTCGCCGGTGACCAGTTCACCTCGGAGGCCGCGGCCTTCGGGAACGACCTGGCGACCCAGCCCAACTACCCGGCCGAGATCCGGGCCCCCCAGGGCACGATCCACGGGGTGTCGAGCTTCCAGATCCAGATCGCGGACTACGACATCCTCACCGCCGGGGACCGCCCCGACGTGCTGGTGGCCATGAACCCCGCCGCGCTCAAGGCGAACATCGACGACCTGCCCTCCGGCGGCATCCTCATCGTCAACTCGGACGAGTTCACCAAGCGCAACCTCACCAAGGTGGGATACGAGTCCAACCCCCTCGGTTCCCCGGCCTTCGAGGCGTTCCAGGTGCACGAGGTGGCCATGGGCACGCTGACCATCGGCGCGGTCGAGTCCGTGGACATCGGCAAGAAGGACGCCGAGCGCTGCAAGAACATGTTCGCGCTGGGACTGCTCACCTGGATGTACGGCCGCACGGTCGACTCGATCGAGAAGTTCCTGGGCAGCAAGTTCGGCAAGAAGCCCGCCATCCTCGAGGCCAACGTCCTGGCCCTGCACGCGGGCTGGAACTACGGCGAGACCACCGAGGCCTTCGCCTCGGAGTACGAGATCATGCCGGCCCAGCTGCCCACGGGGCGGTACCGCCAGATCACGGGCAACACGGCGATGGCCTACGGCCTGGTCACCGCGGGCCGGTCGGCGGACATGCCCGTCTTCCTGGGCACCTACCCCATCACGCCCGCCTCGGACATCCTGCACGAGCTGAGCAAGCTCAAGCAGTTCGACGTGACCACCTTCCAGGCGGAGGACGAGATCGCCGGTATCGGCGCCGCCCTCGGTGCCTCGTACGGCGGGGCGCTGGGCGTCACCTCGACCTCCGGACCCGGCCTGGCGCTGAAGTCCGAGGCGATCGGCCTGGCCGTGATGACCGAGCTGCCGCTGGTGATCATCGACGTCCAGCGCGGTGGCCCCTCGACCGGCCTGCCCACCAAGACCGAGCAGTCCGACCTGCTGCAGGCACTGTTCGGCCGCAACGGCGAATCACCCGTCGCGGTGATCGCCCCGCAGTCGCCCTCGGACTGCTTCGAGATCGCCCGTGAGGCGGCGCGGATCGCGGTCACCTACCGCACTCCGGTCATTGTGCTGTCCGACGGCGCGATCGCCAACGGCTCCGAGCCGTGGCTCCTGCCCGACGTGGCCGACCTGCCGGCGATCGACAAGAACCTCGCCACCGCGCCCGCGGCCGGCGCCGACGGCGAAACGGAGGCCGCGGGGGACTACCTCCCCTACGCCCGTGACCCCGAGACGCTGGCCCGCGACTGGGCGGTCCCGGGCGAGCCCGGACTCGAGCACCGCATCGGTGGGCTGGAGAAGGCCAACGGCACCGGCAACATCTCGTACACGGCGGAGAACCACGACCTCATGACCCGGACCCGGGCCCTGCGGATCGCGCTCATCGACGTGCCCGACCTCGAGGTCGACGACCCGTCCGGTGAGGCCGAGGTACTCGTGGTGGGCTGGGGGTCCTCGTACGGCCCCATCGGCGAGGCGGTCCGCCGCGCCCGCGCCAACGGCCACCGCGTGGCGCGCGCGCACGTCCGCCACCTCAACCCGCTCCCGGACAACATCGGTGAGGTGCTCGCCAAGTACCACCGGGTACTCGTTCCGGAGATGAACCTCGGACAGCTCGCCATGCTGCTCAAGGCACGTTTCCCGGCTCAGATCCAGCCCATCACCAAGGTGCACGGAATGGCGTTCTCGGCCGAGGAACTGCAGACCGCCATCGAGGCGGAGTTCGCCGGACGGCTCACCCACACCGAGCACGACAAGTACCGACTGGCGCTCGACGGGGTCATCACCACGACCGGCGAGCCAGCTGCGCGCAACCGGCGGATCGGCCACACCGCCACCGGCACCACCACCGCCAACCGAACCCGCTGACCCGCGAGCGAGGAGAGGATTTCCATGACCACCACCGAACCCGGACTCGTCGGCAGCCCGCTGCCCCTGGACGCGTTGGCGTCCGTGCCCAAGAGTGATGCGCCGCAGAAGCCCAAGGACTACACCTCCGACCAGGAGGTGCGTTGGTGCCCCGGCTGTGGCGACTACGTCATCCTGGCCACCATCCGCGCCCTGCTGCCCAAGCTCGGTCTCAAGCGCGAGAACATCACGTTCATCTCCGGAATCGGCTGCTCGAGCCGCTTCCCGTACTACCTCGAGACCTACGGCATGCACTCGATCCACGGGCGCGCCCCGGCCATCGCCACGGGGCTGGCCACCGCCCGCCCGGACCAGTCGGTGTGGGTGGTCACCGGTGACGGCGACGCCATGTCGATCGGTGGCAACCACCTCATCCACACCCTGCGTCGGAACGTCAACCTCAACATCCTGATGTTCAACAACCGGATCTACGGGCTGACCAAGGGCCAGTACTCACCCACCTCGGAGCCGGGCAAGGTCACCAAGTCCAGCCCCATGGGGTCGCTGGACCACCCGTTCAACCCGCTGTCGCTGGTGCTCGGCGCCCAGGCGAGCTTCGTGGCCCGCGCCCTGGACTCGGACCGCAAGGGTCTGACCGAGGTCCTCGAGGCCGCCGCCCGCCACCGCGGCACCAGCTTCGTGGAGATCCTGCAGGACTGCCCGATCTTCAACGACGGCTCGTTCGACCTGCTGCGCAAGGAAGACGCCGGCAATCACCTTATCCCGGTGCGCCACGGCGAGAAGATCATCTTCGGCGACGACGGCCAGCACTGCGTGGTCCGCGCCGGATTCTCGCTGAAGGTCGCCGCGACCGCCGAGGTCGACGAGGCCGACATCATCGTCCACGACGCCCACGCCGAGGACCCCTCCTACGCGCACGCGCTGGCGAACCTGTCCAGCCAGGACCTCGAGTACACCGTCACCGGGATCATCCGGCAGGTGCACCGCGAGACCTACGACGACCAGGCCCGTGCCCAGGTCGCCGCCGCCAAGGAGACCGCACCGGCGGACCTGCAGTCACTGCTCGACGGCAGCAACACCTGGACCGTCGGCTAAACGGACACGGCGGACACGCTGGTCAGACGGCCACACCGGCCGGACCGTCCCGGGGGCGGTCACCGCGCGGAGCTGCACTCAGAGCCGGGCGGTGGCCGTCCCGGCGACGCGTCCCCGGGCGTCCCAGGTGCGCTCGACCACATCGGCCGTACCGTGCTCGTCGACCCGCACCGCCGTCGTCGACCGGGTCCCGTACCACCGGCCGATCCGGACGAACCGGGACGACAGGCGCCACTCGTGCCACAGCGGGACCCCCGTCCGCGGCAGGTGCCGGAGCGGCGCCTTGCGGCGATCGGCGAGCAGGTCGAGTAGGGGACCCGACCAGTCCTGACCGGAGATCGCCTCGGTGCCCAGCAGGGATCGCACCTGTGCGACCGCCCCGACGACCTTCGGCCACGGGGTGTCGAGCGCCGCGTTGGACAGGCCGTGGACCCCGGCGCCCAGCCGCATCGGCCCCCGACCGGACCGGTTGGACGCCCACCACATCTCGTCGAGGTCGCCTGCCAGCAGGTTGACCGGCCCGTACCTGCCCAGATCGTCGACGACGTGCTGGGCGAACCCGGTCACGGGGACCGGCCCGGTGAGCGCGTCGACCGGAAGCTCACCTCGTGATGCGGTCGCCGGGCGCTCGGGGCCGCCCTCCCGGACGTTGGTGACCGCCGCCAACCGCGCCCCGGCGGCCAGCGAGAGCCACGTCCCGCCGGCCGTGACGTCGCGGCCCGCGACGATGCCGCCGACCCCCTCCCTGCCGGTCGTCCATTCGTGCAGGGATTCGGTGGGGCGGGCGTGGACCTCGTCCCGGTTGGCCACCAGCACCAGCGGGTACCGGGGGTGGACCCGGCGGGCGACGACGAGCATGCACATGGCATCGAACACTTCACCACCGGATGACCAGGCGCAACACCGGGGCCCCGCCTCCCGACTCGAGGCTCAGCGGGGCCACACTCCGGGCGGCACCCCGGGGGGCGCCGCGCCGAGTGTCTGCGCCAACCGTGCACGGGCGCGGGCCGTCCCCAGCCGCAGCAGCGGCCCGTCACCCCGCGGGCCGACGTAGGTGGTGCGGATCCCGGCCCTGGCCAGGGCCTCGACGAGTGCCACTCGTCGGGGGGCGTGCTGCTCGACTCCGGCGTCGATCCCCAGATCGACCGCACCGGCGGCGGTGATCCGGCCGGCGGTGATGAACCAGACCCGGAGCGCCCCCGCCGACGGGGTCCACCCGGCCGGCACGGCGGTCACGGCGCCACGCCGCCAGCGCCGCACGACCGGGACGAGAACCGCGGTCCGCGCGGTGGACACGGTGCACCGGCCGTCCGGGCCCGCCGCGGAGCGGACGGGGTCGAGTCCGGCCTCGGCGAGCAGCGCGACGAGGGCGTCGGCACGCCAGGCGGCATCGAGCCCCACGGAGACCTGCGCGAGGGCCCCCGCGAGGGTGGACTGGCCGCGTGCGGCGAGGGCGCCCTCGAGGTCTGTCGGCTCGGGGACGCGGGAGTCGGCGGCGAAGAACGACAGCTGCGTCACGGGGCCGAGCCTACGGCCGGCCCCCGACACGAGGCGAGGCCCCCGACGCGTACGCGTCGGGGGCCTCGTCGATCACGGGCGGTGGCGCCTTTAGATGGCGCGGACCTCCTGGGCCTGCGGGCCCTTCTGGCCCTCGCCGAGCTCGAACTCGACGCGCTGGTTCTCCTCGAGCGACTTGAAGCCCGAGCCCTCGATGGAGGAGTAGTGGACGAAGAGGTCGGCGGAACCGTCCTCCGGGGCGATGAACCCGTAGCCCTTCTCCGCGTTGAACCACTTGACGGTGCCCTGTGCCATGTTGTTGCGTTCCTTTTCCGTACTGCTTGGAGCGACCCCCGGGATGGCCACGCGGGTCGGGTCGCCCCACCGCCCGCGGGGAGCCCGCGACCGGCATCGGCGACCGGGACAAGTACACCACGAGATCAGGGCCGGGTGAACCGGTCTCCGCAGGGCAGCCCACCGCGCCGGGCAGCCGCATCCGGCCCGGACCCGACTCCGGAACGTGCTCGGGTGAGGACCCGGGCGGGTCGCCCTCTACCGTCGAGGGGTGACGACGTACGGACGCGAACTCCTGGGCCACCTGCTCGAGCAGCTCCCGGCCGGGCCGTCGCCTGTCACCCATACGGCGGAGTTGCCCGCCCGTGAGGCCCGGTACGCCGACTGGCCGGCCTGGGCACACCCGGGGTTGGTCGACGAACTGCGTGGTCGGGGCGTCGACAGGCCCTGGGCCCATCAGGTGGCCACCGCCGAGCACGCGCACTCGGGGAGGAACGTGGTGGTGGCCACCGGCACCGCGTCCGGCAAGTCCCTCGGCTACCAGCTGCCCGCGCTCAGCACGCTCGCCTCGGACCGGGGGGCCTGCGTGCTGTACCTGTCCCCCACCAAGGCGTTGGGCCAGGACCAGCTGGCCTCGGTGGTGTCGCTGGTGGACGCCGTGCCCGGGCTCGCCCATGTGGCCCCCGCGTCCTACGACGGCGACACCCCGACCGACGCCCGGCCGTGGATCCGCGAGAACTCACGCTGGATCGTCACCAACCCCGACATGCTCCATCTGTCTGTGCTCGGTCGGTCCCGCCAGTGGACGCGCATCCTGCGGGGGCTCCGCTACGTCGTCGTCGACGAGTGTCACTCCTACCGCGGCGTGTTCGGCTCCAACGTCGCCCTGATCCTGCGGCGGCTCGACCGGCTCGCCCGGGCCCTGGGGGCCGAACCGACGTTCGTCCTGGCCTCCGCCACCACCTCCGACGCCGGCGCGGCCGCCGGCACCCTCGTCGGCCGCCCCTGCGTCGAGGTGACCGACGACGCCTCACCCCAGGGGGGCCGGACGGTCGCGCTGTGGGAACCACCGCTCATGGACGGGTTCTCCGGGGAGAACGGGGCCCCCGTGCGGCGGCCGGCCCCCGTCGAGGCGTCCACCCTGATGGCCGGGTTGGTGGCCGAGGGCGCCCGGACGCTGACCTTCGTGCGCTCGCGCGCGGGCGCCGAGTCCACCGCGCTGCGGGCGCGCGAGCGGCTGATCTCCGACCACGGCGAACGGGGCCGTGAGTTGGCCGGGCGGATCGCGGCCTACCGCGCCGGGTATCTGGCCGAGGACCGACGACGACTCGAGCGCGGGCTGGCCGAGGGGGACCTGGTGGGTGTGGCTTCGACCTCCGCGCTCGAACTGGGGGTGGACATCTCCGGACTGGACGCCGTGGTCAGCGCGGGATTCCCGGGGACCATCGCCTCGTTCTGGCAGCAGGCCGGCCGGGCCGGTCGACGGGGACAGGGTGCGCTGGTGGTCCTGGTGGCCCGCGACGACCCCCTCGACACCTATCTGGTCCACCACCCCGAGGCGCTGCTGGGCAAACCGGTCGAGGCCACCGTCACCGACCCCCGCAACCCCGTCCTGTTGGCCGGGCAGCTGCGGTGCGCGGTCAGCGAGCGGCCCATGTCGCACGAGGAGGCCCGCGTGTGGGGCGCCACCGAGGTCCTGGAGGAGTTGGCCGAGCGCGGACTGGTCCGGCGCCGGCCCGCAGGGTGGTACCCGGCGGCGGACGACCACACCCCGCACTCGGAGGTCGACATCCGCGGGACCGGCGGGGCCGAGGTGGTGATCGTCGACGCCGTCGACGGCCGGATGCTCGGGACCATCGACTCGGTTCGGGCGCGGTCGCAGGTCCACCCGGGGGCGCTGTACCTGCACCAGGGAGAGTCCTTCGTGGTGGACGAGCTGGACCTGGACGACGGGCTCGCCCTGTGTCGCCCGGAGGAACCGGAATGGACCACCTCGGCCCGTGAGCAGGTCTCGATCGACCTGATCGAGACCCTGGAATCCGTCTCCGCCGGGCCGGTGACGCTGTCCTACGCCGAAGTCGAGGTGACCGCCCGCGTGACCGGGTACCAGCGGCGCCTGCGCGGCGGGGAGATCCTCGACGTGACGCCGCTGGACCTGCCCGAGACCGTCCTGGCCACCCGAGCGGTGGTCTACACCCTGACCCCGCAGCTACTCCGTGTCGCCGGGTTGGAGGAGGCGGACTGGCCGGGCGCGCTGCACGCCGCCGAGCACGCGGCCATCGGCCTGCTCCCGCTGGTCGCGACCTGCGATCGTTGGGATATCGGCGGCGTGTCGACGGCCCTGCACCCCGACACCGGACTGCCCACGGTGTTCGTCTACGACGGCTACGCGGGCGGCGCCGGCTTTGCCGAACGCGGGTACCGGCGCGCGACCTCGTGGCTCCGGGCAACATTGGACGCCATCCGCTCGTGCGAGTGCGAGACCGGCTGCCCCTCGTGCATCCAGTCCCCCAAATGCGGGAACGGCAACGACCCGCTCTCCAAGACCGGCGCGATCGCGTTGCTGATGGAGGTCGTGGGGCAGCTCTCGGAGGCCGTCGACTCATAGCGGTCCCGCGCGGGCCACCGCCCACGCCGCCCGCACTCCCAGCACCCCGAGCTCGAGCCGCACCTCGGCCCGGATCACCACGTCGTGGCCGTCGACCGTGCATCCGGCAACGACGGCCCGGTTGGCGGTGGCCACCCCGGCAGCGACCGAGCACGGGTCCTCGTCGGCTCGCAGCGCGTGGGCCCCGGCGAGGGCGGCCAGATCCGCCGCCGACCGGGCGGAGTGCGCGGCCACCGCCGCCCGCCCCACGAGCAGCACCGCCACGGTGAGGGCCAGGACGGCGGCCGCCGCGAACGCGGTCACCGCGCTCATGTACCCCTCGTCGTCGTCACCCCACCCGACAGGCCGGCGGCCCCGACCCGGCCCCCTCACCCGGACACCCCGGGTTCGGCCCTCGCCACCGCGCGGCCCGTCAGCACGACCCCCGGCAGGCCCCTGGCGGGCACGCTGACCTGCGCCGTCACATTCCCGCCGCCGCTGTCGACCGACACCTCGGCAGCGGGCGCCGCCGCCCGCCCGGCGGCGACACCCTCCCCCGTACCGGACATGGCCGCCACCCGGGCGGCTTCCCGCGCGGCGTCCACGACCCTGATCTGGGTGAGCGCCGCGGCGGCCCCGGAGGCGGCCACGGCCAGGACCACGACGAGCGAGGCGATCCCGAGCGCCGCCTCGACGGTCACCGACCCGCGGTCCGCCTCCGCGTCCCCTCGATGCGGCCGCCGCACCCTCACACCGAGGTGTTGAGTGCCCGCTCGATGATCCCGCCGAGGGCGTCGGGTATCGAGTCGCCGCTGACGACCGTGTAGAGCACGGCCCCGAAGGCGGCGGCAGCGATCGTGCCGACCGCGTACTCCACCGTGGACATCCCGGCGTCGAGTCGGGCGACGGTCTCGAACCGGCGCGCCAGACCGACGCGGGCGCGGCGGAGGGTGGAGGTGATCCGGGTGCTGGTGTGAATGGTCATCGTGCTTCTCCTTTTTTGGTGACCGGGGCGGCGTCTCCACCCCGGAATCGGTGGGCGGGACTCCCGATCACGGCAGGACCCCCGGCAGCATCCCGTCGGCCAGACCCACGACGACGGGGAGGACTCCCAGGCACACGAATGCCGGGAGAAAGCACAGGCCCAGCGGGCCGGCCACGAGCACGGCGGCACGCTCGGCGCGGGCGGTCGCGGCGGCGTCGGCACCCGAGCGCATGCGGTGGGCCGCGTGATCGAGCGCCGAGCGGACGGATCCGCCGCCGTCGGTGGCCCGGGCGAGCACCGACGCGACCGGGGCCAGGCGATCCGCGCCGGGTACGTCCTGCCACGCCTGGCCGGGGGTCGCACCGAGGCGGGCCCGGGCCGCGGCGGCGTGGAGGGGCCCGGCCACGTCCGGGTCGGTGGGGGCGATCGCGTCGCCGACCGCGGCCAGCGCCAGATGGGTGGGCAGCCCGGCGAGCAGCGCCACTGAGAGCAGGTCCAGCATCCGCGCCAGGGACTCGGTGTCCGCGGGCCCGGCGCGCCGCCGGCGGACCAGATCGAGGACCGGGGACAGCAGGACTGTCTGCATCAACGGTCCTGGTGTGCTCCGGTCGGGAGCGGCGGCGGGGACGGAAGCGGAAACGGCGGTGAGCTCACGCAGCCTTTCGGTGGCCGCGCCCCGCCACGGGGCGACGCACAGCGCGGCGGCGAGCAACAGCAGAGCGACACTCATCTCGACGCCCCGTCAACGATCCGGTCCGTCCACGACAGGCCCGCCGCGAGGAACCCGGCGCCGATCAGGCACAACATTCCGCCGATCCGGCCACCGAGCAGCACCCCGAGCGGATCGGCCCCGAAGCCGGACCCCAGCAGCACGCCGAAACCGGGCAGGGCGGTGAGGATCACCCCGGTGGCGCGGGGACCGGCGAGCGCGGCGTCCACGCGGACCGCCCGCTCGCGGCGCGAGGCCACGTCCGCCCGGAGCCCGTCGACGACCACGGCCAATGCCACCCCGTGCCGGGCGGCCAGGAGCCAGGCACCCGCGAGTTCGCCCGCCACGCGATCGACCCGCCGGTCACCCGCCGCGGCCCCACCCGCCGCTGCCTTGCCCGCCGCAACCCTGCCCGACTCCGTCCCACCCGTCTGCCGGGCGGCGGCCGCGTACAGCGCCGCGGCGACGTCCCCACCCAACCGGGCGTGGGAGCCGGCAGCGCTCAGCACGGCCGCGACCCCGGGATCCCCTGACCGTGCACCCTCCGCAGCGCGGCGTAAGGCCTCCTCCGGGCCGGCGCCGGCCCGCAGCGCCGACGAGGCGTCGTCGAGCGCGCGTTCCCAGGAACCGAGGCGCTCCAGCCGATGTCCCCGCACACCAGCGCGCCTGCGCAGGTCGGCCCCCACGACCCCGAGCAGGGCGGCGGCGCAGGCGTGGAGGGGCCCGGCCACGACCAGGCCCGCGATCCCCGCGGCCACGGGAACCACCACCGTTGCCGGTACCCGCCCCAGCACCGCGGGTAGAGCCTGCCCGCGCGACCCGGGCACGCCACTCAGGTGCCGGAGGCGCATCCGGGCCACCCCGTCCGGCCACACGAGCAGGGCCCCGGCCAGCAGCAGCACCGCCGCCGTCATCCGCCGGCCCCCGCGATCAGCGTGTCGAACGCCGGCCTGCCGGGCACCGCTCCCCCGTCGGCGCGCCAGGCGGGGTCCACGACGATCCCCTGCACATCCCGTCGGACCACGCCCATGGAGTCCACGGTCCGCCTCCCGTCGGGCAGTCGACGCATCCCCACCACGACCCTGAGCGACGCGGCGACCTGCGCGGACAGCGCCGCTCGGTCGAGCCCACCGAGTGCCCCGAGGGCCTCGAGCCGGGCCGGGAGCTCGGTGGGCGAGTTGGCGTGGACGGTGCCGGCGCTGCCGTCGTGCCCGGTGTTGAGTGCGGCGAGCAGATCCGCCACCTCGCCGCCGCGCACCTCGCCCACCGCGATCCGGTCCGGGCGCATCCGCAACGCCTGCCGGACCAGTTCGGACATCGCCACCCCGCCCGCGCCCTCGACGTTGCCGTGCCGCACCACCAGCCGCACGACGTGCGGGTGCGCCGGCCGCAGCTCCGGGGAGTCCTCGACACACAGCAGCCGTTCGCCCGGCGGCACCAGGCCGAGCAGCGCCGCGAGCAGGGTCGTCTTTCCCGAGCCGGTCCCGCCGACCACCAGGTATCCGATCCGGGCCGCGACCAGCGCGCGGAGCAGCGGCCCGGCCTGGGGCGGCACGGTCCCCGAATCCACGAGCCGGTCGAAGGTGGCCTGCGCGGGCCGCGAGACCCGCAACGACAGACAGGTCCCGTCCACCGCCACCGGGGGCAACACCGCGTGCAGCCGCCACGCCATTCCGTCCCGGGACCGGACCACCCCGTCCGCCCAGGGCCGGGCGTCGTCGAGCCGCTGCCCGGCCCGGCCCGCCAGCCGCACCGCGAGGGCCCGCAGCTCGGACTCGGTGGCCACCACCACGTCGGTTTTCTCGAGTCCCCGCCCGCGGTCCACCATCGCCGGACCCGGCCCGTCCACCACCACATCGGTGACCCCCGGGCTCGCCAGCAGCGCCTCGAGTGGTCCCGCTCCCGCGAGGTGCTCCCGCACCAGGCGAGCGGTCCGCAGCAGGTCCAGGTGGCCGTGCAGGACGTCGGACTCGGCCCGGACCGCGCGCACCACCTCGTCGGGGTCCGGCTCCACCCCGAGGCCGGCCAACCGGGCGCGGACCCGGTCCACGAGGTCCCCGGGGAGCGCGGCCGTACCGGATCCCTCACCGGTCACCGGGGCTCACCTCTTCCAGCAGGGCGTCCGCCACGGCGCTGAGCCGCCGCACCCGGCCACCCGGTCCGCCCCCTCCATCCCGACCGCGCCGACCACGGGGTCCGCGCCCGAGCGCACGGACGAGGTCACCGGTCCCGGTCAGCCGACGCACGGACCGGACCTCCGGGAGCACGTGCCACCGTGCGAGCCCCGCCGAGTCGGCCACGTCCGCCGCGTCGAGCGGGTCCCCGCGGTGCGTCCGGATCACCAGGGCGGCGCCGCGGAGGTCGCCGACGATCCGTCCGGCCGCGACGGCGCCCTGGAGATCTGCCCTGGTCACGACGACGACGAGGTCGGCCCGGGCGAGTACCGGGTCTCCGGCGGTGAACCCGCCGGCATCGCAGACCACCAGTCCCCCCGCCGACCGGTGGGCCAGCGCGGCCCCCACCGCGCCCCCGGAGGCGGACCGTCCCGCCGGCGCCTGATCGCCGCCCCTGGCCCGGGCCAGCACCCTGCACCCGGGCCCCGCCTCGGGCACGGCTCCCCACAGGGCGTCGGGGTCGGGGCCGCCGAGTTCGGCGCGTACGTCCTCCACCCTGAGCCCCGGCTCGGACTCCGTCCCCAGGACCAGGTCGATCCCGGTCCCCCGCGGGTCCGCCTCCACCAGGAGGGCCTGGCCGGAGTCGGCTGCGCGAATCGCGATCGCGGCCGCCAGGGTGCTGGCACCGCACCCACCCACCGCTCCCACCACGGCCACCAGGGACCCACGCCCCGCGGCGACCGGCGCCGTGAGCGCCCCCACGAGGTCCGCGGTCCCGGACGGCAGTCGGACCACCTCGTCGTCGCCACCGCCACCGTCGGCGCCCACCCGCACCAGACGCGCCACGCCGGGTCCCCCGCCGGTGCCCTCACGGTCCGTCACCACCACGTCCGCCGTGGCGCTGTCCGGCGACACGGGGTCCAGGGACAGCGCGGCGAGCACGGCGCGGACGTCGGCGTCGAGGTCCGGGTCGGTCACGTCGACCGCGACGGCTCTGTCTGAGAGTGAGTCGGGGACGGTGTCGTGGGCTGCGCGGGAGTTCTGGGTCACGGGCACAGCGTGGCGCACCCACCGGTCGGCGGACCCGACCCACAGCGCCGTCCCGGGGGCGCCTGTGGAGAGGCCGGGGGCTGTGGAGGACGTCCGCCAGTTCCGGAGGGTCCCGCATCGCGGGCCCCACCCGGGAACCCCGCCCGAAATGAGAGAAACCGCGGCAGGGGGACGCCGCGGTTTCTCGAAGTCCCGATTCGTGGGGGAACGAATCGAGCACCTGTAGGGGGATGCTCTCTCAAGCGTGATCAGTATCACTTATCCGCGCGGTGAGCACAAGAACCGTATCGTGGAGGCGTGTCCGCCCCACGCCGCCAGGGCCCTCGGTCATCGCACCGACCTCGCCGGGTCGCCGCGTTCTTCGACCTCGACAAGACGATCATCGCCACCTCGTCGGTCTTCGCGTTCAACAAATCGTTCCTCGACGAGGGGCTGTTGTCCCGCCGATCGGTGATCGACCTGGCCTACACGCAGCTCGCGTTCAGCCTCTCCGACGCCGACGACGACCAGATGCAGAAGGTGCGCCAGGCCATGGCCACGGCCACCAAGGGGTGGGAGCCCGAGAAGGTCGAACGCATCGTCACCGAGGCACTCACCGAGAAGGTCTCGCCGACCGTGTACTCCGAGGCGCAGGAGTTGCTCGCCGAGCACCGGGCGCTCGGGCACGACCTGGTGATCGTGTCCGCCTCCGGGGAGGAGCTGGTGGCGCCGATCGCCCGGATGCTCGGCGTGGACCACTACGCCGGCACCCGCATGAACCGCGACGCCGACGGGCGGTACGGCGGGTCCATCGAGTTCTACTGCCAGGGACCGGGAAAGGCCGAGGCGATCCGTGCGTTCGCCCGACGCTACGGCTACGACCTGGAGGCCTCGTACGCCTACTCCGACTCCTCCACCGACCTCCCGATGCTGGAGGAGGTCGGGCATCCGACGGTGATCAACCCGGACCGGGCCCTGCGCCGTGAGGCGCTGGAGCGCGGGTGGCCGATCCTCACCTTCTCCAGTCCCACCCCGTTGCTGCCGACGCTGGAACGCGCGACCGGGCCGATCATCGGCGTCGGGGCGATCGCGCTCGCAGTGGGGGCGGCGACGTTCTCCTTCGCGCGTTCCGCGCGGCGAGACCACTGAACCCGGTCCCACGTCACCTCCGCTGAGCCCGGTCACCCGACCCGCCCGCGCTCGGCCCCAACCCCCCATCGTGCGCCGCCGACGAGGCGGGACGCGATGGCGGGAACCACCCGCAAGTCCCCGGGTTCCTTGTGGGATCCCACCATCGCCGGGGCGCCTGTCCGCGCGGCATGCTCAGGGCACGGTGACGCAAGACGCCAGGGCGGTGACGGAAGAGAAGTCATGGTCCCCCGTCCGAGCCACCGTCATCGATACTCCGGAACCCACGCGACGGATAACGCCCGAGAGGCACACCAGCCGTGGGTCCGCGCCAGCCGTCACCGACGGTTGTCCCGGACCGGCCACACGGCGGACCACAGGACGCCTGGTACCCGGATCTCTCGATGGAACCGCAGTGAGTTGGCGGGTCGGCACGCGTGCCGACCCGCCATTCGCGTGCCGGGCGTGGGGCGCTCAGGTCCCGGCGGCGTCGGCGATCGAGGTGGCCTCGCGGGCACCGGCCTCGAGTGCTCTACAGCAGTGGAGAATCCATGAGCCGACCCCCTCCTCGTCGCCGGAGACGAAACCGTCCAGGGCCGATCGGTGCGCTGCGGGATCCCGGTAGAAGGTCACCTCCGGGACACCCAGACAGTGCGGGTCGAGGCCGGTGGACACGGTCACCAGCCGGAACGCCGCCCGGGCCACCACCCCGTCGGCGGACCCGAACGGCCGCATCCCGGACAGCTCGCCCAGGACCACCGCCGCCAGGACCGGGGCGGGCACCTTCGTCCCGCCCGTCACCAGCTCCGCCAGCCCCTGCAGCCGCTCGGCCACCCCCCGATCCGAGCGGGGCCGACCGAGGGAGGCCGCGTCCACCCCGGGGCCGGACGCGGCCAGCAGATGCAGGTGGGCGAGCTCCTGGAGCGGCGACCGGGTCCACACCGACACGGCCCTGTCGAGCGACTCGCCGGTCAGCTCACCGGCCACCCGCAGCGCACCGGAGAGCACCTCGTCGTGGTCGCCGTCGGCATCCAGACGCACCGACGCGCCCTCCACACCGGCCGAGGCCCGCGCCCCGCGCAGCACCGACTCCGCCGCGGTCGTGGGCCAGCCCCGACGGTTGGCGGGATGCCGGTGGACGGTGGCGAGCGCGCTCCTGGCGGCTTCCGAGGCCTCCGCGACGCCGGGCAGGGAGACCAGCGGGGCGAGGGGGTCCTGGGCGCGAGTGTTCACCCGGACGAGGTTACCGACCCGTGGGCGACCGCCGCCCCGCGCACCGCAATCCGCCGACACAGCCGGTCAAGACCCGGCTCAACCGCTGTCTAGCTGGTGTAATCAGCAGTACCCCAGGGGGCTCCCCGGCCCCGCCCCCACCTCGACCCCCGGAGTTCCCGTGACCCTCAAGGACCAACTCGACGCACTGCTGGACGCGACGGCATTCGATTCGACTGGGACCAAGATCGGCGCGGTCCGCCAGGTGTACGTGGACGACGCCAGCGGCAAGATCACGTTCGCGACCGTCTCGACCGGCATCTTCTCCTCGGACGCCATCGTCCCCCTCCATGGTGCGCGACTCCTCGACGACGAGCTGCACGTGGACCACACCCGAGCCGTCATCCGGGACTCCCCGCGCCCCGACCACACCGAGGACGCCCTGACGCCGGAACAGGAGGTCAAGCTTCTGGAGTACTACGGGCTCGAGGCCCCGGTCCGCGGTCGCGAGGCCACGCCGGCAGCGACGGGGGCCCCGGGGAAGAAGCCGGCCGCAGAGAAGCCGGCCGGGGAGAAACCGGCGGGAGAGAAGCCAGCCGCGGAGAAACCGGCGAAAGTAAAGCCGGCCGGCAAGACGGCGCCCGACGCCGCCGGGGCGTCGCCGGGCGGGGCGCCGGAGGACGGGGGGACGCGAGCGACGACGACGACGTCACCCGACACCTCGGTGGGCGATGGCCCCGAGAACGCGAAGACCGAGACCCCGAAGAGAGCCGGCGGCACCCCTGACGAGGGCGGGCAGACCGGCGAATCCGCAGGCCGCGGGCCGAGGTCCTGACCCCGCCTCCCCCCGCGTCCCCCTATCGGGTGTGTTGCGAAACACGGCAGTAGGTATGTGACTACGCTCACAGAAACCGGTCCGGTCGCTTCCGCCGTGTCGACTCCGGCCGCCGTGAACACATATCCCGAGAGAGAGCCGCTGATGACCGATCACGACCACACCCAGACCTACGCCCCCGACCCCGACTTCACCGCACAGGCCAACGCGCAGGCCGACCTCTACGACGTCGCAGCCTCCGACCGACTCGGGTTCTGGGACGAGCAGGCACGGCGCCTGGACTGGTCGACCGAGTGGTCCGAGGTCCTCGACTGGTCCGACGCCCCGGTCGCCAAGTGGTTCGTGGGCGGCACGCTCAACGTGGCCCACAACTGCGTGGACCGCCACGTCGAGGCCGGCAACGGCGACCGCGTGGCCATCCACTGGATCGGCGAGCCCGAGGACGACGCGCGGGACATCACCTACGCCGAACTCAAAGACGAGGTCAGCCGCGCCGCCAACTATCTTCATTCCCTCGGGCTGGTCGCCGGCGACCGGGTGGCCATCTACATGCCGCTGCTGCCCGAGGTCTACATCGCCATGCTGGCCTGCGCCCGCCTCGGCCTGACCCACTCCGTCGTGTTCGCCGGCTTCTCGCCCGCCGCCCTGCGCTCCCGTATCGACGACGCCGAGGCCAAGCTCGTGATCACCGCCGACGGACAGTTCCGTCGGGGCAAGCCGGCGCCGCTGAAGGCCGGTGTGGACGACGCGTTGGCCGGGAACCTCGAGGGCGTCGACGGGCACGCGAAGTCCGTGCAGAACGTCCTCGTCGTACGCCGCACCGGCCTGGACGTCGAGTGGACAGAGGGCCGGGACGTCTGGTGGGACGAGGTGATCCCGCAGCAGTCCGCCGAGCACACGCCGGAGGCCTTCGACTCCGAGCACCCGCTGTTCCTGCTCTACACCTCCGGCACCACGGGCAAGCCCAAGGGCATCGTCCACACCTCCGGCGGCTACCTCACCCAGGCGTCCTACACCCACCACAACGTGTTCGACCACAAGGCCGGCCAGGACGTCTACTGGTGCACCGCGGACGTCGGCTGGGTCACCGGCCACACGTACGGCGTGTACGCCCCGCTCTCGAACGGTGCCGAGTGCATCGTCTACGAGGGCACCCCCAACTCGCCGGACGAGCACCGCCACTTCCAGATCATCGAGAAGTACGGCGTCACCATCTACTACTCGGCGCCCACCCTCGTGCGGACCTTCATGAAGTGGGGCGCCGAGATCCCGGCCGCCCACGACCTGTCCTCGATCCGCCTGCTCGGCTCCGTCGGTGAGCCGATCAACCCGGAGGCGTGGCGCTGGTACCGCGACAACCTCGGCGGCGGCAAGGCCCCCATCGTGGACACGTGGTGGCAGACCGAGACCGGCGCGATCATGATCTCCCCGCTGCCGGGCGTGACAGAGACCAAGCCCGGTTCGGCCATGCGGCCGCTGCCCGGAATCGACGTGGCCATCGTCGACAGCGACGCCAAGGAGGTCGCCGCCGAGGAGCAGGGCTTCCTGGTACTCACCGAGCCGTGGCCGTCCATGCTCCGCGGCATCTGGGGCGACATGGAGCGCTACCGCGACACCTACTGGTCCCGGTTCGCCGAGGAGGGGTACTACTTCGCCGGTGACGGCGCCAAGTGGGACGCCGACGGCGCCCTGTGGGTGCTGGGCCGCGTCGACGACGTCATGAACATCTCCGGTCACCGCATCTCCACCTCGGAGGTCGAGTCCGCCCTCGTGGGTCACCGCGCGGTCGCCGAGGCGGCCGTGGTCGGCGCCAACGACGAGACCACCGGCCAGGCGATCGTCGCCTACGTGATCCTGCGCGGCAACGTCGACGCCGAGGAGGACCGGCAGAAACTCATCGACGAGCTGCGGGCCGAGGTGTCGCGGGAGATCTCCCCGATCGCCAAGCCGCGCGACATCACGATCGTGCCCGAGCTGCCCAAGACGCGGTCCGGGAAGATCATGCGGCGCCTGCTCAAGGACATGGCCGAGGGCCGCGACGGCGGGGACACCTCGACGCTGTCGGATCCGACCATCATGGAGCAGATCAGGGAGAAGGGCACGCGCGGCTGACCGGGTAGCGGGTGAAGCCAGCCACGTGTCGTGGCACGATGGACGGCGGTGCATCCGTCGCCTGACAATGGAGGAACAACCGTGAGCCACGCCCAGGGAACCCACTCGCCGACCGAGGCATCGATCCCCCTGCACGACGCGGATTCGATCGGTCGGGGCGACGCCAGCATCGGGACCCTGGTCAAGAACGCCACGACGCAGGTGTCCACGCTCGTCCGCGCAGAGATCGAGCTCGCGAAGACCGAGGTCACCGAGCAGGTCAAGAAGGCGGCCACCGGGTCGGGCTTCTTCGTCGCGGCGCTCGTGCTGCTCCTCATGTCCTTCTTCCCGTTCGTCTTCATGTGGGCGAAGCTCATCTCGCTGTGGTTCGGCACCCAGTCGTGGGACTGGATCGGGTTCCTCATCGTCTTCGTGGTGCTCGTGCTGCTGGCGGCGGTGTGCGGGCTACTGGGTTACCGCAAGATCAAGAAGATCCGTAAGCCCCAGCGCACCATCGACTCGGTGTCCGACCTCAAGCTCGCCATGCCCACGGGCGCCGAGCCGCGGCCCGGGACGGTCCGGGTCACCGAGACGCCCCAGCCCGCCACGCGCAGCTGAAGACGCCAGCACACCGGCCGCCCGACCCGTCGATCGTCAGGATCGACGGGTCGTGGCGGCATCGTGACGTCTCGGCCAACGGCATCCGTCTGCACGTCGCCGAAGCGCTCCCGCCCGACACCGTCCCCGGTGAGCTGCCACCGCTGGTGCTGATGATCCACGGCCTGGGCGGCATCTGGTGGACCATGCGGGCTCCCGTCGTCGCGCTGGCCCAGGCCGGTTTCCACGCCGTCGCGGTCGACCTGCGCGGCCACGGGGACTCCGACAAACCACCGCGCGGTTACGACGGGTGGACGCTGGCCGCCGACATCACGCACCTCATCCGCGCTCTCGGCCACTCCTCGGCGGTGATCGTGGGGCAGGGCGAGGGCGGATTCGTGGCCTGGACCGCCGCGTACCTTCGGCCGCGCGCCGTGCGGGGCCTCGTCGTCGTCGGGTCTCCCCACCCGCTGGCCACCCGCCACGCCGCACTCCGCGATCGCGACCAACGCCGCGCCCTGGTCCCCCGCCTCCTGGCGGACCAGGCGCCCCGACTCCCCGAACGCCGCCTCACCGCCGACGGCGCGGCGTCGGTGGAGGCGATGCTCAGAGCACGCTCCGGGCCGACGTGGCCGGACACCGACGACTTCCGGGAGACCGCCGCGCTGCTCAGGCGGGCCATGCTCATCCCCAAGGTCGCGCACCTGTCCCTGGAGTCCCGCCGCTGGATGGTCCGCAGTCAGCTCCGTCCGGACGGCCGCGATTTCCGGCGGACCGTTTCCGGCGTCCTCGACCAACCGGTGCTGGGGATCAGCGGCGCCGAGGACCGGTTCATCCGACCGTCGACGGTGAGCGCATCGGCGGCGTGGGCCAGGGATTTCCGCACCGAGCTGGTCCCGGACGCGGGGCACTACCCGGCCATGGAGCAGCCCGGCGCGACCTCCCGACTCATCGTGGACTTCGCGCGCCGGGTCAACGGGCTCTGACCGCCCGGCGCCTCCCGCCGGAGCCGGACCCACCCACGCGGGTCCTCGCCTCGCCCCGCCGCCTCCTCGGCTCGCGCGTCGCTCAGCGGGCCCCGACGCAGCTGCCGGTGGAGACGGGCTCCAGCGAGTCGACCGCCCGCTCGAGCTGCGGCAGCACCTGCTCGACGGTGAGCGCGTACCCCGTGTCGGCGGCGTCCATCGCGGCTCCGAACACCACGCCCACGACCTGCCCCTGCGGCGTGATCAGCGGTCCGCCGGAGTTGCCCTCGCGCACCGACCCGCGCAGGATGTACACCTCGCGCTCGACGGTGGCCTCGCGGTAGATGTCCGGCCCGCGGAGGGTCACCCGCTCCCGGATGCGGGCGGCGTCCGGCCGGTAGGGGCCGTTGCCGGGGTAGCCCACGACGATGGCGTCGTCACCGCTGCGGCCCCGGCGGTCGGCGAAGGGCAGGACCGGGGCCTGCAGTCCCGGCACGCGAAGGACGGCCACGTCGACGCCCGGGTCGTAGACCACCACGTCCGCGTCCAGTTCCTGGTCGCCGGCGACGACGCTCACCGAGCCCGTGCCGGCCACCACGTGCGCGTTGGTCATGACCAGGCCGGGGGCGGCGACGAACCCCGAGCCCTCGAGAGCGCGGCTGCACGACTCGGCGCGGCCCAGGATCTTGAGCACGGACGGCTGCACGGCCGCCACGACCTCGGACCCCGCCAGCACCGGGTCCGGCGGGGGCACCTCCTGCATGGGCGTGGTGCCGAACGGGCCGAGGATGTCCGGGAACCCGGTGGTGCCGAGGACCGAGGTGAACGCCGCGGGGATGCGCTGCATCTGCTCGGGCGCCACGTCGTCGATCTTGGCCAGTACCGACGACCCGCGCACCGCCTTGCCGAGCCCCGGGCCCTCCTGTGCGGCCACGGGGATGGCCACCAGCCACGCCACCAGCAGCATCGCGGCGGCCTGGAGGACGGCCCCGACGGTGCTGTCGAGGACCTTGGCCCCCGCCCCGGAGATGTAGCGCCTCGCGGCCCGGCCGATCGTCACGCCGGCGATCTGGCCGATGATCACCATCACCGCGATCACGGCCAGACCCGCCGCGAGCCGACCCACGGGCGAGTCGAGTTCCCTGACCAGGTGCGGCGCCACGAGCAGTCCCGAGGTGGCACCGATCGCCACGCCGAGCAGCGCGAAGCCCGACGCCGCCGCACCGTTGATCCACCCCGAGATCGCCGCCGCCGCGGCGAGCGCGTACAGCGCGAGGTCGAGCCACTGCGAGCCCGTCACCGGTAGCCCCTGCGGGGATCGTCCGCGGGCAGATCGAGCGGTTCCTCGGCCTGGTCGGGGGCGTGGCCGGACCGGACCCCGGGCACGCCGGCGACCGTCCTGTCGGCCAACGGGTCGGTGGACTCGCGCCGCGCCTCCTCCGCCGACAACCGGTGCTGCTCCCCGTTCGCCGAGGCCGCCAGGGTCTGCTCCAGGTCGCGCACGTCCTCGGTGTCCCACTCCAGGTCCCAGCCGGCGGAGTGGAACATGGCGGCCAGGATTCCGGCGGTGAAACCCCACACCACCAGGTCGTCGTGTTGGAACGCGGGACCGGTCCACCCGGTGGAGTGCCTCAGCAGGAAGCGGTTGGCGGGGTCGAGCAGCTCACCGACCGGCACCGTCATCACCCTCGCGGTCTCGGCGGGATCGACCGACGCGACCTCCATCGGCTCGCGCCAGTAGGCCAGGACGGGGGCGACGGAGTAGTTGGAAACCGGGATGTACAACTCGGGCAGCACCGCGAGCACGTCCACTCCGTGGCTCTCCAGCCCCGTCTCCTCCCACGCCTCGCGCAGCGCCGCCTCGACCGGTCCGCTGTCCGTGTCGTCGACCCCGCCCCCGGGGAACGAGATCTGTCCGGAGTGGCTGCGCAGGGTGGGGGCACGGTGGGTGAGCAGGACGCGGGCGTCCTCCGGGGGGTGTGGGCCGGGCGCATCCGCCGAGCCCGAGAACAGGACCAGCACCGCGGCGTCCCGGTGCGGGCGGCCGACCTCGTTGGGGCCGCGGTCCTCGGGCGGGCGCCGTCTGGGCAGCAGACCGTCGAAGGTGCCGTCGGTGCAGGCCGCCATGAGGGGGTCCATCCACCCGGGGTGCGGCACTCCGGTCACGTCTCCGGGTCGGGGTACGGAGCCGGGTCGGGGTACGGAGCCGGGGCGTGGTTCGGGGGTGTCACGCGCGGAACCGGTCATGCGGAGACCCCCAGGTGTTCGGAGACGGCGTCGAGCACGTCCTGCTCGGTGTCCATCGGTTGGATGAGCACGTGCGCCACCGTCCCGTCGGCCCGGACGAAGACGGTCAGCGGCAGGACGGGCGGCGCCCCCAGCAGGGTCGGCAGCTCCTCGTCCTGGTCGGAGACGGAGATGAGCTCCTCGACGCCCAGCGCGGCGAGGGTGTCGAACCCCTTGGTCTCCGACGGGTCGGTGTGGGACAGCACCACCCGCACCTTGTCGCCGAGGGTGGCCTGCGCGTCGCGGATGGCGGGCAGCTCCCTGCGGCACGGTTCGCACCAGTACGCCCACAGGTTGACCACCATCGGACGGTCCGCCTGGATCTTGCCGAGGGTGGTGGTGCTGCCGTCGTCCATGCAGCGCACCATGAATCCGGCGACGGGGCCGGCGGTCGTGGCCGCGGCGGCGCTGTCGCGACAGGCGGGCAGATCCGCCGTCGCACGGGTCTGGTCGTCCACGACCGTCTGTGGCTCGTCGAGCGGGGGTGCTCCGACGGGGGGCGCGGACGGGGCCGGGGCGGCGGATCCGGCCCCCTCGTCGCCGCCGAGGGTGGAGACCAGCGCGACGACGACGCCGACCAGCGCCACCAGGGCGACCAGCGACCATCTCAGTGAGGGGCTCACGCCTGGTCCCCCAACCCGACCAGTTCCAGCAGGTGGGCGCGCTCGGGTCCCGCCACGAGGCGGGCGGCGGCCACCGGATCGAGCGGGCCGGCCTCGCCCGCGGACGGGCAGTCGTCGGCCAGGACGCACGCCCCGCAGGCCGCGGTCCTCGCATGACACACCCGTCGACCGTGGAAGATGATCCGGTGACTGGCGTCGGTCCACTCCGCGCGCGGGAGCAGCCGCGCCACCTCCCGCTCGATGCGGACCGGGTCGGTGGCCTCGGTCCACTTCCAGCGCGCGACCAGGCGCATGAAGTGCGTGTCCACCGTCAACCCGGGCACGCCGAACGCGTTACCGAGCACCACGTTGGCCGTCTTCCGTCCGAACCCGGGGAGGGTGACCAGGTCCTCGAGCCGCCGCGGCACCTCGCCGTCGTACTTCTCCACCAGCGCCGCGCCCAGACCCTGGATGCTGCGTGCCTTGTTGCGGTAGAAACCGGTCGGACGGATCAACGCCTCCAGCTCCTCGCGGTCCGCGCCCGCGTAGTCCGCTGCCGTGCGGTACCGGGCGAACAGTGCGGGCGTGACCTCGTTGACCCGCTTGTCCGTGCACTGCGCGGACAGGATCGTCGCGACGCTCAGCTCCAGCGGGTCGCGGAAGTCCAACTCGCAGTAGACGTGCGGGAACGCGCTCTCGAGGGTGCGGAGCATGCGCCTGGCACGGCGGGTGCGCCCGAGGTCGGTTTCCACCCCCCTCGCGGCCACCCCTGGTCTGCGGCGCTTCGTGGAAGCTGGAGCGGGGTCGGGCATGAGACCACATTACGGCCCGGACCACCCTCGGGTGCGCCGGGCCGCGCGTGCGCGCCGACCTGCGGGGGTGTTTACTCGGGGTCATGCAGGGAATCCTCGTCGTCCTGGTCCCGGTCCTCCTCGCCGGCTTCGCCCTCCTGATGGATAAGTTCGAGGCCGCCATCCTGGCCGAGCCGGAGAAGATCGAGACCTGACCCACCCCGGTCGCCGCGCGTTGGTCACACCTGGGGCACCGGAACGGCTACAGTGGCTTTCGCCACACGCACGCCATGTCGCGGACCTCGCTCGTCCGCGCCCGAACGGGAGGGTCACAGACTGTGACGATAGATCGCCGCACGGACCAGTCTGCCGACGACGTACTCACCCGGGCCGGCATCTTCCAGGGTGTCGAGCCCGCGGCCGTCTCGGCGCTGCGTGCCGACCTGACCCGCGAGGAGTACTCGAAGGGTGACGTGATCATCCGCGAGGGCGAGCAGGGCGACAGCCTGTACATCGTCACCTCCGGCAAGGTGAAGCTCTCCCGCAAGGCCCCCGACGGCCGCGAGAACCTGCTGTCCATCCTCGGCCCGTCGGACATGTTCGGTGAGCTGTCGATCTTCGACCCGGGCCCGCGGACCTCGTCGGCGGTCTGCGTCACCGACGTCTCCGTGCAGGCCATGGACCGCTCCGCGCTCAAGCGGTGGATCTCCGAGCGTCCCGAGATCTCCGATCAGCTGCTCCGCGTGCTGGCCCGCCGCCTGCGCCGCACCAACAACAACCTGGCCGACCTCATCTTCACCGACGTCCCCGGTCGCGTGGCCAAGGCGCTGCTGCAGCTGGCCCAGCGCTTCGGCACCCAGGAGGGCGGCAACATCCGCGTGACGCACGACCTCACGCAGGAGGAGATCGCCCAGCTGGTCGGCGCGTCCCGCGAGACCGTCAACAAGGCCCTGGCCGAGTTCGCCCACCGCGGCTGGCTGCGGCTCGAGGGCAAGAGCGTCATCATCTCCGACACCGAGCGCCTGGCCCGCCGCGCCCGCTGAGCCTCGCCGGCCCCGCTGGCCTCATCGACAAGAGCGTTCCGCACACATCCCCCGAGGAAGGGGTGCGCGGAACGCTCTTCTCGTTGGGCGGGCCGGATTCGTTGGGCGGGCCGGAGCCGTCGGGCTAGCCGGATCGGTCGAGATGGCGCAGGGCCACGAGCGTCGACTGCTCGGCCACCTTGAGCAGGAACGGCGTGACATCCCGGTAGATGTGCTGGGTGATGGCCTCGGCGGACGCGTCGCGGCCCAGCTCCGCGCGGGCGGCGACGATCTGCTCGAGCCGGTCCCGTCGGTGGCGGGCGAGCACCTGGGCTGCGCGCGCGGTGTTGTCCACGTCCGGCCCGTGCCCGGGAACACCGACGACGACGCCGTCGGCGCGGGCGGCCAGCAGGTCGAGGCTCTCGAGGTAGTCGCCCAGATCGCCGTCGGTCGAGTCCAGGACCGTCGAATCGCGACCCAGGATCGTGTCGCCGAGCACTACGCAGTCCGCCGGCGCGGTGAACCCCGCACCCGCGGGCCGCACCTCGAGGCTGATCGAGTCCGCGGTGTGCCCGGGAGTGGCCAGCACGATGATGTCCAGCCCCGCGGCGTGGATCTCCTCGCCGTCGACCAGTGGCGCGGCGTCGCGGCAGTACCGCTCCCCGACCGCCCGGACCGGCGCGCCGGTCAGCGCGCGGAGGTGGTCGATCCCGTCGGTGTGGTCCCCGTGGCGATGGGTGACGACGACGAGCTCGATCTCCCCCACGATGGCGGCGATCCGCTCGGCGTGCGCGCGATCGTCCGGACCGGGATCCACCACCACGGCGGTGGGCGATCCCGGCGCCCGCAGCACGACCGTGTTGGTCCCCTCGAAGGTCATCTCCGAGGGGTTGTCGCAGAGGATCACCCCGGCCAGGTCGGTGACGGGGCGCAGCGTCTCGTACGCGGGGAACGTGATCGGGGCCAGACCGCCGGACGTCGCCATGATCCGTCCCTAGCCCTCGACCTCGACGATGAGCTCGACCTCGACGGGAGCGTCGAGCGGCAGCTCGGACACCCCGACGGCGGAGCGGGCGTGGACGCCGGCGTCGCCGAAGACCTCACCCAGCAGGTCCGAGGCGCCGTTGATCACCGCGGGCTGGGCGTTGAAGCCCGGCGCCGAGGCGACGAACCCGACGACCTTGACGATCCGCACCACGGAGTCGATGCCCACCAGGCCGTCGACGGCGGCGAGCGCGTTGAGGGCGCAGGTCCGGGCGAGACCGGCGGCCGCTTCCGGACTGACCGCGGCTCCGACCTTGCCTGTCGCGGCGAGGGCGCCGTCGACCATCGGAAGCTGACCGGAGGTGTAGACGTACGCCCCCGTCCGCACGGCGGGGACGTAGTTGGCCAACGGGGGGACCACGGTCGGCAGGTCGATCCCCAGCTGCTCCAGTTTGCGGGTCCAGTAGCCGCCGGCCTCGCCCTCCGACATCAGAGCCGGCGCTTGAGGTAGGCGACGTGCTGCTCGCCGGTGGGCCCGGGCAGCACGGACACGAGCTCCCAGCCGTCACTGCCCCACTGGTCGAGGATCTGCTTGGTGGCGTGGGTGAGCAGCGGGACGGTCGCGTACTCGAACCGGGCTGCGGAGGTGGATTCGCTCATGCCCCCACTCTAGGGAAGTCGAGAGCCGCCCGCGCGCTCTGGTGGAACCGCTTAGTGTGGAACGCATGCCGTCCACCGACAATTCAGGAACGCAGGCGACACGAACTCAGGGGACACAGTCGACGAGGGCGACCATCGCCGACCAGCTGTCCACCGGCTGGTCCGACCCCTCCGCCCGCGCAGACCTCCACTACGTCTCCGGGAAGGGGGGAACGGGCAAGACCACGGTCGCCACCTCGCTCGCGCTGGCACTGGCCTCCACCGGCAAGCGCGTGTTGCTGGTCGAGGTGGAGGAACGCCAGGGGATCTCCCGGATCTTCGACCGCGCCCCACTGCCGTACCGCGAGGAGCTCGTGGCCCGCGTGGACGGTGGCGGCAAGGTGTTCGCGCTGGCCATCGACATCGAGGCCGCGATGCTCGACTACCTCGACACCTTCTACCACCTCGGGGTAGTGGGCAAGGTGATGAAGTCGGTGGGCGCGATCGAGTTCGCGACCACCATCGCCCCCGGACTCAAGGACGTGCTCCTGACCGGCAAGATCTATGAGGTCGTCACGCGCCAGCACGCCAAGAAGGAGGTCGTGTACGACGCCGTGGTGGTGGACGCCCCGCCCACGGGCCGTATCGGCAAGTTCCTCGACGTGACCACCGCGATGGCCGACCTGGCCGCCGGCGGGCCCATCCGCCGCCAGGCCGATGCCGTCTCCGAGCTGGTCCACTCCCCGCAGACCGTCGTCCACCTGGTCACCCTGCTCGAATCGCTGCCGGTCCAGGAGACCATCGAGGCGATCGAGGAGCTGCGTTCCCACGACCTCCGGGTCGGCCAGGTGATCATCAACCGGGCCGAGACCAGGCACCTCGACGACGCCGCGCTCCAGCGGATCGCCGAGGAGGACATCGACGCCGAGGCGGTGCTGGCCGGACTCGAGGAGACCGGTGTGGAGCTCGACGACGAGGGCCTGCAGGGGCTCCTGGTGGAGGCCATCGAACACGCCCGCGTCGCACGCGGCCAGCTCAAGGCCGGCGAGACCCTGACCTCCTCCGGCTGCCCGACCCTCGTGCTGCCGGCCCTGCCCAACGGCGTCGAGGTCGCCGATCTCTACGACCTCGCCTCCGCCCTCGCCGATCAGGGAGTGCACTGACATGACACGTCGTCTCGACATCACCGGAATGCTCACCGACCCCGCGACACGTGTCGTGGTCTGCACGGGCGCCGGCGGCGTGGGCAAGACCACCACGGCCGCCGCGGTGGCCCTGCGCGCGGCCGAGCTCGGCCGCGACACCGTGGTCCTCACCATCGACCCGGCCCGGCGCCTCGCTCAGGCGTTGGGCATCGACAGCCTCTCCAACGAGCCGTCCCGGGTGGACCTGGGACCCGAGCACGCGGATTCGGACGGGTCGCTGCACGCGATGATGCTCGACATGCGTCGCACGTTCGACGAGCTGGTCACCGCCAACACCACGCCCGAGAAGGCGCAGTCCATCCTGGACAACCACTTCTACAAGACCATGGTCACCTCCTTCGCCGGCACGCAGGAGTACATGGCCATGGAGAAACTGGGCCAGTTGCTCGATGACTCGTCGTGGGACCTCGTCGTCGTCGACACCCCTCCCTCCCGCAACGCCCTCGACTTCCTCGACGCGCCGCGCCGACTGGGCGCGTTCATGGACAGCCGCCTCATGCGGGTGTTCGCGGCGCCCGGTCGCGGGGTCGGCCGATTGATGACCGGCGCCATGAGCACGGCGATGCGCGGGGTCTCGGCCGTCGTCGGCTCGTCCATGCTCAAGGACGCCTCCGAGATGGTGGTGGCGCTGGACTCCACGTTCGGCGGGTTCGCCACCCGGGCCTCGCGCACCCAGTCGATCCTGCGCCGCAAGGGCACCGAGTTCCTGGTGGTCTCGTCCGCGGAACGGCCCGCCCTGCGCGAGGCCGCGTTCTTCGCCGAACGACTCTCGGAGGAGGAGATGCCGCTCGCGGGGGTCGTGATCAACCGCACCCATCCTCGACTCACCGACCTCACGGCCGAGCAGGCGTGTGCTGCCGCCGACCGGCTGGCGGGGAACCCGGAGGCCGAGGCGGTGCTGCGGATCCACGCCGACCGGGCCGGCACGGCCAAGCAGGAGGTCCGCCTGCTGGAGTCGTTCACCGACACCCATCCGGACGTGCGGATCGTGGGTGTGCCCTCGTTGCCGTTCGAGATCTCCAACCTGGAGGCACTGCGCTCGGTCGGCGACCAGCTCTGCGGGTGACCAGGCCGGCAGGCGAGCAGACCGGTCCGACATATGACTCGACCCGCGGCTAATGCCGCGGGTCGCGTCGGTGGCGGGGTACGGGGCCGATCAGGAGACGTCAGTAGATAACGGTGTGCCGCTCGATCTGCTGGGCGAAGAAATCGGCCCAGGACCGTACCTCGGGATGCTGCTTGAGAAGGGCTCGGCGCTGACGCTCGGTCATCCCGCCCCAGACCCCGAACTCGACGCGGTTGTCCAACGCGTCGGCGCGGCACTGCAGGAGAACCGGGCAGTGGCGACAGATGGAGGCAGCCTTGCGCTGCGCGGCGCCGCGGACGAAGAGCTCGTCCGGGTCGATGTCCTTACACCGGGCCTGGGCGACCCATTCCTGGCGCCCCTCCCCGATGATCGTCTCCTCGGAACCGAGGGGATTGCTTGAACCGGGGCGGACCCCGGCGTCGTCGGTGCGGGAGGTCCCGGGAAGGGTGGCCGTCATCGATGTACCCCTGTCTGTGTGGAGTCGCGGACGGGTCTGCCGCACACGCCTCCGGCCTTCTGGGCCCACCCGGCGCGGCGGGCCCACGGTGTCCACGGGAGCCTCTCGGCCGTGAGTGCCGTCGGACCACGACCTCATCCGGGTTCGAAACGTCCCGCGTTCACTCATATTGTTACCGTAGTCACACAACAGAAGTAAAGAGTCGTGTGCTGCGGAGGCCTCACGGGGTGGCGGGACAGGGGTGTTCACGTACTCTGGCCCCGTGTCGGCTATGAGTTCGCTGGGAAAGCTGGTCGCGACCTGTGTCGCGGCCGGGGTGGTGGCGGCCGGGTCGTTGTTCCCGATCGCCGGGGCGGCGGGGCTGGCCTCCAACAAGATGGCGGACTCGCTGTCCGGGACCTCGGCGGACCTGATCAAAGGTGATCTCCCGTCCATCTCCACGGTCACCGACTCCGAGGGGACGCCCATCGCCTGGTTGTTCGACCAGCAGCGGGTGGTGGTCCCGAGCGAGGAGATCTCGCAGAACATGAAGCTGGCGATCATCGCGATCGAGGACCGCCGGTTCGCCGACCACAACGGCGTGGACTGGCGGGGCACGATCCGCGCGGCGCTCACCAACGCCACGTCCGGGGACGTGCAGCAGGGCGCCTCGACGATCGATCAGCAGCTGGTCAAGAACTACCAGTTCCTCGTCTCCGCGGAGAACGACGCGGAACGTCGCGCGGCCGTGGAGACCACCCCGGCGCGCAAGATCAAAGAGATCCGGATGGCGCTCACTCTGGACAGCGAGATGAGCAAGGACGACATCCTCAGCAAGTACCTCAACCTGATCTCGTTCGGCAACGGGTCCTTCGGGGTCCAGACCGCCGCCCAGACCTACTTCGGCGTCGACGCCGCGGACCTCTCCGTGCCGCAGTCCGCCATGCTCGCGGGGATGATCCAGTCCACCAGCATGTTCAACCCGTACGCCCACCCCGAGGACACCAAGAACCGCCGCGACACCGTCATCGACACCATGGTCCAGACCGGCGCGATCACGCCGGCCGAGGGCGCGGCCTACGTGGCCGAGCCACTGGGTGTACTGGAGCGCCCCAACTCGCTTCCCCGTGGCTGCATCACCGCCGGTGACCGGGGGTTCTTCTGCGACTACGTGCTGGACTACCTGGACCAGAACGGACTTACCCGGGAGATGGTCCAGCAGGGCGGGTACACCATCCGCACCACCCTCGACCCGACCGTCCACGACTCGGTGCAGCGGTCGCTCAACACCTACGGCAACCCGACGGGCCAGGGCGTGGCCGAGGTCATGAGCGTCGTGCGCCCCGGCCGGGAGTCCCACAAGGTCGTGGCGATAGCCTCGAGCCGCCAGTACGGCCTCGAACTGGGCGACAGCCAGACCGTCCAGCCGCAGCCGTTCTCGCTGGTCGGCGACGGCGGGGGGTCGGTGTTCAAGGTCTTCACGGTGGCCGCGGCCATGGAGAAGGGCATGGGCACCAACACCAGCCTGTCCGTCCCGCGCCGCGTCCAGGTCTCCGGCCTGGGCGCCGGCGGCGCGCGCGGATGTCCACCCGCCGAGTACTGCGTGGAGAACGCCGGGTCGTACCCGAGTTCGCTGTCCGTCGCGGACGCCCTCGCGCAGTCCCCCAACACGACCTTCGTGAACCTCATCAAGGACGTCGGGGTCGCCCCCACCGTGGACATGGCGGTGCGGCTCGGTATGCGGTCGTACGACCGCAAGGGGACTGCGGCGGACGGCGACTCGATCGCCGGGTTCATCAAGAAGAACAACCTGGGTTCGTTCACCCTCGGACCCACGGCCGTCAACGCGCTGGAGTTGTCCAACGTCGGCGCCACCCTCGCCTCCGGCGGGATGTGGTGCCCGCCGAGCCCCATCGAGTCGATAACCGACCGCACCGGCAAGCCGGTCGAACTGAGCGAGCCGGGGTGCGAGCAGGTGGTCGAGCCGGGGCTGGCGGACACCCTCTCGGTGGCATTGTCCAAGGACCACGTGGGGGCCGGCACCGCCGCGGGTGCCGCGGGTGCCGCGGGGTGGAACCTGCCCATGTCGGGCAAGACGGGGACCACCGAGGCCAACCGCTCCTCCGCGTTCCTCGGCTTCACCAACCACTACTCCGCCGCCGTCTACGCCTTCAACGACGGCACCACCACCAGCGAGCTGTGCACAAGCCCGCTGCGGCAGTGCTCCTACGGCAACCTCTTCGGCGGTCTCGAGCCGGCCAACACCTGGTTCTCCGCGTTCGCCCCGATCGCCCAGATCTACGGCCCTGTCCAGCTGCCCGCGCCGGATCCCGCGTTCCAGGCGGGCACCAGCGGGGCCGGGACACCCGATGTCGAGGGGATGAGCCAGTCGGCCGCCACCTCCCTGCTCACCGGTGCCGGATTCGTCGTCAACACCCAGTTCGTGTCCGGCACGGGACGCCCCTACGGGACGGTCGTGGGACTCGACGGCGGGACCGGGATCCCCGGATCCCAGGTCACCCTCCGCGTCTCCGACGGTTCGGGCGGCGGTGGCGGTGCCGCGGCGCGGGGCACCGACGGCCAGGGCGCGTCCGGACCGGGGGCCGCGATCGGCGACGAGCCCGTCGTCCTCAACGTCCCCGGGCTCGCGCCGATCACCATCTCGCCCCCCAGGTAGTCGCCGCGGCCGGGGAGGGTTCCCGCCGCCGCCGGTAGGGTGGAAAGATGCAGCGCCCCTCACGTCGGCCCCAGAGCACCCCGTCGAGTCCCTCCGCCCGGGCCGCGGCCGTCCTCGCGGGGGCGGTCGTGGCCGGAACCGTCTACGCATCTGGGTGGGAACGCAACGCGTTCACCGTCCGTCGGCACTCGCTCCCGCTGCTCGCACCAGGGTCGGAGCCCCTCAAGATCCTGCACATCTCGGATCTGCACATGATGCCCGGTCAGAAGCGCAAGCAGGACTTTCTCGCGGCCCTGGCGCGGCTGGAGCCGGACCTGGTGCTCAACACCGGCGACAACCTCTCGGACGTGCGCGCGGTGCCGTCGGTCGTGCAGGCCCTCGGCCCGCTGCTCGGCCGGCCCGGGGCGTTCGTCTTCGGCTCCAACGACTACTACGCCCCGGTGCCCAAGAACCCCCTGTCCTACCTCGGGATCGGCCGGAAGAAGCACTCGTCGGTCCCGTTGCCGTGGCGCGACCTCAAGGCGGCGTTCTCCGAGCGCGGCTGGGTGGACGCCACGCACCGGCGCGCGGAGATCGTCGTGGACGGCCGTCGCGTCCTGGTGGCGGGCGTCGACGACCCGCACATCGGTCGCGACCGCTACAGCGAGATCGAGGGACCCGCCGGTCCGGCGTTCGACCTGCGTATCGGGTTGGTCCACTCCCCGGAACCCCGGGTTCTGGACCGCTTCGACGCCGACGGGTACGACCTCGCGGTGGCGGGCCACACCCACGGCGGGCAGCTCTGTCTGCCCACGGGGGCGATCGTCACCAACTGCGGCATCGACCGCTCGCGTGCGCAGGGCCTGTCCGCGTGGGGCCGGAACCTGGTCCTGCACGTGTCCGCAGGGCTCGGGACGTCGCCGTACGTGCCGGTCCGGACGTTCTGCAGGCCCGAGGCCACACTTCTCGAACTGGTCGCCGGACCCGGCGGTGGCGGGGACGACGCGACGGTACCGGAGACGCCGTTGCGCGAACGGGTGCCGCTGCCGGCCTGACCGGGTTTCGCGAATCACCCCGGTTTCGCTAATCAGTCAGCGGGGCGCTAGAGTATCCCTCGTTGTCACCGGGGTGTGGCGCAGCTTGGTAGCGCGCTTCGTTCGGGACGAAGAGGTCGTGGGTTCGAATCCCGCCACCCCGACAATGCGAGGTCCCGGGCCGTTCACGGTTCGGGACCTCGGTCATTTGCGGCCCCCGACGGTCCGATTGCGGCCGCGCTACCGGTGCACTTCGGCGTGGACGATCCGTAGAGTCGTGTCATGACCTCCCAGACCGACGTCCAGAACGCCGCGGCCCCGGGGGCGGCAGCCCCCCAGACGACCCACACGGGCCATCCCCACTACGGCCGCATCACCACCACCGGCCAGGGGGACCCGGCCCTCGCCGCCGGACTCCAGAAGGTCCTCGACGGACGCTGGGCGGACGCGCGCCAGATGACGCGCGAGGCCATGACCCCGGACATGCTCAACCCGATCGGGGCCACCATGGAGGAGCACCGCGCCCACGTGCTCCACCAGATGAGGCGCCTGGCGGACTCGGGCATGCCCGGGCTGGGGTTCCGCACCGAGGACGGCGGCACCGGGGACACCGGTGGCGCGTTGACCTCCTTCGAGATGCTCGGTCACCTCGACCTGTCCCTCATGGTCAAGGCCGGCGTGCAGTGGGGCCTGTTCGGTGGGGCGATCGCCAATCTCGGCAACGCCGAGACGCGCGGGAAGTACCTGCCGGGCGTGATGTCCCTGGACCTGATGGGCTGCTTCGCCATGACCGAGCTGGGCGGCGGGTCGGATGTGCAGAACCTCGAGACCACCGCCACCTTCGACACGGAGACCGGCGAGTTCGTCGTCCACTCCCCCACTCCGAGTTCCGAGAAGTGGTACATCGGCAACGCGGCTCGCGACGGTTCCATGGCCGCGGTGTTCGCGCAGCTCATCACCCACGCCGAGGACGGCGAGGAGCTCCGCCACGGGGTCCACTGCCTGGTGGTGCCGATCCGCGACGAGGCCGGGAACGACCTGCCGGGGGTCACCACGACCGACCACGGGCACAAGGGCGGACTGCTCGGCGTGGACAACGGCAAGATCATGTTCGACCACGTCCGTGTCCCCCGTGAGGCGCTCCTCGACCGCTTCGGTGCGGTCGACGCCGACGGACAGTACTCGTCGCCCATCGACTCCGTCGGTGCCCGCTTCTTCACCATGCTCGGCACGCTGATCCGCGGCCGGGTCTCGGTGGGTGCGGCCGCCGGTGCCGCGGCCCGGACCTCACTGGCGTTGGCGGTGCGGTACTCGCTGATCCGACGCCAGTTCGACCACCCCGCGACGGGCAAGGGCATCCCGCTGCTGGAGTACCGCGAGCACCAGCGTCGACTGATGCCGCGGGTGGCCCGCGCGTACGCCTACGCGTGCGCCCAGAACGCGATCGTCGCCGAGCTCCACGACTTCGAGAAGAACCCGGAGGCGTTCGACGCCGAGCGGCGGCGCGAGATGGAGTCCCACGCCGCGGGCATCAAGGCCACCGTGACGGGGTTCGCCAACGACACCATCATCGAGGCCCGCCTGGCCTGCGGTGGTGCCGGGTACATGGCCGAGAACCTGCTCACCGAGATGCGCAGGGACTGCGACGTCTTCTCGACGTTCGAGGGCGACAACGTGGTGCTGACGCAGTTGGTGGCCAAGGAGCTCCTCGGCGCCTACGCCGCGGAGTTCGGTGACATGGACCAGCGGGAGACCGTGGCCTTCGCCCTCACCACCGCGGTCGACGTGGTGCAGGAGAAGGCCCGTGCGTCGACGTTGTGGCAGAAGCTCATCGACACGGTGACGGACAGGGAGAACACCGACCTGCTCGACCGGGCCAACCAGCTGGAACTGCTGGTGGACCGTGAGGAGCACCTGTTGGAGACGGTCGCGCGGCGCCTGCGCAAGGCCCAGGGCGAGGACGGCTCGGCGGCGTTCAAGGTGTTCAACTCGGCGCAGGACCACATGCTCCAGGCCGGGCGAGCGCACATGGACAGCTGGGTGTTCGCCCGCTTCGCCGAGGCCGTGGACGCCTGCGAGGACCCGGCGGCCAAGGAGGTCCTGGGAACGCTGTGCGACCTCTACGTCCTGGACATCGTGGACCGCGACAAGGGGTGGTTCCTCGAGCACAACCGCCTGACGACCGAGCGCACCAAGGCCGCGACCGCCGCCCGCAACCGCCTGTGCACCAAACTCGCGGGCAAGGCGCGGACCCTGGTGGACGCCTTCGCGATCCCCGAGTTCGTCTTCGACGTCCCGATGCTCACCGACGGCGGAGTGGACGCCCCTCTCGAGACCGACTCCCTCGAGACCACGTCGGGAGCCGGCGAGCGCGGCTGACGGGCCGCTGCCCACAGATCCCGGCCGCCACCGCGGCGCACAGGGCCACCGCGACCAGCACCGCGGCGGCCGTCCACGCCACGGTGGGGGGACCACCCAGCAGGACCGCGTCGAGGGCTGCGGTGGCCTGGCCTGTCGGGGTACCCGACACCGCCGTCAGCGCGGCGGTCGGGGCGCCTCCGGACACCCACACCCACCAGGCGACCCCGATCGAGGCGGCCGCCACGAGCAGTCCGGCGGCGCGGCCGGGCCAGGTGCCGAGCACGACGGTCAGCGCGTGCCACAGGGCCGATGAGGCGACGACGACGAGGAGGATCAGTCCCACCACGGCCGCCGCGGTCGCGGCGGTCGGCGCGTCCGCCGTGGCGAGGGCCCACGCGGACAGACCCGCGGAGAGCACCGCCAGAGCGAGCACCGGTTCGCTGACGCCGGAGCCGGGCCGGCGGACCAGGTTGACGAGCAGGGCGCCGAGCACCGCCGCCGCGGCCAGGGCGAGGATCCCGGCCGAGGTGCGGCGCTGGGTGTCGTCGGCGGCCTCGGCGGCCGCGGCCCCGGCGTCCCCGCGCTCCGCCGCCAGGGCCCGCCCGGCCCGGCCGATCGCGTCATCGGTCCGTTCTGCGGACCCGGCGACGCTGGCGGCACCATCGCGCAGTTCCCCGGTCCCGGCGGCGAGTTCGGCGGCCCCGTCCCGCAGTTCATGGGAGCCGCGGGTCACCTGGAAGACGCCGTCCCGCAGGGGCGCGCCCGGGGCGGAGAGCTGACGGGCGAGCTCGTCGGCCCCACCCTCCAGGGCGTCGAGTCCGTCGAGGGTGCCCTGTCCCATCCCCTGGGTCGCGAGCTGTTGCTGCAGCCCGGTCAGCGCCTCCCGGGCCCGGATCACCTCGGGGGCGTCGCCCTGCAGTCGGCCCAGCGCGTCGTCGATCGCCGTCGAGACCTGGCCCTGGATCACCGCCACCCCGCGGACCGCGCCGACGACCTCACGCACTCCCCCGGCGACCTCGGTCGCGCCGGAACCCGCCTGACCGATCGCGGACTGGAGCTGGTCCATCCCGTCCGCGAGCTCGGCGCCGCCTGCACGCATCTGCTCGGCGCCGTCCGCCAGCTCGGCCGACCCGTCACGGAGTTGTTCCGCCCCGGCTCTGGTGAAGGTGGACTGGGCGGAGGCGTCGGCGAGCGCGGACTGGAGCGGACCCCCCGCGCCGGCGCGGTCGGCGTCCCCGGCCGGGGTGGGACCGACGGCCGCCCACAGCGCCGCCAGGACCAGCGGCAGGATCAGCACGACCAGCGCGAGGGCCCGCCTGCCGGGCCCCGGGCCGTTCGGCGTCCCGGCGACCGGGTCGTCGACCGGGTCCACCGCCGGGTCGGCCGGCTCGTCGGCAGGGTCCACCGCCGGGTCGGCCGGCGGTTCTTCCAGCGGTTCGTCCGCGCGGTCGGCTGCACTGGGGGTGGGGGGCATGCCGTGGATGGTAGTGACGTGGCGCACTCGTTCCCGCAGGTCATTCGGCATGCCCCGGAATCCTGCCCGAATCCGCCCGAGCGGAGAGTGTTAGCCTGGCCCGGCGGGCTCGGTACCCACGGGTCTGTTCCGACGCCCATCTCGACCACCTCCGGAGCCAACGGCACGTGACCCTGACCCTCGCCCTCGCAGTGGCCTTCGGCATCGCGGCGATCTCACCGTTGCTGGCCCGCACCATGGGGCGGGACGCGGGATGGCCGCTCGCGGCGCTGCTCGGCGGCCTCGCCCTGTATATCTGGTTCGCCGTCCCCGTCGACACCGTCTCCACGGTCGCGTGGATGCCCGCGCTGGGCGTCGAGCTCCGCCTGTCCCTGGACCCGCTGGCCCGCGTGTTCACCATGATCGTCCTCGGGATCGGGGCCGTGGTGATGGCCTACTCGTCCCGGTACCTCGGGCGGGGTGGCGGTCACGGGGGTTACTACGGCCTGATGACGCTGTTCGCCGCGTCCATGCTCGGCCTCGTCCTGGCGGACGACGTCGTCCTGCTGTTCGTCGCGTGGGAGTTCACGACCCTCTGCTCCTTCTTCCTCATCACGCTCGCCGGCCCCAAGGGGACGCAGCCCGCGGTGCGGACGCTCCTCGTCACCGTCGCGGGCGGGCTCTGCCTGCTCACCGCCGCGGCGCTCATGGTGGTCCGCACCGGCACCACCGTCCTGTCGGAGATCCTGGTCGACCCGGTGTGGTCGGCCGACCCCGGCTTCGCCGCGGTGATCGCCGTGCTGATCGCCATGGCCGCGTTCACCAAATCCGCGCAGTTCCCGTTCCAGGCGTGGTTGCCCGACGCCATGGTCGCGGCGACCCCGGTCAGCGCGTACCTGCACGCCGCCGCCATGGTCAAGGCCGGCATCTACCTGCTGCTGCGGTTCTCCGAGGCACTGCACGACGTCCCGGTGTGGAACCTGCTCCTCATCACCTGCGGCATGACCACCGCCGTGCTCGGCGCCGTGTTCGCCATGCAGCGGGACGACCTCAAGGAACTCCTCGCCTACTCCACGATCAGCCAGCTGGGCTTCCTGGTGGCGACGATCGGCGTCGGCACCCCGGCCGCCATGGTCGCCGCGATCATCCACACCATCGCCCACGCGCTGTTCAAGTCGTCCCTGTTCATGTTCGTGGGAGTGGTCGACCAACAGACCGGCACCCGGGCCATGAGCGGACTCCCGAGGCTCTACCGCATCATGCCCGGCACGGCGATCGGGGTGGGCCTGGCCGCCGCGTCGATGGCGGGGCTGCCCCCTCTGCTGGGCTTCGTGTCCAAGGAGTGGATGTTCAAGTCCATGCTGGACGCGCCGGGGGCGGCGTGGACGGGGCCCGCGCTCGGCGCCCTGGCCGTGTTCGCCGCCACCTTCACCTTCGCCTACTCGGCACGCTTCCTGCTCGGTGGGTTCGTCACCCACGGCCCCCCGGCGGGCCCCGGACCCGAGCCGGTGCACAGCACCCCGGAGACCATCGAGGCCCCGCACGCCTCGTTCTTCCTCCCCGCCGCCCTCCCCGCGGTCCTCGGCCTGGTCCTCGGGTTCACCGGGTTCCTCCTCGAGCCGGCGGTCGCGGCCGCGGCCCGCGCCTCCCTCGGCGAGGGCTACGAGGCGGACTTCGGCCTCTGGCACGGGTTCGCGCCCGAGCTGTTCATGTCGATGGCCGTGATCACGTTCGGGATCGTGCTGGTCCTGGTGCGCAATCCCGTGGACCGCTTCCTCGACCGCGAGCTCGCCCCGATCACCGGCGTGGCGACGGTCGACGCGCTGCGCCGCTGGGCCATCGCGGGCGGGGCGCGCGTCGGCGACGTGACCCGGACCGACCGGATCTCCCGGCACGTGTGGGCCGTCCTCGTGGTGCTGGTCGCCCTCGCCGCCGTCGGCGTGGCCACCGTCCGCCCCGAACCCGAGGTGGGATCACCCGTCCGGGCGGAGGACTGGGTCGTGGTGGTGCTCCTCGTGGTGGGGACCGCGGCGATGCTCGTCTCCCGCTCCCGTCTCGGCGCCGTCGCGAACGTCGGGATCGTCGGGTTCGCCATGGCGCTGTGGTTCTTCACGCTCGGCGCGGTCGACGTGGCCCTGACCCAGCTCCTCGTCGAGGTCCTCACCGTCGTCGTCATCGTCCTGGTCCTCCAGCGTCTCCCCCGCGCCTTCCACACGGTCTCCCGCTCGCGGACGCTCGTCAGCGCGGCCGTCGCGATCGTGGTCGGCCTGGCCTCGGGCGCGGCGGTGTGGGCCATGACCGGTCGCCGGGAGCTCTCCGACGTCGGGCGGTATTTCCTCGACAACGCGGAGGAGGACACCGGCGGCATCAACGTGGTCAACACCGTCCTGGTGGACTACCGAGCGCTGGACACCCTCGGGGAGCTCACCGTGCTCGGCGTGGCAGGACTCGCGGTGATCCTCGCGCTGCACGCCAGGCGCGCCCTGCCCCGTCGCGAGGTGCCGCTCGCCGTCCACGCGGACTCGCCGCTCCTGCCCGCCCGGGACAACGGCGTCTTCCTGCGCACGTTCGCCCGGGTCCTCGGCCCCCTGATCGTGCTGCTCTCGCTCTACTTCCTCGTCCGCGGCCACAACGCCCCCGGCGGAGGCTTCAACTCGGCGCTCATCGGCGGCGCCGGGATCGCGATCTACTACCTGCGCGCGCCGAGCGACGAGGCGGCGCGGATCCGGGTGCCGTACGTCGCGGTCATCGCGGCCGGCGTGATCATCGGGGTCCTCACGGGCCTGGCGGGCTTCGCCGACGGCTCGTTCCTCCTGCCCCTGCACGCCTACCTCGGTGACGTGCACCTCACCACCGCGCTGGTCTTCGACGTGGGCGTCTACCTGGCCGTCCTCGGCGTGGTCATGGCCGCGATCGACAAGCTCGGCGGGGACGACCGGAGCGACGAACCCGCCGTCCCGCCGCCGCCCCCCGGCCCGGGCGCGGAGGCCACCGACCCGGCCACCACGGAGGACGCGGAACCGGTCCTCGACGCCGCCGACAACCGGGACGCGGCCGACAACCGGGAGGTACAGGCATGACCCTCGCGATCTCCGTCGGCGTCCTCATGGCCGGCTTCGTCTTCCTCGTCCTGCAGCGCGGGATGGTCCGGGTGATCCTCGGGTTCATCCTGCTCAGCCACGCCGCGCACCTCACGCTCATGGCGGCCGGTGGGGCATCCCGGCGCGAGGAACCGCTGGTGTCCGACCCCGACCCGTCGCTGACGGCCGACGGTCTGCCGCAGGCGTTCGTGCTCACCGCCATCGTCATCGCCTTCGCCATCACGATCTACCTGCTCGTCCTGGCGGTGATCGGCGGGGACGACGACGACACCGACGTCGGCGATCTCGACCACCTGGACCTCCTCCCGGAGATCCCGGGGGGCGCCCACCCGGAGGACCCGGAGCCCGACGAGCCGACGAACCACGACGCGGAAGGGGTCCACCGATGATGCTGGAGTCCGCCCTCACCCTGTTCGTCGCCGTCCCGTTGCTGGCGGCGGGCCTGCTCGTCGCGGTCGCCTCCAGGACGCGCCTGGTCCTGACGGTCCTGTTCGTCGTGCTCGTGGCGCAGCTGGCGGCGGCCGTCGCCACCGTGCCGTGGGTGTCGGACGGGTCGGTCGTGGTGCACCAGGTCGCGCTGTGGGCGCCCGGGGTGGCCATCCCGTTCGTGCTCGACATGTTCTCCGCTCTCATGCTCACGGTGACGAGCCTGTTGACGCTCACGTGCGCGGCCTTCGCCGTGGCGGCCGGGGAGGCGTTCAAGCGGTTCTACCCGCCGTTGGTCCTGCTCGTGACCGCCGGCGTCAACGGGGCCCTGCTCACGGGGGATCTGTTCAACTTCTTCGTCTTTGTCGAGGTCATGCTCCTGCCCTCGTACGGGCTCATGATGATCACGCGGTCCGGGCGCGCGAGCGTGGCCGGTGTCGCGGCCTCGCGGCTCTACATCTCGGTCAACCTGCTCGCCTCGACCATCCTGCTGATCGGCGTGGCCCTGATCTACGGGCTGACGGGAACCGTCAACATCGCCGAACTCCACGGGGCGGCGTCCGAGGACACCGCTGTGGCCGTGGCCGCCGCCCTGGTGCTCTTCGCGCTCGCGATCAAGGCCGCCGTGGTCCCTGTGCACGGGTGGCTGGCCCGGGCCTACCCCAAGATGTCCCCCGCGGTGACCGCGATGTTCTCCGGCCTGCACACCAAGATCGCGATCTACGCGATCTACCGCGTCTACGCGGTGATCTTCGACGGCGACTCCCGGTATCTCTGGGTGGGCGTGGTCGTGTTCTCGGCCACCATGCTGATCGGCGTCCTCGGCGCGGTCGGCGAGGCCGCGCCCCGTTCGATCCTCGCGTTCCACATGGTCAGCCAGATCGGCTACATCCTGCTCGGGGTCGCCCTGTTCGGTCCCCTCGGGCTCACCGCCGGCATCTTCTATCTGCTGCACCACATGATCGTCAAGGCCGGGTTGTTCCTGGCGATCGGCGCGATCGAGGTGCGCTACGGTCCCAGACGGCTCGGGCAGCTCTCGGGCCTGGCCAAGACCGAGCCCCTCATCGCGATCGCGTTCTTCGCCTCCGCGATGTCGCTGGCCGGGATCCCGCCCTTCTCCGGTTTCGTGGCCAAGCTCAGCCTCATCATCGCCGCCCTCGACGCCGGCCAGATCGCCGCCGCGGCCGTCGCCGTGGCGGTGAGCATCCTCACCCTGCTGTCGATGCTCAAGATCTGGACGGGCATCTTCCTCGGCGAACCCACCGCCACCGACTCCCGCACACTCCCGGAGGGTCTGGACCCCGCCTACTCCGATGCCCCGGGGATCCCCGACGGCCGGGACCGGGCCGGGCTCGACGCGGGCGGGGTCGACTCGACCGGGGGCGGGGTCGACGCGGCCGGGGGCACCACGACGGCCACCGCCACGTCCACAGCTACGGCTACGGCTACGGCTACGGCTACGGCTACGGCTACGGCCGAAGCCGGTCCCCACGACCCCGTCATGGTGCCCCCGGGTCGCCGGATCGGTCTGGCACTCGCGGCGCCCGCGCTGGCGCTGGCCGTGGTGACGTTGGCGCTGGGTCTGGGGGGTCAGGTGCTCCTGGAGCTGTCCGGGACCGCGGCGGCCAACCTGTACGACCCGACCGGATACGTCCAGGCGGTGCTCGGATGACCGCCACCCTGACCTGGCCGCTGCGGATCGGGTGGTTCCTGCTCTGGTTCTTCTGGCAGCAGACCACGACCAGCGCGAAGGTCGTCCGCGACGCCTTTCTGCCCCACGCCTCGATCACCCCGGGCTTCGTGCGGTTCCCCACGAGGTGCCGCACCGAACTCGAGGTGACCGTGCTGTCCTCGCTCATCACCCTGACCCCGGGGACGCTGACCCTGGGCGCCCACCATCCCGGGGGCGGTGAGGGGTGGGAGATCGTGGTCCACGGGATGTACTTCCCGGACCCCGACGACCTGACGGCCTCGCTACACGATATGGAGAACCACATGCTGCGGGCGATCCGGAGAGAGGGGCTGGCCCGATGATCGTCGTCGACATCGCCATCGTCCTGGTCTCCATCGCGGCCGTCCTGTCCTCCTACCGGATGGTCCGCGGACCCCACGCCGGGGACCGGGCCATCGCGGCGGACCTGCTGTTCTTCGCGTTCATCGCGCTCCTCGCCCTGGTCGGCGTGCGGGTGGACAGTCCCTTCGTCTACGACCTGGTCCTGGTCGCGACGCTGGTGGGCCTGGTCTCCGCGCTCTCGCTGGCCCGACTCATGTCCGGGGGTCGGCGATGAGCTGGGACCTGCTCGCGACCGTCCTGGGATCGGTCTCCGTCCTGGTGGGGTCCGTGGTGTTCCTCGGCGGCGCGATCGGCCTCCTGCGGTTCCCCGACCTCTACGTGCGGTCCTCGGCGATCGGGGCGGCCGCCGGACTCGGGCTGGTCTTCGTGATCGCCGGGGCCTTCCTGCTCCACCCCAGCTGGGAGGCGGCGCCGAAGGTGGCCGTGGCGGCAGTACTCCAGTTCGCCTCCTCCGCCATCGGCGCGATGGCCATCGCCCGCTCCGGGTTCCTCTCGGGTGCCGCCCCCACCACGGCGACCCGGTATTCGCAGATAGAGTTCGCGACCGACACCCCGTCCGATCCCCCGAAGGAGACCGGTGATGAGTGAGCCTCGCGACTTCCCGGACGACCCCGGGGGACCGCCGACCGACGCCACGGGGTTCGCCCTGGTCGACGATCATGTCGACGAGGACGGCACCTACAGCGAGATGAGCCTGGACGAGGCCACCCGGCGGTTGGCCCGGCTGCGCTCCCGCGGCGATCTCCGGGCGGCCTCACGGCTCATGGCGTCACTGCCCGACCAGGTCGTGGTGGACATGTTCGAGCGCAGCGCCGACCGCGACCGGGCGGTCGCGTTCCGCCTGCTGCCGAAGGGGCGCGCGCTCGTGCTGTTCGAGGCCCTCGACGCGCCGGTGCAGTCCGAACTGCTGCGCGGTCTGCGGGAGGAGCAGGTCGCCCACCTCTTCGAGGAACTCGACCCCGACGACCGCGTGGCGCTCATGGACGAGCTCCCCGCCTTCGTCGCCACGCGCCTCCTGCGCGGGCTGCCGCCCGAGGAGCGCGCACTCACCAACGAGATCCTCGGCTACCCGGCCGGCTCCATCGGCCGCAGGATGACGCCCGAGTTCGTCTCCGCCCGACCGGAGATGACGGCCGAACAGGCACTCGCGCGGGTTCATGACCGGCTCGTCGACGTCGAGACCATCTACACCATCCCCGTCGTGGACCAGGGGCGCCGACTCATCGGGGTCGTCGGCCTCCGGTCCCTGATGGGCGCGGATCCCCGCGAGCTCGTCGGGGACCTCATGAACGACGCCATCTCGATCCACGCCCGCGCCTCCGAGGAGGAGGCCGCCCGCCTCAGCGCGGACGAGCGCGTGATCGTCCTGCCGATCACGGACGAGGAGGACCGCCTCGTGGGCATCCTCACCGTCGACGACGCGCTGCGGATCCTCGAGGACGCCGAGACCGAGGACGCGGCCCGCCAGGGTGGTGCCGAGCCACTCCGTCGGCCGTACCTGTCCACGCCCGTTCGGTCCATCGTCCGCTCCCGCGTGGTGTGGCTGCTCGTACTGGCGCTGGGCGCCGCGCTCACCGTGCAGGTACTCGCGGTGTTCGAGACGACGCTCGAGCAGGTGGTCGCGCTCTCACTGTTCGTGCCGCTCATCATCGGCACCGGCGGCAACACCGGCAACCAGGCTGCCACGACGGTCACCCGAGCCCTGGCCCTCGGTGACGTGCGCCCCCGCGATGCCCTGCGGGTGCTCGTCCAGGAGGTGCGGACAGGGTTCATCCTGGGGTTGGCGCTCGGCGGGGTCGGTCTTCTAGCCGCGGGGTTCATCTTCGGATTCGACTTCGGGCTGGTCATCGGCCTCACGCTGCTGGCGCTGTGCACCATCGCCGCCACGGTGGGCGGACTCATGCCGCTGCTCGCGCAGTCGGTCAGAGCGGACCCCGCGGTGTTCTCCAACCCGTTCATCACGACGTTCGTGGACGCGATCGGGTTGATCGTGTACTTCCTCATCGCCCGCTCGGTGCTGGGGTTGTAGCGGTGCCGGGGTCGTAGTGGTGGACGTCGTCACCCTGGTCCTGCAGGCACTGGTGGTCGTGCTGGTGCTCAACATCCTGGCCTGCCTGATCCGGGTGGCCCGCGGTCCGTCCCCGCGTGACCGCGTCACCGGCGTGGTCCTGGCCGGCACCACCGGGGCGGCGTCGCTGGCGGTCCTCTCGGTGACCGGCCACCTGCCCTCGCTGCGTGACGCGGCGCTCGTCCTGGTGGCGCTGGCACTCGTCCTCACCGTCACGATGGTCACCGCCGGCACCCGATGAGCGGTGCGGACACCGTCCTCGACATCGCGGCGATCATCGCCGCGGTCCTCGGCGGTCTGTTCTTCACCGCCGGGACCCTCGGGCTCCTCCGCTTCCCGGACCTGCGCAGCCGCCTCCACGCCGTCACCAAGGCGGACACCCTCGGGTTGGGGTTCGTGATGCTCGCGCTGTCCCTCCGCGCGGACTCGGGCTGGGAGATCGCCAAGTACGCCACCATCTGGGTGCTCGGGATGGCCGTGGCCGCGGTCGCGGCCACCCTGCTCGCGACGGACCCGGACCGGGGCGCGGCGATATGAGCGCGCTCGGTGTCGATGCGCTCGAAGTGGAGGCGCTCGGCCTGCAGGCGGGGGTGATCGACCTGGGCGTGACCGACATCGTGGTGGGTGTCGCGGCCCTCGTCGCGGCGACCGTGGCCCTCACCGTGCGCGACCGGCTCACCGCGCTCGTGTCGTTCGTGTTGCTCGGCGGACTGCTGGCGCTCGTGTGGGCCGGGGTCCGCGCACCGGACGTCGCGCTCGCCGAGGCCGCCATCGGGACCGGGGTCACCGGCGCGCTCCTGGTGGACGCCGTGGCCGACCGACGCCGGGGCGCACCCCCGCGGTTCGGACGAGCGGGCGTCGCGGTGTGGTCGGTCGGCGCCCTGATCGGCGCCGGGTTCGCGGCGCTGCTCCTCCGAGCGGTCCTCGCGTCGGACGGGACGGACCGCCATCCCCCGCTCACCGACACCGTCGCCGGGGCCATGGACACCACCGCCACGGGGCACCCCATCACCGCGGTCCTGCTGGATTTCCGCGCCTACGACACCCTGCTCGAGGTCGCGGTGATCCTCGTGGCCGTGGTGGGGGCGTTCGCGCTGGCCGCCGTCGCCCCGCGGGCCACCGGGGCCGACGGGGCCGGCAGGGCGGCGGACCGGTCCGGCGGGGCCGGGGCCGGGGCCGGGCCCGTCCACCGCACGCTCGGCGACTTCCTCCGCCTGGCCTCGCCCGTCCTGCTGCTGCTGGCCGCATGGCTCTTGTTCTCCGGGGCGTACCGGCCGGGCGGAGCGTTCCAGGGCGGGGCGACCGTCGCCGGGGTGCTGATCCTCGCCACCCTCGCCGGTATCCCGCCCCGCATCCTGCACGGCAGCCGCGGCCGGTGGCTCGTGGCGATCGGTCCCACCGCGTTCCTCGCCGCCGGTGGCCTGGGGTTACTCCTGGCCGGCCACTGGCTGGCCATGCCCCCGGGCTGGGAGTCGGCGGCGACGATCGGGGTGGAGACCGCGCTCACCGTGTCCATCGGGGCGGGCCTGACCCTGCTCTTCCTGGCCGTCCGCAGGGACACCGCGCGGATCGGGGACGGTGGTCACTAGATGAGCTCGTTCGCGTGGTACTCGGCGGTCGGCTGCGTCCTGGTGGCGCTGGGCCTGGTGGTGATGCTGCTCGCGGCCGACCGCTTCCGCAGACTGGTCGCCCTCAACGTGGCCGCCTCAGGGACACTGGTCGTTCTGTTGGCCGTGGCCGGGCGAGCGCTCGATCCCGACCCCGTCCCGCACGCCCTCGCCCTCACCGGCATCGTGATCACCGTGGCGTTCACCGGCCTCGGAGTGGTGCTCGCGCGCCGGATCGACGAACTCGACGAGCAGGACGACTGTCACGACGAGAACGACCACAACGACGACGAGCCCGACAGCCAGGGGCCGGCCGACCACCGCTCCGGCGACGGGGGGCGGGACGCGTGATCGGCCCCGCCTGGGCACCGGCCCTGGTGCCATCAGTGGTGCTGCTGCCGTTGGCGGCGGCGGTCCTCGTCGTCGTCGTCCCCTCCCCCACCCGACGGGTGGTCGGACTGGTCGCCGCGGCTCTCACCGCCGCGGCCGGAATCGCCGTGGCGGCACTGGTCATCGCGCACGGCCCGCTCGTGGTGTCCCTCGGTGGGCACCGCCCCCCGCTCGGCATCGCCCTGCGCGCGGACGGGCTCAGCGCGGTGTTCCTCCTGCTCTCGGCGGTGGTGGGGGGCGTGGTGTCCGTCCACGCGGCGGTCCACCCGCCGTCGACCGGGGTCGCCGGGTCCAGGGACTGGTTCTGGCCGGCATGGCTGCTCGCGTGGTCGGGACTGGCGGCGGTGTTCGTCTCCGGCGACCTGTTCAACCTCTACGTCGCGCTGGAGATCGTGGGGCTGGCGGCGGTCCTGCTCGTCGCGCTGGGCGGTCCCGACGCCTGGCGGGCGGCCTTCCGCTACCTCATCGTGGCGGTCGCCGGCTCCCTGCTGTTCCTGTTGGCGCTCACGCTCGTGTACTCCGCCACCGGCACCCTTGATCTGGCGCTCGCGGGCTCGCGCCTCGCCGGGCCGGACTCCGGTCCCGTGCGCACTGCCGTCCTCGCGCTGACCATGGCGGGAATGGCGCTCAAATCGGCGCTGTTCCCGCTCCACGGCTGGCTCCCCGGGGCCCACGGCGACGCGCCGGCTGCGGTGAGTCCGATCCTGTCCGGCCTCGTGGTCAAGGCCTCGTTCGTCGTCGCGATCCGGGTGTGGTCCGAGGTCTCCGGGCCCGTTCCCGAGGTGGCCGCGGTGGTCGGGGTCGCGGCGGCCGGGTCGATCCTGTGGGCGGGCCTGGTCGCCCTGCGTGCCACGGGGTTCAAACAGCTCGTCGCGTACTCCACCGTCTCCCAGGTCGGATACCTGTTCCTCTTCTTCCCGCTCTCCGCGGCCGCGGCACGGGAGGGGATGCCCGCGACGGCGGCCTTGGGCGCGGTGGTCACCCTCGCCGTGGCGCACGGGCTCGCCAAGTCCGCGCTCTTCCTGGCCGCGGGGATGTTCAAGGAGCACGTCGGCGACGGCCGCATCGACTCGCTCGCCGGGCGGGGCGCCGAGCTGCCGGTGGTGACCATGGCGATCGGGATCTGCGCGGTCGGCCTTGCGGGGCTCCCCGTGACGCTCGGTTTCGCCGGCAAGTGGCAGCTGCTCTCCGCGGCCGTCGGCGTGCAGGCCTGGTGGATCGTGGCGGTGGTGGCGGCGGGCACTCTCGTGGCCGCCGGCTACCTCCTGCGCCCGCTGCAGGCACTGTTGACCGGGGCGTCCGAGGACGGGATCGACTCCGCGCCCGACCGACCGCACTCCCCCCTGCCGCGCGTGGTGACCGTGCTGCCCCTCCTGCTGGCCCTGGTGACCGTCGGCGCGACCTTCGCCGCCGTCCCGCTGGCCGAGCTCGCGATCATCGGCCAGACCCCGGGGGGCCCGCGATGACGGACCTGATCGGACTCGTCCCCGGGGGCCTGCTCGTCCTGGCGCCCCTGGCGATCTCCCTCATCACGGCCGTGGCCGTCTTCCTCATCCCCGAGGGGGGCGTCCGCGCCAGATCGACCGTCAACCTCGCCGCCGCGGTGGTCAAGCTGGGGCTCATCGCGATGATGGTGCCGCTCGTCGTGGGCGGCGCCAGGCCCGAGTGGCGGACCGCGTTGCTGCCGGGGATCGACTTCGTCCTGCGGGTCGAACCGCTGTCCCTGCTGTTCGCCGGCCTGTCGTCCCTGCTGTGGCTCCTGACCACCGTGTACGCCATCGGCTACCTCGAGGCCCGCCCGCACCGCAGCCGGTTCTTCGGGTTCTTCGCCCTGTGCGTGACCGCCACCGTCGGCATCGCCTTCTCCGGGAACCTCGTGACGTTCCTGCTGTTCTACGAACTGCTCACGCTGGTCACCTACCCGCTGGTGGTGCACAACGGCACCGCGGCCGCGCGACGCTCCGGCCGCCTCTACATGCTGTACACGCTCGGCGGCGGGCTGAGCCTGCTCACCGGGATCGTCTGGCTCTCCGCCCTCGTCGGCGACGTCGAGTTCACCCCGGGCGGTGTCGAGGCGGTGGGCGCGCTCGCGACCGACTCACCGGCCACGGCCGTCGCGATCTTCGTCCTCATGGTCGCGGGCCTCGGCGTCAAGGCCGCCCTGTTCCCCCTCCACGGATGGCTGCCGCGCGCGATGGTCGCGCCCGCACCCGTCAGCGCCCTCCTCCACGCGGTGGCAGTGGTCAAGGCGGGCGTGTTCGGCCTGGTGCGGGTGATCGACGACGTCTACGGCGTGGAGGTGGCCGCGACTCTCGGGGTCCTGACGCCGCTGCTCGTCCTAGCCTCCTTCACCGTGCTCTACGGGTCGCTGCGCGCGCTGTTCCAGGACGACCTCAAGAAGCGGCTCGCGTACTCCACCGTCAGCCAGGTCTCCTACATCACGCTGGGGATCACGCTGGTGAGCGCGGTCGGCACCGCCGGCGGCCTGGCCCACCTCGTGCACCAGGGCCTCATGAAGATCACCCTGTTCTTCTGCGCCGGGCTGTTCGCCGAGGTCCTGGGGATCAAGACCGTCTCGGCCCTGGCCGGGCTCGGCCGCCGCATGCCGTGGACGTGCGCCGCGTTCACCGTGGGCGCGTTCGGCATGATCGGCGTCCCGCCGGTCGCGGGGTTCATCTCCAAATGGGAACTGGGGCTCGGGGCCCTCGACTCGGAGAACCAATGGGTGATCTGGGTGCTGGTGGCCAGTGCGGTGCTCAACAGCGCGTACTTCCTCCCGCCCGTGGTGGCCATGTGGTTCCGACGCGCGGAGGCCCGCCACGACACCCCCGAGTACCGGCGACGGCCCAGGATCGAAGCACCTGCCGCCCTCCTCGTCCCCGCGGTCATCACCGCCGGGCTCTCCCTCGCCGTCGGGATCGTCGCGGCCGCCCCCTACGCCCCGTTGGCCATGGCCACCTTCATCGCGAGGGGGGTGTTCCCATGACCACGGCCCTGTGGACCGCCACCTTCGTGCTCCCGCTCCTCGTCGCCGCGGGGTTGGGGGTTCTGGCCACCCGCAGCGCCGACGAGCCGGGCGCTGGGACCGTACTGCTGCTCCGCCTGGCCCCCCTCACCTGCCTGCCCGCGCTCCTGCTCACCGTGGCCCCCGGGGCGGGCCAGGGCCTCCCGCTCGACGTGCCCTGGCTGCTCGTGGGGACCAGCCTGGAACTCGACGCGCTCGCCCGCCCCCTGGTGTTGGTGTCCGCCCTGCTCTACGGCTCGGCGGTGGCCGCGGTGGCGTGGACGGGCACGGACCGCGGTCGCGACCTGGTGGCGTTCCTGCTGATCTGCCACGCCGGCACCACCGCGGTCTTCACCGCGGCCGACGCGGTCACCTTCTACCTCGGGTACGCGGTGATGAGCTTCGCCGCCTACGGGCTGGTCGTGCACTACCGGACCGAGGCGGCGATGCGGGCCGGGCGCGTCTACCTGGTGCTCACCGTGGTGAGCGAGACCGCCATCCTGGCCGCGATCCTCATGGTGGCCGCCGCGGGCGGGACGCGTCTGGCCGACGCACCGGCCGCCGTGGCCGAGGCGCAGAACACCGGGGTGATCGTCGCGCTCCTGCTGATCGGGTTCGGCGTGAAGGCCGGGACACTCCCCCTGCACGTGTGGCTCCCGCTCGCCCACCCGGCGGCACCGCCCGCCGCGAGCGCCGTCCTGTCCGGGGCGATGGTCAAGGCCGGCCTCGTGGGATGGCTGCGTTTCCTCCCGCTCGGTGAGGTGTCCCTGCCCGGGTGGGGCCTGACCCTAGTGCTGCTGGCGTTGGGCGGGGCGTTCCTCGCGGTCCCGGCCGGTGAGCTGCAGAAGGACCCCAAGGTGGTGCTGGCCTACTCCACCATCAGCCAGATGGGGTTCCTCGCCGCCCTCGTGGGCGTGGCGCTGGCCGCCCCCGAACTCGCGCCCGCGGTCGCACCGGCCGCCGTGGCCTACGCGGTGCACCACGCTCTGGCCAAGGGCGCGCTGTTCCTCGGCGTCCCGGTGTGGAAGCACCACGCCCGGGGGGTCAGGCGGTGGATCGTCGGGGCGGGGCTGGTCGGCGCCGGGCTCGCGGTGGCGGGGGCCCCGTTCAGCTCCGGCTCGGTGGGCAAGTACGCCGCCAAGTCGGCCGTCGGCGAGGCCACAGTGCTGGGGATGGACCTCGTCTCCCTGCTCCCGCTCATCGCGACCGGCTCGACCCTGCTCCTCCTGCGCTTCGGGTGGCTGCTCGCCCACGGTGAGCCGGAGACCCGCCGGCGTGGGGACGCCGAACTCGGCGCGTGGCTGGTCCTGGTGGCCGGCGGCATCGCCCTGCCCTGGGTGGTCACCGACCTGTGGCTGCCCGTCGGGTCGGTCCCCGGCCTCGACGCCGTGACCCTGTGGGACGCCACGTGGCCGATCCTTCTGGGGCTCGCGATCGGCGGCCTGGCCTGGTGGCTGTCCGCCCGGGACATCCTGCCCGGGTGGGCCGCGCACCCCGATGGCCGCGCGCTGCCGCCCGGGGACCTGGTCGTCCCGGAGGAACGACTGGCCCGCTCGGCGGTGGCCCTCACGCGGTCCGCCGCCGTGGCCCCCCGACACGTACAGGGCCGGGTCACCGACCGCCTGTCCACACACCACCCCGCAGCCACAGCGGGGAGCGGGATCGACGCGATCGAGACGTTCCTGCGCTCCCGCGCCGGCCGCGGCCTGCTCCTGCTGGGCCTGGCCACCGTCCTCGTCGCCGCGGAGGTGGCCTCATGACCGGCTACGTGCGGGCCGGAGCGGTCCGCTTTCTGGTTCTGCTGCTCCTGTGGTGGATCCTCGCCGAGGGCGACACCCGGTTCTGGCACTACGGCCTCGTCGCGACCGCGGCCGCGACGGCCGTGAGCCTCCGGGCGGTCCCACCCGCGCGCCCGCGGACCGGTCGGCGACCGTGGGAGATCCCCGCGTTGGCGGGATGGTTCCTGCTGGCGCTCCTGCGTGGCGGAGTCGACGTGGCCCGCCGGGCACTGGATCCCCGGATGCCCATCTCGCCGCACACCCGGCGTCTGCCGATCCGGTCCGGGACCCCGGCGGGACGCCGACTTGCGCTCTGGATGATCAACCTCATGCCCGGGACCCTGGTCTCGGACGAGGGCGAGGACTGGGTGGACCTGCACGTGCTCGCCGCGGACATCGACGCGGAACAGGCCTGGGCCGGACTCGAGCGGCGCCTGGGTCGCATCATCGGGGACTGACCCCCACCGACCGGGCCAGGTCGGGCGAACGGGTCGGCAGAACCGGCCGACGGATCCGGCCGGGTGGCCGCCCCCACCGGGGTAACGTGACACGTGTCACTTTCTCCCCGGTTGCTCCATTCTGCCGAAGGGCACGCATGACCCACGACGACCCCGCCCCGCCGCTCATGCCCGAACTAGCCTGCTACGGCCTGGCCGGTCACAGCGCGTCACCGGCCGATCTCATCACCGAGGCCGCCCGCGCAGAGGAGCTGGGACTCGGGTCGATCCTGCTGTCCGAGCGCTTCGCCCTCAAGGACGCGGCCGTCATGGCCGGGGCGGCGGTCGCGGCGACCACCCGGATCGGCGTGGGGACCGCCGCGACCAACCACAACACCCGCCACCCGCTGGTGACGGCCACCATGGCCACCACGCTGCACCGGATGTCCGGCGGCCGGTACGCGTTCGGGCTGGGCCGCGGCATCCCGCTCCTGTTCGACATCATGGGCCTGCCCCACGTCACGTCCGCGCAGCTCGAGGACGCGGTGGGCATCTACCGCACGCTGTGGCACGGCGGGTCGGTGGCGGGGCACGACGGCCCGGCGGGCAGCTATCCCTATCTCGTGCAGGACGCCTCGTTCGACGAGGACATCCCGGTGCTGCTCATGGCCATGGGGGACAACTCGCTCCGGCTCGCCGGACGGATCGCCGACGGCGTGGTCCTGCACACCTTCATGTCCGACACCGCCGTGGCCAGATCCGTCCGGCTGGTCCGCGAGGCCGCCGAGCGGGCCGGCCGCGATCCGGCGCAGGTGCGGATCTGGTCGGTGATGGCGACCATCGAGGACTCGCTCGACGAGACCGCGCGTCTGCGCAAACTCGTCGGTCGCCTGGCCACCTACCTCACCGGGTACGGCGACGTGCTGGTCCGGGTAAACGGCTGGGACCCGGCGGGGCTGGAGCGGTTCCGCGCCGACGAACGCCTGTCCGCCCACTCCGGTGCGCTCGACGCGACCGACGACCTCGACATCCTCCGTCACGCCCGCGACGTGCTGCCCGACGAGTGGCTCGCCTGCGCGGCGGTCGGCAGCGCCGAGCACTGCTCAGGCCGCATCGAGGGCCAGCTCGCGCTCGGCGCGGACTCCGTCGTCCTGCACGGCGCCACCCCCGACGAGCTCGCCCCGGTCCTGGACGCCTGGCGCCGCCGACGGGATCCCCGTCGGTTCGATCATCTCTCACCCAACCCCGGACGTCTCCACCTGCGGAAGGACCCCCAGTCATGACCAGCATCGAGTCGAGCCCGGCGATCGTCTGCACCCCGGAGGACGTGACCGCCGAGTGGCTCACCGAGGCGCTCGGCACGCCGGTCCGGTCGGCACGGACCGAGGCCGTGGGGACCGGTCAGATCGGCTGCTGCGTGGTCGCCCACGTCGACGGCGACGGGCTCCCGCCGACGCTGTTCGTCAAGCTCCCGAACCCCGACGAGGGCATGCGTCCGCTGTTGCACGGCGTCTACCGGAGCGAGGTGCTGTTCTACCGCGACCTCGCCCCCACCGTGGCCGTGCGGGTGCCGCGGGCGCGGTTCGCCGCGCTCGGGGAGCGGGAGGGCGAGTTCACGCTCGTGCTCGACGACGTGGCGCCGCTGGTCCAGGGCGACCAGCTCACCGGGCTGACCATCGAGGACGCCCGCGACTGCGCGGTCAACCTGGCCGGGTTGCACGGCCCGCGCTGGTGCGATCCGGCGCTACGCGGCATCGACGGCCTCTCCTGCCCCTCCGCAGAGGACAACGTCACCCTCCAGGAACTCGGCGGGCCGGCGCTGGAGGCCTTCCTCTCGGAGTTGGGGGACCGGCTCGACGACGACGAGCAACGGATCCTGTCTGAGATTGCGCCGCTGATCGCCGACTGGGCCAACGGGCGGACCGATCGCTTCGCGCTGCTGCACTCCGACTACCGCGCCGACAACATGCTGATCGACCCCTCCGGGGACCGGCCGTCCCTGGCGTGCGACTGGCAGACCCTCACGGTGGGGCTGCCCGGGCGCGACCTGAGCGGCTTCCTCGGCTCCAGCCTGGACGTCGCCGACCGCCGGGCCGCCGAACGCGGAATAGTGGCCGACTACCACCGCGCGCTCGTCGGGCACGGGGTGACCGACTACTCCCTCGAGACCTGCTGGGACGACTACATCTACGGGCTGCTCCAGACCCCGGTGCTCGGGATCTTCGGCTGGATGTACGGCACCCGGACCACGCGCGGGGACGAGATGTTCGCCCTGCTCATGCGGCGGGCCTGTCGGGCGATCGCCGATCACGACGCCCTGACGGTGGTTCGCGGCGGCTGACGGGGCCCGGGCGGGACGCCCGCGCACGAGGAGGGCCCGACCCCGCTGGTCGCGGGATCGGGCCCTTCGTCTCAGTCGAGCTCGGCTGAATCGTGCTCGGTCGAATCGTGCTCGGTCGAATCGTGCTCGGCTACGGAGTGGTCACTCCTGGCGACGGTGGTTGCCGCGCGGACCGGACTCGACGCCGGCCTTCACGGCTTCGCACAGACTCTGGTCGACGGCCGCCCAGTAGGCGTACACGCGCTCGAGCAGCTCGGTCTCGGACGGGTCGATCTTGCTGACATGGCCGGCGATGTTGCCCGCCAGGCGCCCGCGGGCGGCGTCGTCGAGGACCTCCCGGTACAGCGTCGTCGCCTGCGCCTGGTCGGTGTCGTCGGAGTGCGGCGACACGTCCCCGCGGTAGATCTCCGAGCCCTTGGTGTCCCAATCACCGAAGTCGAACGCCTGGGCCGGATCCGCGACCGGGCCGTCGAGGGTGTTGGGGGCGTACTCGGCCTGGGCCGGGTGCGGGAACTCGTACTGCATGGCGCCCTCCTTGGAGTAGGAGTTCACCGGCGACAGCGGACGGTTGACCGGCACCTGCTGGTAGTTGGGGCCGATGCGGTAGCGCTGGATGTCCGGGTACGCGAAGACGCGGCCGAGGAGCATCTTGTCGGGCGAGAAGCCGATGCCCTTGACGATGTTGGTCGGCGCGAACGCGGCCTGCTCGATCTGGGCGTGGTGGTTCTGCGGGTTCCGGTTCAGCGTCATGGTGCCGACCTTGCGCAGCGGGTAGTCCTTCTGCGACCAGACCTTGGTGAGGTCGAACGGGTTGAAGCGGTAGGTCGCCGCCTCGTCGACCGGCATCACCTGGACGTGCAGGTCCCACGACGGGAACTCGCCGTTGCTGATGGACTCGTAGAGGTCCTGGCGGTGGTAGTCGGCGTTCTCACCGGCGAGCTTGTCGGCCTCGGCCTGGGTGAGGAAGTCGATGCCCTGGTTGGTCTTGAAGTGGAACTTGACCCAGTGGCGCACGCCGGCGGCGTTGATGAACTGGTAGGTGTGCGAGCCGAAGCCGTCCATGTGGCGCCAGGTGGCGGGGATGCCGCGGTCGCCCATGAGCCAGGTGACCTGGTGGGTCGACTCGGGGCTCAGGGTCCAGAAGTCCCACTGCATGGCGTGGTTGCGCAGCCCGGAGGCGTTCTTGCGGCGCTGCGAGTGGATGAAGTCGGGGAACTTGAGGGCGTCGCGGACGAAGAAGACCGGCGTGTTGTTGCCGACCATGTCGTAGTTGCCCTCGTCGGTGTAGAACTTCAGGGCGAAGCCGCGCGGGTCGCGCCAGGTGTCCGGGCTCCCCTTCTCGCCGGCGACGGTGGAGAAGCGGGCGAGCATCGGGGTCGTGACGCCCTGCTGGAACAGGCCGGCGCAGGTGATGTCCGAGACGTCCTCGGTGGTGACGAACTCGCCGAAGGCGCCCGAACCCTTGGCGTGGGGCAGACGCTCCGGGACGTTCTCGCGGTTGAAGTGGGCGAGCTTCTCGATCAGGTAGAAGTCGTGGATCGGCTGCGGACCCAGCTCGCCCAACCGGGCGCTGAACTCGTCGCTCGGTACCGGCTGGCCACTGTCGGTGGTGGTGGCGGACTTGGGCTGGAAGTCGCGTACGCCGCGGTCGGCGGGATGCGTGGTCACGTCTGGTGCTCCTCGTTGTGGTGGGGTGATGGGCGATGTGGTCTGCGTCTCAGTCTTAACCGAGCCGGGCACGGCCCGCCTGACATTCGGGACATGTGCCCCAGTAGTTGACCTCGGCCTCGTCGATCAGGAAGCCGTGATCGTGATCCGCCTGCAGGCAGGGCGCATGCCCCACCGCGCATTCGACATCCTCGATCCGGCCACACTGCCGGCACACGAGGTGGTGGTGGTTGTCCCCAGTGCGGCGTTCGTACCGGGCCGGTGAGCCGGCCGGTTCGATGCGCCGCATGAGTCCGACGTCGGTGCACACACGCAGCGCGTCGTAGACGGTCTGCGTGGACACCGCGCCCAGCCGCTCCCGGACCAGTACCGCGACGTCCTCCGCCGCGATGTGGGGACGACTGTCGACGACCGCGAGGACCGCCAACCGAGGAGAGGTGACCCTCAACCCGGCTGTCCGGAGCAGCGCTCCCGGATCCTGCATTTGCGTCGTCATGGTCATCACCCTAGCCGACTTTCTGGAACTGGTCCAGAAAAGGACTGGTTCCGCTTTGGTAACGATGTCGGCTGCACCGCAGCTGCTCGCCCTGCTGCCGTCGCACGCGCCGACTAGGCTGATCAGCGATGCCGAACCCGCAGGAGGACGCCATGACGGAGACCGCCACCGGACCGGTCGTGTGTGGTTACGACGGTTCGCGGGACGCCCGCCGGGCAGTGGCCTGGGCCGCGAACTGGGCGCGCGACCACGATGCGAGCCTCGAGGTGATCTCCGCCGACCGCGCCGTCGGCCGCGTGGTCGCCTTCGACGAGACCGCCCGGGCCAACGTCGAGGGAGCCATGCGGGACCAGCTCACCGACCTCGTCGGACAGGTCCCGGCGATCTACCGCGTGGTCGCCGACAGCCCCGTCGGCGCGCTCGTCGAGACCACCGGATACGCCTCGGCGATCGTCGTGGGCAGCCGCGGCCTGACCGCCCGCGAGGACTTCGCCATGGGGTCCACCTCAGCCGGGGTGGTCGAACACGCGAGGTGCCCCGTCCTCGTGATCACCCCGCGCACACCGGAGGGCCACAGCAGCGGCCCGGTGGTCCTGGCCGCCGACGGATCCGAGGCCGGGGACCCCGCCGCGGCGTTCGCCTTCGCCGAGGCCGAGAGGCGGGGCGCCACCCTGCGGGTGGTCCACTCCGTCGAGGTCCCCCGGTTGCCCGGCGCGTCGCTGTTCGACCTGGACCAGCTGGCCGAGAGCGTGCTGGCCGAGGACGAGAAGGTGGTCACCGACGCCCTCGCGCCGCACGAGGCCCGCCACCCGGGCGTCACCGTCGACCTGGTCCTCGTGGTCGGCGAACCCGCCACCACCATCGCCACCGAGGCCGCGGGCGCCGCGCTCCTGGTCACCGGATCGCGCGGACACGGCGGGTTCGCCGGCCTCCTGCTCGGATCGGTCAGTCGGCGGCTGCTCCAGACGGCGCCGTGCGCTGTCGCCGTCGTCCGCCCCACCGACTGACCCTCCCCGCCCAACCCCACCCCATTCACCCCGTCCAACCCCATCCGGTCCCATCCGGCCCCATCCAGAAGTCGGTTCCGCACGCATCGGCCGAGAAGAGGGTGCGCGGAACGCTCTTATCGATGCGGGTGGGGGCGGGGTCCGGGCGACAGAGGGACTGGCGCTACGCGGGCCCGATCCGGAGCATGCGCGTGAGCGTGGGTTGCCACATGACACCCGGGGCGTCACCGCGGGAGACCACGGTGCCGGTGAGCTCCATCGGCTCGTCCAGCGGTGCCACGCCCACGAAGGAACGCGCCACCTCCCGGCCGGTCTCCACATCCGTCGAGGTCACATCCACCGGGCCGAACTTCTGCGCCAGCCCCTGATCGAGCAGGGGTCCGAGCTCCGGGCCGAGCCCTAGTTCCGCCCGCGGCGGGCCGTAGGCCAGCGCGTGGATCTGCCCGTCACCGGTCGTGAGCTTGGGGAGCGACGCGGTGCGGGCGAGCGAGGTCCACGCCCGGGAGCAGCTGCCGTCCGCGCCCCCGGTCCCGTCGGCCCGCACGTCGATGCGGGTCATCCCACCGGTGTACGGCGCGGAGGCGGGGAGGGCCGGGCCGTCGACGGCGAACGGCGGGTACTCATACCCGTAGGTGTTGACCAGCACGAGCGAGTCCCCGACCGCGATGATCGAGTTCTCCGTGGCCGCAGGTCCCTCGATCAGCACGCCGTCCGGAGCGGCGGAGGCCGGTGCGAGCGAGGTCGCGAACGCCGGCATCCGGCACACCTCCGAACCGTCGGATCGGCGCAGGACGATCAGATCGGGGTGCTCGGCGTCGTCGGTGATCGCCACCAGCGAGTCGCCCGGGCCGAAGTACGTTGGCGTGGTTCCGGAGCCGTGCGCCAGCAGGCCGGGTTTGCGCGCCGGGCCCACCTCATAACCGTGCCGCCAGCTCACGACCGGGGTCCCGTCCGACTCGAGATCGATCTCGTAGAGGGCCCGGGTGGCGATCACCGACGCGCCGCCGGGTCGGACCGTCAGCCCGTTGGTGATCCTCTCCCCTGCGGGCAGGGCGAGGGTGCGCACGGTGTCGTCGTCGCCCGGCCGAACGGTTCCCACCACCCCACCGGAGGTCGCGAACCAGACCCGACCGTCGAACGCCGGGATCAGGCCGGTGACCGCGTCGCCGTCGGGGACGCCCGCGGACAGGTCCGCCAGGACGTCGACCGACATGTGCCAGGTGCCGTTCGGGTCGCGGTGGTGCCCCACGGCGAGGAGCCTGCGGTTGCCGTCGGCCACCACCACCCGGTCGCGGTCGTCGAGGTAGCCGTACACCCCGCCGAGGAGCGCACCCTTGGCCAGCTGCACCTCTGCGAGTACCGCCGCGGTGTCGGGATGGAAGAGCTTGACCGTCGGCGCGAGCGGGGTCGGCGGATGGAGCCCCACATACGAGGTGCACAGGGCGACGGGCATGCCGTCGGTGCCGACGAACACGGTCGAACAGGTCGCCCCCGTCAGCGCGCCCACGATCGCGGGGTTCGCACCCGGCCCCCGACCGGGCATCGTGTCGGTGGAGGCCACGTCCCCGTGCACCGTGGAGGTGCCGGCGGGGCCGAGTCCGGGCGGTGCGGCCACCGTGGGCCCGGGCTGCGGAGCGTGCGGCTGCGCGGCGGCCGTCGGGGAGCTCAGCACCACCACACTCGTCACCGTCGCGGCCAGAACCGCGGTCAGTGTCGCGGTGCCAGCGGCGGTGAGTGCCGCGAAGCCGGTCGAGTCGATCCTGCCCGGTGCGCCCATGGGACCGATTCCACCACGGACCCAGGCGCCCTAGCGCCGGTTCCGCTAGAGGTGCTCGGTCACGTCCGCACCCTCGCGCAACTCCTCGGAGAGCGTCTGCATGGCCTGCGCCTGCTGCTCGGCCACCAGTTGCTCCTCGACCTCCCCGCGGACCTGCTCGAGCGGGGGCAGTCCGCCGCCCGCCTGGCCTCCGGACATCGCCTGCTGCTGCACCAACTGCTCGTAGGCGGCCTCGATCTCCTGGTCGGTCGCGGAGAACTCGCCGTATTCGTCGACGATCAGCTTGTCCACGAGGAGCTGCTTCTCGATCTGCTCCATCACGGCGTCGCGGTCCAGACCCTGTTCGCCCATCGCCGCGATGAACTCGTCCTCGCTGGCCTGGTTGGCCTCGGCGAACCCTGCGAGCGCGGTGTCGATCTCGGCGTCCGAGACCTCGAGTCCGCGCTCCACGGCCTCCTGCCGCAGCAGCTCGCTCCCGACCAATCCTTCGAGGGTCTGCGACCTCAGCTGGTTCTCGTCCACGGGCTGCCCGGTCATCTGCGCCTGCATGGTCATCTGCTGGTACTGACCCTGGAAGACGGTGACGAACTCGTCCTTGGTGATCTCGGTGCCGTTGACCTCGGCCACCGGATCCGGGATGTCGTCGATGTTCGGACCCGAGCCGTCCTGGTCGCCGTCGGTCTGGGTATCGGCCTGCTCGGTCGCCGCGGTCGGCTCGCCCTCCGCGGCGCCGTCGCCGTCGCCCGGGGCACTGCAGCCCGCTGCGATGAGCACGGACGCCGCCGCGACCGCGACCAGCCGCCATGTGTTCTTCAGCACTCGATCTCCTGACGTTGATGGGTGCATCAGTCCGCCGAGGCTACACACCGGAGTTAGGCGGGAGCTGTGCACGCACGGCCTGTGGACGCGGGACCTGGGCGGGCGCGATCTGGGCACGCGGGACCTCGGCACGCGGGACCCGGACCCGCGCACGGGGGCGTCCGCCGCCCGGCGACCGGCGGCCTCCCGTCGGCCCACGGATACCATCGCCCGGGTGACCGACCAGCCAGTGACTCCCGCGGCCGAGCCGCCCGTGAGTACGGCGCGGGTGCTCACCACCCTGATGGTTCCGCTGTTCATGGCGCTGCTCGCACTGTCGGTGATTAACGTGGCGCTGCCCGTGATCGGCCCGGCCCTCGGCTCCGACTCCCGCGGCCTGCAGTGGGTGGTCTCCGGGTACGCGCTGTCGTTCGGCCTGCTGCTGGTGCCCTCGGGACGACTCGGCGACGCGACCGGCCGCAAGCGGCTCTTCCTCGCCGGGGTCGCCGTCTTCACCGCCGGGGCCGTGATCGCCGGCTTCGCGCAGAGCATCGAGATGCTCAACGCCGCGCGGGTGGTCCAGGGCATCGGGTCGGGGATGCTCAACCCGCAGACATTCGGACTCATCCAGAAGTACTTCCGCGGGTCGGCCCGCGCCCGCGCGTTCGCCACCATGGCCACCACGGTCTCGGTGGCCACCGCCTCGGGTCCACTGGTCGGCGGCCTGCTCATCGAAGCCCTCGGTGACGACCTGGGGTGGCGCGCGATGTTCCTGGTCAATGTGCCTCTCGGTGTGCTCGCCCTGGTGCTGGGCCAGCGGTGGCTGCCCGACGACCGCGCGCTTCCCAGGACCGACCACGACGGCCGCGACGTCGGCGGATCCAGGGCGCGCGCCGGCGCGTTGGCCTATCTGGAGAACGACGACGACGAGGACGCCGCCTCCCGGGCCGCGGCCGCGACCAACGCCTCCGCGCCGGTGACACCGCCGCAGAAGGCAGCACGCCGCCGCCTCGACCTGGACCCGGTTGGCATCGTGCTGCTCGGGGCGGCCGTGCTCTCGGTGATGCTGCCCTTCCTCAACCGCGGGGCCCACCCCGCGCTGTGGGCCCTGGTGCCGCTGGGGGTGGCCCTGCTCGGGGCGTTTGCCTGGTGGGAGCGCCGCTACGAGCGGGTCGGTCGACCGCCCCTGGTCAACCCCGAGATCTTCCGCGACCCGGCGTTCCGCAACGGCATGATCATCGTCTCGATCTACTTCATGGGTGGGACCAGCCTGTGGATCGTGATGCCCATGTACCTGCAGTTCCACCTGGGGTACGCGCCGATCGACTCCGCGCTGGTCAGCCTGCCCGCCTCGATCTGCGCCGCGGTGTCCGCGCAGGTCGCGGGACGGTTCGTGCTGAAGCTCGGGCGCCGGCTGGTGATCGTGGGGTTCTGTCTCACCCTCACCGCGCTGGGCACGTTCATCCTGCTCGCGGGGCTGGTCGAATCCGGGGCGGTGGGCTACCTGGTCTTCATGGCCCCCGCCGCGCTGATGGGCACCGCCCAGGGCATGACCATCTCGCCCAATCAGACGTTGACGCTGCGGGCGGTCGACCCCGCGTACGGAGGGGTGGCCGGCAGCATCATCTCGCTGGGCCAGCGCATGGGCACCGCGATCGGCACGGCCGTCGTGCCCGGCGTGCTGTTCTGGATCGTCGAGTCCCAGGACGACTGGCTGCTCGCGTTCCGGGCGGCCCTGGGATTGATCGCCGCGCTGGCCGGGGGAGCGCTGGCGTTCAGCGTGGTCGACCGCCGCCGCGAGAAGCGCTGCGCCTGAGCCGGGCAGCCCCTCCACGCGGGCTCCGGTACTCACCCTTCCCCCGGTTAGCGGACTTCTGTGGCGAAGGAGGGCCCGCGGACGCGAAACCTGTCCGCCAGCTGACCGGGGGGTTCCGCTAACTGGCTGGAGGGGTCCGCCAAGTGAGGGAGGGGGTCGGGGTCGGAGGCAGGGGCGGCCGCTCAGAGGGTGGCCGCGAGCTCCACGCCCTGCTTGATCGCGCGCTTGGCATCCAGCTCGGCGGCCACGTCGGCGCCGCCGATCACGTGAACCCGGGCCCCCGCGCCGGCTCCGGAACCGACCAGCTCGTCGGCGAGGTCGCGCACCGACTCCTGGCCCGCGCACACCACGACCGAGTCCACGCGCACCACCCGGCGGAGGCCGTCGGCGTCGAGGATGTGCAGCCCGTCGTCGTCGATCTTCTCGTAGGTCACCCCGGTGTACTGCTGGACTTCGCCCGTCTTGAGCTCGGCGCGGTGGACCCAGCCGGTCGTCTTGCCCAGGCCCTTGCCGATCGAGGTGGCCTTGCGCTGGAGCAGGTGCACTTCGTGCGCGGGGTCGTCCAGCACAGCGGTGCCCAGGCCCGCGCGGTCGACGGCCGGGTCCGTCACCCCCCAGTGCCGCTTCCACGCCTCTACGTCGGTGGAGTGGCCGTGGGCGCACCGGCCGTCGAGATCCAGTCCCGGCCCGCCGGCGAGCAGGAACCCGGAGACGTCGACGCCGATCCCGCCGGCACCGATCACCGCCACGCGACGGCCGGGTCTGCGCGCACCGGTGAGCAGCTCGGGGTAGGTCATGACCATGGGATGGTCGGCGCCCGGCAGTTCCAGCGCCCGCGGGCGGACGCCGGTCGCCACCACGACGTGGTCGAACCCGGCCAGATCCGAGGCGGCGGCGCGCCGCCCCAGGTGAACGGGAACCCCGAGCACGTCGAGGCGGCGGCTGAAGTAGGCCAGGGACGCGGCGAACTCCTCCTTGCCCGGCACGCGCATGGCGTAGCGGAACTGCCCGCCGATCTCGTCTTCGGTCTCGAACACCTCCACGGCCAACCCGCGCGATGCGGCCGCCTCCGCGCAGGCCAGGCCGGCCGGGCCCGCACCGACCACCGCCACCCGCCGGCGCGTGGGCGCCACGGTGAGCAGCAGCTCCGTCTCCCGGCCGGCGCGGGGATTGACCAGGCAGGACGCCCGCTTGTTGGCGAAGGTGTGGTCGAGGCACGCCTGGTTGCAGGCGATGCAGATGTTGATCTCGTCGGCCCGCCCCTCGGCGACCTTGGCGGCGAAAGCCGGGTCCGCCAGCAGCGGCCTCGCCATCGACACCAGGTCGGCCTGCCCGCTCGCGAGGATCCGCTCGGCCACGTCCGGGGTGTTGATGCGGTTGGAGGCGATCACCGGTACGCCCACTCCTCGCTTGAGCCGGGCCGCCAGGTCGACGAACGCCGCCCGCGGCACCGAGGTGACGATGGTGGGGATACGGGCCTCGTGCCAGCCGATTCCGGTGTTGAACACGTCGACGCCCGCGGCCTCGAGGCGGTGCGCGAGCTCGGCGGTCTCGTCCCAGGTCTGCCCGTCCGGCACCAGGTCGAGCACGCTGATGCGGTACTGGATCAGGAAGTCGGGGCCCACCTCGGCGCGGACCCGGCGGACGATCTCCTCGGGGAACCGCATGCGCTTGCTCGCGGTGCCGCCCCACGCGTCGGTGCGCTGGTTGGTCCGGGCCGCGAGGAACTGGTTGATCAGGTATCCCTCGGAGCCCATGATCTCGACGCCGTCGTACCCGGCCCGGCGCGCCAGGCGCGCTGCCCGCACCCAGTGGTCGATGGTGCGCTCGACACCCCGGGAGCTGAGGGCCCGCGCCTTGAACATGCTGATGGGCGACTTGGTGGACGAGGCCGAGCGGACGAACGGCTGATAACCGTACCGGCCGGCGTGCAGCAGCTGGAGCAGGATGTGCGAGCCCTCGGCATGGACTGCGTCGGTGAGGCCGCGGTGTTTGTCCGCCATCCGCCGGCTGGCCATCATCGACCCGGCAGGGAGCAGCCAGCCCTCGACGTCGGGCGAGAACCCGCCGGTGACCATCATGGCGGTGCCGCCGCGCGCCCGCTCCGCGAAGTAGGCCGTGAGCTCGGGCAGGTGCTTGCTGCGGTCCTCGAGCCCGGTGTGCATCGACCCCATGACCACGCGGTTGCGCAGGGTGAGGGGCCCGACGACAAGAGGGCTGGTCAAGTGCGGGTGGCTGGAGCTCATGGTGCCCATTGTGCCCTGACCGGACACGACCTTACCCGCGGGTAAGGTCGTGTCGGGCGGGACCGCGGTCAGTAGCGGAGGATCGCGCCCACCGCGTTGCCGTGCGGGAGGGCCTCGAGCACCACGAGCCGTCCGGACGTGGCGCAGGTGTGACCCACGGCGTCGTCGAGGTCGCCCGGCTGATCCTCCGGGCGACAGGCGGCCCCGGTGAGGATCAGCGTCTCCACCCGGCCCTCGAAGGCCGCGGTGACGATATCCCTGGGATCACTCACCCCGAGCCCGGTCCCGAGGGCCTCCCCGAACCGCTCGGTCGCGGCGGCCGCGTCGGCACTGAGGACGGGCTGGACGATCGGCCACGCCTTCTCCTGCAGCTCCGCGCCGCCGACGTGGTCCGGGTTCCCGGCCACCACCTCGTCGAGGAGGTGGGCGTAGGACAGCTCGTCCCTGAGCATCGGGTGATGCTCGGCCACCGCCGCCAGCACGAGCGGTCGACGGTCGGGCCCCGCGAGCAGCTCGTCGATACCCGCCGCCACCTGACGGAAGAACTTCTGCAGCATCACGCGGTCCACCTCGCCGCCGGCCCCGTGCCCGTGGAAGGCGGCGGTGCCCCCGGCCGCGGCCTGGTGCTGCAGCTGGGGCTCGCGCTCGGTGCGACCCTCGGCGTCCTCCATGGACGCCGGAGCGGTGCCGATGTCCCGCTCGTGGACCGAACCCCGGGTGGCCTCGAACAGACGCACCGAGTTCTGGCTCAGGGCCAGGATGAGGAACTCGCCGTCGCCGACCGCGGACGGGACCAGGGGGCGGATGGCGAGCGAGTCGGACACGTGGACCAGTTCCGGCATCTCCGTGCCCAGCCGGAAGGTCCGTGCGATCCCGGGTGCGGCGTAGAGCGCCAGTCCGTGGGCGGTGTGCTGCCAGAAGGGGTCCTCGTTCCCCAGCTCGCGCAGCGGCGCGAGCAGCTCGGCGGCCTCCTCGGCCGGCGTGCCCCGGGTGACCAGCTCGGCCTGCGCGCGGTCGAGCAGCGAGCGCAACCTCAGCGGGCCCTGCCGCGTCTCCGGTCCGCCGCGGTGCGTTGGCATGAACACCGACACCGCCGGTCCGGAGGCGGTGCCCAGCGACTCCAGGTCGGCGGCGGTGATCGGATCGATGTTCCGGGTTCGTTGGATCGACGTCATGACTCCGACCGTAACGCCGATCACAGCCCGACGCGGGCTCTCGAGCCGATCGTTGCACGCCGGAGATGTGTACGGGCAGGCCTACGCAAGCCACTACAGGCGGTGTAACAGATGTGACTTCTGTGACGAAAGATGCGTGAGTGAACTCGCAGCATTACTATGTGAGTCAACGATCCCCGCCGGGTCCGGCTCCGGCCGCCACCCCAGGAAAGGACACCCACGTGCGTCATCCCATCCGTTCCGCCGTCGCAGCCGGGGCCTCCGCCCTCCTGCTCGTCACGGGCGCCGGCACGGCCTCCGCCCAGGGGTCGCTCGAACTCGCCCTGCCGTTTCCGCTGGACATCCCCGGCCTCGCCTCGCTCATGTCGGGCGCGCCCGCACCGGGCGCCACCACGGCCACCACCGTCGCCGAGCAGGACGCCCCTCTCGTGGTGGTTCCGCCCGAGGTGGCCCGGAAGGCGTTCGAGGGCAGCGTGGTGGCCGGGGTCAACGAGGCCCGGACCGCAGTGGGCGCCGAGCGCCTGGTCACCGACGCGATCCTGTCCGTCGAGGCCGCGGTCCGCGCGGATCAACTGGCGGCGGGCGACCCCACGACCGGCGATCTCCCGGTCCCTGACAGCGGCGAGGCCCGGGACCGCACGGTCCTGACCCTGCCCCCGGAGGCCACGCCGCAGAACGTGCTCACCGCGATGCTCACCGACACCGGAATGCGCGAGCGGATGCTCGACGGCGCGTTCACGAAGGTGGGAGTGGGAACGGCCGCGGACGAGGACGGAGTGATCCACGTCGTACTCGACTTCGAGCGGGGGTAGCACCACCAGGGGTTCTTCCGGTTAACAGTGTGAAAATTCGGCTAGATTTCTTTTCCCCCTAGCCCGCCGGGGATTTGCTCTCTACCGTGGCCTCTGCACGCCCTCCCCCTCGGGGTGTGCAGAACTGGAGATCCCTCGTGCGTCGCACTTCCCCTCGTTTCGTCAAGCCCCTCGCCGTCTGCGCTGCCGCCACCATGGCGGTCGCCGGACTCGGCGTGCCCGCGGCCTCTGCGCAGCAGTTCCTCATGCCGGGCTCGTCGTTCGGCGTCGCCGTCGGCGGCGGCGGCACCGTCCCGGCGCTCGACCCCACGAGCGACGAGTACCGCCAGCAACTCCACGACGCCACCAACGCGGCGCGCGTGGCCAACGGCCGGGCTCCGCTCCCGTCCAACGACGCGCTCGTTCAGCTGGCCACCGCCTGGAGCCAGGTGCAGGCCGCCGAGAACCGGATGTACCACAACCCCGACCTGCGCGACCAGGTGCCGAGCGGTACCACGCGCTGGTCGGAGAACGTGCTGCAGAACTGGCGCAACGCCACGCCTCAGCAGCTGGTCAACCAGTGGATGGCGTCCACCGGCCACAGGCTCAACCTGCTGCGCAGTGACCACACCTCGATGGGCATGGGCGTCGCCGTGGCCGGCGACAACAGGCTCTACGCCACCCAGGTGTTCACCCGGAGCTGAGTCGGGTCCGGCCGGTCCCGGTCGGAAGCGCTCACCGAACACCACTCATCGAGAACACCACTCATCGATAAGGACGTTCCGCACACGTTTCGCGAGAAGCGAGTGTGCGGAACGTCCTTATCGTTGTGCGGGCCCGGCGGGCGCCCGGCGGCACGGTCGGCGCTCGCGGGCCATGGCCGAGGCGCCGCGTCAGCCGACCATTCCCGCAAGCATCGCCTCGAGCCCCTCGTGGAATCGGGAGTCGTAGTCGACGCGCGGCATCGCGGGGTCCACGGCGGCGAGGTTGTGGTGGGTCTGCTCCTCGATCGTCACGCCCAGGACGTAGGCGGTGAGCGCCGTGGTCAGGCCCGCCGCCCGATCACCGCCCCCGTGCCTCGAACACGTCCGTGCGACCGCCTCGGCCACCGGGTTCACGGCACCGGCGGCCAGCCCCAGTGCCACGATCTCGGCCCCGTCGGGCACCCCCGCGACTGCGATCCGCATCGCCCGCGTCACCCCGCGCAGTTCGTCGGCGGCCGATGCGCCGGCCTCCACCGGGGCCACGTCCGCCAGGACCCTCTCGGCGACCGCGGTGAGCAACGCCTGTTTGGACGGGAAATGCCAGTACAGGGCACTCGGCTGGACGTTCAGCCGTGTCGCCAGCGTGCGCATCGACATGCCGGGCAACCCCGCTTCGTGCAGGAGTCCGAGCGCGGTGTCGACGACGGCCGACTTGTTGAGAGCCACGACCGGTAACCCTATCGCCCCCGTCGCAGCTCCGACGCGCCTGGAACCTGAACGCTGTACAAGTCGGCGGATTCCCGCTACCTTAACGGCGTTCAATGAACGGCGTTCAGGAGGAACCATGGCCATCACGACCACCCGTTGGCACGAGCTCGCGGACCGCATTCAGGGCGGCGGGGCGATCGACGCGACCGAGGCGCTCGCCGTGCTCGACTCGTCTGACGCCGAGCTCATGGAGGTGGTCGCGGCCGCGTCCCGGCTGCGGTTCGAGCACTTCGGCAACAAGGTCAAGGTCAACTACCTGGTCAACCTCAAGAGTGGCCTGTGCCCGGAGGACTGCTTCTACTGCTCGCAGCGCCTGGGCTCCACCGCCGGCATCCTGCGCTACACCTGGCTGAACACCGAGGAGGCCGTCACCGCGGCCAAGGCGGGCATCGCGGCCGGCGCCTCGCGCGTGTGCCTGGTCGCCAGCGGCACGGGCCCGAGCAACCGCGAGGTCGGCAAGGTCTCCGACATCATCGAGGCCATCAAGTCCGACACCCCGGGCGTCGAGGTGTGCGCGTGCCTGGGTGCACTGAAGGACGGGCAGGCCGAGAAGCTCTGCTCGAGCGGCGCCGACGCCTACAACCACAACCTCAACACGGCGGAGAGCCACTACGAGGAGATCTGCTCGACCCACACCTACGCGGACCGCGAGCACACCGTGAGCCAGGCGCACGGCGCGGGCTTGTCGGCGTGCTCGGGCTTCATCGCCGGCATGGGCGAGACCCGCGAGCAGCTGGTCGAGCTGGCCTTCGACCTGCGCGCCAAGGGCGTTGACTCGATCCCGGTGAACTTCCTGCTGCCCTTCGACGGCACCCCGCTCGAGGGCGTGGACACGCTCAACCCGCGCGACTGCCTGCGGATCCTCGCGATGGTCCGGTTCGTCGCCCCCGACACCGAGATCCGGATGGCCGCCGGCCGCGAACGGCACCTCGGATACCTCCAGGGCATGGGCCTCTACGTGGCCAACTCACTGTTCCTCGGCGACTACCTCACCAGCGAGGGCCAGCCCGGCGGCGAGGACCTGCAGATGATCGCCGACGCCGGGCTGGAGATCCTGCGGATGGAGGACGCCGACGGGGCCGACGGGGCCGACGGGGCAGGCGAGATCGCCGAGGCCGCCGCGCTCGTGACAGCTCCCGCCGCGCCGGTCGCGCAGGAGAAGAAGGTGGCGATCCGCACCCGCGGCGCCGGCACCGGCGAGCCCGCGAACGCCTGACATGTCCGCCCCGCTTCACCTCACCACCTCCGCTGCCGAGCGCCCGAACCCTGCCGTCGAGCGACTGGGCCGCGCGGCGCACGAGGCCGCCACCGCCGCGCTCCTGGCCGCCGACGCCGAGCACGTCTGGCACCCGTACGGCGGGTTCCCGGCGTCCACGCAGCCGCTGCCGGTGGCGTCGGCGTCAGGGGTGCGGCTGCGGTTGGCGGACGGCTCCGAGCTGATCGACGGCATGAGCTCGTGGTGGGCGGCCATCCACGGCTACCGCCACCCACACCTGGACGCCGCCGCACACCGGCAGGTCGACACGATGAGCCACGTGATGTTCGGTGGCCTCACCCACGCGCCGGCGGTGGAGCTGTCGACGCGGCTGGCGCGGATGGCGCCGGGAGAGCTGAACAAGGTGTTCCTGGCGGACTCGGGATCGGTGTCGGTGGAGGTGGCCGCCAAGATGGCCCTCCAGTACCAGCGCTCGAGGGGCCGCCCCGAGCGCACCCGCCTGGCCACCTGGCGCGGCGGCTACCACGGCGACACGCTCGCCCCCATGAGCGTGTGTGATCCGGACGGCGGCATGCACTCCATGTGGCGCGGCGTGGTGGCCGACCAGGTGTTCGCACCCGCGCCGCCGGTCCACTACGACCCGGCCTACGCCGCCGAGGTCGAGCGGGTGATCCGCGGCCACTCGGGCGAGCTGGCGGGGATCATCGTGGAACCGGTGGTCCAGGGCGCGGGCGGTATGCGCTTCCACCACCCCGACTACCTGCACGACCTGCGGCGCCTGGCCGACGAGACCGGCGCGCTGCTGATCTTCGACGAGATCGCCACAGGCTTCGGCCGCACCGGCGCGCTGTTCGCCGCCGACCACGCCGGGGTCGCGCCCGACATCATGTGCCTGGGCAAGGCGCTGACCGGCGGATACCTGACCCTGGCCGCGACGCTGACCACCGACCGGGTGGCCGAGGTGATCAGCGCCGGCGAGGCGGGCGGCCTGGCGCACGGGCCGACGTTCATGGGCAACCCCCTGGCCTGCGCGGTGGCGTGCGCGTCGCTGGACCTGGTGGAGTCCGGTCAGTGGCGCGAGCGGGTGCCGCGAATCGAGGCGCGCCTGCGCCGTGGCCTGGCGCCCGCGCTCGACGTGCCCGGCGTGGTGGACGTACGGGTGCTGGGGGCGATCGGTGTGGTGCAGTTGGACAGGCCGGTGGAGATGACGACGACGACAACGGCGATCACCTCTCACGGCGTGTGGCTACGCCCCTTCCGGGATCTCATCTACACGATGCCCCCGCTGGTCTCTACAGATGACGAGATCGATCAGATCTGTGCGGCCGCGGTGGCGGGGGCCGCAGCAGCGGGGGCGAGCCGATGAGCGAGCAGCTGCGCTCCCCCGCCCTGGATTGGCTCGACGGCGCCGCCGAGGACCGGGCGGCCCGGCATGTGCACCGCGTCCTGCGGCCCAGGCCCGCCGACGACCGCGTGATCGACCTGGCCTCCAACGACTACCTGGGCCTGGGTCGGCACCCCGAGGTGATCGAGGGCGCGGTCGAGGCGACCCGCCGCTGGGGTGCGGGATCGACCGGGTCGCGGCTGGTCACGGGCACGACGAGCGACCACTCCGCGCTGGAGTCCGAGCTCGCCGAGTTCGCCGGCAGGCCGGCCGCGCTGGTGTTCTCCTCCGGGTACACCGCCAACCTCGGGGCGGTGGTCGCGCTCTCCGGGCGGGGATCGCTCATCGTCTCCGATGGGGGTTCACACGCCTCCCTGGTGGATGCGTGCCGGTTGTCGCGGGCGCGCGTTGTCGTCGTCGACAGGGGTGACGTCGAGGCGGTCGCCCGGGCCCTGGCCGGGCGCACCGAGGAGCGCGCGCTGGTCGTCACCGACTCGGTGTACAGCGCCGACGGCCACCTCGCGCCGCTGCTCGCCCTCCACGGGGCGTCCCGGGCGCACGGCGCGGTGCTGCTGGTGGACGAGGCCCACGGGCTGGGCGTGCGCGGGACCGGCGGGCGGGGGCTCGTCGACGAGGTGGGGCTGGCTCGGTTCGAGGACGTGGTGGTCACGGCGACGCTGTCCAAGGCGCTCGGCTCGCAGGGCGGGGTGGTCCTGGCCTCGGAGCGGGTACGCGAGCACCTGGTGGACACCGCCCGCACGTTCATCTTCGACACCGGCCTGGCGCCGTCGAGCGTGGGCGCGGCGCGGTCGGCACTGGCAGTGCTGCGGCGAGAGCCCGAACGGGCCCTCCGTGTACTGGAGGTGGCCGAGCACCTCGCCACGGTGACCGGCGCGGACCGGCCGCGGTCGGCGGTGGTGTCGGTGATCCTCGGGGATCCGTCCCGCGCCGCGTCCGCAGCCGCCCGGTGCGCTGAGCTGGGCCTGCGCGTGGGCTGCTTCCGCCCGCCGTCGGTTCCCGAGGGCACAGCGCGACTCAGACTGACCGCCCGCGCGGACATCTCAGGGGCCGACCTCGACCGTGCGTGTGAGGTGCTCGCCCGGGTGCTCGATGAGCACGGCTACCGCCTTCCCGACTCCTCGGCCTCCCCAGCATCGGCCCAGGCCTCGCGCTCCCCCTCCTCGATCGGGGGTTCAAACTCCCCCACCACAGTCGCCTCCACCGGGGCTCGCGCATGACTGCCGCGCCCACGCCTGTCGTCATCACCGGGACAGGCACCGATGTCGGCAAGACCATCGCCACCGCCGCGCTGGCCGCGCTCGCCCGCTCGGCGGGCCTGGACGTGGGCATCTGCAAGCCGGTCCAGACAGGCCTTGCCCCCGGCGAACCGGGTGACGCGGACGAGGCCGCACGACTGTCGGGGACCCGACGCGTCCTGGAGGTGCGGCGACTGCCGGATCCGCTGGCCCCCGAGACCGCCGCGCGAGTGGCCGGGGTGCCGCAGGCGACGCTCGACGACCTCCTCGGGCCGATCCGTTGCTGGCTCGGCGGCGCCGACGCGGGTTCCTCCGAAGCCTCCGCATCTGCTGAGGAGCCCGCCACCCCGACCGGTCGGCTGGACCTGATCGAGGGCGCCGGTGGCGTGCTCGTGCGCCTGGGCACCGACCTCACGGTGCTCGACCTCGCCCGGTCACTCGCCGCCCCGGTGGTCGTGGTGGCCCGCGCGGGACTGGGCACACTGTCCGACACCGAGCTCACGGTCCGAGCGATCGAAGCCGCCGAACTCCGGTGTGCCGGGATCGTGATCGGCTCGTGGCCGTACGACCCGGACCTTGCCGAGCGCCTCAATCTGGAGGACCTGCCCCGCCTGACCGGGGTCCCGGTGGTCGGCCGGGTTCCTGAGGGGGCCGGGGCGTTCTCGCCCGACGAATTCGCCCGTACCGCCCCGAGCTGGTTCAGCGATCACGTCGTGCCCGCCCTCCGAGGGGGGCACCGGACTCCATAGGCACGGTTTTCTCGAAAGCGAGTCTCGACGATGCGGGCGCTCAGGTGGCAGCAGCGTCGTGAGTCTCGCGGTTGGCCAGCACCTCGGCCATGTGCGTCTGCGCCCAGGCCCTGAGACCCCGAGTCATGTGATGAAGAGAGACTCCCAGCTCCGTCAGCTCGTAAGTGACGGTGACCGGCACGGTCGGGGTGACGGTGCGGGTGAGCAGGCCATCGCGCTCCAACGACCGCAGCGTCTGGGTCAGCATCTTCTGGCTGACCCCGACCAAGGCGCGGGCGAGTTCGGAATAGCGCATTGCTCGGGGCGTGCTCGTCACTGCCGTGTCAGAGGAGGCCTCGCCGCCCAGCGCGCAGAGGACCAGAACCACCCACTTGTCCGAAATTCGGTCCAACAGCTGACGGCTGGGACATACCGCGAGAAACGCGTTGTACTCGATCGTGGCCTGGTCCTTCTTCTGCGCCGCAGTCGTCGTCACGGAACCATCCCCTCTCCTTCGGGCGGGTTAGGCACTTTCAAGTGCCTACTTCCCCCGGGGAAGTTACCTCCCGAGAATGGTGCAAGGAGGTGGAACCGTCCACTCCCCACGGCAACGACGAAGGAAAGACCATGTCTACTCCCTCTGTGACTCTTCCCGGCGGCATCTGGAACCTGGGTGATCTGACGGTCACCCGGTTCGGCTACGGCGCGATGCAGCTCGCGGGCCCCGGGGTGACGGGCCCCCCGGCCGACCGCAGCGGCGCACTGGCGGTGCTGCGCGCCGCGGTCGACCTGGGGATCACTCACATCGACACCAGTGATGCCTACGGCCCGCGCTTCACCAACGAACTGATCCGTGAGGCGCTTCACCCGTATCCGGAGTCGCTCGTCATCGCCACGAAGGTGGGCGCGAACCGTGACGAGCGGGGTGGCTGGCCGACGGCCCGGCGACCTGAGGACCTGCGCACGCAGGTGGAGGACAACCTCCGGTCGCTCGGGGTCGAGGCTCTCGACCTGGTCAATCTGAGGATGGGAGACGCCCAGGGGCCGCAGCCGGGTTCGCTCGCCCAGGCCTTCGAGACCCTCGCCGAACTTCACCACGACGGACTCATCCGCCACCTCGGGGTCAGCAACGTCACCGCCGAGCAGGCCGCCGAGGCCCAGAGCATCGCCCCGATCGTGTGCGTACAGAACATGTACAACCTCGCCCACCGCCACGACGATCACCTCATCGACCGGCTCGATGCCGAGAACATCGCCTTCGTCCCGTACTTTCCCCTCGGAGGTTTCAGCCCCCTACAGTCCACCGAAATCACGGCGGTCGCCGACCACGTGGGGGCGGCCCCGATGTCGGTCGCACTGGCCTGGCTGCTCCAGCGCTCCCCCAACATCCTGCTCATTCCCGGCACATCCACGGCAGCGCACCTGCGGGAGAATGTCGCCGGCGCCGGCCTGACCCTCTCCCCCGAGGACTTGGCAGCACTGGACCAGATCGGCCTCTGACAGGCGTCGGCGCGGGGACTCACCCGGCGTAGGCGTTCACCTACCGTAGAAGTCCGAGATCCCCCGGGGCCGGTGGCCGGTGAGTTCCTTCACGGAGCCGCTGGCCACCGCCATCTCGCCGCGGGAGATCGCCAGGTAGGTCCCGACCCACCCGTCGAGTTCCCACTCCGGCGTCCCGGGGTAACCCTGCCGACGGGAGGCGTAGGCCTGGTCGATCGACTCGTCCTGGAACCGGTATGCCTTGCCCGTTGCCTCGGTCAACCGTGCTGCGGTCTCGTCCAGTGTCAGCAGCTCGTCGCCGGTCAGGTCGTAGGTCCGGCCGTCGTGTCCCTCGGATGTCAGGACCCCGGCCGCCGCCTCGGCGAGGTCCTCCCGGGCGATCCACGCGATCCGCCCGTCCCCGGCGGGTCCGCGGATGACTCCTTCTGCATCGGCCCAGCCGGCGACATGGTCCAGGTAGAAGCTCGGGCGCAGGAAGACGTAATCCATCCCCGTGGCCTTGATCATCTCCTCGGTCGCGTGGTGCGTCCGCGCGAAGGTGAAACTCGCCTCCGGGGAGGCGCCCAGGAACGAGGTGTACACGACCCTGCGCACACCGGCCGCCGCGAATGCCTCGACGGCGGACCGGTGCACCGACTCGCGGTCCGCGGCCTCGTTGCCGGACACGAAGAACACGGTCTCGATGCCGGGCACGGCATCGGCCAGAGCTTCGCGGTCCTCGTACGACGCTTCGGCGACGTCCGCGCCCGGCAACGATGGCGCTCGCTCCGCGCTCCGGACGATCAGGCGCTGCGGGACTCCGCGCTCGGCCAACCGCCGGGCGACGGAACCCCCGAGTGCTCCGGTGGCTCCCGTGACGGCGAGGGTCGGTTGAGCTGTCATGACCCGTCCAACCCCGCCCGGCCGAGCGCTATTCCGCCGTCAGCCGACGTGCCAGTGGCGGCGGATAAGCTCCTCCCGCGCGGCCTCGTGGTCGGCGCTCTTCCCGTCCGGCGCGTCCTCGTCGGCCTCGCGCAGGCCCGCGAGCAGGGCGTCGATGAGCTGCTCGGGGAAGACGCCGTCGGCTTCGAACATCTCGCGCTCGGCCTCGAGGACGTCGGCCGCCTCGGTGCACGAGGAGGGCAGCTGCTCGAAGTCGTCGTTGTCGTCCGCCTTCAGCCGCTCCGCCTGGTCCAGGCTTGCGGGATCGCCCAACCCGCGCGTCGCCGCGACGGCCATGCCGGCGAGCAGCAGGTGGACGTCGGCCGAGCCGTCTCCGAGTCGCAGCTCGATGGTCTGGGGGTGCGTAGCGGGTTCGGGAATGGGTTCGGTGCTGCCGGGATTGGCGTGGGCCACCATGCCGGCCAGGACGTCGCCGCCCCAGGCCAGTGGGACCCGCACCAGACCGGTGCGGTCCTTCTCGCCCCAGCAGATGTCCTCGGGCGACTCGTCACCGGCGGTGAACCGCAGGTAGGACGTGGGGACCGTGTTGCCGACCGCGGCCAGCGCCCTGGCCGCCGAGAGGTAGCCGGCGATCAGACGGCGCCCGGTGTCGTTGATCCCCTGCTTGGTGACGACGGTATTGGTGCCGTTTCGGACCAGTCGACTGTGGATGTGCAGGCCGTTCCCGGCGCCCTCGCCGCTCACCAGTGGCGCGAAGGTCGCCTCGAGACCGTGGGCGTAGGCGACCTCGCGCACCACCCATTTGGCCAGGACGAGGTTGTCGGCGGCCTGCTCCAGGGGCACGGGTTGGAGCTCGATCTCGTGCTGGACCAGCTGACGGTCGGGCTCGAGGATGTTGCCGACCTCGCCGTGGGCGTACTTCAGCGGCACCCCCATGGCGCAGAGATGACCCAGCACCTGCTCCCGGACCCGCTCGTGCTTGGAGAAGGGTCCCGACTCCTGGTACCCGCGCTCCTCCTCCACGGGGAAGAGCGCCTCGGGCCGGTCGACGAGGTAGTACTCCAGCTCGCCGAAGGCCTCCAGCGTCATCCCTGTCTCGTGCGTCAGCACCTCGGCGGCGCGGCGCACGACCTGCTCGCGCGCATACGGCAGCGGCGTGCCGTCCTCGCGGTAGAAGGAGCACAGGACGTCGAGGGAGGTCCGCTCGCCGAAGGGGTTGAGGAAGGCGGTGCGGTGGCGCGGGACGATGTAGACGTCACTGGCGTCGGTGTCGGTCCCGGGGAAGACGCTCGAGCCGTCCACGCGCTCGCCTCGCGTCAGCACTTCGAGAAGGTGCTCGCGCGAGTTGATGGGGAAGGCCAGGGTCTTCAGACGACCGTCGCCGCCGACGTAGCGCAGATTCACCTGCTCCAGGCCCAGCTCTTCGACCGCCCGGACGAGGGCGCCCGCGGTGAACTCGGCCGAGGGCGTGCCGAGCAGGCGGACGAGGGGGTGGGGTTCGAATGCGTCGATGGCCATGCCTCGTTCTATCAGCGTCGCGCCGCAGTCCCCACCGGAGCGCATCCCCCGGTCGTGACCGCTCACTTCCGCCCGGAGCACGGGAGGATAGGGACATGGGCGCAGCGGACTTTGATCTGACGATGGACGAGCTGAGAACGGTCGTGCGGTTCGCCGCCGACTGCGCTGAGGAACTGCTCCCCGAGTTCGACGCCGTCGCCCCGGAGGATTCACGACCGCGAGACGCGATCGACGCGGCGCGCGCGTTCGCCGACGGTGCTCGGCGGTCGAACCTGCAACGAACCGCCGCTTTCGCCTCCCACCGCGCGGCCAAGGAGGTCTCCGACGAGACCGCGCAGCTCGCGGCACTCGCCTGCGGCGACGCCGCGGCGGCCGCCTACCTTCACCCGATCGCGAAGGCGTCGCAGGTCGGGCACATACTCCGCGCAGCCGCGTGCGCCGCGCGGGTGGCAGAGGTGAAGGCCGGCACGACAGACGATGACAGGGTCCGTGTTCTCGCTGATCGGGCGACTCCGCCCTTGCCCGAAATTCTTCGCCGGTACCCGGAGGCACCAACTGGCAGGTCACGCGTCTCGCAGCTGATGAGCGCTCTTGACTCAGCGATTCGGGAGCACGACTAGCCACCGCGTCATCCACGGCCCCACACGACGGCCGTCGCCTACTGCTAGTCCAACCGCTCCGCGAGTCGGGGCACGCCGTCGCCGGCGAGCTGGTCGAGGTGGCTGCGCCGGCCGGCCATCGCCATGACCAGCGCGAGCGTCGGGCCGGCCACCTCCGGGCCTGCCCCGGCCCGGAACGGTCCGTCGGTGGCGCGCATGGCCAGTCCGGCGGCGGTCGTCTTGCTGTTCACCGTGAAGTTGCGGCTCACGTAGAACTCCGCCACCTCCGTCACGGCGTCCGTGTCGCTCTGACTCGGCAATCCCAGCGGGTGGCGGATGTCCTCGCCGTGCACGATGACCTCCCCCAGGTAGGCGGGCAGGTCCTTGCTGGGCGCGACGGTCGAGTCGATCACGGCCCTGAAACGGTCGAGTGTGTCCTCCGGCGTGGTGCCCAGGTGGTCGCGCAGTCGTCGCTCGTTGTGCACGGCCGGCCGGAACCCGGCCAGGACGATGCTGCGCATCCATGCCCACTGCCCGACCGACGCCGCGGCGGTGAGGTGCGCGACGACGTGCTCGACGTCCCACTGCCCGCACAGGGTCGGGTGACGCCATTGCGCCTCATCGAACCCCGCCAGGTCCTGTGCCAGCTCTCGACGGGCCCGGTGTATCGCCTCCCAGGCATCCATGCCAGCCTCCACCTCGCTACCGACCGATTCGGTGTCCGCTGTATTCAGTACCAGAGGTCGGCCAGCAACTCCAGGGACCGGTTCCGCACCGCCGGATCAAACGCGTAGGTCACGGTGATCAACTCGTCGGCGTCGGTGCGCTCCACGAACTCGTCCAGCTGCGCCTTGACGGTCTCCGGCGATCCCACCGCGCTGATCTCGAGCATCCCGGGCGAGCTGCCGGCGAACTGCTCCGGGTCGACGGGCGGTTGGATCTTGCGGCGTCGCCCCGCCCGCAGGTCGAGGAACATCTGCTGGAGGGTCGTGAACTGTCGCTGCGCCTCAGCGTCGGTGTCGGCGACGATGACGTTGATCCCGGCCATCACCTGGGGCTTGTCGATGCGCGCGGTGGGCGCCTCGGTGCTGAAGGACTCCCGGTAGACGCGGATGGCGTCGTCGATCTGGTCGGGCGCGAAGTGGGAGGCCAGCGAGAACGGTAGCCCCAGCTGTCCGGCGATCGAGGCGCCGTTGACGGTGGACCCGAGCACCCAGATCGGCACCTCCATGCCCTGCGAGACCGACGAGAGGATCGGGGTGCTGTGCGCGGTACCGGACTCGCCGAACCACGCCTGCAGGTCGTAGATGTGCTGGGCGAAGGCCTGCGGCTCGGCCGACGACCGGCTCAGCGCCTGGGCGGTCATCCCGTCGGTTCCGGGGGCGCGGCCCAGGCCCAGGTCGATGCGGTCGCCGTGGAGGTTGGCGAGCGTGCCGTACTGCTCGGCCACCATGAGCGGGGCGTGGTTGGGCAGCATCACGCCGCCGGAGCCCACGCGGATGCTCTCCGTCACCGAGGCCGCCTGCGAGATCAACAGCGCCGTGGCGCTGGACGCGAGGTTGGGGGTGTTGTGGTGCTCGGCAAACCAGAGCCGGTGGTACCCGAGCCGGTCGGCGAGGCGCGCGGACTCCATCGAGGCGGCGATGCCCTCCCGGGCGGTCGAGCCTTCGGAGATGGAGACCAGGTCGAGGATGCTCAAGGGGATCGACAACTGCACACCTTTTTCTGCGTTCACTCTTCGAGAATTGGAGTCGGCACGACCCGCGTTCCGAGGCTACCGACGCGAGGCGTTCGGTGACGGATCACCGAAACCCCTGTCCGCCCCGCCCCACCCCCATGAGGCGAGTGGGGCAGTCAGTCTCTACGCCTGAGTATGACGACGACGACGCGCGCTCCCCCTCCGGCGGGAACGGCGCCGGGGTTGCGCATTTGGAGCATCTCCCCATGTGCCGTGGGTCACACTGGGCCGAGTGCGGGTATCTCCCGCACGGCAGGTCCGCACGAAGGGTCCCGACCACATGACCGACCACGCGACGGAGTCGACGTCCGCCGAGTCCAGTTCCACACCGACGCGTTCAGATGAACCGCTCAACCAACGAATTACCTCGGGCGAGGCCGACCTCGATGAGTTCCGGGAGCGCCTAACGCAGTGGTTGGCCGGCCGGGACGAGGTCGACTCCGACGCCGGGGTCGAGGTCTCTGCGGTGAGCCGGCCGGAGAGCTCGGGGATGTCCAACATCTCGGTGCTGTTCGACGCCGCCTGGACCCCGGCCGGTTCGACCGAGCGCCAGTCCGCGGAGTTGGTGGCCCGGATGTGCCCGCAGGACGACGCGTTCCCGGTGTTCCCCGTCTATGACCTGCAGAAGCAGTTCGACGTGATGAGAGTTGTCCGCGAGAACACCGAACTGCCGGTCCCCCGCGTCCGCTGGCTGGAGCAGGACCCCGCCGTCCTCGGCACGCCCTTCCTGGTGATGGACCGGGCCAGCGGCCGCGCCCCGGTCGACAATCCCCCGTACGTCTTCGACGGTTGGCTCCTGGAGATGGACCCCGAGCAGCGGCGGGTAGTGCAGCGCGAGTCCCTGGCCGTGTTGGCGGCGATTCACCAGATCCCGCAGCCCGCCGAACTGGTGTCCGCGCTCGCCCCCGCCCCCGGCATGAGCGCGCTGCGGGCCCACGTGGATGAGCAGCGGGCCTATTACGAGTGGACGACCCGCGAGGACGGGTTGACGATCCCCGTCATCGACCGCGCCTTCGACTGGATCGAGGCCCACTGGCCTGACGAGACCAGCCCGGACGCCCTGAGCTGGGGCGATGCGCGGATCGGCAACATTCTCTACGAGGGAACGCGACCGACCGCAGTCCTGGACTGGGAGATGGCCACCATCGCGCCGCCCGAGGTGGATCTGGGGTGGTTCCTGTACTTCCACGACGTGTTCCAGGAACTCGCCGTGGCCTTTGACTTCCCCGGGACCCCAGGCCTGTTCGAGCACAGCGAGGTCGTGGAGCAGTACGAGCACCTCACCGGATCCACGGTCCGGGATCTGCCGTTCTACTACGTGTACGCGGGGCTGCGGCAGGCCGTGATCCTGTCGCGGATCACTCGTCGTCGTATCCACTTCGGCGAGGTGGAGACCCCCGCCCACCCGGACGAGTACGTCCTCCACCACACCAAGTTGGCGCAGCTCATCGCCGACTGACCGCGCCCACCGGACCCGCACCCACCAGCCTCTCCCCCACCCCGCCAGCGTTCGTCTACTGCCCGAGGATCCACGTGAAACCCACCCCGCTCGACGAGTTCCCCGTCCACCAGACGCCGCTGCCGATGGCGCAGGTGGGCACGAGCGATCGGAACTTCTACGACCGCTACTACTTCAACGCGCATGACCGCACCGGCGAGGTGTTCCTGGTGACCGGGTTCGGGGTGTATCCGAACCTCGGCGTGGTGGATGCGTTCGCGACGGTGCGCCACGGCGACACGCAGCGATCGGTGCGGTTCTCGGATGCACTCGAGTCGCGGTCGCTGGAGACGACCGTGGGCGGGTACCGGATCGAGGTGATCGACCCGCTGCGGTCGTTGCGCCTGGTCTGCGAGCACCCGGATCTGTCTATGGACATGACGTGGGAGGGGTCGTTCGACGCGCTGCTCGAGGACCGGCACGTCCTGCTGGAGGGCACGCGCGCGATGCTGGACGCGAGCCGGTTCGCGCAGGTGGGCAGCTGGTCGGGGACGCTCTCGGTCGACGGCCGTGACTTCTCAGTCGACCCCGACGTGTGGCTGGGCACCAGGGATCGCTCGTGGGGGATCCGCCCGAGCGGCGAGTCCGATCCGCCGGGCCGGTGGGCCGCCGAACCGCGCGAGGGCTTCTGGTGGACCTATATTCCACTGCGTTTCGACGAAAACGCGATGGTCGTGATCCTCCAGGAGAGCCCCGACGGGCACCGCACGCTGAACCACGCGAGCCGCGTGTTTGCCGACGGACGGATCGAACAGCTCGGTTGGCCGCGCCTGGAGGTCGACTACCGCAGCGGCACCCGCCATCCGGAGTGCGCGAGGCTGCACCTGACCACACCCCGCGGTAAGCCGCTGTTGCTGGAGGTCGAGACGTTGGGCGGTGTCCCGCTGAGCATGGGCGCGGGTTACGTGGGTGACCCGGCGTGGTCTCACGGTCGCTGGATGGGCCGCGACTGGAGCGAGTCCGTCACCTACGACATGACCTCCCCTGACGTGGTGGGCATGCTGCCGTTCAACGTCGTGGACCACGTCGCACGCGCGACCTGCAACGGCGACGAGGGATGGGGCCTGTTCGAGCACGCCAACATGGGCAGGCACGACCCTTCAGGGTTCGGCGGGTGGGGCGATATGGCGTGAGAGCCGGAGGTAACCGCAGATGCGGGCTGACCGGCACTTCTACCCGGAGCGGTTCACCGCCGTAGAATGCCGACGTGAACGGACATCGGCCCGCGTCAGTTCAGGCGAGCTCCACTGACGGCGTCACCGAGGCGCAGGCACCGAGCACGCTGGTATCCCACTTGCTGACCACTCGTAGATTCCGCGGTGAGCAGATGCGGCGTCGCGACAGAGAACCGATCCACTCGGACGGGTGGAGCGCCGCTGCATCGATAGGCCAGCACGTTCGATGACGGCCGAACGAGAGCAACCTTCACCTCGCACAAGGCGGCCAGCCGCATCATCGGAGACGGTTCGCGTCAACATGTCGCGGCAGAAGCGACGCGATACCGGATGCGAGATGGCGGTCCGAAGGATCCTCCACGCAGAAGGGATCCGCTACAGGGTCGACTTTCGCCCACTTCCCGAAGAGCGCTTCAGAGTCGACATCGGCTGGCGCAAGTACAAAATAGCCGTGTTCATCGATGGCTGCTTCTGGCACGGATGCCCCGCCCACGGGACACTCCCCAAGAGCAACTCGGCTTGGTGGTCCGCCAAGCTCCAAGCGAATTCCCAGCGAGACAGACGGACTAACGAGGTCCTCCGCGCGAGGGGGTGGACTGTCCTCCGATTCTGGGAACACGAATACCCCGCCCATATTGCGTCAACAATCCAGCAGCAACTAAAGCCAAACAGCACCTGTAGCAACCACGCAACTTAGAACTCGCCGATACAAACTACGTAAGCTCCCCAGCCTAGGGCACCGGGCGAGGCGACAGAAGCGACCACCACCATGGCAAAATTGGGCGGAAGTTTCTGAAGAGAATACGGAACTGTTCGGCCACCCGGGCGCAAGAAGAGCGAGCCCGCACCGGCAAGGCGCCCGAACGATCGTAGCGGCACCTCCTAGAGGACGGTCTAGTGCAAGGCCAGCTCATTCACCATTGATGTCGGCTAAAATCCGGGGGCAAGTTCACCCGCTGCTGTCTCGCAAGGGCCAACTCCGACTTCTTAGGCTTGACGCCATGGCCACCAGATTTTCGCGGGTGGGATGGCCTGCGGGAGCTCGAACACGACCCGCGACGACCATTGGAGTGGAGCACCGGAGCCGCCCGCTGAAGGAAAGTTACCCGGTCGCCCATCTGCACGCGGTCCATATCAAGGTCCGCCAAGGTCACCGCACGTTGGACCGCTCCGCGCACATCGCCGTTGGCGTCGACCGCGGCGGCCATCAAGAACGACCTAAAAAATAGGGTCCGGGATACCGAGGCCGTCTCGTTCTGGGCCCCAGCCCGGGCCCGCTGCGCAGCCGACTACCCCAGCCGCCCCAACCATTACTTCTCACCACCCCCGTATGCACAAATCCCGCGAGGCTCGCAGAGCCGCCCCGAGTTCCGGCCAAGTAAGTCCAGGGCCTTACGGTCTCCCCCAGGAGCGCAAGGAGCTCCTGTTTGCACCCGGGGGGCCGTCTTGGAGGATACGGTGCGACCTCCTCGCGGACTACATCTAGACGCGCAAACGCCCGAGATCCACCCACTCCAACTAACAAATCCACCAAGTGCAGCCTTGGATACGAGCCGGCATCACCGCTCCCCGACCTAACCGTCTAACAACGCAAGACGCGCGCAACTCAAGTGCCAATAGGGTGCTATCGCCACCACTTCCGAGGCCGGAACGGTAACAGTCCACGCCTAATATATGTTCTAGTGACCAGCGTGATACCCGACCTGAATTCGCCGCACTGCGACACCAGTACTCAGGAGGGCATCACCCCGCCCGGCGAGCGCCTCGGCACCCGGCTCGTCGATGATGATCCGACTATCAGTCGCGCTCTTAACGCGGAGCGCTAACTGCGCCGGGAAATTCGACCGAATAGTTGACGATATAACGTCCGCACTCGGGCGTTGCGTGGCGATGATCACGTGAATACCAGCCGCCCGCGCCTTCTGCGCAAGCCTCTTCAACAGTAATTCTATCTGCTTTTTCTGTTCGGGGTCACTTGTTAGATCGGCATACTCATCCAACACGATGACTCTCCAGGGCAAACGATCACCAGCATCCACCTTTTTGTTGTACTCGACGAGGTTGTGGGTCCTCAGCTCTTTCATCATGCCGTAACGTGCAGCCATCTCTTCAACCGCCGCAGACAAAATAGCGATGGCATCTTCGGCATCCATGCCTATCAGGCCATCAACATGAGAGTCCCCTTCGAAGTCGACCAGCTCCGTTCCCTTTGGGTCGATAAGCTGCAGTCGAAGACGGCTCGGCTCATAGCGCAGAAATCCCCTGAGGATCGTATCTAGAGCGACCGATTTCCCAGAGCCCGTTGTCCCCGCCACCAGTAAGTGAGGTGACTCGGGCGATGAGAACTCAATTTCCACGGGGAGGCCCTCAATGTCCGTACCTACCGGAGCCTTGAGCGACTCGGCGCTCAGTGGACAAGCCTCCCACAGAGATTCCGTGGAGACCCCAAACTTCTCGTCCTCAATCTTCGGGATCTCAAAGACCACAGCACCCCTATCGCTCACCACCCTCATTTCAAAACCTGATGGAAGCTCCAACGCCAGAAAGATCTCATGGCGACGATTAACCAACCTATCGACAGGCACACCGGGATTCGGAACGAATCGTAGAATGTAATAGCCGGGGCCCTCCTGCCACGCCCGCAGTTTCGACGGCGCCGACACAGCAACATTATGCAGATTGAAGACATCCAGAACGAGGTTGTACCGAACTGCTAGCTCGCGCTCTCCAAGACCTTGATGCGAGCCACTATCAACACCAACCAAATTTGAGCTTACAGACTCACCCCTGTCGGAATCTTGCACTCCCGGCTTACCTTTCGGACATGGATTGCCGGCTGCAGCGCTGCCAGACAGGCGCCGCCCACCCCCAGTTGCAGCAGAGAACTCTTGAGCAGGCCCGACGTAGGGGTCATGTCCCGCCCTCAATACCGCGACTATCTGCTGCAACTCGGGACGATTGACTCGAATCAGTTCGTGCTCCCCAAGCCAGCGAGACTCCGGAGCGGGCTCGGTGGACCCAGCCGCCACAGCGACCGCAACGCCATGCACTGAGTTCAACCGGACACTTCCGGACCGCAACTCTTCAACGACCTGAGTCTGAAAATTTTCATCCGACGGGCCAGTCTGGCGCCTTGAAGGCAACTCGGATCCAGACAGATTCTGCCCACTGACTTGTTCAATGGCGGATGCCAATTCCGACCGCCAGAATCCGTGGTCATCCAGAGCATTCTCATTCGATTCGAAAGCGTGGCGACACAGGTTCGTCGTACGACTTAGCTGCTCTTCGGCCGAGCCGTGATCATAGGTCTGTCTAAACTTCGACTCAACCACTAGAACGTCCAGCTCGATTCCACCCGTAGCATCCTCCTTGAGAACAAACCGTCCCAGATCAGCCCGGGTCTTCAGATTGCGTCCGAACCAACGATGCTGCTCATCAAAACTAATCCACACTTCAAGCGATTTGCATTTCTGCGAAAGCGGGTATCGCTGAGCTACCACGAAGCGAGAAACGACCAATCCTACGATCTCGTTTACGGACGTTCCGATTCCTAGCGACCGGAGCACGGCGCCCGGGGCGATGTTCCTAGACACTGAATAGAATCTCGCCGCCGTCGACCCGGCCGCATCAGGACTGACGACACCCATTTCTAGTAGCCGCTTTCGAAGCCGCTCTGCGACTAACTCTTTCCCGGTAGCTGAACTAACAATTAGCGTGTACGCCTCATTCTTTCCCACCCTGGGCTTCAACAAAATGATGTCTGGTCTTTCTTGCAGATTGTCGATCTGATTTCGTCCGACGAAAGAATCAAGGGTAACTACCCAATGAGCGATTTGGTGGAGTTTGAAGAACAACTGCTGGTGATGATCGAACTCCACTTGCATCTCAAAATAATCGGTATTCGCCACCTTTTCTCGCGCTACCGCAGACTGCCGATGGCTCCGAACGCATAGCGTAGACCAAGTCTCAAGAATGCCGTCCGACGTGCTGGGGAGAAATTCGCGTACCATGTTCTGACCCACAACGGGTATCTCATGCGAACCGGCATGGGTCCATGCGTCATACCTTCCGACGATGACGCCTTGTGACGCACGCGTGCTCTCCTTCAGGCTGATCTGAGTGCCAAACAGCGAGGGCGCGAGGGCGATATCTATCGTTCCCTCTAGTATCCGGTGGTCTAGTTCAACGTCAGATTGCCACGTCTGCAGAACAAGCTGCACATCGGGAAGTAAGCGATCATGAGAGATATCGACTCCCGAAAATTCTTCGTCAAACTCCTGAATAATTGCGTGATGACTGCCCTCCGGGGCAAGCACTACCAGATTGAAGCGTAGCTGCCCGTTCCCTGTCTTGACAGCCTTTGCCACGCGCACAGGAAGGAGCGGGTCACCGTTCCTGTCAAGCAATAGGATGTTTAACCCATCAAGCTTGTGAGGATAGGTAGAAACGTAATCCCCAACTACCTTAACCATCTCATCGATAGCGGTTTGATCCACCGCCGATAGCCAGTCCCTTGACTGATTTCCACGTTCGCGTATTGGCGCAAACTCTTCGTGGCCCGCCGCTTCTCTTGTCGGCACCGCCACCGTCTGATTCGTGCTCACAAGCACTGCCGGAGTCCCGTGTGGAGAAGCTGCCCCAATGGCCTCAAAGAAGAGGTCGTCGTTCTCAGGGTTCAGTCGTAGTCGGTCTGTGAGCGCAGTTGTAATCAAGTCAGACATCCGCGAAAGATGTCGGCTTAGCCAGCGAAGACGCAACGGGTGGGTACCGAGCATCAGTAGCCGGCCATTTAGCAGCCGGATCACATCACTAAGAACGAAGTTCTGGAGGTCAGTGCTTGGCGCATTGGCTGGGACCAATTCTTGCCTGGTTTCGGCCGCCAGTTCTCCCCAAGCGAGACTGTAGTCTTCGAGCCCACTTGCGCTTAGACCAGCTCTAAGCCTGAGGAAGTGCTCCCGACGCATATCGCGAGCAGCGGCCGCATAATATGTCAGACCCTGAGCTTCTTCCGTCGCTACCCACTCGCGGGGATCATTCCACCGCTCCAAAAAGCCGTCAAACGTCTCGTTGACATTCTCGCCGGGCTGCATCTCGCTTCCGCAAACGAAAGCCGCAAGAGCGATTAACCCTGGTGTCTGCAACGGAGCCCAGGACAATCGCCGTCGCGGAGCTCCATCGAAATCCAACGAAAGGGTCAGAGGAGCCCAATAGAGCTCGTCGTCGAACGGCTCCTCAGGCGGGGGTAGCCGCGGGAGATCAGCGGGCACAAGCTGTGGGTCGATAGCCAACGCGAGCCGCAGGCCCGCGGCCTCCTTCACCTCTAGCAGCGTTGCACCATATAAAAACCCGAACAGCCACCGTGAGAGAATCCCGGTTTGCATGCTGCCCTCTAATCGGATTCCCACCGTGCCCGACTCCTCGTCGTCGAACTGCGGCAGTTCGCGAAGCACCGCCCGCAACGGGTCGGCTGTCATTACCGACGACGGATAGGCCACTTTCTCAGCCCGCCGCCTTAATACAGCAGGCAGAATCCCGAACAGCGTGTCGTCGCCGTCGCTCGCTTCTACCGACAGAAGGGTCTCGGCAGCCTCCTGCTCGCCTTCGTCCAGGCGTTCTGCAATCCCCAAGTCTTCGTATTCGACGACTCTTCCGGGCTCATTCTCCGCTAGCCACCCCCGTATGCGCGTTCCAAGCCCTTGCTTCTTCGAGTTCCGTTCGAACAGCTCAAGCCATAACCCCAGATCTAGGGTACGCATGTAGGTCTCGCGCCCATGGCTCGTCATCACAAAATCACGCATCGAAGTGCGCGCTTGTTCTGCGCTCAGCCCTGCAGACAGGAGGCGCTCTGGAGAAAACTGGGTGCTGGCAATCCTAGCGAGGATGTCCTCGTCCGGGATTAGAGCGCCGCTCGGTTGTTGGAGCGCACTAACCCGCACATTCTTCCTGATCCGGTTATCAAAGACGACGCCCTCCGAGAACAGATCGGCATCGGAGAACAGACCCAGGCTGGGCAGCGCCGATTGTAGTGCGAAGTCAATTGTCGCCTGGACGCGCACATGGTCTGCAAGCGCAATCTGCGCCGATTCAACTATGTAGCGCGCTAATCGCCGCAGAGACCGGGATTCTTCTCCGACGCTACTGATAGCGTCCCAAACGCGTTTCTGTCCAGTCCGTAGATAGTCCGGCACCTTTTCGACGCCACCGGCCGCGTGCCAGCCTTCTTGCGAAAGGCGAATAAAGGTGTCGTCTACCCGATCCGGACCGAAAAGGATCTCCCCATCAAGCTGACTCACGGCTCGCAACCCCTGATCGTCAGGAGGCGTGCCCCAATCGAACAGAATCAAACCTCCCCCGACCTTCGTACGGTTTCGCCAAGCTGTAAGTTGCTCACCCGGCTTGAGAAGATAATCTTCCGGGATCCCCTCGGTCGGCTCAGAAGTCCCAACTTTGACAACGACGTAGAGATCACGACGCTCGGCGAGCAAATTCACTAGACTAGCCACCGCAGCTCGCACGATCTCGTCATCAAAACCTGAGACTCTTAGTGCCGCTCGCCCCTCACCGATAGAAGTGGCAATATCGTCGATTGCTACCTGGGCAACGAGACTGCCGAGCGCTTTATCTGCCTGGATACTGATGTCCACGGTCACTTGGCCTCACCGTGCACAATGCTTGTGGCATCTGAATAGCGAGTCAACAGTCCGGTTGCACTAAGCCTCTCATGGAAAGCGTCGGAGTTTCGTCTATATACGTTGGTATCCACGTCAAGGGTCAAGTGATGTTCACCCGCGGTCCTGTCGTCTACCAAGATTCCCATAGTATCAAAAAGCCTTCTGCAAAACGAGTAATACTCCTCTTCCGTTCCCGGTTCTAGAGCGGCCAACACGAGAGCTTCAAGCATAGGTGGCTTCAGCGTAAAAAAGCGTCTTCCAGTAGTCGCGTTCAAAGCTCCAATCGCGGCCATTGTCTCCGAGAAGAAGGCGCGAGAAGAACTTGAGCCAGTCGAATTCGAAGGTACGTGACGCTCATACTTCAAAGCCAGCTCTTCGTCGCCTTCCATGAGGGCCTTTTCGCGTAGCGACGCTGCTTTCAAGTTGAAGGCGTTGACCGTGTCTTTTCGAAATTCGTCCAGGGCGTTCTGCGATTCTCGTCGTAACAGACTCGGCCCGCCGACGAAATCCATGTACATTACCTCGGAACCCCTGCGCAGAGAGGTCCGTGCCAGATGTAGTTGGTGGCGGGCCAGGCAGTATGGTGCCCAGTGCATTATCGACTCAATTCGTTTAGCGCGTGGAATACCAATTCGCTTCACAATATTGTTGACTCCTTGGCGGAGATATTCTGGCCACGGGCTTGCGCGGTCATATATATTGATGTCGGCTTCCCTGCCGTCAGCAAACGGCGCTTTTTCGCGCGCGTAATCGTGAGCGGTCATCGCCTCTGAGATGTAACCCAATGGCGACGGAGCGTCACCTACCAAATCGGCGAGACCGCCCCGTGTCTCATTGCGCCTGAGACTGTCGGAGTCAGTCCTCAACGCGCGGTACACCCATTGACCGCCTCCTCGGAAAATGTACCGCTCTATGCTGGGTACGCGCGTGCGAACGCCCTCCCTAGTCGCGGGGCGTTCCACCGCGTCATAGTGGATGAGCTGGCCGACAAACGGGTACAGATGCGTGTTATACCAGCTTGGCGCCTTTCGGCGGCCCGGAACCTGAATCAGCAACGATGAAGCCAGGGCTTGGAGCGTAGCCAGCGTTTCGTCGCCATCGATTGCGACTCGCAGTGTGGCTTCTTCAACCGTCTCACCTACTGCGACCCGCCTCGCGAAGTCATGCGATTTCCGCTGATACTCTATGATCTCGGCGTCGGCCGAAAGCAATTCGGCCGGACTCGTGAGATACACGCCTCGACAGATAGCCAAGAACTCAAGTGCAATGTAGTACCCACGTCCCTGCTCTTCAAGATTGACCCCGTAAAGATCTTGGACGATTTGTGCTTTAGTCCGGTCAGCCGCCATTAGGTACGCACCGATCTTATTTGGTTTCCAACGTCTATGGTTAATTTTCGTGGAATCGAACCGACTAGCACCTGAATGTCTTGGCCCTCATCGCCTCCATCAGATAGAGCTGCGAGGGAGTTCGTTAGTCCTCTAATCTCCGCCTCATGCTGAGCCCCGCTCCGGAGTCCCCCCGCCCAGCGCGTCAGGAGTTCGAACCGCAGTAAGTTTAACTCCACTGACGCAGTGGACTCCTGCCCCCGCAGCGGGATGCGTACGAATACCGCCCTATTTGACCATTCAACCGCCGACTGAAGCTCCGGTTCGAGCGCACTTTTCTGAGCTGTCGTACTCCAATGTGACAGCTGATCCATGAGTTGCACGTCACGATTAGTGACCGTCTGCGCTACGACCGACGCCCTCGCCCGATGTGCGTAGAATGCGGGGTCCAAGACTAAAAAGTCTGGGTTTCTACCGACTCTGTGGACGCCCTGCACCGCTTCGAGGCCCTTCAGTAGGGTGTCTCGGATAACTGTTTTCTCAGCGTCCCCGATTTCTCCCTGAACCGCCATGAACTGATCCCCCGCGCTTATCCCCAATCGCGGGTACCGCGTTCCCGTCTCTGCGTCAAAAAAGTCAGCTCGACGGAGAAATGCATAGAGCCGCCGCAGCAGCTTAGCGTCCTCTCGGAGTTGTCTTAAAGTGCGCGTAGGATTCGCTTCCATACCCGGCTGTGGAGGCAGGAATTGTGTGTGTGCACTATCTGGGTCAAGGTAATCGTCCACCTCTCGCCTTGAGACCCAGCCGGGGTCGAGTCGTCGTAACGCCAGGATGACCGGTACCTGCTCCCTTTGGCGAGGTGAGAGCATGTCGCCAAATAATGCCTGGTTGTACAGGTGGGCAGATTGCCACTCAACCGAAGTTTGGTCCCGCGAATATTTCTTATGAACGTCGGCGCAGCGAATACCGCCGGTGACGGCGTAGGAGACGACCGAGAGAGCTTGCCGCGTAGTTATCACCGCGCCGGTTTTTTCAGCCGCACCGAACAGATCCCTCAGCGCGTCCCTGCGCCTAGGCCCGGCAGTCTTGTCTGAAAGGGCCTCATGGTTGGCCCATATCGGGCACACGCTTTGAGCATCGCATCGTTTGCAAATCTGCCATGACCGGCGGTCGACCGCCCACTGCCCTAGCGCCCAATCCAGAAGACCGGGCCGACCAGTCGGCGCAACGGATTGGTAGTTCAGGTTGATTACAGCGATTGTACCGTCGGCGCTTTTTACGGCCCCTTGCGACACTCCGGCACTAAGTGTTTCTACTATTACCCGTGATTCTTCGGTGGTGTCTGCAGCTACGCAACTTCGTAACTGCCCCTCGTTGGCGCACACCACTGCTATCCCGTTTTCCTGCGGTTGCAGGAGACGGTTTAAGTGCGTCGCACCGACCTCAGGCTTGAATTCGCTCAGGTCTCTGATGATATAAATTGGCCGTCCAGCGGACGTCTGCCCAGCCGGAGACTCGCCCGCCAAGCCGTATTCCTCCACGCTCAGTGCGGCTTGCGCCGGGCTGGCGCCAAGATCCTCCAAAAGCGCTGCGCAAAGGCTGGTCTTCCCATGGCCGGCGTCACCGGTGAGCACAATCAGCCGTATGGCTGAACCTTTGACAAGGCGCTCCAGGAAAACCCGCGTTTCTACCTTGAACATAGGCTGGTCGTAGGTTGACTGTTGCTCAAATACTAGGTCTCCGCTGTCGGCATCGAATGGCTGGTACTTATGGAGCTTTTCGACATGCCCGTTGACTAGGAGCGACACTTTTTATCCTTCCTGACGTTCCACGACCCAGCATATGCGCCGCCACGGGGGAAACTCGCCGGTTTCGGTTCTAGTAGGCTGGACGCGATCGGGCGGCGTTGTTCAGTCGACCTGCCACCACCTGCGGTAGCCCAGCGCGCACTCGGCTATGCTCTCAGGCGCGCGCCCGCGGCTGGTTGACACCGCTGGCTGTCGACGATGTCGTAGAGCGGACGGTAGATATGGGATCTGGACACCCCCTGCGTGAGCTCAGGCGGCCCCGGTTTGGCGAGGGCACCGGACCCCTTTCAGTCGTAGATCTGTTCTCGGGCTGTGGGGGACTGACGCTGGGCGTCGCGAGAGCCGCTCATGCTAGAGGCATCGCGACCCGGCTCGCTCTCGCTATCGACTTTGAGGAAGCCGCCATAGGCGTACTCAAAGCCAACTTTTCGTCTGCACGGGCGGAGACCGGCCTCGTTGAAGAGTTCTTCGACGGTCCCAATGGCGCCCCGCCTACGAGCAGGGAGCAACAGGTGTCTCGCGAATGCGGAGACGTGGATCTGCTTATTGGTGGTCCGCCATGTCAAGGCCATTCAAATCTCAATAATTACACGCGCCGCGACGATCCGAAGAATCGCCTGTACCTCCGAATGGCACGTGCCGCCGAGGTCCTCCGGCCACGTGCAGTACTGATTGAAAATGTTCCGGCCGTTGTGCACGATTCCCAGAACGTTGTCTTTCAGGCCGAGAAATTCTTGCAAGGCGCCGGCTATTCAGTCGCCAGTGCTGTGGTTTCGTTCACCGATCTAGGTATTCCCCAAACTCGTAAGCGACACGTGATTCTTGCTATCCGAAAAGAATCGCTGCCGGACGGGCGCGATGTTCAGGAGTTTTTACGGTTCGCTCCGCAGCCGGCGCGTGACTTGAGGTGGGCGATAGGCGATCTTGAGCATGCTTCCACCGGCCTGTGGATCGATGCTCCGGCGCGAATGAGTGCGGACAACCGACGCAGGATTCAATGGCTTATCCGAAACAACGAGGTTAACCTTCCAAATCGATATCGCCCGAAGTGCCACCAAGGTAAGCACTCCTATACCTCAATGTACGGGCGGTTGTCGTGGAACTTACCTGCGCAGACTATAACGAGTGGGTTCGGCAGCCTGGGCCAAGGCCGTTACGGCCACCCCTCGCAGCCTCGGACGTTGACCGCACATGAGGCCGCCCGGATTCAGGGTTTCCCAGACTATTTTAGGTTCGATGCTGCTTCTACCCGGTCGAAGCTGTCGGTAATTATCGGTAACGCTGTGCCTCCCGCCCTCACCGAAGCCCTAACAACTGGGCTGATAAATGCGGGCGTTCTGCATGCGGCGGACAGTCAGGAAATCACCATGACCGCATAAGCCGGGGACACGCGACCCAAGTGCCAAATTGATCGTTACGCCGTTACGGTTTGTCTCCAGCGTCTGCTGAGGCAGCGCCGGGTTATTTGACTAATATGAGGCTGCCTCCCCTCCCGCCTCTGGCAGTGTCGAACTTAGTTCTAGGTGTCTAACAGCTGCTGACGAAGTGTTCGAACGCCCCTTAAGCCGCGACTCCGTCTGGTGGGCCGCTTGGTCACGGCTGTCTTCCCGAATGTGCGGCTGACAAAGCTCCCCGTTCTTCGGCTACAGCCCGTTTACGCAATTGAACTCCTAGTCCGTCTGCGCCCGCATAGAACCGGCCCGTACCCGGACCCGATGACTAACCAGCCTCAACCGGCTTAGCGCAAAGCCCCTGCCGGCTCGCCGCCCTCGGCGAACACGCCGTCAAAGTGGCGCACCACCGATCACCCGTGACTAGTCGGGCGGGTCGGTGACCTCGTCGCCGATCCACTCCCGCGTCGGCTCGCGGAACGGGAATCCAATGCTCGGAGCGATGAATCTACAGTTTCTTGGGGGGCATAAGGGGCTGGGCCCGCAGCCTCGCAGCGGTACGTCGGAAGTGCCAACAAGGGACTCACTTGAGAAGCGCGCAAGTGTCATGGTCGCCTCGCAAATGCGCGTACTCCAGAAGGGCGTCGAATGCGCCGGAGTCAGGAAGCTAGCCGAAGTCAAAGGGAACTCCAGATCCGAGGGTAATTCCATCGTCGCGGCGCTCAATCGCAGTGTGGGCGCGAGCTCCGGCATCGAGGCCGAACGCCTCGTCGTCGTCGTGATAGAACCTACCGTCCCACCTGTACCTTTCCCATCCACCGGAATCGCCTGGTGACGCCCGCCACAACGCGATCACAGTGTCCTCATCCCTACACGGGCGCGCGCGTGCGGCGCTCCCGGCGGTGACACCCGGGCCTTCGCGGGCCAAACCTCTCGAAAGGACACTCCATGGGCGACATCCGGGCCCTCGGCTACCTCAGAATCGACACCACCGACCTCGACCGCTGGCGCACCCTCGCACACGACGTCCTGGACCTGGGCGTGGGCGCCGGCGGCGACGAGGACACCCTCCACCTGCGCCTCGACGAGCGCGCCCGCCGCATCACGCTGCGCCGCGCGGAGAAGGACAACCTCGCCGCCGTGGGCTGGGAGGTGCGCGACGAGATCGCCCTGGACCGCGTCCGGGCCACCCTTGCCGAGCACGACATCGCCTACCGCGACCTCACCCACGACGAGGCGCAGGCCATCAAGGTCGACGGCGCCATCACCCTGGACGACCCCTGCGGCCAGCGCCTGGAGATCTTCCACGGCGCCGAGCTCGACCACTCCAAGGTCTCCACCAAGTACCGCACCGAGTTCGTCACCGACGAGCTGGGCCTGGGCCACCTCGAGGTCCCCACCACGGACTACGACGCCACCATCGTCTTCTACCGCGACGTGCTGGGCTTCCACACCCGCGGCGCCTTCCCGTTCCCGACCGCCCCCGGCATGCCTCCGCTGCGCATCCAGTTCATGGGCGTCAACCCGCGCCACCACAGCTTCGCCGTGATGCCCCCCCGCACATGGGCCCCGGGATCGTCCACATCATGCTCGAGGTGGCCGAGATGGACATGGTCGCCCAGGCCATGGAGCGCACCACCGAGCACGGGTTCGGCATCTCCTCCACCCTCGGCCGCCACACCAACGACACGATGGTGTCCTACTTCCTGCGCGCGCCCGGCGGCTGGGACATCGAGTACGGCTACGACGGCCTCATAGTGGACGAGGACCAGTACCTGCCGCAGAACATCACCGCCGACAGCTACTGGGGCCACGACTGGTCCGGCAGCGAGCCCCTGGCCTGCACCATCCCGCTCGAGAAGACCGCCGCCGAAGCCGTGGCCGACTCCCTGTCCGAGCCGGTGGTGGAGACCGTCTGACGCACTGATGCGACCTACGCGCCCCTGACCTCGACTAGCTCCCACTGCCTGACGGGGCCGGGGGCGTGGGCCCGGCACATCGTAAAGATCGGCTCCGAGTAGGTCTCCCGCAGCCACACCTCGACCGGACCGCGCGGGCCCTCAAGCATCACCTCGACGTGCTCGTCCCGTTCGACCACGCGGACCGGGGCGAAGGCGTCAATGCGGTCGTCGGGCACCACCGCACGGGCGTGGTGCTGGGCACTCTGCACCGCCGCCGAATGACTACTCCGTCCACGCAGGTACCGCTCATCGACGCGGCCCTCGGTGTAGCGGGCGACGATGTCGGCGGGATCCTCCGCCTGGTCGACGCGGCCGTAGAAGAGACCGTGCGGCAGGACGAGCATCGTCGCGGCGAAGCGGTCGCCACCCAGGTGCGAGCACTCCCAGGTCGCCTCCGGATACCGCTCGGCGATCCGCGCCGCGGCGCTGCGCCCCCTCACGGCGCAGCACTGATCGTGCTTGCCGTGCGCGCACACGGCGACCAGCGGCTCCGCTGACAGGGTGCCGGCGGAACCGTCGAGAGGGATCTCGGCGTACCCGACCGGACCGTCGACCTCGCCCCACCGCAGCGACTCGTGCCCGGGCCGGGCGTCGGCGAGCGCCCACCGCCAGCGTTGCTCCTCTGTGTGTCGACGACCCGGCCTGCGGATCGCGGCAACCCGGACGTCGGCCTCCTGGGCACGCCCGGCGATCTCGCGACCCAGCTCGGGCGGAAGGAGTGACGGCGAGTCGAGCAACGCCGAGTAGCCCCACGGGCCGGCCAACTCGACCATCAGCCACCGCAATCCCCGGGAGCCCGACCCGTCCAGGGGATCGCCGCGGCGCAACGACGAGTCACTGCACGGTTCCCAGTCCGCAGGCATGCTCACAGCGACACCACCACGCCCTCCCGCAGCAGTCGGCGGAGGACCACCATGCCGTCTGCCGCGTCCAGGCCCGGGAGCGCGTCGGCGCTCACGGGGTCGCCATCGAGGACAGCGCGCAGGGCGGAAGCGCATACCGCCGGGAACGTCACCGACTTGGTGGGCAGCCGCAACACCACCGTGTCGGTATTACTGGCGTCGGAGTCGGTGCAGTCCACCCGTGCGTGGAGTCCCTCGCGCCACCGCAGCGGGGTGTCGACGTCGAGCGAGTCGACCGCGTCGAGCGTGGCCAGCGGGCGGACCGGGGCGGGTCGTGTGAGGTCCAAAAACTGCGTCGCCAGCGCGTCGCCGGCGAGATCGCTGAGCTGATCCTGCTTCTCGGCGATCAGCCGGGCCAGCACGTCGAGGACCTCGCGGGTGTGTTCCGCGGTAGAAGCGGCATCGACCGGGGCGAGCCCGAGCGGCAACGACGCACGCAGCTCCTCCTCCGAGGCCAGCGCCTCGATCATCGCCGTCGCGACATCGTGCCCGGTGAAGGGGGCCACGCCCACGGTGAGGTGGATGGAGGTGTCGCCCTGCGCCTCGGCGGAGTGGACCCAGCCGCGCGGCAGATAGAGGCAGTCCCCCGGCTGGAGCACCGCGTCGATCACCGGCTCGTCCCTCGAACGCTCGGCGATCGCCTCGCGGTGGTCGGTCCAGGGCTGATCAGGCAGCGGGTGGTGGTGGACGGGCTCGTGAACGCGCCACCGCTTGGTGCCGGACACCTGGAGGACAAAGACGTCGTGGACGTCGTAGTGCGGATCGAATCCGCGGTTCGCGGGCGGGGTGATGTACGCGTTGGTCTGCACCGGGTGGCCGACGTCCGAGGTCATGCCGCGGACGAAGTCGATGATCGGCGGCCAGAACCGGTGCAGGCCCTGCAGGACGATCGTCGCCCCGGCGGCGAACTGCGTGAGCACGCCGTCGGGGTCGATCTGGTCGGGCATCTGCGCGCCGAACCCGCCGGCGCGGGTGAAGCACGCCCGGTCGACGAGCGTGCCCTCCCGCGCCATCCGGACGAAGGGTGTGCGTACCCCTCGTTCGGCGATGATCTCGTCGACCATCTGCGGAGACAGCAGATCGGAGAAGTCGCGCGGCAACTCGGCCGCAGGGGTCAGCAGGGGCCGCTGACCCCAGACCGCTGCCGCGAACTCATCCCGCCCGCATGCGACGCACCGCTCAAGCACTACTGCTCAGGCCGTGCCGTCGGCGCCGCCATCGGCCCCGTCCGGGTTCGAGCCGCCGTCGGCGACACCCTCGCCCGAGCCGGCCGCGCCGTCGGCTCCACCGTCGTGTCCGCCCGGGTTCGAGCCGCCGTCGGCGGTGCCCTCGCCCTTGTTGGCCGAGCCGTCGGCCCCGCCGTCATGGCCCTGCGGGTTCGAGCCGCCGTCGGCGACTCCCTCGCCCGAGTTGCCGGTGGTCGTCATGTCGTCGTCACTGATAGCCATGTGCGATCCTCTCGTCGGTGCAGGCGTTGACCTGCACGGATTCGTGCGGTGTCGCCACGTGCCCGGACTGGCCCGGACACGATGGGTGCTGCGATTGCCACTATGCCACCGGAGGGACTCGAGGCACGACCGGTCGACGGGCCAGTGCTGGCTCGCTCCTTAACCCCGGCCGCGATGAGATCCGCCAGCGCCGCCTCTACTTCCGGCGGTTCGCCTTGCGGTAGCTCAGAATCGAACCGATGATCCCGGCGACCGCTCCGACCATCCCACCGACCACGGCGCCCTGTGCCGCACCCCCGAGAGGGCCATCCCCCGGTGTCACCGTGACCGAGGGGAAGGGCAGGAGTGGCTGACCGGCGAAGACGGTGTAGGTCATCGCGGCGAACGTAAGGGCCATGAGTGCGCACACCACGACCATGGTGACCATGGTCGACCTGGCCCCGGACTTCTCGGCGAGGGCGTTGAGGTGGACTCCCCGCCGCCGCGCGTACCACTGGGTGGCCGCCGCGGGCAGGATCGTGAGCACGAGGAGCACCGTCGGCAGCAGGATCAGGCCGAACGCCGCGGACACGACGGACCCCGCCAGCCCCGCATACAGACCGACCGAGAGTCCGAATGCACTCGCCTCCATGAACACGGTGCGCTCGCGCTCGTCCCCGTACGCCGGGCTGTCGAGATTCATCACCCGGTCCGACAGCCTGTCGAACACGCTGCTGCGCTGATTCATCGGGACTCCTCTTCCAGAGTGAAAAGCTCTTCGACCGACCGCCCCAGGGTCCTCGCGATACGGATCGCCAGATACACCGACGGCGAATAGTCGCCCCGCTCGACCGCGATGATCGTCTGCCTACTGACACCCACCGCCTCGGCGAGCTCGGCCTGGGTGACCCGCTGGACCTTGCGGCACTCCCGGACCGGGTTCGATCCGGCCGCATCGGACTCTCGGACTGCCATGGACCGATGTTAACCAGCCTTGACTTTTCATGTCAAGAGTAGTTGACCTTCGCGTGAGCGGCGACCTCCGACGGCTCAGAGGCTGACGTTGTCGTCGTCGTGCCCCTACCTGCCTTCCCGACCCGCGGCCGTCACCCTCGCGCGGCCTGCAGGGCGGACGAGATCCGGTGGGCCGCCCGCCTGATCCGGGCGATCTTGGCCTCGAGGATCTCGCCCGTGAAGTTCTCGGAGCGCCCCCCGATGCTGATCGACCCCAGGACGGCCCCCTCGTCGTCGAGGATCGGTGCGGCCACGGCGGACACCCCCTCAAGGAAGTCGGACTCGCTCAGCGAATAACCGGCGGCGCGGACCTCGTCCAGGTGGGCGGCCAGGGTGCCCGGTTCGTGCACCGTGCGGGAGGTGTAGGCGCTCAGGCCCTGCCGGATCCAGGTCTCGCGCAGCTCCGGAGAGTAGGCCAGCATCGCGACCGGCCCGGCGGCGGCGTGATACGGCAGGACGGTCCCGATGTTGATGCCGGCGACGACGAGACTTCCGCTCCCCTCCACCTTGTCGATACACACGGCGCCCTCCTCCGCCGGGACCATGAGGTACGCGGTGTCGCCGAACTCCGCCACCAGCCCTGTCATGAACGACCGCGCGGCCGAGCGGATGTCCAGATCCGCGAGCGCCGAGGCCCCGATCCCGAACAGACGCACGGTGACCCGGTAGCCGCCTTCGGGCGTGCGGTCGACCCACCCCGCGTGAATGAGGGTCGCCATCAGGCGGTGCACGGTCGTCTTGTTCATGCCACTGACCTCGGTCAGCTCGGTGAGCGTCCACGTGGAGCGGTCCGCCCCGAAGTGATCGAGAAGCGCGCAGGCCTTGAGGAGGGCGCCCACCAGTTCCCTGCTCTGCGACGCGTCGGATGCGGGCGACGTGGGCCTGGGCGGACTGGGCACGGGGTGGTCCTGTTCTGTCCGGGGTGTCGGGTGTTCCCGCCATCGTAGGCAGCCGGTCTCGTGAGTGATCCGCGCGCCCGTCGCTTGACATGTGACGCGGACCACGTTTATGTTCGTATCGCATTACGGAATGAGTTCCGCTATACGAAATGGAGGTGAGCCCGAATGACCGTGCCCACCCTGAAAGACCTCACATCCGAAGGGGTCGTGTACGCGCCGGGCGTCTGGGACGGACTCACTGCGCGACTGGCCGAACAGGCCGGCTTCGACGCGCTGTGCGCCTCCGGCTTCGCGATCTCCGCCGCGCTCGGGCTCCCCGACGCCGAGCTCTACACGATGAGCGAGAACCTCACCGCGATCCGCACCATCACCGCCGCCTCGACCCTCCCGGTGGTCGCCGACATCGACACCGGCTACGGCAACGCCGTCAACGCCGCACGCACTGCCACGATGTTCGTCCGGGCCGGCGTGCAGGGCATGTTCATGGAGGACCAGGTCTCCCCCAAGTCCTGCCCGATCTGCGTGGGCGAGCCCGTCGACCTGATCCCCGTCCCCGAGGCGGTCGGCAAGATCCGCGCCGTGCGCGACAACACCCCGGACGACGTGCTGCTGATCGCCCGCACCGACGCCACCGGCGACGAGGCCCTCCGGCGCGGCCGGGCCTACGTCGAGGCCGGCGCCGACATGATCATGCCGGTCACCAAGACCTTCAGCACCGTGGAGGAATGGGAGCGTTGCCACGCCGAGGTCGGCGTCCCGCTCATGGCCACACTGACCGCGTCCACCTGGACGGAGCGGGAGTTCACACCCGAGGTGCTGGAGCAGGTCGGCGTGCGGCTGGCGCTGCTGCCCACCCAGCTGCTGATGGCCACCACCGGCGCCGCCCGCACCGTACTGGGTCGACTCGCGGCGGGCGAACCCCCCGCCGAGGTGAGCGCGGACGCGATGGCACACCACGAGTTCGTCGAGATGATCGGCTTCCCCGAGGTCGAGGCCATGCAGAACGAGTACCTTCCCGCGAAGGAGGCCTGACAGATGGGTTTCACGATCGCGGAGAAGATCCTCGCCAGGACCACCGACCAGGCCACCGTGCACGCCGGGGAGAACCACGCCGTCCGGCCCTCGCGGATGATCGCCTACGACTTCCCCGGGTACACCGACGTCATGTTCCGGCAGATGCACGAGGACTTCGGCATCACAGAGCTCGAGGACCCAGGCCGGTACGTCGTGTTTATCGACCACATGCTCACCAGGAAGGACCAGCGGGAGACCGAGGTCCACAAGGTGACCCGTGACTGGTGCGAGTTCTACGGCATCGAGCTGCACGAGGCCGAGGGCATCGGCCACCAACTGACCGCCGAACTCGGCCTGGCGACCCCCGGCGACTTCCTGGTCCACTTCGACGGCCACATCAGCGGGGTGGGCGCCTTCAACGCCCTCGGCTGGGGCATCCGACGCGACCTCATCGAGGCCTGGGTCACCGGGCAGGTGCACGTGGACATCCCCCGGACCACCCGGTTCGAGCTCACGGGGACGTTCCCGGACGGGGTGGACAGCCGCGACCTGGTCCACACCATCATCGAACTCGTCGGCGCCGACGGTTGCGCCCACCAGGTCATGGAGTTCGGCGGCCCCGGCGCCCGCGCCATGGCGATCGACCACCGGCAGGGCCTGTGCGGGATGGCGATGTTCACCGGCGCGGTGTCGGCGATCTTCGAGCCCGACGACGTCTCGATCGCCTACGCCACCGAGGTGGCGCGCGGGGAGTTCGAGCCCGTGTACCCCGACGCCGACGCCACCTACGCCGCCCGCCACAGCATCGACCTGTCGACTCTCGTCCCCCGCGTCGTCCGACCGGGCTCGGCGCGCGTGGCCAACACCTCTACCGCTGCCGAGCTCGAGGGCACCCCCATCACCCGGGCCTTCATCGGCTCGTGTGCCAGCGGACGGATCGAGGACCTGCGGGCAGCCGCCCTGGTCCTCGACGGGCAGAAGGTGGCCCCGACGGTCGAGCTCAACATCGTCCCCACGTCCAAGAAAGTCTTCGCCCAGGCCGAGGCGGAGGGGATCCTCGACGTCCTACGCACCGCCGGGGCCACGATCGCCGAGTCGAGCTGCGACTTCTGCTTTGGCTACCAGCAGCCCCTCCAGCCCGACGAGAACTGCATCTCCACCGGCGTCCTCAACATCACCGGCCGAATGGGCAGCCCCGAGGCGAACATCTACATGGGCTCGCCGTACACCGTGGCCGCCAGTGCGATCACCGGCACCATCGGGGAGGCCTCCCGATGAGCGCGTACCCGCCGCCGCCCGACCTCATCACCGGCCGCGTCGCCTGGGTCTTCGGCGACGACTTCGACATCGACCTGGTGGTGGGCGTGGCCAACATCAAGACCTACGACCGGGAACTCCTGAGGGCGGCGTGCATGCAGGACCTCGACCCCGGCTTCGTCGAACGTGTCCGGCCCGGCGACATCGTCGTAGGAGGCCGGAACTTCGGGTACGGCCACCCGCACTACCCGCCGATGATCGCCCTCCGGGACCTGGGGATCGCCGCCGTCGTCGCCGAATCGTTCTCCCCCGGTTTCTGGCGGGGCGAGACGTTCAACGGAATGCCCCTGATCACCATCCCGGGAATCACCGCGGCGGTCTCGCAGGGCGACGAGATCACGCTCGACTGGCGCACCGCGACCCTGGAGGCCACCACCGGCACCCGGATCACAGGGACCCCACCCAACCCTCGTACCGTCGCGATCATCGAGGCCGGCAGCTCCTACGACCTACTGCTGGCCGAGCACGCTCCCGCGCGGACCTCACTACCGACCTGACCGGCCTCCCCACCTCATTCCCCACTGCCGCATTCCCACTCCCCGCTCCTCCTTCCCAACTCCCCCTCCCCACTCCCCCTCGTTACTGCTCCTCCTGACCCACTGCTCCTCCTGAACTGCAAGGACGCGACACCATGACCGAAGTTCACCAGCCGCAGGAACATGACGCGGCTGCCCCTCCTGCGACCGCCCACCCCACGGCGGATGCCACGCACCGCACCCCCGACCCCAGGCTCACCCGCAGGGCGGCGCTCGCCGGCGGCGTCGGCACCCTCATCGAGTACTACGACTTCGCCGTGTACGGGTTCCTGGCGATCTTCATCGCCCCCCTCTTCTTCCCGTCGCAGGACCCCGCCGCGTCGATCCTCTCGACCCTCGCGGTGTTCGGCGTCGCCTACGTGGCGCGACCGGTCGGCGGCATCTTCTTCGGTCGCCTCGGTGACCGGATCGGCCGCCGGACGGCGCTGATCGCCAGCGTCGTGGCCATGGGCGTCGCCAGCGGCATCCTCGGGATGCTCCCGACCCACGCCGCGATCGGCGTCGCCGCTCCGATCCTGCTCGTCCTGGTCCGCCTCGCGCAGGGCTTCTCGGCCGGCGGCGAGATCGGCGGCGCGGCGACGTACATCGCCGAGACCGTGCCCGCCAGCCGACGGGGCTTCTTCGGCTCCTTCACCCCGATCGGAGCCACCCTCGGGTTCGCGGTGGCCGCCGCCGTCGTCGGCCTGGTCACCCTGATCGTCGGCGAGGAGGCCATGGCCTCGTGGGGCTGGCGCATCCCGTTCCTCCTCGCCCTCCCCCTCGCCTTTGTGTGCCTGCGCATCCGGATGAAGCTCGAGGACACCCCGGAGTTCGAGGCGATGGCCGAGAAGAAGGAGGTCGTCAAGAACCCCCTCCTCGGCGTCCTCCGGGACCACCCGTGGTCGGTGGCCAAGGTCGTCGGCGTCGCCGTGGCGATGAACGGCTCGGGCTACATCGCGCTGACCTACTTCAGCGTCTACCTCACCAACGATCTCGGGTTCAGCAAGAGCGCCGTGTACTGGACGTCCGCCATCGCGATCGCCTGCGCGTGCGCCACCTTCCCGATCAGCGGCGCCCTCACCGACCGCTTCGGCCGCAAGCCCGTGCTGATCGCGGGGTACCTGTCCTACATCGTGATCGCGGTCCCCGTGTTCATGGTGCTGGGTGCCACGCAGAGCATCGTCGTGGTGGGGCTGGTGTACTTCGTCTACATGGTCCTCAACGGCGTGGTGCAGGTGCCCGCGTTCCCGCTGTTCACCGAGCTCTTCGGCCGGAGCGTCCGCTACACGGGCGTCGCCCTGGGCTTCAACATCGGGACGATCGTCGCGGGAGGGACCGCGCCGTACTTCGCCGCGCAGCTCGTCGCCTGGACCGGCAGCGGCATGGCGCCCGCATACTGGGTCATCGGGGTCTGCGTGATCGGACTCCTCACCGTGTCCACCATCGCCGAGACGGGAAAGAAGGCCCTTCCGAAATGATCCCCTCGCCACCCTCTGCGGACGGCGCCGACCGGCCCGGGAATGGTGACGCCGCATTGCGTGTGGCCGTCGAGCCGACCCGCGACCCCCACCTCGTCGCCGCGGTGGAGGGCGCGGGCGGCTCGGTGGTGTCGCTCGACGAGGCCCGGGTCCTGGTGTGGATCGGCGGGCCCGAGGGGTTCCCGGCCCTGCCCGACCGGGTCGAGTGGGTGGCGCTGAGCACCGCGGGCATCGAGAACTTCGTGGCCGCGGGCGCGCTCGACGACCACCGGACCTGGACCAACGCCTCCGGCTTCTACGCCCGGGGCGTCGCCGAGCATGCGCTCGCCCTGCTGCTTGCGGGCACCCGGCAGGTGGTCCGTTCAGCCCACACCCGCTGGGCCAAGGATGCGGTCGATCCGGCGGTCCGCACGCTCCGGGGCGCCTCGGTCGCGATCATCGGCGCCGGCGGCATCGGGCGCGAACTCGTGCCCCTGCTCACCGCGTGCGGAGCGCGAACCCTCGCCGTCACCAGGTCCGGCCGCCCGGTCGAGGGGGCCGCCCTCACGGCACCGGCCGAGCGGACCGACGAGGTGCTCGCGCAGGCGGACCACGTGGTGCTGGCCGCGCCCGACACCCCGGAGACCCGTCACCTGATCAACGACCGCACCCTGGCGCTGCTCCGCCCGCACTCCTGGATCGTGAACGTGGCCCGCGGGCCCCTCATCGACCAGGCGGCCCTCTACCGCGCCCTCGCCGGTGGACTGATCGGCGGCGCCGCGCTCGACGTGACCGATCCGGAGCCGCCCGCGCCGGATGACCCGCTGTTCGGCCTGGACAACGTGGTGGTCACCCCCCACGTCGCCAACCCGGCCGGGCGGCTCACCGAGGAGATGGCCGGGCCGCTCGCGGAGAACCTGCGCAGGTTCGTCGACGGCGAGGACCTGCTCTCCGTGGTCGAGTACGGCCGCGGCTACTGACGGCCCACCCCTCGCGACCCGAGGGGTGAGCCCGTCGCGCGCACGATGCGGGAGTCGTCAATCCACCGCACGGCGGATGAACCCGCGCAGACCGACGGCAGCGAAGGCCACCGTCGAGACCCCGAGCCCGAGCGCGATCCACTCCGCCCCCAGATGCGGCGACGAGGTCAGGGCGCCGCGCATGCCCTCCGAGACATAGGTGAGCGGGTTGAACAGCGTCAGCACCTGGAACCACCGCAGGGAATCGAGCAGCTGCCACGGGTAGAACGTCGCGCCGGTGAAGATCAGCGGAGTCAGGGCCAACGCGAACACCATGTTGATGCGTCGCGCCGGAACCGAGGTGCCCAGCACCAGCCCGATCGACGCCCCGGCGAAACCACCGACGATCAGGAGCAGCGCGAACACCCCCCAGTTCGCACCTCCGGCCTGCACCCCACCCGGCAGGATCAGAGCCGCGAGCGGCAGGATCAGCAGCGCCGCGATCAGGGACCGTCCGGTCGCGAACACCAGCTTCTCCACCCCCACCATCAGCGGTGAGATGGGCGCCAGCAGCCGGTCCTCGATCTCCTTGGTGTACGAGAACTCGATCACCAACGGCAACGCCACGTTCTGCAGCGCCGTCAGCACGAGTGTCAGCGCGATGATGCCCGGCAACAACTGCGTCGCGTAGGCCTCATCCACCGCGCCGATCTCCGGCAGGACCAGGCCGAAGACGAAGAGGAACGCCAACGGTTGCATGAGCGACTGCGCGAGGAAACCCCCCAGCTCGTGACGGAGGGTGTTCCAGATGTCTCGCTGCAGCAGGCCCAGGAAGGCGCGGACACCGGTCGCGCGCGCCAGCATCGGGTCCGAGTCTCTCGTCAGGTCACTGTCTCTCGCCAGATCACTGTCTGGCGTCACGTCACTCATCGCAGCTCCCGCCCGGTCAGGTGCACGAACACGTCCTCCAGGCTGCCCTCGAGCCGGCGCACGTCGCGGACCACGGCCCCTCGCTGTTCGGCGACGGCGATCGCCTCGCCCAGCCGACTGTCGCCATAGCACCGCACCCGCCACCGACCCTGCTCGAGCTCGGCGGACTCCGTCTCCCCGAGTTCTGCCAGCAGCGGAGCGGGATCGTCGGGTGCGTCCAGCACGAGCTCGATGCCGCGACCGCCCGGCAACAGATCCCGCAGACCGGCCGGGGTGTCCAACGCGATGCGCTCACCGTGGTCGACGATCGCGATCCGTTCGCACAGGCGATCCGCCTCCGCCATGTCGTGCGTGGTCAACATGATCGTGGTGCCGGATCGGTGGAGGTCGGTCACCCGGTCCCAGAGGAACAACCGCGACTGCGGATCCAGGCCGGTGGTCGGTTCGTCGAGGAAGAGAAGCGGCGGACGGTGCATGAGCGCCCGCGCGATGAGCAGTCGCTGCGCCATCCCGCCGGAGAAGTTCTCCACCTGCTCGTCGGCGCGGTCCGCCAACCCGAACTGCTCCAGCAGCTCGCGCGAGCGCCGTCGCCTGTCCCTCAGCCGCATGCCGTAGTAGGCGCCGTGGAACGTCAGGTTCTCCAGGGCGGTCAGCGAGCGGTCCAGGTTGCTCTGCTGAGGCATCACCGCGATCCGCCGTTTGACCGCCTGCGGCCCGGCCACCACGTCGATCCCGTCGATCCGCGCGCTGCCGGAGGTCGGCCTCACGCGCGTGGTGAGAATCCCGAGCGTCGTGGTCTTGCCGGCGCCGTTGGGCCCGAGCAGTCCGAAGAGTTCGCCGCGACCGACCGTGAAATCGATGCCCTTGAGCGCGACCGGGCCACGGCGACCGTACTGTTTGCGCAAGTCGCGGACCTCGATCATCGGATCGTCGACGCGCTCCTCGGTCCGAGCGTCGCGGGCTGCCTCCGTCCGGCCGTCGCGGACCATTTCCGTGCGGCCATCGCGGCGCCCGGCGTCGTCGTTCCCGCCCACACAGTCCCCCGATCGCTGTTGACGTGACAAGCATAGGACTTTGTGACGCTTGGCCGCGGAGACCATTGGGCTCACGCCTCGACGGCAAGAGCGTTCCGCACACATCGCCCGAGAGGCGGGTGGACGGAACGCTCTTATCGACACGGAGGCGGGAACGCCAGCGGACGTGGGAACCGCAGCCCCGCAGCCCCGCAGCGCGCGCTACTTGACCAGTAGCTCCGCGATCTGGATGGTGTTGAGCGCGGCGCCCTTACGCAGGTTGTCGCCCGCCACCATGAGGTTCAGGCCGCGACTGCCCTCGATCGACTGGTCCTGGCGGATGCGGCCCACCAGCGACTCGTCGATGCCCGCGGCGTCCAGCGGGGTCGGCACGTCCACGACCTTGACGCCGGCCGCCTCCGACAGCAGCTCGCGCGCCTGCTCCGGGGTGATGTCCCGCTCGAACTCGGCGTTGATGCTCAGCGTGTGACCGGTGAACACCGGCACGCGCACGCAGGTGCCGGCCACGAGCAGCTCCGGCAGTCCGAGGATCTTGCGCGACTCGTTGCGCAGCTTCTGCTCCTCGTCGGTCTCGTCGGACCCGTCGTCGACCAGCGCGCCCGCCAGCGGCAGCACGTTGAACGCGATCGGCGCCGTGTACGGCCCGGTGTCGTCCACGCTCAGCGCCCGCCCGTCGTGCACGAGCTCGTGGCCCGCGCCGATATTGCCGGTCACCTGATCGTTGAGCGCGTCGACGCCGGCGAGACCCGACCCGGACACCGCCTGGTAGGTGGAGACGACGAGGCGCTTGAGCCCGGCGGCGTCGTGGAGCACCTTCAGCACCGGCATCGCGGCCATGGTGGTGCAGTTGGGGTTGGCGATGATGCCCTTGGGCGGGTTCTGCGCGGCCTCGGGGTTGACCTCGGAGACGATCAACGGGACGTCGGGGTCCTTGCGCCAGGCGCTGGAATTGTCGACGACGACGGCGCCGGCCGCCGCGAATCTCGGCGCCTGCTCCTTGGACATCGTGCCGCCGGCCGAGAACAGGGCGATGTCGATGCCCGCGAGTTCCTCGTCAGTGGTCGCGGCGGTGTCCTCGACCACGATGTCCTCGCCACGGAACGGCAGCGTGGTGCCCGCCGACCGAGCGGAGGCGAAGAAGCGCACCTCGTCGGCCGGGAACTCCCGCTCCTCCAGTAGGGCACGCATCACGCGCCCCACCTGGCCCGTGGCTCCGACTACGGCGACAGTGGTCATCTGTGAGGTCATCTCCTGGTGTGCTCGGTGGCCCGTGGGGGCTCTGCAGTCGGCCGCCCGCGGGTGGGAGCTCCACCCAGCGCTCGGGTCGGCCGATGATCACCCAGTCTACCGGCCGTGCGAAGCCCCTCCAGCGACTCTCGTCACACCGCCCCCGCCGTCCGCGCCGTCCGCGCCCCACCTCGCCATCGCCGACCAACGAGAAGTCGGTCCGGCTCACGTCGGCCGAAAGGGAGGTGCGCGAAACGCTCTTCTCGGGCGGGCCGGCGGGTCCGATGCTCCACAGGGCCGCCCGTCTCCACAGACGATGCCGAAATCGCGGGATGGACGAGGGATGCCACGCTCGTCGTCGTCGACGCTTGCCCCATGCGCCCCGACCCGTCACCCCGCCGCACCCGCGACCTCGTCGCCGAACGCGGGCGGCGCCTGCACTCCAGCGGCCTCGTCCCGCACCACCGAGGCCTGTGGGTCCCGCGCACCACCGACCGCAACCACCCGCTCACCCGGATCACGGCGATCACCGAGCTGTACCCCGGCGCGATCGCGACCGGCTGGCTGGCCGCCGACGCACACGGCCACCCGTTTCCGCCGCGGGACTACCCCGACGAGTTCGCCGCCGGCTCGACGCGGGTACGTCGGCCCGGCATGATCGGCCGCCAGTACACGATCCCACGGGAACACGTGTGCCACCTGACCGGAACCGCGGGTGCCGGCCTGGCCGCGAGCCCCGCATGGGCGCTGTTCGACATCGCGCGGCGAGGTGACCTGACGGGCGCCGTCTGCGCGCTGGATGCGGGTCCGTCCATCGGCGTCGACCCGGAGCGCGACGTCCGGCCACTCGCGATGAACCCCCGACGGATCCCCGGCAAACGCCAGGTCCTGGCGGCGCTCGACCTGTGTGACATCGGCGCCCAGTCACCGTGGGAGACCCGGACCCGACTGTTCCTGATGAATCACGGTCTCACGGGGTTCGAGACGCAGGTGCCCGTGCCCGGCCTTCCTTATCACCTCGACCTCGGGCGCCGGGACCTCAAGGTCGGCGTCGAGTACGACGGCGAGTACCACCGCGACCCGGCGCAACACGCCAAGGACCTCACCCGCTGGAACCGACTTCGTCGCGCGGGATGGCTGGTCTACCCCCTCACCACCACGATGGTCACCCGCGACGCGCAGGCGACCGCCGCCGACATCCGGGCCGGCGTCCGCGAGCGCGGCGGCTGACGGCGGTGCGCCGACGAAAAGACAGTTCCGCACGCTCGCTCTCGGGCGATGTGGGCCGAAGTGCCTACTCGATGTGGGGGGGGTGCAGGCGCTCAGGTCAGCGGCCGGTGCCGGCGTAGACCTGGGCCTCCTCCTCGCCGCCCAGCTCGAACGCCGCGTGCAGCGCGCGGACGCTCTCGGGGAGCTCGTCCTCGCGGACCAGCGCCGAGATGCGGATCTCCGAGGTGGAGATGAGCTCGATGTTGACCCCGGCCTCGGACAGCGACTCGCAGAACGTCGCGGTGACGCCCGGATGTGACTTCATGCCGGCGCCGACCAGGGAGACCTTGCCGACGTTGTCGTCGTACAGCACCTGGTCGATCCCGAGGTCGTCCTTGGCCTGCGAGAGAACCTCGACGGCCCTGGCCCCGACCTCACGGGGACAGGTGAAGGTGATGTCGGTCTTGCCCTCCGCCTTGGAGACGTTCTGCAGGACCATGTCGATGTTGATCTCGGCGTCGGCCACCACGCGGAAGATCTTGGCGGCGTACCCCGGCTGGTCCGGGATTCCGACGACCGTGATCTTGGCCTCCGAGGCGTCGTGAGCGACTCCGGTCAGGACTGCGTCTTCCACGGGGATGTCCTCCACTTTTCCGGCCACGAGCGTGCCCGGGTTGGTCGAATACGACGAGCGCACGCGCAGGGGCACGTGGTACCGGCGGGCGAACTCGACGCTCCGCAGGTTGAGGATCTTCGAACCGACGGCCGCCATCTCCAGCATCTCCTCGTACGAGATGGTGTCGAGCTTGCGGGCGTCGGGGACGATCCGGGGGTCGGCGGTGTAGATGCCGTCGACGTCCGAGTAGATCTCGCAGACGTCGGCACCCAGGGCCGCCGCCATGGCCACCGCGGTGGTGTCCGAACCGCCGCGACCGAGAGTCGTGACGTCGCGGGTCTCCCGGGACACACCCTGGAACCCGGCGACCAGCGCGATCTTGCCCTGGTCGAGGGCGTCGCGGACCCGCCCCGGGGTGATGTCGATGATCCGGCTGTCGCCGTGCTTGGTGGTGGTGATGATCCCGGCCTGCGAGCCGGTGAACGAGTACGCCTCCATCCCGAACGAGCTGATGGCCATGGCCAGCAGCGCGTTGGAGATCCTCTCGCCCGAGGTCAGCAGCATGTCCATCTCGCGCTGCGGGGGCGCCGGGCAGACCTGGTCCGCCAGGTCCAACAACTCGTCGGTCGTGTCCCCCATCGCGGAGGCGACGACGACGACGTCGTTGCCCGCCTTCTTGGTCTCGACGATCCGTTCGGCCACCCGACGGATACGTTCTGCGGACTCCACGGAGGAGCCGCCGTACTTCTGCACTACGAGTGCCACGCGGTCACACCCTTCCGGTGTTGATCGGCTTAACGCAGCCCTACATTACGGGAGGTGTTTACTCATCATCGATGACTGAAACGTGGTTGGCCGTCCTCCTGGCCCTCGCCTCCGCCCTCAGCCAGGCCTTCGGCACCGTGATGCGGCACCGCACCAAGGACCGCGCCGGGGGCCGGCTCGAGGGTCGATTCGGCGTTCTGGCCAGCAGGTACTGGTGGTCGGGCATGGCGATCAGCCTGGCCGGATTCGGCTTCCAGGGTGTGGCGCTGGCGTTCGGCTCGCTCATCCTCGTGCAGACCATCACCGTCCTCTCACTGACCTTCGCGCTCCCGCTCGGAGCGTGGGTGACGGGCCGGCGGGTGACCAAGACCGAGTTGTTCTGGGGGTACGTCCTGGCGGGATGTGTGGTCGTCCTGGTGATCTACGGGCGACCGACGGGAGGTGACGCGCACCCGCCCTGGTACGAGTGGGCGCTCGCGTGCGCAGGCGGGCTGGTGGTCATCGCCGTGCTGCTGCGCCTGTCCCGGAACCGACGCCGCAACGGCAACCGCGCGCTGCTCCTGGGCGTCGCCGGCGGACTCGCGTTCGCCTACGTGGCGCTGCTCACCAAGGGTGTCGCCGACCGGTGGTACTCGGGCGGGTTGCTCGAGGTGTTCACCACCGGCGAGGTGTACGGGCTGGTGGCGGCGGCGGTGATCGCACTGACGCTGCAGCAGATGTCGTTCTCCGCGGGGGCCGTGCACCAGGCGGTGCCCGCCTCCACCGTCACCACTCCCGTCGTCGCGCTGGGACTGGGGGTGGTGGTCCTGGGCGAGTGGTTCACCGTCGACGGCCCCGAGCTGGCGATCCTGGCCGCGACCCTCGTCCTGATGGTGGTGGCGACCGTGCGGTTGGCCAACAAGGAGGTCGACCCAGGAGGCGCAGTCGGTCCCGGGGTGACGCGCGCGGAGCGGAGCCGGTCGTCGGGGTAACTCGCGCCGAGCGGAGCCGGCCGCCGGGGGTGACGCGGGCGGAGCGGAGCCGGCCGTCGGGGGTGACGCGGGCGGAGCGGAGTCGGCCGCCGGGGGTGACCCGCGCCGAGCGGAGCCGGCCGCCGGGGGTGACCCGCGCCGAGCGGAGCCGGCCGCCGGGGTAACGCGGGCCGGGCGGGCCGCGATTCCAGAGCCATGAGGACCCACCCCGAGCGGCAGCGCACGTCGATCCCATCGCTTACGCTGAGCCTCATGCGTCTCACCCGCCCCAGCGGCACCTTGAGAAACAGCCGCGTCGAGCAGGGCGGCGACGTTCCCGACTCCGCTACCGGCCGCGCCTCACGCCGGGCTCCCGACGGCGTCACCGGCCGTGCCTCACGCCGCACGTCCCGCCTCGTGGCGACGACGCTCGCCTCGGTCGCCGCGGTCATCGCCCCGCTCGCCGCCTCCGCGCCCACCGCCGGGGCCGTGGTCAACGGCACCCCCTCCGGGCCGGCGCCATGGGCCGTCCAGATCACCACGTTCAGCGGGATCCCCGGCACCCCCTGCTCCGGAGTGGTGGTGGCCCCGTACTGGGTGGCGACCGCCAAGCACTGCGGCCCCGCCATACCGAACGCCTACACACTGGGATTCGGCAACGGGGCGACCGTCCCGGGCGGATTCGCGGAGACCGCCTCGCTCGCCAGCCCCCAGATCGTCGGTGCGTTCGGATCCCTCGAGACCGGCAGCATCGGCCGCCACACCCCCGTCGCCGCCTACCACGCGCCTGCCGGGGACGTCATGCTGCTCAAGCTGGCGCATCCGGCGCCGTCCCCCTCCGTCAAGCGCGCGGGCAGGGAACCCGTGGCCGGCGACGTGCTGCGATTCCACGGCTTCGGCGCCACCTCCCCCGGCGGTCAGCGCGCCGCGGAGCTGCGCACCGGACTCACCCGCCTCGAGCGGATGGAGCCGCGAGCCGGCTCCCGCATCGGCCGGTCCCACACCATCCAGGGCGGGTACGGGGCCGGGGACTCCGGCGGGCCCGTCTTCCACGGCGACCTGCTGGTGGGTATCCATTCCGGCTCCGACCACGCACGACGCCAGCCCGACGGCACCAATCCGGCCTGGTTCGAGTCGGTCCCGTTCCAGAACGGCTGGATCGACTGGATGATCGCCAACCGATGACGACGAGGGACCGGTCGCACCCGGCCGTCACTCACGCGCACCGGACCGCCCGTGTATTTGTCACACTGAACAGATGACCTCGCCGGAGCAGCCGGAGCTCGTGATCCGTCGCGCCTCGCGCGGCGATCTCGACCTGGTGCTGACCGCCGACGACCTGTTCAGCTACCCGCCCACCGCCGAGTGGACCCGGGACTTCCTCGACAACGGATCCAACCTGCTGTTGCTGGCGCTGCAGGACGAGGTCCCCGTGGGGATGCTGGTGGCGGTGGAGACCGGTTACCTGGGCGCCAGCCCGGACCTCTTCGTCTACGGGATCCGGGTGAGCGAGCCGTTGCGCGGCCGAGGGATCGCCCATCGACTGGTGGACAAGGCCCTCGGTATAGCCGAGGAGGCCGGCTGTCGCAGGCTGTGGGGGTCGATGCACCATGACCAGGAGTTGGGCGCCGACTCCCCGCTCTCCCCGCCGGAGACGACCACGGGGTCCACGACCTTCGTCATCCCGATTCCGTGACACCCTGCGGAACCGTGTATCGTGACCCCCATGCAGCGCGTGCTCCTTCTTGGGTGCCGCGGCGGGGCCCGCTGAGGCGGACCGGCTCCCCGTCGCGGGATCTCGTCGCGCCGGTCCGATCCCCACAGATCGATTCCACGGAAGTAGAGCCCCGCAATGAATCCCGCTGACGCATTCGTCTCGTCGTCGTCGACCATCACTCCCCCCTCCAAGCCCGGACGCCCCGACCAGCCGTCGTGGAACCGACAGAAGGGCTCCTCGATGCCGGCCCACCGGTACCGGCCCTTCGCCGAGGAGGTCGAGGACGTCTCGCTGCCCGACCGCACGTGGCCGGACAAGGTCATCACCCACGCGCCCCAGTGGTGCGCCGTGGATCTGCGCGACGGCAACCAGGCGCTGATCGACCCCATGAGCCCGGCCCGCAAGCGCCGGATGTTCGAACTGCTGGTCCGGATGGGCTACAAGGAGATCGAGGTCGGGTTCCCGTCGGCCTCGCAGACGGACTACGACTTCGTCCGCGAGATCATCGAGGACGAGGCGATCCCCTCCGACGTCACCATCCAGGTGCTGGTGCAGTGTCGGGAGGACCTGATCCGCCGCACGTTCGAGGCGTGCGAGGGCGCGTCCAACGTGATCGTGCACTTCTACAACTCCACCTCGATCCTGCAGCGCAAGGTCGTGTTCCGTAAGGACCGCGACGCGATCAAGAAGATCGCCACCGACGCCGCCGAGCTGGTGACCGCCATCGCGAAGGACTACCCGGACACCAACTGGCGCTGGGAGTACTCGCCCGAGTCGTTCACCGGGACCGAGCTCGCGTTCTCCAAGGAGGTCTGCGACGCCGTCACCGAGGTCGTGGGCGCCACTCCGGAGAACCCGATCATCCTCAACCTGCCGGCGACGGTCGAGATGGCCACGCCCAACGTGTACGCCGACCAGATCGAGTGGATGCACCGCAATCTGGCGCGCCGCGACTCCACGATCCTGTCGCTGCACCCGCACAACGACCGCGGCACCGGCGTGGCCGCCGCCGAGCTGGCGTTCCAGGCCGGCGCCGACCGCATCGAGGGCTGCCTGTTCGGCAACGGCGAGCGCACCGGCAACGTCTGCCTGGTGACGCTGGGCATGAACCTGCTCACCCGCGGCGTCGACCCGCAGATCAACTTCTCGGACATGGACGAGATCCGCCGCACCGTCGAGTACGCCAACCAGCTGCGCGTACCCGAGCGTCACCCCTACGGCGGCGACCTGGTCTTCACCGCGTTCTCGGGCTCACACCAGGACGCGATCAACAAGGGCTTCGACGCCCTGCAGGTCGAGGCCGACGCGCGGGGCGAGGACATCACCGACATCACGTGGGAGGTCCCCTACCTGCCCGTGGACCCCAAGGACGAGGGCCGCACCTACGAGGCCGTGATCCGCGTGAACTCGCAGTCCGGCAAGGGCGGCGTGGCGTACATCATGAAGAGCGACTACGGCCTGCAGCTGCCGCGGCGCCTGCAGATGGAGTTCTCCGCGCTGGTGCAGAACGTCACCGATTCCGAGGGTGGCGAGGTCACGCCCAAGCAGATGTGGGACATCTTCACCCTCGAGTACCTGGACCGCGTCTCACCCATGGAGCGGATCTCCCAGCAGCTCGACCCGGCCGAGACCGACGACGGCGTGGACTCGATCGACGCCGTGGTCAAGTGGAAGGGCGAGACCAAGGAGCTGACGGGGTCCGGAAACGGTCCCCTGGCGGCGTTCGTTGCCGCGCTCAACGAGATGTTCGACGACGAGGTACGCATCCTCGACTACTCGGAGCACGCCATGACCGCCGGCGATGACGCCACCGCGGCGGCGTACGTCGAGGTGCAGTTCGGCAACCGGGTGTTCTGGGGAGTCGGCCGGGCCGGTTCCATCACCACCGCGACACTGCGCGCCGTGGTCTCGGCCGTGAACCGCGCGTACGCCGACGAGGCCGTGGTCTCCGACGAGACGGTGGGCAGCACGGTGGGCGCCCGGACCTGGGCTCCCTGACAGCCGGGGGCTGCTCCCAGGGGCCGGCTCCGTCGACAAGAGCGTTCCGCACATATCGCCCGAGAGCGGGGTGTGCGGGACGCTCTTCTCGTTGGGCGGGGCGGCTTGCGGGGTGGCCTGCGGGGCGTGCGTGAGCGGCGACCGAGTAGGCCCGTGGCCCGGCGTGGGGCCCGCGGATTCCCCTAGGAGAGGCTTCGGATCCGCCTCATGAGCCTCACTCGTCACATATATCACTCCGGTAACGAAGGTCTCGATTTGATTACGTCGAGCGCGTAATGTGGCGGTCGATCGCGCCGATATGCCAGGCGTCAGTTTCTGCAGTACAAGTCTGGAGTACCCCCTTATGCCCGTTTCACGCCGTGGGTTTCTCACCGCCGCGTCAGTCGGGGTGGGCGTCGCAGTCGCCTCCTCCGTCCGTGGTCCCCTCGCCGGGGCCAACCCGTTCGACACCGGTTCCCTCGGCATGGCCCAGGACCTGCTCAAGTCGGTCCCGACCGGCAGCGGGATGATCCAGCCGAACGGCCCGCTCGGCTACGTGGGGGTCACCTTCCCCAGCGCCGAGGAAATCGCCGGCCGGATCCGCTTCGCGTTCCCCGATGGTTCGGTGGGCGACTGGATCCCGCTCGAGGCGATGGACTCCGCCCCGGACAGCGGTAGCACTCCCGCGTCCGATCTCGTCGCCGCGCCGCAGGGCTCCGTGGGCTACGAGGTCGACGCACCCGCGGGCGCCCGCGCCACCGCGTTCGACGACGGCCGGGCTGCACCGCGAAACTACAGCCTGGGCAGCGTCGGAACGCTCGGCCTGCCGATCATCCCTCGGGCGGCATGGGGCCCCGGTGACGTCTCGGGGAACCGCTGGGCGCCGCAGTTCTTCCCGGCACAGGCGATCACGATCCACCACACGGCCTCGCCCGTCGGACCGGACCGCGCCGCGAGTGTGCGCGCGATCTACAACTACCACGCCAACACGCTGGGCTGGGGCGACGTCGGGTACCACCTGCTCATCGACCCCGAGGGCCGCATCTACCAGGGCCGCGGCGGAACCGTCGGCGGCACCCCGGTCTTTCAGGTGCCCCCGGTCGCCGGCATCGCTCCGCCGGTGGTCACCGCGGGCCACACAGGCGGCGTCAACAACGGCAATATCGGCATCTGCGTGCTGGGCGACTTCACCGGAGCACCGCCGACCCCCGCCGCCGTGGGTGCGACCATCGACTGCGTCCGTGCCCTCTGTTCGACCACCGGCATCAACCCGCGCGGCGGCATCACCTACCGCAACCCGCAGGGTGGGGCCACGCGAAACATGCCGGCCGTCTCGGGCCACCGCGACTGGGGCGGGACCGCCTGCCCGGGCAACTCGTTCTACCCGCAGATGCAGTTCATCCGCGACACCGCCGCGCGCGGCTGGGCCCCGAACGCGGTCTCCTCGGCCGTCTTCGGCTCCTGAGCCTCGTCTGACGAACCCGCCCTCCCATCGAGAAGAGCGTTCCGCACACCCCCACTCGGGCGATGTGTGCGGAACGCTCTTCTCGTGTGCGGGGCGCGGGGTGGCTCGTGTGCGGGGTGGCTCGTGCGCGGGCGCGGGGGTGGCTCGTGCGCGGGGTGGTTCGTGCGCGGGGTGGCCGATCCCCGCCGAAGGGCTGTCCTAGCCGTCATCCTGCGTTCACCCCGGGTCGAACCGCCCGTAGACGACGCCGCATAACGTCACGCCGGCAAGTGGCACCCGGGACTTCTCCCGGCATGCCGACACCACTTCCGGCGAGGTTCCCATGCTCATCACACGTGCCCTCTTCACGGTCGGCGCCACCGCCCTCGGCTGTCTCCTCACCGCCTCGTCCTTGACCGTGGCCACAGCGGCGACCGGATCACTCGGCGGGGCGACGGCGGGCGCACTGGGCGCCGACGCACCGGCGGGCTCACTCGACGTCCTCGGTTCGCTCGGTGCCGGTGAGCGCGACTTCGATCTCCAGGCACACCGCGGCGGCGTGGGCCTTCACGTCGAGAGCTCCCCGCAGGCCTTCTCGGCTGCACTCGAACTGGGTGTGAGCACCCTGGAACTCGATACCCAGGTCACCGCCGACGGCGCGGTGGTAGTCACGCACGACCGACGCCCCCGGGCCGACGTCTGCCAGGACACCGCGCCTGTCGTGGAGGACGACCCGCTGTTCCCCTACATGGACAACTACATCCACCAGCTCACGCTCGAGCAGGTCCGGACGCTCGACTGTGGTTCGCTCCGTCGTCCCGGTTACCCCGACCAGCAGACACACCCGGGCGAGAGGATGATGCTCCTCTCCGAACTCTTCGACCTCGTCAAGGCCCACGGGGCCGACGGGCGGGACGGGGTGTGGATGAACATCGAGACGAAGGTGGAGGCCGGAGCCCCGGACCAGACCGCACCGCGCGAGGAGTTCGTCTCAGCGGTGCACGAGGAGATCGCGAACTCGGGTCTCGAGCAGCAGATCACCGTCCAGTCGTTCGACTGGGGCGCATTGATGGCGATGCACGAGCTCGCCCCGAGACTGCCGCTCGTCGCCCTGACGAACCACGACTTCCTCGGCATCGACTCCGAGGCGCCCTCACCGTGGCTCGGGGGGATCGACATCGCGGACTTCAACGGTGACGGCGTGGCCGCTGCGGCGTCCATCGACGGGGTGGTTGCCTATTCGCCGGTCGCCACGTACCCGGACCAGAGCTGCACGGTCGGCGAGAGTGCCTGCCGGGCGTACGTCACGGAGAAGATGGTCCAGAGCGCGCACTCGCACGGGCTGAGGATCATCCCGTGGACGGTGAACAACGTTCCGACCATGGAGTACCTCATGGACATCGGCGTCGACGGGATCATCACCGACTACCCGAACCTGCTCCGGGACATCATGGCGGAGCGGGGCCGGGCGCTTCCGCGGCAGTACGCCACCGCGGGGTGAGCTGACCCCGGGGCCGCCGCACCAACGAGAAGAGCGTTCCGCACACCCCCACTCGGGCGATGTGTGCGGAACGCTCTTCTCGTTGGCGCGACGGGCGGGGCGGCCTGCGGGGCGCGCGTGAGCGGCGACGGGCGGGCCGGGCTTCAGTCGCCGGCGCGTGCGGCGGGCCGGGCCTCAGTCGCGGGCGCGCGTGGGGATCACCATGCCGAGCACCCAGTTGACCAGGCCGATCACGATCGCCCCGAAGAACGCCGCCCAGAACCCACTCACCTGGTACTCGGCTCCGAACAGCTGGAACGTCGTGGTGACCCAGCTGGTGAGCATGAGCATCAGCGCGTTGATCACCAGCAGGAACAGCCCCAGCGTGAGGATGGTCAGCGGCAGCGAGAGCAGCTGCACGATCGGCTTGACCACCGCGTTGATCAGCGTGAACACCACGGCCACGATGAGCAGCGCCGCGATGGTCGGCACGCTCACCTCGTTGTCGATGGCGCCGGCGTCCATGTCGGCGACACCGGCGGTCTCGTACAGGGAGATCCCCGGCACGATCAGAGTCGCCACCCACAGGGCGACGGCGTTGACGATCAGGCCCAGTATCAGCGCCATGTCCGGTCAGCTCCCCACATAGGAATCGGCCACATCGAGTGCGCGGTCGAACACGTCGAGCCCCGCGTTCGCCTCGTCGGCCGTGATGATGCAGGGCGGAACGATGTGGAATCGGTTGTAGTTCATGAACAACAGCACGCCGTCGGACTTGGCGGCGGCGAAGGTCCTGGCCATGGCCTCCGATGTCCCACCGTAGGGGGCGAGGGGCTCGCGTGTCTCGCGGTCGGCCACCATCTCCACGGCCCAGAACACTCCCAGGCCGCGGACCTCGCCGATCGACGGGTGCTTCTCAGCGAGCTCGCGCAGGCGCGGACCGATCACGTCCTCGCCGATCGTGCGGGCGTTCTCGACGATCCTCTCGTCCCGCATCAGGTTGATCGTGGCCACCACGGAGGCGCAGGCGAGCGGGTGCCCGGCGTAGGTCAGGCCACCGGTGTAGGGGGTGTTCTCGAAAGACGCGGCGATCCGGTCGTGCAGGATCACCCCGCCGAGCGGGACGTAGCCGGAGTTGGAGCCCTTGGCAAAGGTGATGAGGTCGGGGGCCCAGTCGTCGTCTCCGGACCGGAAGTTGTCCAGGGCCAGCCAGGCACCGGTGCGGCCGAAGCCGGACATGACCTCGTCGCAGATCATGACGATCCCGTACTTGTCGCAGATCTCGCGCACACCGCGCAGGTAGTCGGCCGGCGGCACCATGATCCCGACCGTGCCGGGCACCGACTCGATGATCAGGGCCGCGAAGTGGTCCGGGCCCTCCAGCGCGATGAGCGAGTCCAGGTGCTCGAGTGCGCGGTCGCACTCCTGCTTCTCGTTCTCGGCGTAGAACTGCGACCGGTACAGGTAGGGCGCGTGGAAGTGCACGGCGCCGGTGTTGCCGTGGTCGTTGGCCCAGCGGCGGGCGTCGCCGGTGAGGTTCATGGAGGTGGTGGTGGCGCCGTGGTAGCTGCGGAACGCAGAGAGGGTCTTGTGTCGGCCGGTGTGGCGGCGCGCCATGCGGACGGCGTGCTCGACGGCCTCGGTGCCGGCGTTGGTGAAGAACACGCGGTTCATGCCGGCGGGGGCGACCTCGGCGACCAGCCGGGCGGCCTCGGCCCGGGCGGCGTTGGCGTGCGCGGGGTTGATGGTGCACAGGTCGGCGGCCTGGTCCTGGATGGCCTTGACCACCACGGGGTGCTGGTGGCCGATGTTGGTGTTGACCAGCTGGGAGGTGAAGTCGAGCAGGCGGTTGCCGTCGCCGTCGGTGAGGTGGCAGCCCTCTGCGGCGGTGACGACCATCGGGTCGCTGGCGCCCCAGGCGGACCACGGGGTCAGGACGTGGGCCCGCTCCTTCTCGTAGACCTCGCGGGCGGCGGCGTTCTGGGGTGCGGGCACGGGACGGTACTCCTGTTGTCGACGACGTGGGCCGCAGCCCATCATGTCAGTTCCGCGGCGCCCTCCCGGACCGGCGCCCCACGATGCGGAACGCGCGCGTCAGCAGCCACGCGTCAGAAGAGCGCCTCCTGCGCGCTGTCCACCGCCTGGGCGCCCGCGACGGGCCGCCCGGGCGCCACGTCGGCGAGCATCTCCTCGAATCGGGCGAACGGGACCAGTTCGAGCCCCTTCTTGCGGGCGAACGCCGCGCGGCCCCGGACCGCGCCGGGGGCGTCGCACACGGCCAGCGAGGTGCGGGAGGAGATGCGGTCGGCCAGGTAGAGACCCGAGTCGACGACGAGGCCGGCGATCTCCTCCGGGTCGCGGTCCACGTCCTGCGTGAAGACCACCTCCATGCCCTGCACCAGCCCGCCGCCACGCTTCAGCCGCCCGGCCGGCCGCCAGAGCCTGGGCGCCGCGAGGGCATCGGCCCACACGCGCGAGACCAGGAAGCCGGTCACCGGGTCCGCCAGCATGCCCTCGAGCTCGCGCACCGACGGCTGCACGTCCTTGGCCGCGGCCACCTGCAGCATCCCCGAGAACACCCCGGCCAGGACCAGGGCGTCGTCGTGGGCGTCGTGCGCGGCCCGCTGCTCCACCCCGAAGTGCGCGGCGAGCGTGACCAGCTTGAGGTCGGCGGTGGACAGGTGCAGCCGGCCCGCGAAGTCCAGGGTGCACAGGAACCGCTCCAGCGGCGGCTCGAGTCCGGCCCGCCGCGCCTCCGAGGCCAGGAAGGACGCGTCGAACGTGGCGTTGTGGGCCACCACGGTGCGGCCGTCGAGCACCCGGGCCAGGTCCGCGGCCACGTCGGCGTAGCGGGGTTTGCCCGCGAGCAGAGCCGGGGTGAGGCCGTGCACGTGGACCGGCCCCGGATCGACCCCGGGGTTGAGCAGGGTCGCGAACTCCTCGACCACCTCGCCGTCGTCGTCGATCACCACCGCCGCCACCGACAGCACCCGGTCGACCGACGGCCTCATCCCGGACGTCTCGACGTCCACCACCACCCAGCCGCTCATGCCACCCCGTCTCCCGTGCCGCCCGGGCCGACCACCTCTGCCCGCGTCCGCCTATCGTGGCAGACCGCCCCGACATCTCCGGCTTCCCAGCCGCTTTTCCCGCCACCTGCCGTCCATCTGCCCGATTCCGCCGGGTCGCGTCGGCGGACTACTGTCGAGGCCGACAGCTCAGAGCGCCGGCCACCGCCGGTCCGGCCAGACCCAGGAGAGCCCGTGGCGCGGTACCGGTCGGACACCCCCGCCGCTCGCCTGCGGGACGCGCCGGTGCGGGCGCAACGGCGTACCCGGCGGCTGTTCCGACTGGCCGCGGGCGGTTACGGCGCGCTGTGCCTCGCGGCGCTGCTGGGCGTGGCGATGACCGCTCCGGGGACCGAGCTGGGGAGCCCGGACACGGCGTCGGCCAGCACCCGTCCCGCCTCGGCCCAGCCCTCCACCTCCGTGCCCGACGGCCGCGTGGAGGACACCGCCCACCGCATGCGGCCGGTCCCGTCCGGCTGGCGAGAAGTGGGCCCGCTGCTGTCCGGGGCGGTGACCGAGGCGGGGGAAGCGGGCCACCAGCTGGCGGCGTGCGTCCTGGCGATCGACTCGCCGGATGAGCGCGTCGTGTGCTCGGGCGACGACGAGCCCCGCTACGCGGCTTCGGTGATCAAGGTGGCGTACGCGGTGGCCGCGCTCGAGGCCTGGGACGCCGACCCCATTGCCGAGACCCCCTACGGCACCCTCGGTGACCTGCTGGAGCAGGCCGTCGCCGTCTCGGACAACGAGGCCGCGAACCTGCTCTACGACCTCTCCGTCGAGGGCCCGGAGGCGCCCGACACCGACGACCCGATCGAGGCGATCAACGACGTGGCCGACAGGGTGGACCTGGCCGACGAGTTCCACACCGGCGGCGCCTTCCGCTGGGAGTGGACCGGCGACTGGAGCCGGGTCAGCGCCCGCGGCAGCGTGGAGTACCTGACCGAGTTGGTCCGGGCCGCCGACGGTCGCGCGTCCGGCAGCGAGGCCCTGACCTCGCCCGCGGTCGCCCGGATCGTGCTCGGTCTGATGAGCGACCAGGAGCGGTTGTGGAAGCTCCCGGCCCACCTGCCCGCGGGGTCCACCGCCAACAAGACCGGCGAGACCGACTCCGAGTCCCACGACATCGCCGTGGTCAACACCACCTCCGGCCGGTACGCGATCGCCGTGATCGGCACCGCGGCCGGGCCGTGGGACACACCGGACGAGGTGATCGCCGGGCTGGGTCGGGACGTGGCGCGGGCGCTCGGCGGTGCGGCGCGTTTCTGAGCGGGCGCCCCTGCCTAGACTCGTCGCATGAGTTCCCGCGCGCACTCCGCTCTGACCCCCCGTGGCCGCGCAGCCGTGGCCGTCTCCCGTCTGGCCACGTGGGCCTCGCGGGTGTCCGGCCGCGGGTCGGGCGGGATGATCGGCGGGCTGGTCGCGCTCAAGCTGGACCCCGGCCTGATGTCCCAGCTCGCCGCCGGGCGGCGGACGGTGCTGGTCACCGGGACCAACGGCAAGTCGACGACGACGAGGATGGTCGCCTCCGCGCTGTCGACGGTCGCCCCGGTGGCCTCCAACGCCAACGGCGACAACATGGACGCCGGGATCGTCTCCGCGCTCGGCGCCGACCGGGCGGCCCCGCTCGCGGCGATCGAGGTGGACGAGCTGCACACCCCGGCGGTCGCGGAGAACACCCACCCCGAGGCGATCGTCCTGCTCAACCTGAGCCGCGACCAGCTGGACCGGGTCGGTGAGATCAACTCCATCGAGCGGCGGCTGCGGGCCGGGGTGGCAGCGCAGCCGCAGGCCACGGTGGTGGCCAACTGCGACGACGTGATGATCACCTCCGTCGCCTTCGACAACCCGTCGGTGGTGTGGGTGGCGGCCGGCAACGCGTGGGCGGGCGACTCGGTGAGCTGCCCGCGGACCGGCGAGCCGATCACCCGCACGGTCGACGAGACCGGCGCCGTGCGCTGGCAGGCGAAGGGCACCCTGCCCGACGGGCGGCGGTTCGCCCGGCCCGAGCCGGACTGGTGGGTCACCGAGGACGCGATCCACGGGCCCGACGGCTTCACCGCGCCCATGAGTCTGGCCATCCCGGGGCGGGCCAACCGCGGCAACGCCGCCCAGGCCGTGGCCGCGGCCGTGGCGATGGGCGCCGATCCCGCGGCCGCGGTCCGGGCCGTCGAGGGCGTCGACGACGTGGCGGGCCGCTACTCGACAGTGGACGTGGACGGCCGCGCCGCGCACCTGCTGCTGGCCAAGAACCCGGCCGGCTGGCAGGAGGCGCTCGGCATGATCGACACCTCGGCAGACGGCCTGGTGATCGCGGTCAACGGGCAGGTCGCCGACGGCGTGGACCTGTCGTGGTTGTGGGACGTGCGCTTCGAGAGCTTCGAGGGCGTGTCCGTGTACGCCTCCGGTGAGCGCGCCGCGGACCTGTCGGTGCGCCTGAGCTACGCCGGGGTCGAGCACCGACTCGAGCCCGACCCGTTGACCGCGATCAGGCGGTGCCCGCCCGGACGGGTCGAGGTGCTGGCCAACTACACCGCGTTCCGCGACCTCGGACGCGCGATCGCCGCCCGGAAGGAGCAGCAGCGATGACCGACCGCGACGCCGGGGCCTCCGCCTCACCGCTCGACACCGTCTCCCCCGATTCCCCGCGGCCCACCGAGTCGACCGTGCGCATCGGCCTGGTGCTGCCCGACGTCATGGGCACCTACGGCGACGACGGCAACTCCCTGATCCTGCGCCAGCGCCTGAGGTGGCGCGGGTACGACGCCGAGATCGTCCGCATCACCCTCGACGACGCCGTTCCCGACTCGTGCGACATCTACACGGTGGGCGGGGGCGAGGACACCGCCCAGAAGCTCGCGTCCCGGCACCTGTCGGGGTCGCCCGGTGTGCAGCGGGCCGTCGCGCGCGGGGTGCCGGTGCTGGCGATCTGCGCCGGGATGCAGGTGTTCGGCGAGTGGTTCATGGTGGCCGACGGCTCCCGTGCTCCGGGGTTGGGCCTGCTCGACGTGACCACCTCGCCGCAGGCCACCCGCTCGATCGGCGAGCTGGTGGTGGAGCCGCAGCTGGCCGGGCTCACCCAGACCCTGACCGGCTTCGAGAACCACATGGGCGCCACCGTGCTGGGCCCCGATGCGGCCCCGCTCGGACGCGCCACCTCGGGTGTGGGCAACGGCGTCCCGGCCGGCGAGCCCGCGCGCGCCGGCGGGCGGGTCGAGGGGGTGGTGCAGGGGTCGATGATCGCGACCTACATGCACGGCCCGGTGCTCGCGCGGAATCCCGAGCTGGCGGACCTGCTGCTGAGCCGCGCGCTCGGCGTGGACTCGCTGCCGCCCGTCGAGGTGCCGGCGGTCGAGCAGCTGCGCCGCGAACGCCTGGCGGCCGCCCGCCGTTGACCCCTGCCCGGTCCGCCAGCGGGGGCTGTCAGTCCGTCGGTGGGGCGGCCGGCTGCGGGAACAGCGAGTCGGTCCAGCGCTGCCACCCGGCGGTGAGCGCGTCGCGGTCGAATTCCTCGCCGAAGTAGTAGTGGACGACGGTGACCATGCCCCATGCCCCGTCCCCGCTGAAGAAGTGGGCGCCACTATTGCTACGGATGCCCAGGTTTCCCGGTTCGGCCACCTCCACGACGCCGTCGATCGGGTCGAGCCCGTCGGGTGTCAGGCGCACGGTGTCGCCGACCGCCGGCTGTCGGTCGATGCCCAGTGCGTCGTCGAACCGCGCCCAGATGCCGTCCTTGTCGAGGTCGGTGAACGCGATGATCGACACGGTGGTCGGCGGCAGACCGCGGAAGTGGTCGAAGTAGCGGCGGAGATTCTCCAGGAAGCCGTCCCAGCCGTGGCTGTGGTACTCGGCCTCCCAGTCCTCGCCGGTGATTCCGCTGTGGATGAGCCGCAGCACGGCTCCGCCGCCGTCCCTGCCCTCGACGAGGAACTCCACGACCTGGGGCTGGCCGTCCGCAGAGGACGAGTACCGTCGCCCGGGCTCCCACTCCCGAACCGTGGCCTCCGAGACGTTGCCGGATCCGAAGTCGGACACGACGCGGGCGCCGACTCCTCCCTCCGGCGGGTCGAACCGGTGCGGCACGAACCAGCACGCCATCCCCTCACCGGTGGCGACGGCCTCCCACACCTCCTCCGGGGTGGCGTCGAGCTCGATGGACTTCTCGATCCGCTTGTGCTGGTCAGACATCGTTTCTCTCCTCACTCTCAGATGGGTCGCTCTCGGTTGGGTCGCTGCCAGATGAGTCAGCGCGCTCGGACGGCCCGGCGCTCCCGGCGGTGTCGGCGCTCCCCGGTGGGACGGCGTGCATCCCCACGATGAGCCGGTGTCGGCGGCCCCCATCGGAGGAGTCGTCGTGGTACTTGGACACGAGCCTGGTGACCGCGTCGGTGAGTTCGTCCGCGAACGCCGCGCGGTCCGCCGGGGTGGCAAAGCACACCTCGCCGTCGAGACCGAACGTCCCGACCCGCTTGCCGGTCCGACGCGCCCCGACGATCAGGTCACCCACCTCGCGCACCATGCGCGAGGTCAGCGCGAGCAGCCACCGTGGGGACGCCCGGTCGCGGTCGGCGCCGACGGCCGGCTGGGTCCGTCCCATCACCCCGGGAGAGACGACGTACGACGACGACGAGGCCCTCAGGATCCGTTCGTGGACGTTCCCCCGCCGTCGCTCCTCGACCAGTTCCACCAGCCCGTGCTTCTCGAGCTGCCGCAGGTGGTAGTTGAGCTTCTGCCTCGGCACACCCAGGCGGGCGGCGAGCGTGGTGGCTGACGCCGGCTCCGAGAGTTCGGCCAACAGGCGCGTGCGGATCGGGGCCAGGGCAGCAGTCGCCACCTCGGCGCTGTCGATCACTCCGATGTCCTGCATGCCCCCGGCCCTCCCGTTGTGTGGCATCCAGCCTCCTACCGACAAACAATGTTGTCAAGAAGAATCTTTTCGTCGGCGCTCGACAGGCGAGACCTGCTCGCCGGCCCGATCTCCTACGCTCGGGGTGAGTGCTCCCGGGCGGTGATGACCCGGGGGGCGTGCTGTCACAGCGGTCATGACCCGGGGGTGGACGCCCCCGTGCCGAACCCGATCAGCCGGCCGTTTGGCAGCGCTCGCCTACGCTCGGATCCATGTGTATCCACCACGGCACCGCCACCCTCGCCGGCTCCGTGACCCCTCCTGATCCCGCGCACGAGGCGGCACAGGTACGCGCCCTGTGGGAGCCGCTGGGTCTTCCGGGAATCATCGACGTCCACACGCATTTCATGCCCGACCGGGTGATGGCCAAGGTGTGGGACTACTTCGACGCCGCCGGCCCCAAGATCGGCCGGACGTGGCCGATCACCTATCGGGAGGCCGAGGACGAGCGCGTCGCCCGCCTGAGGTCGTACGGGGTGCTGGCGTTCTCGTCGATGCTCTATCCACACAAGGCGGACATGGGGGCGTGGCTCAACTCGTGGTCGGCGGACTTCGCCTCTCGGCACCCCGACTGCCTACACACCGCGACCTTCTTTCCCGAGCCGACCGCGGGCGACTATGTCCGGGACGCGATCGAGGCCGGGGCCCGGGTGTTCAAGTCGCACATCCAGGTGGGCGAGTACGACCCTCGCGATCCGCTGTTGGACCCGGTGTGGGGCCAACTCGCGGAGTCGCAGGTGCCCACGGTGATCCACTGCGGCAGCGGCCCCGTGGCGGGCCCCTTCACGGGCCCGGAGCCGGTCGCGGACGTTCTCGAGCGGTTCCCGGATCTCCCGTTGATCATCGCCCACATGGGCATGGGTGAGTACTCGGAGTTCCTGGACCTGGCCGAGCGGTACAGCGGCGTCTACCTGGACACCACCATGGCGTTCACCGACTTCGTCGAGGAGATCAGCCCGTTCCCGGCCTCAGAGCGCGGGCGGCTCGCCGATCTGGGGCACAAGATCCTGCTGGGGACCGACTTCCCCAACATCCCCTACCCGTTCGCGCACCAACTCGACGCCCTGGCGGGACTGGGGATGGGCGACGACTGGCTACGGGCGGTGTGGCACGGGAACGCCGCGAGGCTCTTCGACCTCTGACAGACCGGTCCGGCCCGCCGCGTCACTGTCCGCTCCCTGCATTCGCTGCTCTGCCGGTTCGGGAGACGGTTCGGGGAACGGCCGGGGGGTCCGTGGCTCACTCTGCTCGGGACGGAGCACGCCTCCCGACCGCGCGGGCTGGGAGGGGCCGCCTGACAGGATGCGGCGGCCGGACAGGGCGCTGCCCAGGGTCAGCTCGTCGGCGAACTCGAGATCCGCGCCCATGGGCAGGCCCGAGGCCAAGCGGCTCACCACGAGTTCGGGGAACGGCCGCAGCAATCTGGCCAGGTATGTGGAGGTGGCCTCGCCGGTGGTGTTGGGGTCGGTCGCGATGATGATCTCCGCGATCTCCTCGCCCTCGAACTCCTCCCCGACCCGCCTAATCAGGCCGGCGATGCGCAGCTCGTTGGGCCCGATGCCGTTGATGGGATCGAGCGCGCCACCGAGCACGTGGTAGAGCCCGCGGAACTCGCGGGTGCGCTCGATGGCCTCGATGTCCTTGGGCTCCTCCACCACACAGATGAGCGTGGGGTCGCGCCGCGGGTCGGAGCAGATGCGGCAGCGTTCGGCCGCCGACACCGTGCCGCAGACCTCGCAGTACGTGACGCCGTCGACCACCGCCTGCAGCGCGGAACGCAGCCGCTCCACCGACTCCGGTTCCGCCTGCAGGAGGTGGAAGGCCAGCCGCTGCGCGGACTTCGGACCGACGCCCGGCAGCTTGCCGAACTCGTCGATCAGGTTCTGGACTGGTCCCTCGTACATCGCCGTTCCTGTGCTGTGTCGTTCCCGGCGACGGATTCGACGCCGGGTGGCGGGTCCCGGAGCTCCCCGGGTCCCGCCGGGCTCACATGCCCAGGCCGCCCATCATGTCGCCGAGGCCGCCGCCGGAGGCCAGCGGGCCGAGCCGCGACTCCGCGAGCTGCTGGACCTTGGTGTGGGCGTCGCCGAACGCACCGACGAGCAGATCCTGGAGGGTCTCGATGTCCTCGGGGTCCACGACCTTGGGGTCCACCGTGACACCGGTGACCTCGCCCGTGCCGCGCATGGTGACGGTGACGAGTCCGCCACCGGCCTGGCCGTCGACCGTGCTCGCGGCGATCTCCTGCTGCGCCTGGGCGAGCTGGGCCTGCATCTGCTGTGCCTGCTCGAGGAGGGCGTTCATGTCGGGTCCGGGCTGCATGGGGGGTCCTTTCGGCTGGTGCCTCATCTAAGCCGGGGCGGCCCCGGTCGGTCGGAACCCAGGGTAACCGCACCATCGGACAGCGTGCCCCGCCGCGCGGCGGGCCGGGCCGCTCAGCGCTCGAGCGGTCGAGCCCCGAGGTGCTCTCTGAGCAACTGGAGAGCGATGTCCTCGCCGGTCCGGTGATCGATGTTCTGCGGCCCGCTGCGGGCCTCGTCCACCATCTCCTCCTCGCTCACCGGGGGTGGTGGCGGACCGTCGGGTCCCCCGGCCTCCGGCTCGGGCTCCTCGGGCGGCGGCGGGATGTCGTCGTAACCGCCACCGGGCGCACCGGCCTCGCCGGAGCGCCCGTATCCCGCACCCTGACCGCCGTCACCGCCGCGTAGCCGGCGCTGCCACCCCTGGGGTTCGGGTTGCTGCGCGCTCCCGGGCGCGTCCGCTGGCGCCGGGGCCGCGCCACGGGCAGGAGCGGGCGCCGGGGCACCGCCCGCCGCGGTGGCCGCGGCTCCACCCGAGGTGCAGCGAATGGTCCAGTCACCGCCCACCACCTCGGTGACCGAGTCGGTGATCGCGGTGGCGTTGTGCGGCTGGGACAGTCGCTTGGCCAGCGGGGCGTAGTCATGGACGAGGTGGATGACCCGGCCGTCGACCCCGGCGACCGTCGCGCCGGCGAGCATCACCTCGACGGTGCGGGTCCTCCTGCGGACCGCGTCGCGGATCGCCGGCCACGCGCGACGGATGTCCTCGGCCTCCATGCCGGGGGCAGCGGTGGTGGAGGCAGCGGCGGCGGGCTCAGGCTCAGGCCCGGGCTCCACGGCAGGCCCCGGCCGAGCCCCGGTCGCGGGCTGCGGATGGTCCTGGCCCCGGTCCTGCGACTGGTCCTGTGCCGCTCCAGGCTCCCGCCACGGGTCCGCGATCGGTTCCGCGGCGGGCGCCGACTCGGGTGAGGGCGCGGACTCGGACGCGGGCGCCCGTGGGGACTCGACAGGGGCAGACCGGATTGCGGAGGATCGTGACTCTTCGGGTTCCGCGGGCGCGGCCTGAGGCGGGGTCGCGGGGCCCGCGTTCACGTCGGAGGGCACGTCCGCGGCAGGCTCGGGTGCGGCGTCGCGCGGCGCGGGGTCGGGAACCGAGGGACCACCGGTCGATCGCTGGTTCTCTGCCAGTTGCTGCGCGACGGACTCGGCGGGCACGGCCGATCCATCGGGCGTGGCCTGTACCGGCCGGGCCGCGGGCTCGGGTTCGCGCGAATGCGGCGCGGGGTCGTGCGCAACCGGCGCGGGCGCGGGTGCGGCGGGCGCGGGCGGCTGCCGAGTCGCCGCGTCCCCCTGCGGCTCCTGCGGCTCGGCGGGTTGTGTCTGGGATCGGCGCACGAACTTCGGCCGCCCCTCCGCCTGGGGCGGAGACTGCGTGCCGGGTGCGCCGCCCGGGCCGGGGCGCCCTTCGTCGTCGTCCGGCGAAGCCCCACCCGCTCCGGCCGGACCCCCGTCGCGAACTCGGGCCCCGTCGGGCGGGGCGGTGACCGCCGGCGCGGTGCCCGACTCCAGCGCCTCGACTCGCTGCAGCAGCGCGATCATCGAGTCGTCGGCTGAGGGCAGGAGCAGCTTGGCGCAGAGGATCTCCAGCAGCAGCCTGGGCGAGGTGGCGCCGCGCATCGACCCCATCCCCTCGTGCACCATGTCCGCACACCGCGCGAGGGTTGCGGGCCCGATGTTCTCGGCCTGGCGCCGCATGGTGTCGGCCTGTTCGACCGGGGCGTCGACCAGCCCGCGCTCGATGGCCTGCGGCACCGACTGCACCATGATCAGGTCCCGCAACCGCTGGAGCAGGTCCGCGGCGAACCGGCGGGGATCCAGCCCGGCCTCGATGACCTTGTCGACGGTCCGGAACAGCGTCGCCCCGTCCCCCGCGGCGAGCGCGTCCACGGTGTCGTCGATCAACGCGACCTCGGTGGCCCCCAGCAGGCTCACCGCCCGCGGATAGGTGATGCCGTCCTCGCCGGCGCCGGCCATCAGCTGATCCAGCACGCTCAACGTGTCACGCGGCGACCCGCCACCCGCCCGGATGACCAGGGGGAAGACCGTGGGTTCGACCTTCACCCCCTCTTGCTCGCTGATCCGCTCGACCAGCCCGCGCATCGACGACGGCGTGAGCAGACGGAACGGGTAGTGATGCGTCCGCGAGCGGATGGTCGGCAGCACCTTCTCCGGCTCGGTGGTGGCGAAGATGAAGATCAGGTGCTCCGGCGGCTCCTCCACGATCTTGAGCAAGGCGTTGAAGCCCGCATTGGTGACCATGTGCGCCTCGTCGATGATGAGCACCCGGTACCTCGACGACGCCGGCGCGAAGAACGCCCGTTCGCGCAGGTCCCGGGTGTCGTCCACGCCGCCGTGGCTGGCCGCGTCGAGCTCGGTGACGTCGAGCGTGCCCGTACCCCCGGGCGCCAGGGCCACACACGAGTCGCACTCCCCGCACGGCGTGGCCGTGGGTCCCTCCACGCAGTTCAGCGACCGGGCGAGGATGCGGGCGGACGAGGTCTTGCCGCACCCGCGCGGGCCGGAGAAGAGATAGGCGTGGTTGATGCGACCGGAGGACAGGGCCACCGACAGCGGTTCGGTGACGTGCTCCTGGCCCACGACCTCGGCGAAGGAGGCGGGGCGGTACTTCCGATAGAGGGCCACGTGTAGAGGGTACCCAGGGGGTACGACGACGAGGTCCGCCCTCCGCGTCCCGGGACACTACCTCCGGAAATGACCGGAGGGGCCGCGTCTCCGCAGCCCCTCCCGACGTCCCTCGCGCGGCGGTGCGGGCCCCCTCAGACCCTCGCGGCGCGGTTCCGGACCAGGATCGAAGCACCGGCCCCTCGCAGCCCCTCAGCCGCACTCCGGTGCCCGATCCCTTGTGGGGTCCGGACGGTAGAGATACAACCATGCCGACCTGCGGGGATCAAGGACCTCCCTTCGTTGACTATTGCTCAACTATGCGGCGGCCGACATACGTGCACGTCAGCGCCACCGCCGCGGTCCGCTTCGGCACGCCCACCAAATGGGAACGTGTTGTAGATCACGTCCGGGCACGTCTCGCAGGTGAAAGCGGCGTGGCGAACCGAGCCGGAGGGCATACGCAGGCGCGCAGCGCTGGCGTTCCTCGGGGGACGGTGATTAACGAAGGGGGAGGTGCTGTTACATCAGTTTCGCGCATCGCGGCTCGCGGCGAGCAGCGCGCACAGCCCCACCACGTCCATCGCCGTCTCGACCTCGACCAGTGGCGGCAACGTGGGGGCCAGACGGATGTGCCGATCGTCGGGATCCTGCCCGTACGGATAGGCCGAACCGGCCGGGGTCAGCGCGACCCCGACCTCCTTGGCCAGGCGGACGGTCTCCGTGGCGGTGCCGTCCGGCACCTCGAGGTCGATGAAGTACCCGCCCTCGGGACTCGTCCAGCGGGCCACGTCGTACCCGCCGAGCCTCCGGTCCAGCGCGGCGGCGGCCGCCTCGAACTTCGGGGCCACGATCTCGCGGTGCTTCTGCATGTGGTCCCGTACCCCGTCGGCGTCACCGAAGAAGCGCGCGTGGGCCAACTGGTTGACCTTGTTGGGGCCGATCGACCGGATCCCGGTGTGCCCCAGGTACCAGTCGAGGTTGGCCTCGGAGGCCGACAGGAACGACACGCCCGCCCCGGCGAAGGTGATCTTGGACGTCGAACACACCTGCAGGAACCGATTGGGGTGCCCGGCCTCGGCGGCCAGCGAATCCACATCGGGCACCTTGGGGAAGTCCTCGGTCAGCGTGTGGACCACGTAGGCGTTGTCCCAGATCACCCGGAAGTCCGGGGCGGCCGCGGCCATGCGGGCCAGCCGGGACACGGTGTGGTCGCTGTAGACGGTGCCGGTCGGGTTGGAGTAGATCGGCACACACCACATGCCCTTGATCGACGGGTCCGTGGCGACGAGGTGCTCCACCTCGTCCATGTCCGGACCGTCCTGCCCCATCGTCACGGGGATCATCTCGATACCGAGGGCCTCGGTGATGCCGAAGTGCCGGTCGTACCCGGGGACCGGGCACAACCAGCGGAGCTTCGGCTCGTCCTTCCACGGACGCTCCGAGTCGGGCGTACCGAACAGCATCGAGAACGTCAGCAGGTCGTACATGATCGACAGGCTCGCGTTGTCCTGGGCGATCACTCGGCCGGCGTCCACCCCCAGCAGTTCGGCGATGATCCCGCGGAGCTCCGGCAGACCGGCGCCGCCGCCGTAGTTACGGACGTCGGTCGTGCCGGCGTTGTGGTCGCCCTCCCCCGGCAGCGCCAGGAGTCGCTCGGAGAGGTCCAGCTGCTCCGGCGACGGCTTGCCGCGGGTCAGGTCCAGGGACAGCCCCCGGTCGGCGAGCGTGTCGTACTCGGACGACAACTCCGATTCGAGTCGGGTCAGTTCGTCGGCGGAGAGATCGGACAGCGCCATAGTGGCCTCCGGGGGGTCGACATCGTCGGTGGTGTGTGTACCCAGACGTAAAGGGACCCCGCGCACCCGCCAGAGCCCGCTGACCCTTGCTGCCTTCCGGCCCTGGGGGAGTTCACAGGATGGACGCCGCGCGGGGTCCGGTGACGAGTCTAGCCGTGCCGCCTCCGCCGCTGCACGCAGCCCGGGATGTGGCCGGTGATTCCCGGATGGTTTGCCAGTGGTTGGCCGCGCTGGGTACTCTCGTCCACGGAGGATTCGCCTAGTGGCCTATGGCGCTCGCCTGGAACGCGGGTTGGGGTTTATAGCCCCTCAGGGGTTCAAATCCCCTATCCTCCGCCGCAGACGCGGCCCGGTGCTCTCGAGCCCGGGCCGCGTCTCCCATTTCCCGGCCCTCGCCGCACCACGAGTCGCGTCCACCGCAACCCGCACCGGCGCCGAGCCCGCTCGGTAGCATCGCGGACGTGACCCAGATCACCAGTCCGGACGTCGAGCTGCGGGTGCTCGTCTACAGCCACGACGCCGCGACCCGCGGCCGCGTCATGTCCGCACTGGGCACGCGCCCGCACCCCGACCTCCCCCGACTGCAGTTCACCGAGGTCGCCACGGCGCCGGTGGTGATCGAGCACATGGACGCCGGGGGGATCGGCCTCGCGATCCTCGACGGCGAGGCCGCCCCCACCGGCGGGCTGGGTCTGGCCAAGCAGCTGCGCGACGAGCTCGACCACACGCCGCCGATCCTCGTACTGCTCGGACGCGCGGACGACCGGTGGCTGGCCGACTGGTCCCGGGCCGACGCGTCGGTCCCGCACCCGATCGACCCGCTGCGCCTGCGGGACACGGTCACCTCGCTCCTCGCGCCGGCCTGAGCTCCGGGCCGACACGGAAAGCCGCCACGGACCGCCGCAGATCGCCTGCCGAAAGTCCAGGCACACGTCAAAGCAATGTGAGTAGAGTCACAGTCGAGGACCGGGACACCCGGATCCGACAGGGAGACGGCGGGCCGTGAACCCACCACCACGGTCGCCGACGATCCCATGCGGTTGCAGGAGAAGTCTGCCCACAGGTGCCTTCCCGAGGAACGCGCGAGGAGTGACGCGATGAACGAGTACGTGCCGATCCTGGCTCTCGGAGCCGTCGCCGTCGCCTTTGCCGTCTTCTCCTCCCTGGTCTCCTCGCTGGCCGGCCCGAGCCGGTTCAACAGGTCGAAACTCGAGGCCTACGAGTGCGGCATCCAGCCCACCCCGCAGCCGGTCGGCGGCGGACGGTTCCCGGTGAAGTACTACCTCACCGCGATGCTGTTCATCATCTTCGGCATCGAGATCCTCTTCCTCTATCCGTGGGCCGTCCACTTCGACAACCTCGGGCTGTTCGGACTGGCCGCGATGGCCCTGTTCGTCCTCAACGTCTCCGTCGCCTACGCCTACGAGTGGCGTCGGGGCGGACTGAGCTGGGACTGACCGGAACCGGGAGGAGGAGACAGTCATGGGACTGGAAGAGAAACTGCCGAGCGGGTTCCTGCTGACCACGGTCGAGCAACTCGCGGGCTACATGCGCAAGGGGTCGCTCTGGCCCGCCACCTTCGGACTGGCGTGCTGTGCCATCGAGATGATGGCCACCAGTGGTGGACGCTACGACCTGGCCCGGTTCGGGACCGAGGTGTTCCGGGCCTCCCCCCGCCAGGCCGATCTGATGATCGTCGCCGGCCGCGTCAGCCAGAAAATGGCCCCGGTCCTGCGTCAGGTGTACGACCAGATGGCCGAACCCAAGTGGGTGCTGGCGATGGGCGTGTGCGCGTCCTCGGGCGGGATGTTCAACAACTACGCGATCGTCCAGGGTGTCGACCACGTCGTCCCCGTGGACATCTACCTGCCCGGATGCCCCCCGCGGCCCGAGATGCTCATGCACGCGATCATCACCCTGCACGACAAGATCCAGGACATGCCCCTCGGCGCCAACCGGGCCGAGGCCGTCCGCGCGGCGGAGCAGGCGGCCCTGGACCAGCGTCCGCTCATCCCCGTCGAGGGGATGTTCCGGTGACCGGCGACCGTCCGGTCCCGGCCGATGCCCCCGACCCCGCGGGCCCGACCGGATCCGACCCGACCACGGTCGGGGTCCGCCACGGCATGTTCGGGGTGCGAGGTTCCGGGGACACCTCCGGGTTCGGCGGGCTCGTGCGCCCCGTCGACATGCCGGGCGGTACCCGGCCGCCCGACGGAGGGGACGACGACGAGGTGGTCGCCGCGCTCACCGCCGCACTGGCGTCGCGGGGCGGACCGACCTTCGACGAGGCGGTGGAGAAGATCGTGGTGCACGGCGGGCAGCTGACCCTGCACGTCCGACGCCGACATCTGCCGGCGGTCGCGCTGACGCTCCGGGACGACCCCACACTCCGCTTCGAGATGTCGCTCGGGGCGAGCGGGGTGCACTACCCCGACGCCGCGGGCCACGAACTCCACGTGGTGTATCCGCTCCAGTCGATCACCCACAACCGCCGGTTGCTGCTGGAGGTCTCGGCCCCCGATTCCGATCCGCACATCCCGTCCCTGACCAGGGTCTACCCGACCACCGACTGGCACGAGCGGGAGACCTACGACTTCTTCGGCGTCCACTTCGACGGACACCCCTCACTCACCCGCATCCAGATGCCTGACGACTGGGAGGGCCACCCGCAGCGCAAGGACTACCCGCTCGGCGGTATCCCCGTGCAGTACAAGGGCGCGACCATCCCGCCCCCGGACCAGCGGAGGGCCTACAGCTGATGGCCGACAGAACCGACTCGGACACCGTCCTCACCGCGACCGGGCAGGACTGGGAGGCGATCAGCGACGCGGCACGGAACGCCGACGACGACCGCATCGTCGTCAACATGGGCCCCCAGCACCCGTCCACCCACGGGGTACTGCGGCTCATCCTCGAGATCGAGGGCGAGACCGTCACCCGCGCGAGCTGCGGGATCGGCTACCTGCACACCGGCATCGAGAAGAATCTCGAGTACCGCTACTGGACCCAGGGCGTCACCTTCGTCACCCGGATGGACTACCTCTCGCCGCTGTTCAACGAGGTCGCCTACTGCCTCGGGGTGGAGCGGCTGCTCGGGATCACCGATCAGATCCCGGAGCGGGCGTCGGTCATCCGGGTGATGCTCATGGAGCTCAACCGGATCTCCTCGCACATGGTCGCGCTCGCCACCGGCGCCCTCGAGCTCGGCGCCAGTACCCCCATGCTGTTCGGCTTCCGCGAGCGGGAGATGGTCCTGGACGTCTTCGAGATCATCACCGGTCTGCGGATGAACCACGCCTACGTCCGGCCCGGCGGGGTGGTCCAGGACCTCCCGGACGAGGCCGTGCCCAAAGTGCGCGAACTCCTGGACGTGATGCCCGGGCGCATCCGCGAGATGGAGCTCCTCCTGCGTCAGAACCCGATCTGGAAGATGCGGCTCGAGGGCGTGGGTTACCTCGACCTGACCGGGTGCATCGCCCTCGGGGTGACAGGACCGGTACTGCGGGCCAGTGGGTTGCCCCACGACGTGCGCCGGACCGATCCGTACTGCGGGTACGAGACCTACGAGTTCGACGTGGTGACCGGGTCGGGCAGCGACTGCTACGACCGGTTCGTCATACGCGTGGACGAGATGAAGGAGTCGCTGAAGATCGTCGAGCAGTGCCTGGACCGGCTCGAACCCGGCCCGGTGATGGTCGACGACCCCAAGATCGCGTGGCCCGCCCAGCTCAAGGTGGGCCCCGACGGCCTGGGCAACTCCGCCGAGCACGTCCGCCACATCATGGACAGCTCGATGGAGGCCCTGATACATCACTTCAAGCTGGTCACCGAGGGGTTCGCGGTGCCCCCGGGACAGGTATACGTGCCGGTCGAGTCGCCCCGCGGCGAACTGGGAGTGCACATGGTCTCGGACGGCGGCACCCGCCCGTACCGCGTCCACTACCGCGACCCGTCGTTCACCAACCTGCAGGCGGTGGCCGCGATGTGCGAGGGCGGGATGCTCGCCGACGTGATCGCCGCCGTCGCCAGCATCGACCCGGTGATGGGGGGTGTGGACCGATGAGCCGCGAGCCGGTCTTCCTCCAGTTCGGTCAGAAGCCCGACGAACCGGGCGCGATCGTCCACCCGGGCGCACGGCGGACGTATCCGGACGAGGTCCGGGAGCGGTTGGCCGCCGATGCCGCCGTGATCGTGGCCCGCTACCCGCAGGACAGGTCGGCGCTGCTCCCGCTGCTGCACCTCGTGCAGGCCGAGGACGGTCACATCACCCCGGCCGGCATCGAGTTCTGTGCCGGGGTGCTCGACCTGACCGCGGCCGAGGTGATGGCGGCGGCGACATTCTACTCGATGTACCGCCGCACGCCGACGGGCGACTACCTGGTGGGGGTGTGCACCAACACGCTCTGCGCGGTGATGGGCGGCGACGAGATCCTCGCCTCACTCGCCGACCACCTGGACCTCGACGGACCCGGCACCACGGACGACGGCCGGGTGACCCTGGAGCACATCGAGTGCAACGCCGCCTGCGACTACGCCCCGGTGGTGATGGTCAATTGGGAGTTCTTCGACGACCAGACCCCCGCCTCGGCCCGGCGGGTCGTCGACGACCTGCGGGCCGGGCGGTCGGTGACCCCCACCCGTGGCGCCCCGCTGTGCACCTTCCGCGAGACCGCCCGCATCCTCGCGGGTTTCCCCGACCCGCGCCCCGGCGCCAATGACGGCGCGCCGGGCGGGCCCACCCTGACCGGTCTGCGTACCGCGAAGGCTGCCGGGATGCGGGCGCCCGACGCGCCCGATACCCACGCCGACACATCCGGGCCCCAGCCCTCCGCCCCCACCGACGAGGAGGCCTGACATGCCGCTCGCGCCGTACCTCAGCCGTTACTGGGACGCCCCGGAGAGCTGGACGCTCGAGACCTACCTGGCCAACGACGGCTACGTGGGCCTGCGACGCGCCCTGGCCACCGGCCCGGACGAGGTCATCTCCACCGTCCTCGACGCGGGTCTGCGCGGCCGGGGCGGGGCGGGCTTCCCCACCGGCCGCAAATGGGGCTTCATCCCGCAGGCCCATGGCCCCGATTCCCCCGAGGACCCCGACGCCTCCGACCCCGCCGCCAAGCCCCACTACCTGGTGGTCAACGCCGACGAGTCCGAGCCGGGCACCTGCAAGGACATGCCCCTCATGCTGGCCACGCCGCACGTCCTGATCGAGGGGATGGCGATCGCGGCGTACGCCATCCGCGCCTCCCACGCGTTCATCTACCTGCGTGGCGAAGTGGTACCGGTGCTGAGGCGCCTGCAGACCGCGGTCGCCGAGGCCTACGAGGCCGGGTTCCTGGGCCGCGACATCCTGGGCAGCGGGTTCGACCTGGACATCGTGGTCCACGCGGGCGCCGGCGCCTACATCTGTGGTGAGGAGACCGCACTCCTCGATTCCCTCGAGGGGCGTCGAGGTCAGCCCCGGCTCCGTCCCCCGTTCCCGGCCGTCGCCGGCCTCTACGCCTGTCCCACCGTCGTCAACAACGTCGAGTCCATCGCGAGCGTCCCGTCGATCCTCCAGCACGGGCCCGAGTGGTTCCGCTCGATGGGCTCGGAGAAGTCCCCCGGCTTCACGCTGTACTCGCTGTCCGGCCACGTGACCCGGCCCGGGCAGTACGAGGCGCCGCTCGGGATCACCCTGCGTGAACTGCTGGATCACGCCGGCGGTATCCGGGAGGGGCACACCCTCAAGTTCTGGACCCCCGGTGGTTCCTCCACCCCGATCCTCACCGACGCCCAGCTGGACATGCCGCTGGACTACGAGGGATGTGCGGCCGAGGGCTCCATGCTCGGCACCAAGGCGCTGCAGATCTTCGACGACACGACCTGCGTGGTGCGGGCCGTGCTGCGCTGGTCGGAGTTCTACGCCCACGAGTCCTGCGGCAAGTGCACACCCTGCCGCGAGGGCACGTTCTGGTTGGTGCAGATCATGCGCAGGCTCGAGGACGGCACCGCGACCGAGAGCGACCTGGACCGGCTGCTCGACATCTCGGACAACATCGTCGGCAAGTCGTTCTGCGCACTCGGCGACGCCGCCGGCGCTCCCATCATGTCGTCCATCGCGCTCTTCCGGGACGAGTACCTGGCCCACATCCCGGGCGGCTGCCCCTTCGACCACAGCCGCTCGACCGTCTTCGCCCGGACCGAGGAGGTGGCCCGATGACCACCGGTGACCCCGTGCCCAACAAGATCACCCCGCGCGCCGACGACACCGTGGCCGACCTGACGCCCGGCGGGGACGAGGACCTGGTCACCCTCACCGTGGACGGTCGCCGGGTCTCCGTGCCCGCCGGCACGCTCGTGATCCGCGCCGCCGAACGCCTCGGGGTGCAGGTCCCGCGGTTCTGCGACCACCCGCTGCTCGAGCCTGCCGGCGCGTGCCGCCAGTGCATCGTGGAGGTGGAGGGCGCCCCCAAACCGGTGACCTCCTGCACCACCCCGGTCACCGAGGACATGGTGGTGCGCACCCAGTTCACCTCCGAGATCGCGGACAAGGCCCAACGCGGGGTCATGGAGCTCCTGCTGATCAACCACCCGCTGGACTGCCCCGTCTGCGACAAGGGGGGAGAGTGCCCACTCCAGAACCAGGCACTGTCCAGCGGCCACGGCCACTCCCGGTTCACCGAGGTCAAGCGCACGTTCCCCAAGCCCATCGCGATCTCGTCGCAGGTCCTGCTCGACCGCGAGCGGTGCGTGATGTGCGCGCGGTGCACCCGGTTCTCGGACCAGATCGCGGGCGATCCGTTCATCGACCTGATGGAACGGGGCTCCCAGCAGCAGGTGGGGGTCTACGGGGACGAGCCCTTCGAGTCGTACTTCTCCGGAAACACCGTCCAGATCTGCCCCGTCGGAGCGCTCACCGGTGCCGCGTACCGCTTCCGGGCACGCCCGTTCGACCTGGTCTCGAGCCCCGGCGTCTGCGAGCACTGTGCCAGCGGCTGTGGGCAGCGGACGGACCACCGCCGCGGGAAGGTCCTGCGCAGGCTGGCCGGTGACGACCCTGACGTCAACGAGGAGTGGAACTGCGACAAGGGCCGGTGGGCCTTCGCCTACGCCAGGCAGCCCGACCGCCTCACCACGCCGATGATCCGTGGCCGGGACGGGGGCCTGGTGCCGGTCCCGTGGAGCACCGCGCTCGCCACGGCCGCCGCGGGGCTGTCCGCCGCACGCGGTCGCACGGGCGTCCTGACCGGTGGGCGACTGACCCGGGAGGACGCGTACGCCTACGCCAAGTTCGCCCGAGCAGTCCTGCGGACTGACGACATCGACTTCCGTGCGCGCCATCAGTCCTCCGAGGAGGCGGAGTTCCTCGCCCGGCAGGTGGTCGGCCGCAGCCCGGGTGGGGCCGGGGCGGTCACCTACGCCGATCTCGAGACCGCCCCGGTGGTCGTGCTCGTGGGCTTCGACCCCGAGGAGGAGTCGCCGATCGTCTTCCTCCGCCTGCGCAGGGCCGCGCGCGACCTCGGGGTGCGGGTCTTCTCGGTGGCCCCGTTCGCGACGCCGTCGGTGCGCAAGACCGGCGCCACGCTCGTGCCGACGGTGCCGGGTGACGAGCCCGGGGTCCTCGCCGCGTTGGCCCGGGTGGCGGGCTCGAACGGGCCCGAGCTGGCCGACCTGGCCGAACTCCTGCGCGCTCCCGGCGCCGTCATCCTGGTGGGCGAGCGACTGGGGGCGGTCCCCGGGGGGCTGCCGGCGGCGGAAGCACTCGCCGAGGCCACCGGGGCGCGCCTGGCGTGGGTCCCGCGTCGGGCCGGCGAGCGGGGATCCCTCGAGGCGGGCTGCCTGCCCGGCCTGCTGCCCGGAGGCCGGCCCGTCACCGATGAGGGTGCCCGCCGCGCGCTGGCCGACCTGTGGCGCTCGGAGCCGCTGCCCGACTCACCCGGCCGGTCCACCGACGACCAGCTCCGCGCGGTCGCCTCGGGGGACCTGACCGCGCTGCTGGTGGGCGGGGTCGAGGCCGCGGACCTGCCCGACCCCCGCGCGGCCCTCGCCGCGATCGACGCCGCGGGGTTCGTGGTAAGCATCGAGCTGCGCCGGAGCGAGATCAGCGACCGCGCCGACGTGGTCCTGCCGGTCGCACCCGTGGCCGAGAAAGCCGGCACCTTCCTCACCTGGGAGGGCCGCGAGCGACCCTTCGCCGCCGCGTTGACCGGTGGTGACGCCCTCCCCGACCACCGGGTCCTGAACGCCCTCGCCGAGGAGATGGGCGCCTGGTTCGGCCTCACCGACGTCGAGTCCGTTCGCCGGGAACTGGCCGCCGTGGGCGAGACCCTGGGGTCGCGGCCGGCGGCCGACGAGGGACAGGCCACGACGGCGCCGTCGACCACCACGACGACGACGAGGTCGGCTCCCCCGAGCCGGGAGCGGAACTCCGAACTCGCCGCCGGGCACGCCGTCCTGGCCACCTGGCGGATGCTGCTCGACTCGGGACGGATGCAGGACGGCGAACCGCACCTGGCCGGGACGGCCCGGACCCCCGTGGCCAGGCTCTCCGCGGCCACCGCCCTCGAGGCCGGCGTCGCGGACGGCGAACCGGTGACAGTCTCCACCGAGAGCGGATCGATCACCCTGCCCTGCGCGGTCACCGGGATGCCCGATCGCGTGGTGTGGCTGCCGCAGAACTCACCCGGGTCGACCGTCAACGCCACGCTCGCCGCGGCCGCGGGGGACGTCGTCCGGATCGGCGCCGGGGAGGTGGCCTCGTGACCTCGGTCGGCTACTCGGACCTGTCCGCCTTCGGCATCGACCCGTGGTGGCTGGTGCTGCTCAAGGTGCTCGCGGTCTTCGTGTTCCTCGTGGTGACGGTGCTCGCGGCGATCTACCTCGAGCGCAAGGTCATCGCCTGGATGCAGATGCGGGTGGGGCCCAACCGGGTCGGCCCGCTGGGCATGCTGCAGAGCCTCGCCGACGGCGTCAAGATCGCCCTCAAGGAGGGACTGATCCCCGCCGGGGTGGACAAGCCCATCTTCCTGTTGGCCCCGGTCATCGCGGTGATCCCGGCGTTCATGGCGTTCGCCGTGATCCCCTTCGGCCCCGAGGTCTCGATCTTCGGACACCGGACGCCGCTGCAGCTCACCGACCTGAACGTGGGGGTGCTCTACATCCTGGCCGTCACGTCGATCGGCGTGTACGGCATCGTGCTGGCAGGGTGGTCCTCCGGCTCCACCTATCCCCTGCTCGGCGGGCTGCGGTCCACGGCGCAGGTGATCAGCTACGAGATCGCGATGGCACTGTCCTTCGTGGGTGTGTTCCTGTTCGCCGGAACCATGTCGACCTCGGGGATCGTCGCCGCCCAGTCCGAGGTCTGGTTCGTGTTCCTCCTGGCGCCCTCGTTCCTCATCTACGTGATCTCCATGGTCGGCGAGACCAACCGGGCGCCCTTCGACCTCCCCGAGGCCGAGGGCGAACTGGTCGGGGGGTTCCACACCGAGTACTCGTCGCTGCGGTTCGCCATGTTCATGTTGGCCGAGTACGTCAACATGACCACGGTCTCGGCCCTGGCGGCCACCCTGTTCCTCGGCGGCTGGCAGGCCCCGCTGCCGTTCTCCCTGATCGACGGCGCGGACTCCGGGTGGTGGGCGCTGCTGTGGTTCGTGATCAAGGTGTGGGGCTTCATGTTCCTGTTCATCTGGTTGCGCGCCACCCTGCCGAGGCTGCGCTACGACCAGTTCATGGGTTTCGGCTGGAAGGTGCTCATCCCCGTCTCCCTGGCCTGGGTGATGGCCGTGGCGAGCATCCGGGCGTTCTCGAACGCCGGTTACGACGGTCTGACCATCGCGCTGGTGACCGCCGGCGTGATCGCCGCGGTCGTGATCGTGGTGGCCCTCCGCTCCCGGATCGGCACCCGCCCCCACCGCGTTGGCGCCGCCGCTCCCCGTTCCGGTGGGCCGGCCGGGTCCGGGGGGCCCGCCGGTTCTGCTCGGTCCGCCGCGGACGCCCTCCACCCGGCGCCCTTCGACCCGGTCGCGGGCGGGTTCCCCGTCCCACCGCTGCCCCACCAGCGCACCGCGTTGTCCCAGAAAGACGCGTTGTCCCAGCGCAGCGCAACGCCCCTGCGCACCTCATCGGAGGAGGCCCGCAATGCCTAGGGTTCCGAGGATCCTCGAACCGATCGCCGGGTTCGGTGTCACGTTCGCGACGATGTTCCGCAAGAAGCACACCGAGCAGTACCCGGAGGAGAAGGTCCCCACCGCTCCCCGCTACCACGGCCGCCACCAGCTCAACCGCTACGCCGACGGCCTCGAGAAGTGCATCGGCTGCGAGCTGTGCGCGTGGGCCTGCCCGGCGGACGCGATCTTCGTGGAGGGCGCCGACAACACCGAGGAGGAGCGCTACTCCCCGGGCGAGCGCTACGGGCGGATCTACCAGATCAACTACCTGCGCTGCATCGGGTGCGGGCTCTGTGTGGAGGCCTGCCCGACCCGCGCGCTGACCATGACCAACGAGTACGAGATGGTCGGCGACGACCGGGCCGGACTCATCTACGAGAAGCAGGACCTGCTGGGGCCGATGCTCGACGGGATGGTCCCCGCCCCCCACGACATGGCCCCGGGCACGACGCACGCCGACTACTACCGCGGCGACGTCCTCCGGGCCGCGCAGCACGCATCCCACGGGGCGGCGCAGAGCTCACCCCACGGGGCGGCGCCGGGCGAGGCTGCCCCGACGACCCAGGGCGCGCCCGCACACGGGGACGGGTCCTGATGGCCGGGGCACCGGTGTCCACCGGCGAGTCGGTCCTGTTCTGGGTGCTGGCGGTCGTCGTCGTCGTCGGCGCACTCGGGGTGGTCTCCGCCAAGAAGGCGGTCTACTCCGCCCTGTGCCTGGCCATGACGATGGTCGCCCTGGCCGTGCTGTACATGGCGCAAGGTGCCGTGTTCCTGGGCGTCGGCCAGATCGTCGTCTACACCGGCGCAGTGATGATGCTGTTCCTGTTCGTGGTGATGCTCATCGGCGTGGAGTCCTCGGAGTCCCTGGTGGAGCGGATCCGCGGACACCGCGTGGCCGCGATCGTCGCCGGGCTCGGCTTCGGGGTCCTCCTGGCGACCGGCCTCGCCCGCGCGGAGCTGCCCCCCTTCACCGGCTTCGACGCCGACCACAACGACGTGCCCGCACTGGCCGAGCTGCTGTTCACCCGCCACGTGTGGGCGTTCGAGCTCACCGGCGTGTTGCTGATCATCGCGACCCTGGGCGCCATGGTGCTGGCGCATCGCGAGCGGTTCTCCGGACGCCGGACCCAGCGCGAGATGTCCGAGCAACGCTTCCTGGACTGGCAGCACGACGGCCACGCCCGCGTGACGCCCCTGCCCAGCCCCGGCGTCTACGCGCGTCGCAACTCCGCCGACATGCCGGCACGGCTGCCCGACGGCTCGGACTCCACCGACTCGGTGAGCGAGGTACTGCGCCGGCACGGCGGCGGCGGGGAGCTGGAGTCCGGCGAGGGGGGACGACCGTGAACCCGGAGAACTACCTCTACCTCTCGGCCGTGCTGTTCACCATCGGTGCGGCCGGGTTCCTGCTGCGGCGCAACGCGATCGTGGTGTTCATGTGCATCGAGCTCATGCTCAACGCCACCAACCTGGCCCTGGTGACGTTCGCCCGGATGCACGGCGACGTGGGCGGTCACGTGTTCGCGTTCTTCGTCATGGTGGTGGCCGCGGCCGAGGTCGTGATCGGCCTGGCGATCATCATGGCCATCTACCGTTCCCGCCGATCGGCCTCGATCGACGACGCCAGTCTGCTCAGGTATTGAGGACGCGCGGATGACTCCTGATGTGACGTTGTGGCTGATCCCCGGCCTGCCGCTGCTCGGCGCCGCCCTCCTGCTGATCCTGGGCCGCCGCAGTGACCCGTGGGGGCACGTGCTGGGATGCGCCACCGCACTGGCCGCGTTCTGCGCGGCCGCCTGGCAGTTCGCCGCCATGGCCGGCCGCGGGGCCGCCGACCGGACCCTGCAACAGACGCTGTTCACCTGGATCTCGGTGGGCGACCTCCACGTGGACATGGGCCTGCGACTGGACCAGCTCTCCATGGTGTTCGTGCTGCTGATCACCGGCGTCGGCCTGCTCATCCACGTGTACTCGACCGGGTACATGGCCGCCGACCCGGCGCGACGCAAGTTCTTCGCCTACCTCAACCTGTTCCTGGCCGCGATGCTGCTGCTGGTGATGGCGGATGACTTCCTGGTGCTCTACCTGGGGTGGGAGGGCGTGGGCCTGGTCTCCTACCTGCTCATCGGGTTCTGGCAGCACAAGCCGTCCGCGGCCACGGCGGCCAAGAAGGCGTTCCTGGTCAACCGAGTCGGGGACATCGGGCTCGCCGTGGCCCTGATGGTGATGGTCACGCAGCTGGGCACCCTGTCCTTCGACGGGGTCTTCGCCGCCGTCGACGGTGCTGACGGTGCCGCGCCCGGGGTCGGCTCCGGCCTGGTCACCGCGCTCGGCCTGCTGTTGCTCCTGGGCGCCTGCGCCAAGTCCGCCCAGGTGCCGCTGCAGTCGTGGCTCGGGGATGCCATGGAGGGCCCCACCCCGGTCTCGGCGCTGATCCACGCGGCCACCATGGTCACCGCCGGCGTCTACCTGATCACCCGGGCCAACCCGATCTTCGACGCGGCCCCGGCGGCGCGGACCGCGGTGATCGCCGTCGGCGCGGTGACGCTGCTGTTCGGCGCCGTGATCGGCTGCGCCAAGGACGACATCAAGAAGGTGCTCGCCGCCTCCACCATGAGCCAGGTGGGATACATGGTCATGGCCGCCGGGTTCGGCCCCGCCGGATACGCACTGGCGATCATGCACCTGCTCACCCACGGCTTCTTCAAGGCCGGGCTCTTCCTCGGCGCGGGCTCGGTGATGCACGGGATGGACGACGAGGTCGACATGCGCCGCTACGGCGCCCTGCGCGCGGTCATGCCGGTCACCTTTGTCACCTTCGGACTCGGCTACCTCGCGATCATCGGCGTCCCACCGTTCTCCGGCTTCTACTCCAAGGAGGGCATCATCTCCGCGGCGTTCGACGTGGGCGGCGGCGGAGCGGCCGGATACCTGCTCGGCGCGGTGGCGCTGCTCGGAGCCGGACTGACGGCCTTCTACATGACGCGCGTGATGATCCTGACCTTCTTCGGCCGGCAGCGATGGCGGGAGGGAGCCCATCCCCACGAGTCTCCGGTGTCCATGACGGCGCCGATGATCCTCATCGCGGTGGGGTCCGTGATCTCCGGGGCCCTGCTCGCGATCGGCGGACGGCTGGAGGGCTGGCTGGCCCCGGTCGTGGGCGAGCATCACGCCGAGCACGTGCTACCGGTGTGGCTGGTCACCACCGCCTCGCTGGTGGTCGTGGCCGCCGGGATCGCGGTCGCGGTGCGACGGTACGGCCGCGCCGACATCCCGGAGCAGGCGCCCTCAGAGGTCTCCGCGCTCACCCGCGCCGCCCGCCGCGACCTGTACGCCGACGCCGTCAACGAGGGTGTGCTGATGCGGCCGGGTCAGGCCCTGGTCGCGGGCACCGCGGTGGTCGACCGCAGGGTCGTGGGCGGCGCGACGGGCGGTGTCGCGGCGGCGATCGGGCTCCTGTCCGCCCGCGGCCGACTCCTGCAATCCGGACTCACCCGCTCCTACGCGCTGTACATGCTCCTCGGCGCGGCCCTGATCATCGCCGCCATGTCGGCCGGAGGTGTGCTGTGAACGGGCTCGGTCTGCTCTCCGCGCTGTGGCTCACGCCCCTGATCGGCGCCCTCGTCGTCGTCGTCCTGCCCTCCGGCGCGCGACGCGCGGCCAGGCCCCTCGCCCTGGCCACCTCGCTCGTCGTGCTGGCAGTGGCGGTCGCGCTCGCGGTGGGGTTCGACCCCGGCGGCGAGACCCACCAGTTCGTCGAGTCCCGCCCGTGGATCCCCGCCTTCGGCGCCTCCTACACGCTCGGGCTCGACGGGATCGCGCTGGTGCTGGTCCTGCTCACGGCCGCCCTCATGCCGCTGCTCCTGCTGGCCGGGTGGCACGACGTCGCCGCGTCCGACAGTCGCCGCGCGCAGGCGTATCCGGCGCTCATGCTGGCCACGCAGGGATTGGCGCTGGTGGCGTTCACCAGCCTGGACGTGCTGCTGTTCTACGTCGCGTTCGAGGCCATGCTCATCCCGCTGTACTTCCTCATCGGCGGATTCGGCCGCAGCGATTCCAGCGGAGCCGACCGGGCGGCGGCGGCCGTGCGGTTCCTCATCTACAACCTCCTCGGTGGGCTGGTCATGCTCGTCGCGGTGATCGGCCTGTACGTGCTCACCGCCCGCGCAGGGCTGGGGGCTGCTCGGACGGACGGCGGATCGATCGGGGCGGGGACGTTCGACCACCGCCTCATCACCGCGGCCGTGGCGGACGGCCGGCTCGAGATCCCGACCGGCGTGGCGCTGCTGATGTTCGCGGCCTTCACCCTGGCCTTCGCGATCAAGGCGCCGCTGTGGCCGTTCCACACCTGGCTGCCCGGCGCGGCCGTGGCCGCGACCCCCGCCTCCGCGGTGCTGATGATGGCGGTCGTGGACAAGGTCGGCACGTTCGCGATGCTGCGCTACAGCCTGCCGCTGTTCCCGGACGCCGCGGCCACGGCGGCGCCGGTGCTCGTCACGCTGGCGGTGATCAGCATCGTCTACGGCGGCGTGATGGCCATCGCCCAGACCGACCTGCTCCGGTTGATCGCCTACGCCTCCATCTCGCATTTCGGGTTCATCGTCCTGGGGATCTTCGCCCGGACGGAGCAGTCCGCGGCCGGGTCGGCGCTCTACATGGTCAACCACGGCGTCGCCACCGCCGCGCTGTTCCTGGTGGCCGGGTTCCTGGTGCGCCGGCACCGCATCCGGGAGATCGGCTACTACGGCGGCGTGCAGCAGGTCGCGCCCGTCATGGCCGGGACGTTCCTCATCGCCGGCCTGGCCACCCTCTCGCTGCCCGGGTTGGCCCCGTTCGTCAGCGAGTTCCTGGTGTTCGTCGGGACCTTCGGTCCGTACCCGGTGGCCGCCGTGCTCGCCACGAGCACGTTCGTCCTGGCGGCGATCTACATCCTGTGGACCTACCAGCGCGTGATGGGCGGACCCCCGGCACCCGGACTCGCCCGGACACCGGATCTCGACGTCCGGGAACTCGTGGTGGTGATCCCGCTGGTGGTGGCGCTGATCGTGCTGGGCTTCTACCCGCAGCCCGCGTTGGACGTGATCGAACCGGCGGTCGCCCACACCGTCGCACTGGTGGGAGGAACCCGATGACCCCGGACATCGCGTACGGATCGCTCGCGCCGCTGCTCGTGGTGTTCGGCGCGGGGATCGTCAGCGTGCTGGTGGAGGCGTTCGTCCCCGCGCGGCGCCGCTATGCCACACAGATGGCCGTCTACCTCATCGGTCTGGCCGCCGCGCTCGTCTCGGTGGTCCTCCTGGCCGGGACCCGGATCGTCACGGCCGAGGGTGCGGTCGCGGTCGACGGCCCCGCGCTTTTCCTGCAGGGCCTCACGGTGGTGGTGGCCATCGGGGCCGGGGTGCTGATCGGCGAACGCACCGTCATCCCGTCCGCCTCCCGCAGGAAGGTGCTCGCGGGCTTCGCTCCACAGGCCGCCGTCGCCCCCGGCGGCTCGGGCGAACGCGAGGCCGAACGCGCCGGATTCACCCAGACCGAGGTCTTCCCGCTCGCGCTGTTCGCCACGGGCGGCCTCATGCTGTTCCCCGCGGCGAACGACCTGATCACGCTGTTCATCGCGCTTGAGGTGCTCTCCCTGCCGCTGTACGTGCTGTGCGGGATGGCCCGGCGCCGACGGCTGCTCTCGCAGGAGGCCGCGGTCAAGTACTTCCTCCTGGGCGCGTTCTCCTCGGCGTTCTTCGTCTACGGCGTCGCGCTGGTGTACGGCTACGCCGGGACCGTGGACTTCCGTGGGATCGCCGGCGTCGTGGAGGCCGAGGGCGCCAGCTCGCTGATCCTCATCGGCGTGGCCATGATGTCGGTGGGCCTGCTGTTCAAGGTCGGCGCCGTGCCGTTCCACACCTGGACGCCCGACGTCTACCAGGGCGCGCCCACCGCGATCACCGCGTTCATGGCCGCCGGCACCAAGGTCGCCGCGTTCGGCGCGATCCTGCGGTTCTTCCACACCGCGGTGCCCGGGCTCGAGGCGGACTGGGCGCCCGTGCTGTGGGTGATCGCGGCGCTGACGATGATCGTCGGGACGATCGTGGGCGTCGCGCAGAACGACGTCAAGCGGCTACTGGCCTACTCCTCCATCGCCCACGCCGGGTTCCTGCTCACCGGGGTGATCGCGGTCCAGGCCGCCGGGGCGATAGCGATGCTGTTCTACCTCGCGGCGTACGCCGTCAGCACGGTGGGCGTGTTCGCGGTGGCCGGGCTGGTCCGCGACGCCGACGGTGCCGAGATCAACGACCTGCGGGCCTGGGCCGGACTCGGTCGGCGTCAGCCGCTGGTGGCGGGCGCGTTCGCCGTGCTGTTGCTGGCCCTGGCGGGAATTCCGCTGACAAGCGGGTTCATCGCCAAGTTCGCCGTCTTCTCGGCGGCCGTGGCCGGGGGCGCGGTGACCCTGGTGGTGATCGGCGTGCTCACCAGCGCGATCGCGGCGTCGTTCTACGTGCGCGTGATCGTGGTGATGTTCTTCCGCGACGGCGACGGCGACGGCGACGAACCGGACGTCGCTTTCGCCCGCCAGCCGGTGACGCTGGCCGTGGTCGCGGCCGCCACGGTGCTCACCCTGGCGTTGGGGATCGCCCCGCAGCCGCTCCTCGATCTGGCAGAGGCCGCCTCGACGTTCGCCTGGTGAGCCTTCAGTCCTCATCGAGAAGAGCGTTCCGCCCGCATCTGCCGAGAGCAAGTGTGCGGAACGCTCTTCTCGATGGGGTAGGTCAGTCCATGCCCAGCGGGGTGGCGTCGAACTCCCCGGACAACGCCGAGACCGACCGGGCCAGCCGGAGATCCCGCCGGGTCACGCCGTCGACGTCGTGGCTCCGCAGGTCCAGGGTCACCTCGTCGTAGCTCCACAGCAGGTCGGGGTGGTGATCCTGCGAATTGGCGGCCTGCCCGATCGCGGCGACCAGATTGATCGCGGCCTGCGGGGTCTCGCACACCGCGGTGTAGGTCAGCGATCCCTCGGAGTATGCCCAGCCCGGCAGGTCTGCCAGACCTTCGGCGATCTGCTCCTCGGTAAGGCGGGCCCGGTCGTCGGCGTCGGGGCGTGCGTTCTCGGCGTCTGCGCTCATGTCGTCCAGTCTGGCACCTCTCGCCGTGCCCGGCATTCTGCGGCGCGCCGGCTCGACGCAGCACCAGGCAGGTCCGCCACCTCCGACCTCCCCGGGCGCGCGGCCTACCCTGAGAACGTGGACTCCCCCGCCAGCAAGCCTCCCCGCGGCGCCGGCCGGTACGCCCCCAGCCCGTCGGGCGACCTGCACCTGGGCAACCTGCGCACCGCGGTGGTCGCATGGGTGCTGGCCCGGGATTCGGGTCGCGCGTTCCGCATGCGCGTCGACGACCTCGACACCGCGCGCGCCCGCCCCGGCATGGCCGAGCGGCAGCTCGAGGACCTGGCGTCGATCGGGATCGACTGGGATGGCGAGATCATGTGGGAATCCGAGCGAGGGGCGGCCTACGCCGCCGCCGCCGGCCGCCTCACCAACCGCGGACTGGTCTACGAGTGCTACTGCTCGCGCCGCGAGATCGCCGAGGCGCCGCGTGCCCCCCACTCCCCGCCCGGCGCGTACCCCGGAACCTGCCGGAACCTGACCGAGGCCGAGCGGGCAACCCGCCGAGAGGCACTCGGCCCTGGTCGCGTGCCCGCCCTGCGGTTGCGCGCCGGCATCCCCGAGCTCACCGTCGACGACCTGGCCCACGGCCCCTATACAGGCGTTGTGGACGATGTGGTGCTGCGACGCGGTGACGGCGTGTGGGCGTATAACCTCGCCGTCGTCGTCGACGATGCCGACCAGGGCGTCGACCAGGTCGTGCGCGGCGAGGACCTCCTGCCGTCCACCCCCCGCCAGGCATATCTGGCCGATCTCCTCGGCCTGCGCCGGCCGGAGTACGTCCACGTTCCGCTGGCGGTCAACGCCGCCGGCGAGCGCCTGGCCAAGCGGGACGGGGCGGTTACCCTGGCCGACCTGGCGCGGGAAGGGACGACGACGAGGGCGGCCGTCGCCCGGATCGTGGCGTCTCTCGGTGGACCGTCCGGCGCGGACTCGATCGACGCGCTGCGCGGGGTGGTCACTCCCGGGTCGCTGCGGTCCGGCCCCTGGGTCGTCGCCTGACCCTCGCCCCTCGAGCCCCGCCCCCAGCCCCGGCCCCTCGAGATCCGGGCGATCGGGGTCGGGGGGGTCGGTGGATTCGCCGGTCGGGCGCGTCTGCGCGGATAATCGACGCCCGTGACCACTTCATCGCAGCAGAACCCTGATCCTCGGGGGCCTGGGCGGCCGGACGGGACCACTCCCGAGCCGGCGCGCAGCACCCGGGACTCCTCCGACCCGACCACCTCCGGTCCCCGCTCGGGCGCCGACCTCGGCAGCGAGACCACTACCGCGAACCCGACCCCGACCCCGACCGACCGCAGCGGGACCGACCGCGCGGTCTTCGCCACCGTCGCCAGCCCGTACTACGGCTACCTGATCGCCCTGTTCGTGGGCGTCATGCTCATCAGCAACGTCACCGGCACCAAGGGCGTCCTGCTCTTCCCCGACCTGAGCTTCGAGCTCGGGTTCCTCAGCCTCGACGGGCTCGTCACCGACGGCGCCTTCCTGCTCTTCCCGCTGGCGTACGTGCTGGGCGACGTGATCAGCGAGGTGTACGGCTTCAAGGCGATGCGCCGGGTCGTCCTCTCCGGCTTCGCCGTCCTGGCGCTGGCCGCGCTGAGCTTCACGTTCACCGTCCATCTGCCGCCGGCCCCGTTCTACGAGAACCAGGACGCGTTCGAGGCTGTGGCCGGCGTGATCCCGCAGTTCTTCCTGGCCGGTCTGGCCGGCTACGTGGTGGGCGAGCTGCTCAACAGCTACGTCCTGGTGTGGATGAAGCGCCGCACCGGGGAGAAGACTCTGTGGGCCAGACTGCTCGGCTCGACCGTGGTGGGGCAGCTCGCGGACACCATCGTCTTCTGCACCATCGCCGCACCCGCCCTGGGGATGGTGCTCGGGTCGGGTGACTACTGGAACTACGTGGTGATCGGGTTCGTGTGGAAGACCCTCGTCGAGGCGGTCCTGCTGCCGGTGACGTACGTCGTGATCGCGTGGATCAAGAAGCGCGAGCCCAGCTATCAGACCGCCCTGGCCGGGTCGACCGAGGCCGGATCGCCCCTGGCAGACTCGAGGGCATGACCTCCCACGACGAGCGTGCGGGAGACCCGGGCCGCGCGGGCGACGCGGGCGGGCCATCGCTGCGCGTGCTCGGCGCCACCGTCGACGACCAGACCCGCTGCGTCCACTACGGCGGGCCCCTGGACGTGGTGGCGATCCGTTTCCACTGTTGCCGGGAGTTCTACCCGTGCTTCCGTTGCCACGCCGAGGCCGCCGACCACGCGGTCTCGGCGTGGCCGCGGGCCGAGTTCGACGCCCCGGCCATCCTCTGTGGCGTCTGCCGGACCACGCTGTCGATCGCTGAGTACCTGGAGACAGACGGGTGCCCGGCCTGCGGGGCGCCGTTCAACCCGAGCTGCTCGCTGCATCACTCGATCTACTTCGACGGCTGACCCGGAGTTCCGCCGGGGTCCGCGCCCACGGCTGCCCCCGCGTCGGCACTCCTGCTACGTCGAGTAGTACCGCCCCAGGAACTCGGACTTGTACGCCAGGTAAGCCTCGGGCCCGGCGTCCATCGCGGCGCGCACCTCGTCGACCAGCCGCACCACAAAGGCGAGGTTGTGCAGCGTGAGCAGGGTCGAACCGAGGAACTCCTTGGCCTTGAACAGGTGATGGAGGTAAGCGCGGCTGTACTCCCGCGAGACCTCGGACGGCCCCTCGGGGTCGAGCGCGCTGTGGTCGTGCCGGAACTGGGCCCGGGTGACGTTGACCCGGCCGTCGAGTGTGTAGATCCCGCCGTGGCGGGCGAGCCGGGTGGGCGCGACACAGTCGAAGGTGTCGGCACCGTTCTCCACGGCCGTGAAGATGTCGTCGGGCTCGCTGATCCCCAGAAGGTGGCGCGGCCGGTCCTCGGGCAGTTCCTCTGTGCACCAACCCACGATGGTGCCGAGGTTCTCCTTCTCCAGCGCCCCGCCGATGCCGTAGCCGCCGAACCCGCGCCGCCCCTGTTCCTCGGCGCGGTCGCTCATCTCGACGAGCCCGCGGACGGCCTGCCGCCGCAGGTCCTCGAACTGCGCGCCCTGGACCACGCCCCACAGTGACTGGCCGGGCCGGTGCCCGCGCTCCACCGACAGGCGCTCGTGCTCGTCGAGGCACCGCTGCGCCCAGCGACGCGTGCGCTCGACCGACCTCTCCTGGTACTCGCGGGTGTTCATGAGCGTGGTGAGCTCGTCGAAGGCGAACAGGATGTCGGCCCCCAGTCCGTGCTGGATCCGCATCGACACCTCCGGGGAGAAGCGGTGCGGCGAGCCGTCGAGGTGCGAGGTGAAGGTGACGCCGTCCTCGTCGACCTTCGCGAGCCTCCCCTGGCCCTTGTTGGTCGCGGAGTCGTCCGGGGCCTTGCCCGCGCCCGCCGACATCTCGATCACCTTCTTGAAGCCCACCCCGAGGCTCATCACCTGGAAGCCGCCGGAATCGGTGTAGGTGGGCCCGGACCAGCGCATGAACTCACCCAGCCCGCCGGCGGCGTCCACCACGTCGTGGCCGGGCTGCAGGTAGAGGTGGTAGGCATTGGCCAGGACGGCCTGCGCGCCGGTCGAGCGGACCTGCTCCGGTGTCAGGGTCTTGACGGTCGCCTTGGTGCCGACGGGCACGAACGCCGGGGTGGCGATGTCACCGTGCGGGGTGTGGATGACGCCGGTGCGGCCCCCCGCGGTGCCCTCGAGGACCATCCGGGTCCCCACGTCGAAGGTGGTCGCGCGTGGGGTGGGGGGCGTGTGATCCGACATGGGTCCCATCGTGGCACGACGATCCGGGGGGCCGGCCCTGGCCCTACGATGGGGGGAATCGACGACGGCAGGAATCGACGACGACGACGAGGTGAGCGATGCCCGGTACGAGTGGCCGACGGCTCTCCCGGCACGAGCGCCGCGACCAACTGGTGGTCCTGGGGGTGAGGCTCCTCGAGACGGTGCCGTTCCACGCACTGTCGATGGATGACGTGGCCGAGCGGGCCGGGGTCTCGCGCAGCCTGCTCTTCCACTACTTCCCCACCAAACTGAACTACCTCACGGCGGTGGTCAACGCGGCCGCGGAACACGTCCTGTCGCTCACCGAGGTGCCGGAGGGGGCCAGCGCGGAGGACCGGACCCGGGCGATCATCACCGCACTGGTGCGCTACATCCAGCGGCGCCGCGACAACTACGTGGCGGTCCTGCGGTCGGGCAGGTCCGTGGACCCGGTCCTCGAGCAGGTCGTGGACGGGATGCACCGCACCATCAGCCTGCGCATCCTCCACAGCATCGGGCTTTCCCGGCCCGGCCCGATGGCCCTGGTGCTCACCCGCGCCTGGTTGGCCGGCGTCGAGGAGTTGGCGCTACTGGGCGAGGAGTCCGGGCTGCCCCAGGAGACCGTGATCGATTCCGCGATCACCACGCTCCGGGCGGTCGCCGCCCTGCCGGACTTCGTCGCCGACGTCTTCCCGGGTGACGACGCTCGATGAGATGTGTCCCGAAATGAGGAGGGTCCCGGAACTCCGATGAGTTCCGGGACCCTCCCGTGGCGGTGGCGGTGGGATTTGAACCCACGGTTGGGGGTTACCCAACACAGCATTTCGAGTGCTGCACCTTCGGCCGCTCGGACACGCCACCGCCGATCAGGCTACTTCACGAGCGGCCGCAGGCGGAAATCGCCTGTTCGCCGGGGCGAATCAGGCCTTGTCGTTGCCGGTGAGCTTGCTCGCGGCCTCGTTGGCCTTGTCCTTGAGCTTCTCGGCGCCCTGCTTGATGCCGGCCTTGCCCTGGTCCGCCTGGCCCTCGGCCTGGAGGTCGCGGTCGCCCGATGCGGCGCCCGCCGACTCCTTGGCGCGGCCCCCGAGCTCCTCGGCCTTGTTCGAGAACTTGTCTCCCACACCCATGTGGTGCTCCTCTCGATCGCGGCGCCGGTGCCCGGCGCCTCTCCTCATCCACCGTACGGAGATGTGCGCCGGGCCTCCACCGGACCGCGGTCACGATCCCGTCACCGCCGTACGGGAACACCTGACGGAAACACCGGGCGGGAGCGCCGGACGGGAGCGCCGCTACCGCCGGGCGCGGAAGAACTGTTCCAGCAGCGCCGCGCACTCGGTCTCGAGCACCCCGCCCCGGACCTCGGGGCGGTGGACGAGCCTGCGGTCGCGGACCACGTCCCAGAGCGACCCGCAGGCCCCGGTCCGGGGTTCCCACGCGCCGAAGACGATCCGGCCCACGCGCGCCGCGACCGCGGCGCCCGCGCACATCGTGCACGGCTCGAGAGTCACGACGAGGGTGCAGTCCTGCAGGCGCCACCCGTCGCCCAGCACCCGGGCCGCCTCGCGCAGGGCCAGTATCTCGGCGTGGGCGAAGGGGTCGCCGTCGGCCTCGCGCCGGTTGGTGGCGGCGGCCAGTTCCCGACCGTCCGGGCCCACCACGAGCGCGCCGACCGGTACATCACCGTCGGGGGTGTCGCCGGCGACCGTTAGGGCCCGCCGTACCAGCCGCTCGTCCGCGGATCGGGGCGACGTCGGTGACATGGGCGACGTCACAGGCATGACGGCCTCACGAGCACGACCGCCTCACGAGTCGGGTAGGTGCCGCTCGAGCTCCTCACCGAACCCCATCCGCTCGGCGAGCGATTGCAGCTGCTCGTCGGCGTAGAGGTCGGTCTCGGACACGATGATCTCCAGCACCCCCGGTGGCAACCCCACGTCCTCGAGGATCGCCATGTCCCCCTCGCCCCAGGGGTCGGCGTCCTCGAGATCCTCGTCCGGGAGGTCCACGTTGAGCTCGTCGAGCACGTCGGCCGCGAGGTCGTAGTCGAGGGACGCGGTCGCATCGGAGAGCATGAGGCGCATCCCGGACGGGCCGGGACGCAGGATCACGAAGAACTCGTGATCGACGTCGACGAGGCCGAACGACGCCCCCTCGGTGCGCAGGGAGCGGACCTGCCGCGCCGCGTCGTCGAGACTGGTGAGCGCGGTGTCATCGAGTCTGGTGATCTGCCATGAACCGCCCGCCTGCAACACCCCGAGAGCGGAACCGGTGACGGCGTCGTCGGTGCTGTCGCTGTCGCGGGTGTTTCGGTCGGAGGTGCTGGCCATGGGCCCAACCGTAGTCTGCTGTGAGAACCTTGTCAGGTGGCGGCGGTGACGGACGTGTGCGTGCTCGGAGTGGGCCTGATCGGCGGTTCGCTGCTGCGGGTCCTGGGCCCGGATCGGGCGTTCGGATGGAACCGCTCGACCCCCGGCGCGGAGGCGGCGACGGCGGCCGGTTTCCACGTCTCGACGGATCTGGCCGACACGCTCCGCCGGGCCGCGCGGACGGACGCCCTCGTCGTCATCGGTGTCCCCCTGCCCGCCCTCGGCGCGGTCCTCGACGCGGTGGCCGAGCACGCACCCGGGGCCGCGCTGACCGACGTGGTGAGCGTCAAGGGGCCGGTCCTGGCCGCGGTGCGCGAACGGGGGCTGGGCGCGCGGTTCGTGGGCGGCCACCCCATGGCGGGGACGGCGGACTCCGGCTGGGCGGCCACCGACCCGGGCCTCTTCCGCGGTGCGACCTGGCTCGTGGCCGCGGACGACGACGCCGATCCCGACACCTGGTCCCGTGTGGCCCGGATGGCGGTGGACTGTGGCGCCCGGGTGGTCTCGTCCACCTCCGCCGACCACGACGCGGCCGTGGCCAGGATCTCCCACCTGGGCCACGTGGTGGCCGAGGCACTGGCCTCGGCCGGGGCCCGGGGCGGAGACCTCGCCCTGGCCCTCGCCGCGGGGTCGTTCCGCGACGGCACCCGCGTGGCGGGCACCGCGCCCGACCTCGTGCGGGCGATCTGCGAACCGAACCGGGACGCGCTGCTGACCGTCCTCGATGAGTGCCTGGCGGATCTCACGGCCGCCCGCGACTCGCTGGCCGGCGAGGGTGCGCTCGGGGCGCTCGTCGACGAGGGACACCGCGCGCGCCGGGCCTACGAGGAGGCGCAGGCGGGGCGCGCGGGCACGGCCGTGTCGGTGACCCCGGGCGCACCGGGCTGGCTCGCGGACCTCCGCGCCGCCGGGGCCGCCGGGCTGGAGGTCAGACCCGCCGGCTGAGCCCGGTGACGTCGAGGATGAACCCGTCGGAGTCGACGGTCGCGCTCGTGGCCGCGGTGGCCGTGATCCCGTGGACCTTCTCGTCGTCACTGGAGAAGGTGACCGAGTCCTCGGTGACGTCGAGCGTCAGGGAGTCCACCGAGAGCACCCGCTGCTCGACCGAACCCGGCTGCGAGTGCAGTCCGAGCCGTCGGCTGATGACGCTGGCGAAGAACACGCTGAACGTCACGTCCACGTCGACCACCCCGTCGCCGCCCACGCGGGAGCGGGTGTCGGAGGGGTCGTCCAGCAGCCAGGATCCCTCGGCGTCGCGGACCAGGTCGATGGTGCGCTCGTATTCCTCGGTGGAGACGGTCAGCTGCACCCGGTGAGGGGCCAGGTCCGATCCGATCTCGACCTGGTACTCCAGCGTGAACGCCTGGTGGTCGGGGTGCGCGGCGGACACGATCCGGCCCCGGGCGCGGGAGGAATCGCCCTTCCGGACCAGCCGTACCTGCTCGATCACCCTGCCCGTCTCGGAGATCCACGTGTACATGCGGGGAGCCGAGGCGCGAGGCGCTTCGACCTGCGGCGAGGGCGACTGGGAAGCGTTCACCCCTCCTACGGTAGGAAAATCTCCACCGAAACGCACATCATCGGCCCGTCGCGGCGACCCGGTGTCACCTCGGTCGCAGCTCCACCCGCGCGCGTCGCCAGGGATACAGCGTGACGTTCCGCGCCCTGGGCCACTCGTGGCCACTGCCCACGCGGCCGAGCTGATACCGCTCCAACACCTGCCGGAGGATCACCTCGCCCTCCATCATGGCGAAGGACGCACCGATGCACCGGCGGGCGCCGCCGCCGAAGGGCAACCAGGTGGTGGGGGTCGGGACGTCGCCGAGGAACCGGCCGGGATCGAACTCCTTGGGCCCGGGGTAGGCGGCCGGCGCCCGGTGGGCCAGGATGATCGACGGCGAGATGGTCATCCCCCGCGGGTAGGTGCGGCCGCCGACGGTGGCGGGCTCCTGCAGCTCCCGCATCACCATCGGGACCACGGGGTGCAGTCTCAGGGACTCCTTGAGCACGGCGTCGAGGTACTCCGTGCCGCCGGCGGCGATCTCGGACACACAGCGGTCCTGGATCCCGGGGTGCCGGGCCAGCTCGAGCACCGACCACGCCATGGCGGTGGCCGTGGTCTCGTGTCCGGCGGCCACCAGGGTCATCAGCTGGTCGCGCAGCTCCTGATCGGACAACCCCTGCGCGTCCTGGGCGGACGCCCGCACCAGCAGTGCCAACAGATCCCGCCGCTCGGACAGCGCCGGGTCACGGCGGGTCGCCTCGATCTCCTCGCCCAGGAACGCGTGGATCGTCGCGAGGTCCCGGACCTGCCGGCTCCACGGCCGGAAGCGGCGCAGCGGCATGATGCCCATTCCGATCATCACCACCGGCCCGGCGTCCACCGCCCGCGCCACGATCGGCCTGATCCGGTCGAGACGTGCCGAGTCCGTCACCCCGAAGACCACGCGCAGGATCACCTCGAGGGTGAGCTCGTTGAACAGGATGTGCGCACGGACCCGGCCCGATCGCGGCCAGCGGTCCAACTGCTCGGTCGTGACCTCCTCGACCAGTGAGCGGTACCCCTCGATCTCGCGGCGCCCGAACGCCGGCGCGAGGAGCCGGCGGGCGCGCGCGTGCTCGTCGCCGTCCTGGAGGAGGAGAGAGTGCTCCCCCAGCAGCGGACGCAGCAGTTCGTTGCCCTTGCCCGCGTGGAAGACCGACGGCGAACCGGCGAAGACGTCCTTGACGTCCGCGGGATCGGCGACGGCGACCACCGTCCGGCCCCTGGGCATCAGGTCGAGCTTGAACGGGACCCCGTACCTTCTGGCGGCCGCCGGGAAGACGACCGCGGGAGCCGAGAGTGTGAGCAGGGCCTGCACCAGGCCGGGTAGCCGTGGGCCGGAGGGAACGCCGTCGTCTGTGGTCACACTGTTCATGGTGACACCGTAGGAGTCGTCAGGTGTCGCCGCAGCCGGACCGGCGAACGCGCCGCCCCGCGCCGCCACCTCCCCGGCTGCGGGGGTGGCGGCGCGGACACGTCCTGCCGGGCGAAGGGTCTCAGGCTCCCAGACCCGCGCTGCCGAGCGAACCGGTGCCGGCCCCGGCACCACCGGCCAGACGCGCCCAGGGGCCGGTCACCGCGAAGGTGTAACCGTCGCCCTGGATCGACACGAACATCACCGAACCGTCCTCGTTGAACACCGGGCCGGCGAACTCCGAGTTGCTCACGCGGTTGCGTGCGATGGGGTACGCCCGGCCACGCTCGTCGACGCCCACGACGTGCTGGATCCCGGAACCGTCCTCGGAGATCACGATGCCACCGTGGGGCGAGACCGTGATGTTGTCCGGACCGTCGAAGCCCCCGCCGTCCGCGAGCTCGACGGACGGGTCCGGGTTCCGGCCGAAGATCGAGTACAGCGTGATGGAGGCACCGTCCGGCGCGATACGCCAGACCTGTCCGTCGTGCTCGGCCGCCGAACCGTCGCCCATCCGGGCGAACGAGGCCACCACGTACGCGCCCTCCTTCCACCATGCGCCCTCGAGCTTGCGGGAGCGGGTTCCGCGCTCGGCGTAGGACTGCTTGCGGATCGAGGTGGTCTCGGCGAGCCGATCGCGGCCCGGGACGACGACCCACTCGACCTGGTAGGTCGTGCCGACCGTGGTGGCCACCGACAGGTCCGGTACGTGCGCGCCGCCCGAGACGCACCGCATCATCTCGAAGGTTCCGGCCGTGTCCCCGCCCTCGGAGCGGGCGAGCTCCGCGAGCGAGCCGGTGCCGGGGCGGAAGCCCGCCGGCGGGGTCCAGCGGTACACGTGGCCGTTGGGACTGCCGGCGTCCTCGGTGAGGTAGATGACGCCGGTGGTGGGGTGCACCGCGACCGCCTCGTGGGCGAAGCGACCGAGGAACCTGAGCGGCACCGTGGCCTGGGCACGGTTGAGCGCCGGGTCCGGCGAGACCTCGAAGACCCAGCCGTGGTCCACCGACGCGGTCTTTCCAGCGAGCGATCTGCCGCCGGCGCGGAGTTCGGTCTCCTCGCAGGTGAGCCACGTGCCCCACGGGGTGACGCCGCCCGCGCAGTTGTTCACCGTGCCGGCCAGGCCTACGTACTGCGACCTGCGACCACCCCGGGAGTCGACGGCGATCACCGTGCACCCTCCACCCGCCTGATCGTCGAAGGTGATGCCCTCGGTCACCGGCACGACATGCGGCTCGCTACCGCCGATCTCGTGGTTGAGGATGAGGAAGCCACCCCCCGCACCTACCAGGTCACCGAGCGAACCGAGTGCTCCCGTGAGGGAACCGAGGGGGCCGGAGGCCGGGAAGTACCCGGCGGCGTCGGGATCGGACGGGGACGCCGCGCCGCCCTCCATCGAGTGCTCGCCCGCGTGGGTGACGACCGAGTACGTGAAGCCCTCCGGCAGATCGAGCAGGCCGTTCGGGTCCGGCACAAGGTCCCCGTACCCCTCGGTGCCGACGCCCGTCGCGCTCGCGGTGGCGCCGGAGCCGGTGAAGGTCCCGGTGAGGTTGCCGGTAACGTACACCCCCGCGCCGACGGCGGCCGCGCCGGCGAGGAATCGCCGACGATCGATGTTGATTTCTCCCATGGTTCCGGTGTCCTCTCCCCGCGGCCGGCCGTTCCGACGCGCGAGCTTGGACACTAGGATCCGGGGGAAACGGGAACGCGCTGTTCAGGTGTCGCGCACATGAACGCGCGGCGCAGACCCGGTACGGGCGTCCGAGGGTCCGCGACACCGTCCCGACAGGCCATCCCGGACTCGCCGAGTGTTCACCGACGGGCCATCGACCGCGTCCTGGAATTGGCCTAGTGTGACCGGCATGGCCCTGCTCCCGGTGGACCTGGACTCGACGCCCGACGACATCGCCGCCCTCCTCGCCGTGGACGCCGCCGTGCGCGCCGCGGTGGGCCTGGAGCACTCGCCGCCCACCCCCTCGGCCCTGCACTGGGCGGGCGCGGACGGGATGTGGATGGCCCTCGTCCGGCCCGGCGAGGGGCGCGCGCTCCTCGCCGGCTGGCACCACGAGTTCTCCCTCACCGAGGGCAGCGGGCGCGCCGGAGAGGCCGGGACGGACCTCGTCGGCGACGCCCCAGGATGGTGGAGACGCGGGGTCGAGCACGCCCGGTCCAAGGGCCTCTACCTGGGCTTCCTGTACGGCTGGGACGGCGCCACCTGGTGGCGGCTGGACCAGCCGACCGACGACGGCTTCGACCCGGAGATCTACCCGGTGACCGCCGCGGCCGTCCGGGACATCGTCGACGACTTGGCCGACGAGACCCTCCTCGACGCCCCGTCGACCGGCGCGGTCGACGCACTCCTGTCGGCCGGGGCGCGGTTGTCCGCCCGGGATCTGGCGGCCGTCCTGCACTCCCCCGACGGCTGGCCCGAGGTCGACCTCGAGGCGGGCGTCACAGCGGCACGGGCCTTCGGTTCCCCGGTCCCGGCCTGACCTCGCCGCGGTACCGTCCCGGCCGATCTCTGCCACCATGGTCTGGTGAGAAGACTCGGTTACGTCGCGGCCAAGCGCCTCGCACTCGAGACACTCGGGTGGACGCTGGTCGTGCTGGGAATCGCCGCCCTGTTCCTGCCCGGCCCCGGGCTGCTCACCCTGTTCGCGGGCATGGTGGTGCTCTCCCAGCAATACGAGTGGTTCGAGAAGCGGGTCGACCCCGTCAAACGCATGGCCCTCGAGGGCGCGTCCCGAGGGGTGCAGACCTGGCCGAGGATCACCGCGTCGGTGCTCGGCGTGGCGTGGCTGGTCGGACTCGGGATCTACTGGGGCGAGCACCCCCCGGCGCCACGGTGGTGGCCCTTCGACCCCGACTGGTGGTTCATCGGCGGATGGGGCACCGGCGGGAGCCTGATCGCCTCCGGCCTCATCGGCCTGATTCTGATCGCCTACTCGATCCGTCGCTTCCGGGGGAACCCGTACGACCACGAGGTGGAGACCGAACGCGAGAGGGAACGCCACGCCGCCCGCCACCGGGAGAGAGAGGAACGGCGCCGCGCGAGGCACGACCTCACGCCGGACCGGAGGCCGTACCCGGCCGCGTCCCCCTCCGGGCCGGGCGTCGCGTCGGACTGATCGGGCGTCACGTCGGACTGACCGGGCGTCACGTCAGGCTGAACGTCTCCTCCCCGCCCACCGCGACCATCCGTTCCTCCCGACCCACCCGGACCTTGACGGGGATCGCGTCGATCACCCCGTCGCGGTGCTGGACCGTGACCCGGTCCCTCATCACCGTCACCGTCAGCGGGGAACGCAGGTAGGTCATGTCGAAGGACACACCGTCGATGCCGCTGGGCAGGTTGGGGTCGAGGCGCAGCATCCCGCCACTGACCCGCATGCCCGCGTAGAACCGCTGGACCAGATCGACCGTCCCGGACATCACCCCCATGTGGATCCCCTCGCGGGTGGTGCCGCCCTGGATGTCGTTGACGTCGCTCGCCAACGCCACCTTGAACCGCTCCCAGGAGGCGTCCGGATCGAAGCGCGCCAGCACGCCGGCGTGGGTGATGTAGGACAGGGTCGATCCATGCGAGGTCCGACGGTCGTAGTACTCGATGGTGCGCCTGGCGGCGTCGGCCGGGAAGTCGTAACCGAGCCGTCCGACGATGCGCCTGAGTTCGGAGTCGCTGAAGAGGAAGAACAGCATCACCGCGTCGGCCTGCTTCGCGAGCTTGTACCGGTCGGGGGTGTCCCCCTCGGCCTTGAGGATCCGGTCCAATCGCTGGATGTCGCCGTACTGGGCGCGGTAGGAGTCCCAGTCCAACTCCACGAGGTCCTCATACCCCTCGAACTGGCTGATCACCCCGTCGTGGAACGGGACGAACATCTTCCGGCTCATGTCCTTCCACCGCGTGACCTCCTCGTCACGCAGTTCGAGCCGGGCGCGCACCTCGTCCGCCCGGGGTTCGGGCAGAAGGTCGAGCAGGCTCGCGGCGATGTCGCAGATCCAGGCCACGAAGACGTTGGTGTAGGCGTTGTTCCGCAGACCCGCCTCCGACGCCCCGGGGTACTTCTCGTGGTACTCGTCCGGCCCCATCACGCCGTGGATCTCGTAGCGGTCCCGCTCCGGCGAGTAGTGGGCGATCGACGACCAGAAGCGGGCGATGCCGAGCATCATCTCCGCCCCCCGGTACTCGAGGAACATCGTGTCCTCGGTGAGCGTGACGTACTGCCAGACGTTGTAGAAGATGGCCGCACTCACGTGGCGCTGATTGTGCGACAGATCCTCGTCCCAGCGACCGGACATCGGGTTGAGGTGGACCTCCTGGGTCTCCTCGGTTCCCAGTGACCCGCTCTGCCACGGGAACATGAAGCCCTCGTAGCCGGCGGCGTCGGCCGCCGCCCGCGCCTCCGACAGGCGGCGGTAGCGGTACATCAACAGTCCCCGGGTGACATCGGGGGTCCGGAAGGTGAGGAAGGGGAAGACGAACAGCTCGTCCCAGAAGATGTGGCCGCGATAGGCCTCCCCGTTGATCCCGCGGGCGGGCACCCCCGCATCCAGGTCCGCGGTGTGGTGAGAGCAGGTCTGCAGGATGTGGCTGATGTGGACCCGCAGCAGGTGCTGCGCCTCGTCGTCGCCGAACACCCGCATGTCACACGCCTGCCACAACCGGCCCCATGCCTCGCAGTGGTGCGCGTAGGCGGCGTCGAAGGGCCGGGCACGGATCACCGACCGGTGCGCGCGCGTCATGGTGTTCCCGGTGGCGGGGTCGCGCGAGGTGAACAGCGACACCGACTTCTCGACCGTCACCGCGACCCCGCGCTCGAGGTCCAGACGCAGTGTCTGCTGGATGTAGTCGGAGGTCCGGAAATCCGCCCGCGGTACGTCGATCCTCTCCCCGTCCGTGTGGACGAGGGTCCGGGCGGCCAGGCTGACGACCACCTCGGACTGCCGCGTGTGGGCCTTGATGGCGATGACCTCGGGCTCCGGGAAGAGCGTGCTCCCCGGGCGCAGGTGGTCGCTCTCGAGCTGGCGGTAGCGGGGCACGCCGTCGTTGGTGACCCGACCGTCGAGCGCGGTGACCACCTCGGCCTCTCCCGACCAGTTGAGCGGGGTGATCGTCCACTCGAGGTAGGCGTGGTGCATCGAGGCCATCGAGACGAACCGCCGACTGACCAACTCGGTCTCGCGACCCTCCCTGTCCCGGAACCGCAGCCGCCGGGTGAGCGTGGCCGACCGCAGGTCGAGTTCGTGCCTGTAGTCGAGAATCTCCACTTCTGCGAGCCGGAGCACCTCCGCGCCGCCGATCCGGAGCTTGAGCGGCAGCCAGTTGGGCAGGTTGACCAGGTCCTCGTTGTGTACCGGGACGCCGCCGAGCATGGTGGTCGCGCGGTTGTACAGGCCGTGGACGTACGTCCCGGGGTAGTGGACACCGTCGGCGTCCTCCCATTCGGCCGCGCCCCGCGTGCAGAGGTACCCGTTGCCCGTCGAGGTGAGCGTCTCGCGCAGCCCCTCCTCGCCGGGATCAAACCCGGAATAGGACAGCGTGAAGGCGTCGGACTGCCCAGCCGTGGTGTCGTCTGAGGGCCCGGTCTGCAGAGTGGTCACGCGGTCGAGCCTATCCACTGACCTGCGGTTCCGACGGGATCCCACGTGCTTGTTTCCGGGATCGTCATCTGGCCGAGACTCGTCGGCCACCGACGTATTGTATGATCTACGTCACAGTCGACGTCGGCCCGGGCCGCGCCTCGCGGTCCGCCGTCGACCGTCGCGCCGGAACAGGGGTTCATCATGACCGTTCAGTTCATCGAGATCACGGAGGACGTCGCCGACAGGCTCCACGTCCTCACCACACCGACGGCCTGCCAGGTCGGCGATGCGCGCATGATCATCGTCGATCTGCTCGGCTCCGGTCCGTCGTGGCCACTGTCCGTCCTCGTCGACCACGTGTGCACCGCGTACGAGGCTCCCGACGGGGAACGTCTCATGGTCGACCTCCGGGAGGGCATGGCCGAAGACGAGCTCCGTGATGAGCCGGCACTCAGGCACGTGACGTGGGTGCGCGCCACGCGCCTCGCGCTCAGAGAACTCACCGACTCCGGCGAAGTGGTCTGGAGCCTGCCCTCGGACGATCCGGACGAGGTCGACCACCCCGAGGTCGAGGTCCTGATGTCCGGCGCCGAACCGCGCGCCTTCCGCGTCTACGTGGGGGATCCGCTCCCGGACGGCTCGGTGTCCCTGCGGTAGCGGACGGCCACGGCCAACATCACCGCGCCCACCGCGATGAAGGACAGCACACGGAACAGACCGGGCAGCGTGGCCAGGTCGAGGAACAGCAACTTGGCGAGGGCGAGCGACCCCAGGACGAAGCCGATCCTGCGGGCGTCCGAGAGCCGGGGCCTCGGCGTGAGGACCAACCAGGCCGCGCAGCTGATCCACAGCACGGTGACCACCAGGTGGGCCACGAGGAAGCCGTTGCGCGCCGCGCCCGCCAGGTCACCGATCACCACTCCGGCCGCCACGACCATCACCGAGAAGGCCAGCAGCGCCACCACGGCACCCGCCATCACCACCCTGGACGCCTGGCGGGGCACCCGCCGGGAGGCCCACCACGTCGCGGCGACGGCGAGCACCGTGACCGCGAACGCCGCCACCACGTCCCAGTAGGTCAGCTCGCGGACCGCCAGACGCTCGTCGAGCGCGAGGAACGGCTCGTTGACGACCAGGTACACGATCAGTGCGATGGCGGCGCCGATGCCGGCCACCCAGTCCACCCAGCGGCGACCCCACAGGCCCGCGGCCACGAGGTACCCGGTGGCGCTGAGGGTGAGTGCGAGGCTCGTCATCTCCCGTCCGCCCAGTTCCACCCAGGCGCCGAACAGCAGCGCACTGCCCACGACCCCCGAGACGGCGGACAGCAGCACCGGTCCCGACTCGTGGGCTCGGCGTCCGGCGAGCACGGCGACGGTGAGGTAGGCGGCGGCCAGGACCACCCCGACCGGCCAGCCCGGCCGCAGGAGGACGAGTCCGGAGAGGAGCAGGAGGGGGACGGCGGTGGGGACAACGACGAGGGCCGCGTTCTCCGGGGCCGGGCGGCGGCGCACGGAGTCGACCCAGGCCACCCCGACGCCCACCGCGGCGAAGACCAGGGCCGCCACGATCAGCGCGATCTGTTCGCCCCGGTCGTGGAGATGCGTCTGCGTGAGGTAGCCCGCGAGGACCGGTGCCGGGAACACCGACCACACCACCCTGACCGCGATCCCGAGTTCGGCGCCGAGTACGGCGGTCGCGATGGCCAGGATCACGAGGAAGACGGGGAGCTCGACGCCCGTGGAGATGAACGGGGCCAGCACCATCGTGCCGGCCGAGACCAGGCAGGCGAGCAGTCCCGAGGACCATCGTTGCGCCAGGGCCATACCCGCGAGCGCCAACCCGCCGACGAACATGTACGCCGCCGGCACAGGGATCCACTGATAGAGGGTCGTGCATGCGATCACGTCCAGCATGGCCGCCGCCAGACCGGTGCCGACCAGGGCCAACGCGCCGGGGTTGATCGGGCGCTCGGGCGTGGCCTCGTGGCGGGACTGCAACCACAACCCCAGCCCGACCAGCACCAGCGCCAGCACCGCCGCGGCGACGACCCGGGCGATCGGCGGGAAGAGCCCTGCCTGGATGGCGACCACCAGGAGGAACGCGATCCCGGCCAGCATCACGGAGCCGCCGATCGCGGCGATCACCGTGGCCGCGGTGAACCGTGGCGCCCGGCGCGGGCGGGCCTGCGCGGTGCGCCGCTGCCACCCGGGCCCTGCAGGGGCGGGGCCCGGCTGCGGGTGGGGCCCGTCCACCGGACCGGCAGGGCGGTACCCGCCGAGCGCGGGACCACCGGTCTGCGGGGCCCCTGCTCGCCACACCGAGTCCCGCCCGGGGCCGGGAGGCTGCGCGTAGGCGGGTCGGGGGCCGGGGCGAGGCGCCCCCGGGGCGGGGTGGGGCGGCTGCAGGGGTTGGACGGGCTGGTCCGGTTGCACGGGCCGCGCCTGCCGACCGAGCGCCGCCAGTCCGCTCCGGACCTCCGCCACCTCGGCGGTGATCCGCCCGAGCCTCGCGTCGAGGTCGGCGAGTGTGCGCTGGACGTGGTCGGGCTGTTCCGGGTTCACCCCTGAATAGTCTCCCGTCCGGGTCCCCCCGTCCACAGGCTCCCTGCCGGGCCCTACCGCCGTTCGCGCTCCGCCTGCGCCGCGGCCCGGGACCGCAGCACCAGGATCACGCCGACCGCGCTGACCGCCATACCGACCACCGCGAGAAGAGTGATCGGCACCCCGAACATCAGCCACACCCAGACCATGGTGGTCGGCGGGGTCAGATAGAGCAGGACGCTGGCGACCGTGGCGCCCCGGGTTCGGGTGACGAACACGTAGAGGACGTACCCGCAGAGCGTGGACAGGAACACCAGCCAGGCCACCGCCACCCAGAACTCGGGCTCGGCGGGCACCGCGCCCTGCCCGGCCAGCAGCATCGCGGCGACCAGTGCCACCGCCGCGACGACCGACTGCATGGTGATGGACTGGAGCAGGGTCTCCGTGGGCCTGAGGCGCTGGGTGAGGACCGTCCCCGTGGCCAGGCTCAGCATCCCGGCCACCGGGAACAGGTAGGCCCACCACGGGGCGCTGCCGGCGCCCAGGCCGCCCGAGACCACCACCACGACGCCCGCCATCCCGAGCAGCATGCCGATCCACATGACCGGTGTGGTCCGTTCCCCGAGGAACCTGCCCGCGACCGTCGCCACGAGCAGTGGCTGCAGCGCAGCGATCAGCGCCGCCGTCCCGCCGTCGACGCCGCGGGCGACACCCTCGAAGATCATGAACAGGAACACGGCCTGACTGAACAGACCCAGCACCGCCTGCCGCGCCCACGCCCGCCGGTCGGTCAACCGCACACCGAGCACCAGGCAGACCGAGAGCAGCAGGACCCCGAGGATCGAGAACCGCCAGCCGAGCAGCTGCAGCGAGGTCCCACCGGTCCGGGTCCCGAGCTCCGCGCCGACGTAGCCCGAACTCCACATGATCACCAGTGCCACCGACGCCAGATGGCCGGCATTGCGGCGGAGCGCATCTCGAGCGGGCTGGGACATCGGCACAGCCTACGAAGCGGCCCGTCTCGTCGTCGTCGTACCGTCGGCCCCACCCCCGGCCCCGGCACACGACCTCGGCCGCGACGGCGGGGGCAGCGGCGGGCGGTCGCCCTCCAGGTCGACGATCACCGTTCCGGTCTCGAGCCGGGTGTCCCTGCGGACCCCCCTTCACATACTGTGTGCCGCACAGTACCGTGTGAGGCATGAGCGACGGCGTGGACGCGGTGTTGGGGACCCACCTGCAGGAACTCCGGCGCGGCTCGGTGGTCCTGGCGAGCCTGCTGGCCTGCAGCCGACCGCGATACGGGTACGCCCTGCTCACCACGTTGGCCGAGGCCGGGATCTCGACCGAGGCCAACACCCTCTACCCACTGCTGCGTCGCCTGGAGGGGCAGGGGCTGCTCACCTCCACCTGGCGGACCGAGGAACCCCGACCCCGCAAGTACTACGAGACCACCGCGCTCGGTGCCGAGACCGCCGACGTGCTCCACTCCGAATGGCGGGCACTGGGCGCCGCCTACACCGATCTGCGAAAGGCGGAGACGTGATGTCCACCCTGACCGATCGCTACATCGCCGAGGTGGTCCGGCGGCTGCCGGGCAGCGCGAGCGACGACATCTCCGCCGAGATCTCCGCGACCATCGACGACATGGTCGCGGCCGAGCTCGACCGGCCCGGCGACGGCGACGCACCGCCCGACCCCGACTCGATCGAGCGCGCCGTGCTCGGCCGGCTCGGTGACCCCGCCGCGCTGGCGCGCCGCTACTCGGGCACACGGCACTACCTCATCGGCCCCGAGGTCTACCCGGCGTGGCTGCGTGTCGTGCGCTGGCTCCTGCCGATCGTCGGCGCCCTGGCGGCACTCACGAGCGCGATCGTCTACGTGGTGACGGCCCCACAGGCCGAGTTGGGTGGCCTCATCGGTGAGGTCGTCAGCGGGGTGGTGTCCGCCCTGCTGTGGGCGTTCGCGGCCTGGACGCTGATCGTGGTGATCGTCGAGCGGGCCACGCCCGAGGGCGACCGCAACCCCCTCACCACGTCGGCCACCTGGGACCCGTCGGAACTCGACCATCCGCGGGCCCGGCCGGACACCCGCATCGACGCGATCGTCTCGTTGAACCTCCTCGCGGTGTTGGCCGCCGTGCCCTTCGTGCCGTCGACGTTCCTCTACATCGGCCACCTCAACGGCGGCGAACCGGTGGTGAATCCGGACATCCCCACCGTCTGGCTCGCGGGCTACCTGGCCCTGATCGGGGTGCTGGCACTGGTACAGATCCGGCGCCTGGCCCGCCCGGGGGCCTCCCGGCGGCGACTGGCTGTCGAGGTGGTCTCCGACGTCGCGTTCGGCGCCTTCCTCACGGCCCTGGTCCTGAGCCAGGATTCGGTGATCCACCCCGACCTCGTCTCGGCCGGCGGGGACGACCTGCCGGCCGCGGCGATCCGATGGAGTGTCATCGCCACCGTCTGGGTGATCGTGATCTGGGACCAGGTCGAGACCCTCCGGGCGCATCGGCGGGACACGACCGCGGCCCGGTGAGTCGTCGGCGGGGGGACGAACGACGAACGCCCCCGTCCGCGTGGACGAGGGCGTTGCCGGTACCGCTGCTGTGCGCCCGAAGGGACTCGAACCCCTAACCTCTTGATCCGTAGTCAAGTGCTCTATCCATTGAGCTACGGGCGCATTATTCATCTGTCGTGCCAGTTCAACCGGTCACCCGGTGCTCCGGCATGGCGGAGGCGAGAGGATTTGAACCTCCGGTCCCCTTTAAGGAGGACAACTCATTAGCAGTGAGTCCCATTCGGCCGCTCTGGCACGCCTCCTGGAGGCTCTGCTGAGCCAACGAGGGATAACAGTACACACCGGTCGGCGCGGTGCGCAAAACGGCCGGACACCCCGCCGTCATCCGGTGGTCCTACTCTGTACGCATGTCCCCCGACGTGCGCAGCGACCTCGACGCCATCCCCACATACGTCCCCGGCGCCACCGTCCCGGGTGCGGTCAAACTCGCCTCGAACGAGACCACCGCGGGCCCGTTGCCGAGCGTGGCGGCGGCCATCGCGGAGGCCGCGGCCGGGGCGAACCGCTACCCGGACATCACCGCCGGTGCGCTGGTGTCGCGACTGTCGGAGTTCCTGGACATCCCGGCACGGAACGTCACCGCGGGCTGCGGATCGGTGGCCCTGTGCCAGCAACTCGTCCAGGCGGTGTGCGCGCCGGGCGACGAGGTCCTCTTCGGCTGGAGATCGTTCGAGGCGTACCCCATCATCGCGCGTATCGCGCACGCCGTCCCGGTCGCGGTCCCGAACCGGACCGACGGCACCCTGGACCTCGACGCGATCGCCGACGCCGTGACCGACCGGACCCGGCTGATCTTCGTGTGCACCCCCAACAACCCCACCGGGCCGGCGGTCTCCCACGCCGAGCTCACCGCGTTCCTCGACCGGGTCCCCGAGCGGGTCACGGTGGCGCTGGACGAGGCGTACTACGAGTACGTCCGGTCCGAGAACCCGGTCGACGGTGTGGCCGAGTCCATGGCCAGGCCCAACGTCGTGGCTCTGCGCACGTTCTCCAAGGCGTACGGCCTGGCCGGGCTGCGCGTGGGCTACCTGACCGGGCCGGCGGACCTCGTGGTGTCGGTGGGGAAGATGGTCGTCCCGTTCTCGGTGAGCTCGCTCGCCCAGGCCGCCGGGATCGCCTGCCTCGACGCGGGCGACGAACTCCGCGCCCGCACGGACGCGGTGGTGGCCGAACGAACGAGGGTCCGGGACGCGCTGATCGATCTCGGTCACGCCGTGCCGGAGAGCCAGGCCAACTTCGTGTGGCTGCCGCTCGGTGACACCGCGGCCGCATTCGACTCGCACTGCCGCGACCACCTCGTCGTCACCAGGTGTTTCGCCGGCCACGGGGTGAGGGTGACGATCGGCGACGCGGCGGAGAACGACCGCCTGATCGATGCCGCACGCGCTTTTGTGACCGGAACGTGACTGTTCCGGCGGGCTCCCGTGACCTCACACCGGCACAGTGGGCGGGGTTCGCGTGCGCAGAGCGGTACTCCCGCTCGTGATCACGCGTGCCCGCGACGTATCGACACCGAAGGACATCGAAGGAGCCGGATGAGACAGCAGAGTTCATGGGACGACATGAACTACTCGCTGGTCGGCACCCGCGTATGGTCCGGCTCACGTCCATCGGCAGACCTTCTCGGACCGGGCTCCCCCTCGCTCCGCCGGACCGCGCTCGCCACGCTGGTGATCGTGGCCATCGGCGCCCTGGTCCTCACCCTCGCCGCCGCCCCGCTCGCCGGTGCCCGCACCGGCGAGTCCGGCCGACCCTGGACGCCTTCGGAGGAGGCCCAGTCGGTGCGCATCCTCGGCATCGGCGAGTTCTCCGGTGCGCTGACCCGGCCGGTGGGGTTCCAGGGCCAACTCCGGGACGGCTCGGGAAACGTACGGCCGGCGGGCGGGGGGGCCCACCTGGCCGCCACCGTGGGCAAGCTGCGCGACCAGGCAGGTGACGCGATGCTCCTGGCCACCGGAGACTCCATCGGTGGGACCGCTCCGGAGGCGGCGCTGCTGGGCGACCGGCCGACCATCGAGTTCTTCAACCGTCTCGGCGTGGACGGCGCCGGAGTCGGGAGGCGCGAGCTGGAGAAGGGTGCCGACCACGTCCGCTCCCTGGTCCGTCCGGGGTGCCGCACCGAGCAGGACTGCCGGGTGGACCCGCCCCTGCCACCGTTCCGCGGCGCGGCCTTCCCGTTCCTGGCCTCCAACGTCGTCCCCTCCCCCGACGCGGCTCCCACCTTCCCCTTCGCGATCCACCGCATCGGCGACGTCCGCGTGGGGGTCGTGGCCGTCACGCTGCCCTCCGACAGCGCCCCGGAGACCACGACCCGGCTCGCCGACCCCGTCAAGGCGGTCAACGAGACCGTCGAGGCGCTGCAGTTCCTCGGCGTGGAGGCGATCGTGGGCCTGGTGCAGTCCACCACCGTGCACGGCAACCTCGACCCCGGCGCCTGCCCCGACGAACTCACCGACCTGGACCTGGTCAAACGCCTGGACCCCGCCGTCGACGCGCTGATCGTCGGCGCCTCGGGCGGTCCCGCGACCTGCCGGGTGCGGGACGCGGAGAACGACGAGCGGGTGGTGGTGGCGCCCGCGTCCCACGGCCGGTCGGTCACCGTCGTCGACCTCGCGGTCGACCCCGCCACCGGCGACGTGATCCGTCCCCAGACCTCGGCGTTCAACCAGACGGTGAACCTCGACATCGAACCCGATCCCGGCACCGAGGAACTCGTGCGCCAGGCCGGAGCCGCCGCCGCCCCGGCGGCCCGCACGCCCCTGGGCGCCGCCACCGAGACGATCCCCCGGCGGATGGACGCCAACGGGGAGTCCCCCCTGGCGGACGTCATCGCCGACTGCCAGCTCCACGCCACCCGGGGCCGGGGTGCGCAGCTCGCTCTGTCCAACCCGGACTCGCTACGCACGGACCTGCCGCAGGGCCCCCTGAACTACGCGACCCTGCACACCGTGCAGCCCTACGGCGACCGCCTCTACCTGGTGACCGTGACCGGCCGGGAGCTCCAGGCGGCGTTCGACCACTTCGCCGACGACATCGGCGACAACGGGCCGGCGGTCTCGTCGAACGTGAGTTACACCGTGGATGCACGTCGACCGGTCGGCGCCAGGGTCACCGAACTCCGGGTCGACGACCAACCAGTCGATCCGGCCCGCGAGTACACCGTCGTGGTCAACGAGTTCCTCGCCTCCCCGGAGTTCAACGGCTCGCCCCTCGCCGAGCGCGGGGATCGCCGCGAGGCCGGACTCACGGACATCGACGCCCTGCTCCGGTACGTGGAGGACGAGGGCCCGCTGAGCGCCCCTGAGCCGGGACGGGTCCGGGTCGTCCGGTAGCCGACCCGGTGGGGACCACCTCCCACTCCGGGTGCTTCTTAGTATTTTCGCGTCGCGCATTCTAAGATCGATTTCATCACCCGATCCGGGCCCCCCACCGGATCGGCGCGATCGGCCGACGCGTCCAGCACGAGCCGGTCCGCCTTCGACCTGTACTCATCCTGAGAAAACTGGTGCCCATGCCACAGCGACGTCGTTGTTCCCGCCCGAGGAGAGCCGCGCGGATCAGCATGGGCCTGACCACCGTCCTGGCGCTGGGCTCCGGATGTGTGTCCACCGGCGCGGCGCCGGTGGTGGTGACCGATCCGGGCGCCCCGGCGAGGCTCGACGAGGTGACCGTCCAGCGGTTCGAGTACCCCACGCACGGCTCCCCCGATCCGGACCAGAACTGGGCTGATCTCTACCTGCCCGCCGGGGAACAGCGGGTCGACTCGATCCCCCTGGCGGTCCTCATCCACGGCGGGGCGTGGCAGGACCAGATCGGGGCCGACTCCTTCGATCCGCTCGCCCGCAAACTCGCCAGCCGCGGGATGGCCGTCTACAACATCGAATACCGGCGGGTGGGCTCCGGCGGTGGATGGCCGACCACCTTCCACGACGTCGCGAGCGCACTGGACCACGTGGTCGAGGTGGACAAGAGGTTCCCGCAGATCACCACCGACGACGAACTGGTGGTGGGACACAGCGCGGGAGCCCAACTCGCCGTGTGGGGCGGCACCCGACACCTGCTCGACGACGACGAGGTCGGCGCGAAGCCGGCGTTCCGCCCGACGCGGGTGGTCTCGATCGCCGGTCCCCTGGACATGGTTTACGCGGCCACCCACGGCGACGACAGGATCGTCACGGCGATCGGTGGCACCCCGGCGGAGGTCCCGGGGCGGTACGCGAAGGTGGACCCCATCCAGAACATCGACCCCGGCACACCGGTGGTCGCGATGCACGGGGCCCGCGACGTGACCGTGGCGCCCGAGAACTCCCAGCGCTACGTGGACGCGGTCACCCGGGCCGGCGGGAAGGCCAAGCTGGTCATGTTCAACGACGAGGACCACGTCTCGCTGGTGTCCGGGGACTCCCGCGCCTACCCCCGGGTGCTCGAGATCATCCGCCACGTGTCGGCGGCGGAACTGCACGAGACGACCGCCTGACCGCGTTCTCGCGGGCGGCGGACCCGGTGGTCGGGCGGTCAGGCGGTCAGGCGGTCAGGCGGTCAGGCCAGGACCGAGTCGAGCCAACCGAACATCCTCGCGTCGGTGAGCTGTCTGGCCAACGGCTGACAGTGGAAGTTGGCGCCCTCGGCGGCGGTGAACCGCGCCAGTTCGGTGGGGCCGCCCGCGCCGGCGGCGAGTCGCTCGGACTGGCCGGGCCAGAACTGCTCGTCCTCGGGATCGGTCACGAGCAGCGGGGTGGTGATGGCCGCCATCTCGTCGGTGGTCAGCGCATAGCGGTGGACCGCGGCAAGGGTGTCGAAGTACCCGGTCTCCCCGTACGGTCGGGCGCGGAAGGCCCACGTCCGCGCGGTCGAGGCGGAGAACTTCATCCCCAGGGACATGTCGCGGTCGAACGCCTCCTTCTTGCCCGCCCGGAACAGCGACATCAGGTTGGACGGGATGTGTGTGGTCCACGACGCCGCCACGTCCACGACACCGGGGTCGGCGACCGCGGCGGCGAAGCGGTGTTCGTAGGCCAGAGCCCGCGACACCCAGTACCCGCCCTGACTGATCCCGTAGACGGCGAGCCTCCCGGGGTCGACGTCCGAGCGACCCAGGAGGAGGTCGACGACGGGGGCGAGAACCGACTCCCAGTCCGGGCGGAAACCGATCCCGCGCTCGAACAGCATCGACTGCTGCCCCGGCCCGTCGAACAGCAGCACGTTGTATCCGCGAGCGAGCGCGCCGGCCGCGCCGTTGTGCCAGAGCCCGCTGGTCGCACCGTCGCTGCCGTTGACCATGACCAGCGTCCGACGGGGTTCCGGATCGGTGGACGGCCGGAGGAACCACCCGGGCATCGGGTCCTGCTCCCAGGGGATCGTCACGCGCTCGACGATCCGGTCGGTGGTGTCGACGAAGCGCTCCCAGCTCGATCGCTGCAGGCGGAAGGTGGACGTCAGCTCGTCCTCGGACTGCAGGCCGCTCGCCGCGTTCACCGCGACCGCGAGGTAGGTGGCCGCGCGCAGGTAGGCCGCCGACGCGGTCACCGTCCGCCCTGCCGCCGCCTCGCGGTCCGCCGCGGCGTGGACCCTGCTCCCGAGGTCGTGCCAGGCCCGGAACCAGTGGTCGTGATCGCCGTCGCCGACGTCGTCGACGGTCGCCAGGATCTCGCCGGCCTCGGCGGCGCCGTAGGCGACGGCGCCGAGAAGACACCGCACCTCGTAGTCGAAGTCGGGGTCCTTGTAGAAGCCCTTGCTCAGTGCGCGGTGGGGGCGGGCGGAGAAGAAGGTCGACATGGTCAGGTCCCCTGACAGTTGGAGGTGGGGGCGACGCCGGCGAACCGGTCGGTGAGGAACTGGGCTGTCTGCACCTGGAAGGGCACGAAGGCCTCGGAGTGCCCGAGGCCGTCGTACTGCGCATAGGTGACGGCGACGCCGCGGGTGCAGTACTCGTACGCCAGGCCGGCGACGTCCGCGGTCACCATGACCGAGTCCCCGATCCCGTCGACGTTGCCCACGGCGAGCAGCATCGGGACCCGCGGTGTGCCGGTGGAGCCCATGACGTTGTCCCCGATCGCGCTCACCACCGCCGGGATGTCCAGCAGGGAGGTGTACGGGGCGCGGACCATCTGGGCGTCGGTGAGTCCGGGGTAGTCGGCGGCGAAGGCGTTGATGCACTCCGAGCTGACCGTCTCGACGAGCTGGCGTCCGTAGTCGGAGAGGAAGCTGTCGGTGTCGATGCCGTAGGCGCGCTGGTAGGAGACGACCAGTGCGGGGATGACCCCGGCCCACGTGGTGCTCCCGCTCACGTAGGGGAGGTTGTGTGCGACGTTCACCGGGAGCCCTCCGGCGGCCGCGCCGACGATGTTGAGTTCCGGGGCGTAGGTCGGCGCCATCTCGGCACCCCACTGGGTGGGGACGGACCCGCCGGAGTATCCGGCCAGTCCGACCGGGGTCGCGGCGGGCAGTCCGAGGTGGGCGATGGTGGCGCGGACGCCGTCCAGGGCGGCGTGCGCGGACTGGCGCCCGATCGTCCACTCCAGGTCGGGCCCCTCGTAGTCGGGGACGACCACGGTGAACCCGGCCGCGAGGTACCCGGCGATCACGCCCTGCTCGGCGATGCCCGCCTGACCGGGCGTTCCGTTCCCGGTCAGGGTGTACGAGGGGTCGCACTGAGCGCCGAGGGCGTCGTAGGCCATGTGGTAGGAGATCACCCTCGGCGGCCCCGGGACCAGGGGTCTGAGGATCGTCGCGACCGTGGCGCTCGGGGCGCCCGCCTGGTCGGTGGTCCGGTACAGCACCTGGGTGCTGGTGAGTGGTGTGGCGAACTCGAGCGAGCCGTAGGTCATCGTCCTGCTCTCGATCACCGTTCCCGGCGCGAGATCGGCGATCGGTCCGTCGGGGGTGTAGAACGGGTCGGCGGACGGGAGGGGCACTGGTGGCGGGGCCGCGGACTGGGCTCCGGCCGATCCCGCACCGGCGCCGAGACCGGCACAGAACAGGAACAGGAGGGTGAGGGCGCACGCGACACCCCCACGCGTCTGACGGATGGCGGTGCTCGTGCCGACCATGTCGCACTCCAGGCGGTTCGTCGCGCTCTAAGGATGATGATGTGCGAGCCGGGTCGCCGTTCGACGGCGGTGGACGGACCCTCGCGCTCACCACGATGACCTCTCAGATCATCCCAGCAGTGACCGCTGTGTGTAAACAGGTCATTATTCGCCTGGTTCGTCGAGTCGGTCGAGCAGATCGACCGCCGCGCGGGCGTACTCACCGATCCACCGGTCGTGGATCCGCTTGATCGGCAGCGGCGCGAGTGACAGGTGGCGTTCGCGACCCACCTTGCGCCCCGTCACCAGGTCGGCCCGCTCGAGCACGCGCAGGTGCTGCAGCACCGTGGTGCGGTCGCTCTCGGCGAACAGGGCACAGAGCTCGCCGGTCGTGCGCGGTGAGTCCTTGAGCGCGTCCAGCATGCGACGCCGGATCGGGGCGGCGAGGGCCTTGAACACGGCGTCGTCATCGCCCGGACCCTTGCGCTCACCGACAGACATGTTGTAAATATACAACATGTCTGGAGAGCTGAAAGAACTGACCTTCACCGTCTCGGGGCGCGTGGCGCGGCCCGTCGACGCCGTCTACGAGGCCGTGGCCGACCCCGAGCAGTTGTCCCGCTACTTCGCGACCGGAGGCGCGCGCGGCCGACTCGAACCGGGCACACAGGTGTCGTGGGACTTCGCCGACTTCCCGGGTCGCTTCCCGGTGACGGTGGTCGAGGCGGACCCGCCCCGGCGCCTGGTCATCAGGTGGGAGGGAGTCGACGCCACCGAACACGACACCACCACGGTCTTCGAGTTCGAACCGATCGACGACGGTGCACGAACGCTGGTCACGATCACCGAGAGGGCCTGGCGCGTGACGCCCGGCGGCGCGGAGAACGCCTTCGGCAACTGCGCAGGGTGGACGATGATGCTCACCGCCCTGAAGGCGTGGGTCGAGCACGGCATCAACCTGCGGGAGGGCTTCTACTCCTGAACCCACCCAGGGGCGGAAGTGGAGGGATTTGAACCCCCGGTGCTGTTGAGGCACGCTCGCTTTCAAGGCGAGTGCATTCGGCCGCTCTGCCACACTTCCCCGTCGTCGGCCGCGACACGCTCGAGTGCGTGGTTCCACGTGGAACACGCGGTGACGACGCCGCTCATCGTAGTGGACCCCTCCCGCTCACACCCAGCCCGGCTGCCGACCGGGGCCATCGCGGCTACGGTCGAGGGCATGAAGGCCATCGAGTATCGCAACGGTCCCGATTCCCTCCAGCTGACCGAGGTCGACGATCCGCTCCCCGGCCCCGGTGAGGTCCTGGTCGACGTGGCGGCCACGGCCGTCAACCGCGCCGACCTGCTGCAGTCCAAGGGGCACTACCCGCCCCCGCCCGGCGCGTCGGAGATCCTCGGCCTCGAGTGCTCGGGGCGGATCTCGGCCGTGGGCGAGGGCGTCGAGGGCCTGGCCGTCGGCGACGAGGTGTGCGCACTCCTGGCCGGCGGCGGGTACGCCGAGAAGGTGGCCGTGCCCGCCGGACAGGTCATGCCCGTTCCGGTCGGGGTGTCGTTGCACGAGGCCGCGACCCTGCCCGAGGTGGCCTGCACGGTGTGGTCCAACCTCGTCATGACGGGCGGGCTCGGCCGCGGCCTCCTCTCGGCACACGCCCGCTGGGGAGAGACCGAACTCGGGGCCCCGCGCGTGCTGATACACGGCGGGGCGGGCGGCATCGGTTCCCACGCCATCCAGGTCTGCCGCGCGCTCGGCGCCCGCGTGGCCACCACCGCCGGAGGCCCGGAGAAGGTCCGGAAGTGTCGCGATCTCGGGGCCGACCTCGTCATCGACTACCGCGAGGACGAGTTCCCCGACCGGGTCAGGCAGTGGACCGACGACGACGAGCGGGGCCGTGGCGTCGATCTGATCCTCGACGTGATGGGCGCGAAGTACCTCGAGCCCAACATCGCCTCACTCGCCCCGGACGGCCGGGTGATCGTGATCGGCATGCAGGGCGGGATGAAGGGCGAGCTGAACCTCGGAGCCCTGCTCCCGCGCCGCGCAGGTGTGCTGGCCACCAACCTCCGGGCCCGCCCGGTGGACGGCCCCGGCGGAAAGACCGGCATCTGCAGGGAGGTGGTGGACCACGTCTGGCCGATGATCGCGGCGGGAGACGTGACCACCCGCGTCTCGCGTGAGATCCCGCTGGAGCGGGCCGCGGAGGCGCTGAGCCTGCTCGACTCGGGCGAGAGCCACGGCAAGATCCTGCTGACCGTCGACTGACCCTGACCATCGACAGACCGAGGAGACCCCGACGATGTCCACCACCGCTGACGCCCACGACCCCGATGCCGAGCACGGGGCCCCCACCTCCATGACCGCGACGCGCGTGATCCCGGCGCCTCCGTCCGAGATCTTCGCGCTGCTGACCGACCCGACCCGCCACAAGGACACCGAACCCGGGGACTGGGTACGCGACGCGGTCACGTCGGAGATCATCAGAGGCGTCGGCGACGTCTTCGTGATCAACATGTACATCGAGGCCGCGGGCGGCCACTACGTGATGCACAACGTGGTCACGGCATTCGAACCGGACCGCACGATCGAATGGGAGCCGGGCCAGCCCGACGCGACCGGGGAGATCGCCACCGGCGGGTGGCGCTGGCGGTACGACCTTGCCCCCGCGGGCGCGTCCACCGAGGTCACCCTCCGGTACGACTGGTCGGCGACGTCCCAGGAGCAGGCCGCCGAGATCGGCGGGATGCCACCGTTCGGGCCCGACTTCCTCGAGGCGTCGCTGGCCTCGCTCGAATCGGCGCTGGCGAACTGAGCCGGTGCGCCTACCGGCCCGCCGGTAGGCGGTCCAGCATCTCGAGCACCTCGTCGCACCAGCTCACCCACGCCTGTTCCACCTGGATCCCCAGCGTGAGTACCCGGTGCTGGAGGAGATCGCGAGCGTTCCCCGGATCGGGCCGGGCGAAGTCCCTGTCCTCGATCTCACGGTAGCGGCGGAGGTTGGCGGACCGCTGGTCGCGGTGGTGCGTCAGCGCCTCCCGGACCTCGTGGACCGCCCCCGTCGCGGCCGCGGCACGCACCCGCACCGCCATGGTGGACCGCATCGGATCGGGCTCGTCCTGCTCCCGGATCCACTCGGTGAGCAGCTTCCGACCGTCCTCGGTGACCTCGAATCGGCGCGGGTTGCCGCGGGAGGGGGCGCCCTCGAGCGGGAGTTCCCGGATCAGTCCGGACTCCCCCAGTCGATCGAGCTCCCGGTAGATCTGCTGGTGGGTCGCCGGCCAGAAGTACCCGATGGACTTGTCGAACCTCCGCGCCAGCTCGATCCCACTCCCCGCCCGCTCGGTGAGGGCGGTGAGGATCGCGAACTTCAGCGACACGGTGTCAGCGCGCTGCCAGAGCGGACGCCGCCTGCTCGTACTCCGCGCGGAGCCGCTCGACCAGGTCGCGGACCGACCCCGTCGATGTGACCGCGCCGACGCCCTGGCCCGCGCCCCAGATGTCGCGCCACGCCTTGGAGTCCGCGCCCCCACCGGAGCCGAAGTCCATCGCCGTGGGATCCGAGACGGGCAGATCGTCGGGGTTCAACCCGGCCGCCTCGATGCTGCCCCGGAGGTAGTTCCCGTGGATCCCCGTGAACAGGTTGCTGTAGACGATGTCGGAGGCCGAGCTGTCGACGATCATCTGCTTGTACTCCGCGGCCGCGCGGGACTCCTCGGTCGCGAGGAACGCCGACCCCACGTAGGCCAGGTCGGCGCCGGCGGCCTGGGCGGCGAGGATCGAGCGACCGTGCGCGATCGCCCCGGACAGCAGCAGCGGGCCGTCGAACCACTCCCGGATCTCCTGGATCAGGGCGAACGGAGACTGCGTCCCGGCGTGTCCCCCGGCGCCGGCGGCCACCGCCACGAGCCCGTCGGCGCCTTTCTCGATGGCCTTGCGGGCGAACCTGTCGTTGATCACGTCGTGCAGCACGATGCCGCCGTAGGAGTGGACGGCGTCGTTGACCTCGGTACGGGCACCGAGGGAGGTGATGACGATCGGCACCTCGTGCTCGACGACGGTCGCCAGGTCCTGCTCGAGCCGGTCGTTGGACCGGTGGACGATCTGGTTGACGGCGAACGGGGCCACGTACCGGTCCGGGTTCGCCGCGGCGTAGGCCGCGTTGCTCTCGGTGATCTGGTCCAGCCACTCCCCCAGGACCGACTGCGGTCGTGCGTTGAGCGCCGGGAACGACCCGATCACGCCGGCCTGGCACTGCGCGGCCACCAACTCTGGGCCGGAGTAGATGAACATCGGCGAGGCGACCACCGGCACGGTGAGCGGGCCGGCGAGGACGGAGGGAAGGGCCATGAGCAGTCCTTTCGGGACCGGGATGTGGTCGACTTTCCCCCGACCGTACGGCCGCCCACGGTTTTGTGCAACTAGTTGCACAAAGATCCGGACGCACCCCGGCGAAGTGTCCGGATCACCTCACCGCATCACCTCACCGCGCACCGGCCGGGTAGATCTCCTCCGCCAGCCGCTCCGCCCCCGACACCAGTGTGGCGACCGTCGCGGGAGCGAAGCCGCCCGAGTCGGGCATCGCTGGGTCTGGCATCGCAGGGATCCCAGTCGAGTCGGCCGCGTCGGCCCCATCGGCCGCGTCGGTCCCATCGGTCCCAGCCCTCAGCCCCTCCTCGGCTCTCACCGACCGCCACGGCGACCCGGCGGCCAGCAGAGACCCGTGTTTGACGTCGTAGTAGTCCGACCCCGTCCGCAGCGCCACCCCGGAGGCGCCGCGGGCCGCCGCGAAGAGATGCGGGTGGAATCGGGTGGTCAGCCAGACCTGCCCTGGCCTGGCTGGCAGTCCCGTGGACCACAGTTCCTGGAACGGCACGAAGCGCGCGCGGGGCAACTGCAGGTCGGCGAGGGCGCGGCCGACCTCGTCGTCGTCGCCCTGTCCGCCGGGTCCGCCACCGGCGGCAGACGCGGCACCGGTGCCGGCCGCGGCCTCCGCGCGGTCACACACCATGTCCCACACCACCCGGTCCCCACCGGGGATCGACTCGACCACGGTGATCCGCTCCCCCGGCACCGCCCACGCGGCGAGGACCCGCCCGAGGGTGTCGGCGAGCACCTCCGGCTCGACAAGGTCGGACTGGGCACACACCACCAGATCGCGGCAGGTGTCCGGATCGGGGGAGTAGACGGGGTGGTCACCGGCCTCCACTCCCCCCGCGCAGGACAGCGCCAGCCACCCGTCGTCGGCCACGTGGCGGACGGGCACCCCCGTGCCCTCGAGGAGCCCGGAGGAGGCCGCGTCGCGGACGGTGACCAGGTGGTGGTCCCGCAACGCCTCCGCCAACAGCCCGGGGTCCCCGCACGGCACGAACCCCTGGCCCGTGGCCACCACGTGCGCCCCGCTCAGCCGGCCCGCCTCTCCCGCCGCGGCGACCACGCCGAGGTGGTGCGGCCACAGGTCGTTGACGTACCCGCCGCCGATCAGGTGCACGACCGACGCGCTGCGCAGCAGGTCGATGCCCGACGCGAGCGCGGGTCGCACCCCGAGTTCGCCCACGGCGGAGCGACAGAACCCGATGGCCTCCACCGCGCCCGTGTGTTCCCCCGCCAGGCGCCACAGCGTGTCGGTGAACAGGACGTCCGGGTGCTCGCCGTGATGGAGGACCGCCGCCTGCCCCGGGGTGTGGCAGTCCACCACCACGGGGGTGCCGGGCAACCGGTGACGGAGGTACCGCAGCCACCCCGCCAGCAGTTGCTCGTCGCCGTGGTTGGGGTGGCCGGCCGGGGCGATGAGGTAGACGGGACGGTGGACCTCCCGGGGTCGACCCCAGCGCGCGTCCGCGGCCGCCCTCGTGGCGTCGAGCCGACGGCGGGCCCGTCGTCGCAGGCGGGAGGCGGGCGCGGCTCGAGGAGTCGACGTCATGGGTCCACCCTGCCCCACGGTGGGGTCGCGCCCGGGCCGACCCCGCTGATCAGATCTTGACCAGCATCTTCCCGACGTTCGCCCCGCGCATGAGGTCGAGGAACGCGTCGACCGAGTTGTCGATGCCCTCGACCACGGTCTCGTCGAAGACGATCTCGCCGGAGGCCACCCACGGCCCGACCTTCTCCGCGAACTCCTTGAACAGGTGCATGTACTTGTTCACGGTGAAGCCCTGCAGGGTGAGCCCGCGGGTGATGGCGTGCCACATGTTGTCCGGGCCGGGCGAGCGCTCGGTGGCGTTGTAGGAGCTGATCGCGCCGCACAGGGCCAGGCGACCGTCGTCGTTCATCAGGTCGAGCGCGGCCTCGAGGTGGTCGCCGCCGACGTTGTCGAAGTAGACGTCGATGCCCTCGCCGTTCTCGCGACCGAAGTGCTCGCGCAGGAGCGTGCGGACCGGTCCGTCCTTGTAATTGATCGCGGAGTCGAATCCGTAGCTCGAGGTGGCCTTGTCGACCTTCTCCGCACTCCCGGCCGAGCCGACGACCTTCGAGGCGCCCATGAGCCGGGCGATCTGCCCGACGGCCGACCCGACGGAACCGGCCGCGCCGGAGACGAAGACGGACTCGCCCTTCTGGAACCGCCCGATGTGCAGGAGCCCCACGTAGGCCGTGAGGCCCGTGGTCCCGAGGATCCCCAGGTACGCGGAGACGGGAACGCCCTCGATCTCCTGCACCACCCGGAACTGCCGGCCGTCGCCCTGGGCGACGTCCCGCCAGCCGAGGTCGTGCATCACGACCGCCCCGACCGGGTGGGCGTCGGAGCGGGACTCCACGACACGCCCGACGGCGCCGCCGGTCATCGTCTCGTTCAGCTCGAACGGCGGGATGTAGGAGCGGCCCTCGTTCATCCGGCCGCGCATGTAGGGGTCGACGGAGAGGTACTCGTTGGCCACGCGCACCTCGCCCTCGGCGATCGCGGGGAGGTCGACGACGACGGTGCGGAAGTCGTCATGGGTCGGCCAGCCGCGGGGGCGGCTGACGAGCTGGATCTGGGTACTGGTCGTCATCACTCATGTGTACGCGCCCTGTCTGCGGGGCTGCCACCGGCCACACCTCTAGTAGGCTTCGCCTTCGTGCAGGACCAGCCCACTCCCGACCCCGCTTCGGCGACGCTCCCCGACGAGCGCGTCCGCAGTGAGATCGTCAGCGACTCCCACACCTTCCGCCGGGCCGTGGCCGACCTCCGCCAGGGGCTGGGTCAGCGGGAGCTGTGGCTCTCGCTGGGCTGGCAGGACATCAAGCAGCGCTATCGCCGCTCCACGTTGGGGCCCCTATGGATCACCATCGCCACCGGCGTCATGGCCACGGCGCTGGGGCTGCTGTACTCGATCCTCTTCCAGATCCCGTTGGCCGAGTTCCTCCCGCACGTCACCGTGGGCCTGATCCTCTGGGGCTTCATCTCTGGCTGCATCAAGGAGGGCTCGGAGGTCTTCATCTCCAACGAGGGCCTGATCAAGCAGCTGCCCAGCGCGCTCAGCGTCCACGTCTACCGCCTGGTGTGGCGGCAGTTCCTGTTCCTGTGCCACAACCTGGTGATCTGGGTCGTGCTCATGATGATCTACCCGCGGCCGCTGGGATGGGACCTGCTGCTGGCCGTCCTGGGGCTGGCGGTGCTGATGGTCAACGGCGTCTGGGTGGCCATGCTGTTCGGCATCCTCGCCACCCGCTTCCGCGACATCGCCCCGTTGCTGGACTCGATGGTGCAGCTGCTGTTCTACATGACCCCCATCGTGTGGACCACGCAGACGTTGTACGAGCAGGGCGGGGACATCGCGGACCGGGCGCGCATCGCCGAGCTCAACCCGCTCTACCACTACCTGGAGATCGTGCGCGCCCCCATGATCGGCCAGCCCGTCGCCGCGTACCACTGGTGGATCGTCCTGGCCTGCACGGCCGTGGGGCTCATCCTCGCCTTTGTCGCCCTGCGCCGGTTCCGCTCCCGAGTCCCGTACTGGGTGTAGGAGGTATATCCATGAGCCCCGCCACACCCACCCCCGGCGGCGTGTCCATCGACTGCGTGGACGCGTGCGTGGACTTCCCGATCTTCGACGCCAAGTCGCGCTCTCTCAAGAAGGCGGTCCTCGGTTCCGCCGGAGGCGCGATCGGCCGGAACTCGTCCAACGTCGTCGTCGTCGAGGCCCTGAGGGACATCACCCTCTCCCTCCGGGAGGGGGACCGCATCGGTCTGGTCGGGCACAACGGTGCCGGCAAGTCCACACTGCTGCGGTTGCTGTCCGGCATCTACGAGCCCACCCGCGGCGCCGCCCGGATCAGAGGGCGCGTGGCGCCGGTCTTCGACCTCGGTGTGGGGATGGACCCGGAGATCACCGGGTACGAGAACATCATCATCCGCGGCCTGTTCCTGGGCCAGACCCGCAAGCAGATGAAGGCCAAGGTCGACGAGATAGCGGACTTCACCGAGCTCGGTGACTACCTGGACATGCCTCTGCGCACCTACTCGACCGGGATGCGCGTCCGGTTGGCGATGGGCGTGGTGACCTCGATCGACCCCGAGATCCTGCTGCTCGACGAGGGTATCGGCGCGGTGGACGCCGAGTTCATGAAGAAGGCGCGGATCAAGCTGGCCGACCTGGTCTCCCGGTCCGGGATGCTGGTCTTCGCCTCCCACTCCAACGAATTCCTGGCCCAGCTGTGCGACTCGGCGATGTGGATCGACCACGGTCGCATCCGGCAGCGCGGCAGCATCGAAGAGATCGTCACCGCCTACGAGGGCCCCGAGGCCGGGCGGTCGATCGCCGCGTACATGGAGAGGATGAAGAGTGAGGGCTGAGGCGTCCGGCGGGGCCGCGGGGACCAGCGCGGACACCCGGCGGGTCGTGGCCGTGGTGGTCACCCACCGGCGGCTCGACCAGCTCCGCGCCTCGCTCGAGGTGGTGTCCGGGCAGACCCGGCCGATCGACCACCTGGTGGTGGTGGACAACGCCGACGAGCAGTCGGTGCGCGAGCTCGTCGAGTCGCAGCCCGTGGAGGCCACCTACGTGGGCTCGAGGCACAACCTCGGCGGCGCCGGCGGCTTCGCATTGGGCATGCTGCACGCCCTGGCCACGGGCGCCGACCTGGTGTGGTGCGCGGACGATGACGGCCGCCCCGAGGGCCCCGAGGTCCTGGCCACGCTGATGGCCTGCATGGATCGCCACGGGCTGGCGGAGGTCTCTCCGGTGGTGTGCGACCTCGCCGAGCCCGACCGGTTGGCGTTCCCGCTGCGCCGCGGCGTGGTGTGGCGGCGCTGGCGCAGCGAGCTGTTCGCCGACGGCGAGGGCGGCGCGGCAGGCGACCCGGGCGCGGGAGGCTCCTCCGGGGCGGAGACGGACCTGCTGCCGGGCATCGCCTCCCTGTTCAACGGGGCGCTGTTCACCGCGGACTGCCTGGACCGCGTGGGCGTCCCTGACCTGCGGCTGTTCATCCGCGGCGACGAGGTCGAGATGCACCGGCGCCTGGTGCGCTCCCGACTGCCCTTCGGCACCTGCCTGACCACCGCGTACCTGCACCCGCAGGGCTCCGACGAGTTCAAGCCGATCCTCGGCGGGCGCATGCACACCCAGTTCCCCGACGACCCGGTCAAGCGGCACTTCACCTACCGCAATCGCGGGTACGTGCTCACCCAGCCCGGCAACCGGCGCCTCATCCCCCAGGAAATCCTGCGCTTCGGGTGGTACTTCCTGGTGACCAGGCGGGATCCGGCGGGCCTGCGCGAGTGGATGCGTCTGCAGCGGCTGGGCGCGGGCGAGCGGTTCGACAAGCCATGACCGACTGGATCGCCCTGCAATCCCGGGCCGTCGACCTGTACGACCGGGTCCTACCGATGGTCACCGACTGGGACGCCGCCACCCCGTGCAGCGAGTGGACCGCCCGTGAGGTGCTGGCCCACGTCGTGGACGAGCAGATGTGGGTCCCGGGGTTGTTGGCCGGAGGGACGGTCGACGAGGTGGCCGGAGACCTCGAGGAGCCGCTGCGTCGGCTCAGCGGGGCCAGCGGTCCCGAGCTCGTGGCCTACTGGCACACCCTCCGCGCGCCGGTGGCCGCGGCGTGGCGGGGCACCCCGACCGACGACGAGGTCCACCTCTCCTACGGTCGGGCGCCGATGGTGCACTACCTCGCGCAGCAGACCTTCGATCTGGCCGTCCACGCCTGGGACCTGTCGGTCTCCCAGGGGGTCGACCTTCCGTGGGGCGACGAGCTCGAACACGCCGTCCTCGACTTCGTCCGGACCGATCTCGCCGACGACCCGGCCCCCGAGCTGTTCTCCGCTCCGCTACCGGGCTTCGACGGAGAAGGGGTCCCGGCCCGGCACGCCGCTCTCGCGCGTACCGGTCGGGACCCCTCCACCTGGCCGGCGGCCTAGAGCTCTGGCCGACGGCCTACCCGGCCTCGCGGAGCGCCGCCATCGGGCACTTCTCGATGGCCTTGCGAGCCCTCTTCTGGAGTTCCTCGGGGACCTCCTCCACGAGCAGGCGCACCACCTCGTCGTCGTCGCCCAGGGCGAAGACCTTCGGGGCGAGGCCGACGCACACCGCCTGCCCCTCGCACCGGTCCGGGTCGATCGCGATCTTCATGGGAAACCTCCTGGTTGGAACACTGGGTACACGGGTGTCACGGCCGGCCAGTGTCAGCTCACCGGAACGAAGTCGACCTTGTCCCGGACGCCACAGTCCGGGCACTGCCAGTCGTCGGGGATCGCCGACCACGGCGTGCCGGGGGCGAAGCCCTCCCGCGGCTCACCCAGCGACTCGACGTAGTGGTGTCCACAGTTGGGGCAGGCATAGGTGCCGATCGGCGAGACGGCGCCGCGGACGGCGTCCACGTCGGGCTCGGGATCCAGGACGGCGGTCGCCGTGGCGGCCGGGGCGGAGGACCGGCTGGTCGCGGTGCTCGCGCCGGTGGCCGACGGGTCGCCGTAGCGGGCGAGGATCCGCTCCCGCTTGGACGGCTGGATGTTGGCCCTGGTGACGTCGCCGTCGTAGTGGTCGAGCACCCGGTGGTCCATGATCCGGCGCCAGATCGGCGGGAAGTAGGCCACCACGATGAGCGCGGCGTACCCGGCGGGGAGCTGCGGGGCGTCGTCCGTGGTGCGCAGGACCTGGTAGCGCCGCATCGGGTTGGCGTGGTGGTCCGAGTGACGCTGCAGGTGGTAGAGGAAGATGTTGGTGACCAGGTGGTCGGAGTTCCACGAGTGCTCGGGCCGGCACCGCTGGTAGCGGCCGCTGTCGAGCTTCTTACGGCGCAGTCCGTAGTGCTCGAGGTAGTTGACGACCTCCAGCAGGCTGAACCCGTACACCGCCTGCAGGATCAGCCAGGGCAGGACCTCGAGTCCGAAGACGGCGGTGAGTCCGCCGAACAGGACCAGCGTCATGAGCCAGGCGTTGATGTTGTCGTTACGCAGGGTCCACGGCGACTTGCCGAGGCGCTCGAGGCGGTTCTTCTCCAGCTCCCAGGCGGAGATGAGGGAGCCGATGACGCTGCGCGGGAGGAAGGCCCAGAACGACTCACCGAGCCGCGAGCTGGCCGGGTCCTCCGGGGTGGCGACGCGGGCGTGGTGTCCCCGGTTGTGCTCGATGTAGAAGTGCCCGTAGGCCGTGGTGGCGAGCGCGATCTTGGACAGCCACTTCTCGGAGTTCTGGATCTTGTGTCCGAGTTCGTGGGCGGTGTTGATGCCGATGCCCCCCGCGATGCCCACGGCCCAGGCGACGCCGATCTTGGCCACCAGCCCCAGCCCGCCCTCGTGGCCGAAGAACGACAGGTCGTCGGCGGTCCACAGGTAGCAGGCGAAGATCAGGGCGGCGTACTGCACCGGGAGGTACAGGTAGGTGCACCACCGGTAGAAGGGGTCGGCCTCCAGGCGTTCGATGACCTCCTCCGGCGGGTTCCGACCATCCACCCCGACGACCATGTCGAGCAGAGGGATGAAGACGAACACGACGAAGGGGGCGACGAACCACGCCACGACTGCGGCGGTGCCCCACCCGGCGTGGGAGAACCACGAGAACAAGCCGAGAGAGATGAACAGGGCGCCGGCGGGGATGAGCCCGAGCAGCCACAGGTATCGCTTGCCGTCAGTCCAAGGGTACGGCTGCGCCGCGGTCTCCCCTGCCTGGAGGTCGGTGTGCATCACAAGTCTCCCTTGATCGAGCCCGGCGGCGTGTGTCGCACGCCACCTAGTGCGTCAAATCTAGACAAACATCAGCCGTTTGTCTAGACAGGGACCCTCTTTTTGTCCAGAGACTTCGTCGGGCACCCCGCCCCGCAGGCCCGCCTCCGTGCGCCCGCTCGACCGTGGGCCGGAACTGACTCACGAGTAAGTTAGGATCGACGCGTGCCCAAGACCCTGCTGCACCGCTACACCTCCAGTCCCCGCGCGTTCCCCCTGCTGGCTTCGCTGTACCCCCCTCTGCTCGGGTCCGGGATCCGCATCCGGCACATCGCCCCGGACTGGACCCGCGGGGAGCTGAGCATGCACGTCGCACCGTGGACCGCCAACACCAACGGCACCGCGTTCGGCGGCGCACTGTTCGCCGCGACCGACGTCCTCTACGGGGCCCTGCTGTCCGGGCAGCTCGGTGGCGGGTACCAGGTGTGGACCAAGAGCGCGACGATCGACTTCCGGGCCCCCGGCCGGGGCCGACTGCGGTGCGTGGTGGACGTCCCCGGCCCGGAGGCGGACGCCATCAGGGAGCGACTGGCCGACCATCCGAGCACCAGCGTCGTCCACACCGCGGTGGTGAGCGACAGCCGCGGCACGACGGTCGTGGAGGCGCAGCACACGATGTTCATCCGACGGAAGAGCTGACCGAAGGCGATCCGGCCCGAGGCGCGTAGGATTATCCGGTCCCCGGCCCTCCTCGGAAAGGAATCCCGTTGGGAGCCACCCCGCTCGCCTGGTCGCTGTCCGTCGGACTGATCGTCGGACTCCTCCTGTTCGACTACTTCTTCCACGTTCGCAAGGAACACATCCCGACGCTCAGGGAGTCGGCCATCTGGTCGGCGATGTACGTGGGGATCGCGATCGTCTTCGGCTTCCTCGTGTGGATCTTCGGCGGAAACCAGATGGGCGTCGAGTACTTCGCCGGTTACATCACCGAGAAGGCGCTCTCGGTGGACAACCTGTTCGTCTTCCTGCTCCTGCTGACCAGCTTCAAGGTCCCGCGCGCGGGACAGCAGAAGGCACTCCTGTTCGGCATCGTGTTCTCGATCATCGCCCGGACCGGGTTCATCTTCGTCGGCGCGGCGCTGCTCAACGCGTTCAGCGCGCTGTTCTACGTGTTCGGACTGTTCCTCATCATCACCGCGGGCCGTCTCCTGGCCGAGGACGATGAGGACGACGACGCCGACAACGTCGTGGTGCGCCTGGCCAAGAAGTTCATCCCGGCGACCGATCACTACGACCACGACAAGCTGTTCACCATCGAGAACGGCAAGAAGGTCATGACGCCGATGATGATCGTCATGGTGGCGATCGGCGGCACCGACATCATGTTCGCGCTGGACTCGATCCCCGCGATCTTCGGCCTCACCCAGAACGTCTTCATCGTCTTCACCGCGACCACGTTCTCGTTGCTCGGTCTGCGCCAGCTGTACTTCCTGTTGGACGGCCTCCTCGACCGCCTCGTCTACCTCAAGTACGGCCTCGCGGCGATCCTGGGCTTCATCGGCGTCAAGCTGATCCTCCACGCCCTGCACGAGAACAACCTGCCGTTCATCAACCAGGGCGAGCACGTCGACGTGGTGGAGGTACCGACCTACCTGTCACTGGGCGTCATCGTGGCCGTGCTCGTGGTGACCGTCGTGGCCTCGCTGGTGAGCCCGGCCGGGAAGGCGCTCACCGTGCTCGGCAACCTCAAGCGGCACTCGCACGAGTACCTCAACAAGAACTTCACCGACGACCCCGTCGAGCGCGCCAAGCTGTGGGCCAAGATCCTCGACAACGAGGACAAGCTCAAGTCGATCGACCGGAAGTACTTCGGCTCCGAGGGCGACGTCTGGGAACTCGAACAACTGCTGCGCCGGGTCTGGGACGATCACGCCCGTTACGAGCGCGCCACGGACTACACCCGCTGACCGACCACACCAGCCGACCGGTCTCTACGCGCTCCGGCCGGCCCACATCCCGAGGGGATCGGCGACCGGTTCCCCGGGGAGCGGCGGGAGCAGCAGGGCCCCCGGCCACAGTGACCGCAGCGCCGGGAGCACGCCATCCACACCCGGGTCACACCCCTTCCCCTGCTGCGGAAGAACCGCGCCGGCCGGGCGGGGGGCGCGGCCGGGCGCGCCCGGCCCCCGCACGACGATGACCGTCCACCCCGCCCGGCGCAGGGCGGACCGGTAGCGCTCGACACCAAGCCCGTCCGGGAACACCACCGCACAACGCAGGGCCGGGTCGGCAAGAGGGAGCGACACGGCGCGCCCTGCGATCCTGATGCGGTGTCCCTCGGAGAATCCGCCGAACCCCGCCGCCGCCAGCCGGAGCCTGGCGCGGGTCGTCTCGGCGGACACGGACCGGGGCTCGACCGCCGCGACCACCTCTGCGAACCGGCGGGCTCCCCGCCCGGACGGGTGCTCGGCTGCCGCCGCGAGTAGCCCCGCCAGTCCAGGGATCGCCGCGCACAGCCTCTCCACCGCCACGACCGCGCCCTCGAGGTCCAGATCGCAGGCCAGGTCCCGGCAGGTTCGCAACGGTGTCGTGACCCGGATCCCGTCCAGTTGGGTGACAGAGGCCGGTGGCATCGCGCCGTAGCGGTACACCCGCCCCTCGCGCGTCCGACGGGTGGCCGGCAGCCAGATCTCGGGCAGCGAATCGGCCGGAGCCGAGTCGTCGCCCCACAGCAGAGCGGCGCTGCGCCCGCGCAGGACCCCCTCGGGCCAGCTCCGGGCCAGCGCCACGCTCCGCAGCCTGAGGTCGTCGACCTGGTCGTCCCGCCGGTAGTGCCCGTGCCAGATCCGGACGTAGCGGCCGCGGTCCCGTGGATCGGGCACCGCAGCGACCAGTTCGGCGGTGGTCAACGGGCCCGGCGGCAGCCCCGCCGGATCCGGCGGGGCTGAGATGCGCGGTTCCCGCGCTCTCGAGGTCTGCACTCGGATCGGGGCGGTTTCGCTCATGCCGCCCACTCTGCGGCACGTGGTCGACCGGCCAGGACCGGACACCGCCTTCACCGACCCTCGCTGTGGAGAGGTCAGCCCTGTGGATGACGGACGGATCCAGGCACGTGAACGGGTCGGCCCGGTTCTCAGGCGCGGTCGTGCAGGGTGACGTGATAACCATCGGGGTCGGCAAAGGTGAAGGTGCGACCGAACGGGCCGTCAACGGGTTCGGAGACGATGGTCCGACCGTCCGCGGCGAGAGCGTCGTGGACGGCCTGGACCTCGGTGGCGTGGAGCCAGATCGCCACACCGAGGCCCGGTTGGTCGACTGAAGCGAGATCGGTGCCGGGGACGATCTCCCTGAGCGCGAAAGCGATCGGCTCGGTCCGGAAGACGACGGCGTGTGGCGGTCCGGCCGGTGAGCGTACGAGCCCCAGATAGCGCTCGTAGAACGCCTGGGAACCGGCGAGGTCACGCACCTGGAAGGAGATGAAATCGGGACCGGTGGCGGGCATGGGGGTTCTCCTGTCGTCTATGTCAGTATTCTGACACGGCTAAACTATGTCAGAATGCTGACATGGGTCAAGACGGTGAGGGGGTCGATCTCGGGACCTCCCTGGGTTACCTGCTGAAGGAAGCGTCGACCGCACTCCGCAAAGCGATGGAAGAAGCTCTCCGGCCACTCGGAATGAGCGTGACGCACTACGCGTGCCTCGAGCTCCTGGCGCAGCGCCCGGGTCTGTCGAACTCGGAGCTCGCGCGGGGGGCGTTCGTCACCAGGCAGTCGATGAGCGTGGTGCTTCACACGTTGGAACGGCGGGGATACGTCTCCCGTCCGGCCGAAGCACCTGTGGGCAAGGTGCTGCCCACCCGGCTCACCTCCCGAGGACGTCGCGAACTCCAGGCGGCGACAACGGCGGTCCGATCGGTCGAGGTCCGGATGCTGGCGGGCATGACCGAGGACGAACAGGCCGAGGCGTTCCACGCGCTGCAGCGGATGGTCCGGTCCCTGAGCGAGGCCGGCGAGGAACGATAACCGCGTCGGATGAACCGCCGTCCGCTCCGACCGGGACGTCCTACACCTCGTACAACCGCGCCCAGTTCTCCCGCGTGGTGAGGCGTGCCTGCGCCTCGCGCCACCGCTCCTGGGCCGCGGGGGCCTCGCGGATGAACCGCGCCAGCAGGGCGGCCAGGCGCTTCTGCAGTTCCGTGACCCGTTGTGGGTCGACCTTGCGGTGGTGCACCCCGGTCTGCGAGGCGTCGGTCACGTAGACCTCGTCGAAGAGCGAGACGTGCCACCAGGCCGCGTCCTCGTAGGGAACGGCCACGGAACCGCCGCGCTGTCGGCCGAGCTTCTGGACGAGCAGCCGCTTGGCCAGCACCTGGTCCTCGCGGTCCTCGCGGGGGATGCCCACCTTGCGCTCCACTCTGATCCCCGGAGGAAGGGCGTCGACGGCAAGTTTGGCCGTCTCGGGGTATCCCGCGCGTTCGGCGCGGATCGCGGCCAGGGCGGCCTGCCCGCCGTCGCCGACGCCGTGGACACCGTCGGGGCCGTCGAGGAACGCCTCGATGCCGCGCATGCGGGTGGCGGCGAGGCCGTACTGCATGGCCACGAGCGCCCGCAGGACGCTCCTGCCCAGGTTCTTGGCCATCGCGCGCGGATCGATCCCCTGGCGGAGGGCGGCGGTGGTCAGCGAGTTGCGCATCGAGAAGAACTGGCCGAAGTCGTCGCCGTCCTTCCAGTAGAAGTCGGCGTGCCACACGGCCGCTCCCTGCAGGGTGCAGGTGGGCATGCCGGCCTGACGGCACCGCAACCCGTACTCGATGTCGTCCCACTGGAAGAAGTACGGCAGGGGCAGACCGACCCTCTCCACGGCCTCCCCCGGCACCAGGCAGGACCACCACGCGTTGTACTCGGCGTCCACCCGCCGCTCCTGCCGGTTCTCGACCACGGACTCGTCGCGCAGCGCGAACTCGTCCGCGTCCAGGCCGCCCTCGAGCTGGTCGAGTCGCGTGCGCTCGGCCGAGACCAGCAGGTAGTCCGGGTTGAACAGGTACAGCATCTGCGCGCCGACGAGCATCGGCTCGCGGGTGACGGCCGCGAAGGCGAACAGCCGCAACACCGTCTCGGGCTCGACCCGAACGTCGTCGTCCATGAGCAGCACATCCACCGGCCCGGTGGAACCGGGAGCGGTGGCCTCGAACATCCCGCGGCTGAACCCGCCGGCGCCGCCGAGATTGGGCTGACGCAGGTAGTGCAGCCGCTCGCCGAACTCCCCGGCCGCGCGCCGGAAGGCCTCACGGGTCTCGACCAGGTCGGTGCCCTGATCCGTCACGTAGAGGTCGTCGATGAGCTCGGCCACCAACGGATCCGAGGCCAGTGAGTCGACGGTGGCGGCGCAGTCGTCCGCCCGGTTGAAGGTGCAGATGGCCACCGCCGCGCGGCGGGCCGGGCTCGTCGTCGTCACACTCCACGTCACCTCGGACACGGTCGCCGCCGCGTCCACGGCGTGGAACTCCAGCCACATCGCGCCGCCGTCGACGAAGGTGTCCACCGGCACGTGCAACACCGCCATCCCGTCCCCGTGGTGGTGGAAGACGTCCACGGTGCGCACGTGGGACCCGATGTCGGACGCGCGGACCAGGACGTCGAGGCGCCCCTCGGACTCCACCGCGACCCGCACGGTGAGGCTGGTGACCGTGGTCCAGCGCTGCCAGTAGGAGGCCTCGAACCGGCCGAAGTAGGTGTTGGTGTCGACGACGGCCCCGGCGTCCAGGTGCACCTCGGCGCGCGTGCGGCGCACGACCCCCCGCACGATCCGCGAGTACAGGTCGTCGTTGACCCACCTGCGCGGGCCCGAGAACAGGGTGCGCTGCAACAGCAGGTCGCGCTCGTCGGGGGCGGAACCGGTGTCGGCACCTGCGACTGTCACGGTGGTGGCGTCCATGTGGCGGGTGCTCCTGGGGAGTCGGGGCGGAGGTCGTCTCACTCCCGGGCGGCTGGTGGCCCGGGCGCGCCGTCCAGGCTAACCCCGGTCGGGCGGTAACCCGGGAGGGCGGTCAGCGCACGCGGAAGATCACGGTCCGCTGGACGATGAAGTTGGTGACCGTGGCCACGCCCTGCGCGATGACGTAGCCGATCGTCGTGGCCCAGAACGTACTCCAACCCAGGTCGTGGAACCACGGCACCAGCAGCATGAACAGGCCCCACTGCACCCCGAACATCAGCGCGTACAGGCCCATCGTGGCGACGAAGCGGGCGCGGGAGGGCTCGGCCTGGAAGGTCCACCGGCGGTTGAGGGAGTACGCCGTGAGGGTGCCTGCCACGAAGGACAGCGCCTTGGCCGGCCCGTAGCCCAGGCCGAACAGCATCAACAGCTGCAGCAGGCCGTAGTCGACGACCGCCGAGAGGACTCCCGTGAGGAAGAAGCGGGTGACCTGGGTCCGGAAGTCCGTGGGTCGTGCCGGATCGGATTCGTGTCGGGCTTCGAGCGGGTCGACGGCCCCGCGCAGGGAGTCGAGGACGGAATCGTCCGGGATGTCCGCGCCGCCGGTAGGTGTACTCACCAGGACAGCGTAGGTCCCGGCCGCGCCGGGCGGGCACCGGCACGACCACTTGTGCTCGGCTGCCGGACGTGCGATCGTCGTTCCATCGCGCGCCCACCAGCGCGCCTCTGGTCGAACAGACGGGCGGCACCTCCGCCGACAGCGTTCGATTCCGCGGGAGCGATCGGTTCCGGCCACCCCATCTCCTCACGGCGTCCACACCACCAGGTCCGCGCCATTTCCCGGGTGAGCCGACGTCGCCTCCGCACCGCATCGCCGGAAGGACGCGTCGGCACCGCCCGTGGCGGTCCGTCGTCGATCCTTCTCCCGACGACCAGGAGGAACCCCATGTCCCGGTACCGCACCCCGTCCCTCGACAACGCGCCGACCGTCTTCTCGTACACGCCGACCGGCCGGGCCATCCCGACGTCCTCCCCGTCGCACACGCCCGCCCGCCGCCCGGCGGCGCCGTCGTGCACGCCCACCGGTCGGGTGGTCCTCTCCACGCCGACCACGCGCGGTTCCGCCTGAGCTGACCGGCTGCCGCGGACCGGCCGCAGCGGGCCGGCTGCAGCCGACCCGGAGCGGGTCCGCTACAGCCGGTCGGCCGCCACGAGCAGGGTGGTGACGACCAGGGCGATCGCCCCGCAGGCGAGGATCCCGGTCGAGACGAACAACTGCATCACGCCGGCCTGCCACGGCTCGGCACCGCCGAGGATCATTCCCACGAAGGCACCCGGGATGGTCACGAGGCCGATCGTCCGCGTCTGGTCCAGCGACGGGGAGAGCGCGGTCGCTGCCGCCTCGCGGCAGACCATCATTCGCGCCGGATAGTCGGTGAACCCGAGCGACAACGCCGCCTCGACCTCTCCGTGGCGCACCTCCAACTCGTCGTGCGCCCGCCGTCCGGCCAGCCCGGCGATCGCCATGGCGTTGCCCAGGAAGATCCCCACGACGGGGATGATGGACAGGCCGTTCGGGCGCACCACCCCCGCGGCGATCAGGCCGGCCACCACGACGAGGGGAGGTACGGCCACGGGCAGCGCGCACCACAGCGCGTCGCGCACCCTGGCCCGCGTCCCCAGCGCCCACGCCTTCGGCGGCCACGTCTTCGGCGGCCCTGCCATCTGCGCCCGCGGGGTGCCGCGCCGGGCCATCCTGCCGGCCGCCGCCCACGACGCCGTCGTCGCCATCACCACGACGAACACTCCGACCAGCCACGCCCGGTCGGCCACGTAACCGATGACGAGCGCGAGCGCGATGAGCTGCACGGCGGCGCGGATCGAGGCCCACGGGACCTCGCGCTCCAGTCCCGTCCGCCCCAGCCAGGCGGCCGCCGTCCCGATGACGACGAACAGCACCACGGCCACCACGAGAGCGGGGCCGAGCTCGATCATCGTGGCGCCCACGCGCACGAGCGTATAGCGGCCGGGGGCCGCGCGACGCCGACCCGCGGCACGGATCCGTCGTCCCCCCGGGACGGTCGCGCTACCGTACGCGCATGTCCTCCCGCCGCCCACTCCGTCCCGGGACCGTGGCCCTCGCCGTGGCGTGCGCGCTCGCGTGCGCGGTCGCCGGCACCCCCGCAGGCGCCCAGCCCGTCGACCCGGTTGCCGCGTTCCGGCCGGTCCCACCCGACCAGCGCACCCCGGAGCGGTACCTCCCGAGCCCCTCGCCCGACCCGTGGTACTCCTCCCCTCCAGCTGTGGACCCCGACACGGCTCCCGGCACCATCCTGGCCACGCGTCCGGTGTCGATCCCACCGCACAACGTCCGCAACTTCGGGCGCGGATGGCAGGTCCTGGTCCAGAGCTCCGACTCGCACGACCAGCAGCACCAGATCGTGTCCACGATCATCGAGCCGGCCACGCCGTGGCCCGGCCCGGATCCCCGGCCGCTGGTGTCGTTCAACGTGACCATCGATTCGCTGGGGCTGACGTGCATGCCCTCGCACGTCCTGCCCCACAAGTTCAACATGGAGCTGCCTCCCTTCCTGCAGATCCTCGCCGATCGTGGCTACGGGCTCGTCCTCACGGACTTCCAGGGCCCCAAGGCCGCGTACGCGGCGGGACGGGCCAACGGCCGGGCCGTCCTGGACGGGATCCGCGCGGCCCGTGCCTTCACCCCGGCCGGCGACCCGGGCCCGCTCTTCTCCGGGTCGCGCGTGGTCCAGGTGGGGTACTCCGGCGGGGGGATCGCCACCGGATGGGCCGCCCAGCTGCAGCCGGTGTACGCCCCCGAGCTCACCGGCGTGCTCGTCGGGTCCTCCGTGGGCGGGGTCCCCGCCGACTACGCGGACCTGTTCGACACGATGGACGGGACGCTCGCCTCCGGCCTCTACCGCGCGGCGGTGCTGGGGCTGGCCCGCGAGTACCCGCAGCTGTACCCGCTGCTCAACGACACCGGTGACGTGGTGGCACACCAGCTCCGCGACGCCTGCGCGTCGACCAACACGGTCGGCGGACTCGCCCCCTTCCCGCTGTCGGCGCTCACCGACGTCGACCCCCGCACCGATCCCACGGTGATCGAGGTCATGGCGCGGAACCGACTGGGGCGCGCTGACCCCGCCGACGGGGCGGACCCCCGTGAGGTCCCCACCGGGCCCGTGCAAGTGTGGCACGCCGACGCGACCGTCCCGATGGGCCCCGGCCCTGGCTCGTCGCAGGGCCCCGGGGACACCTTCGTCCCGGAGTGGACCGCCCACAGGCTGGTCGACGAGTGGTGCGCGGCGGGTGCGGACGTGGAGTACACGCCCGTGGCCGGTGAACACGTGACCGGTGCCTACACAGCGGTCGGGCCCGCGCTCGACTGGGTCGACGCCCGCGCCCGGGGCGTGCCGTTCACCACGGGGTGCCGCTGATCGGCGATCCCGGCGGTAACCTCGACCGGGTGAGTACCACGCAGCAGACCCCCCCGGCCGAGTCCTCCCTCGACACCGAACTCAAGCGACTCACCGGCTGGGGACGCACCTCGCCGGCCGTGAGCCACGTGCTCACCCCGCGCTCGGTGGAGGAGATCTCGGCGGCCGTCGCGGCGGTCAACGACGCCAACGCCTCCGGCCCCGCACACCTGCAGCGCGGGGTCGTGGCCCGGGGACTCGGCCGCTCGTACGGGGACAGCGCGCAGAACTCCGGCGGTCTCGTGTTGGACATGAGCCGGTTCAACCGCATCCACGAACTCAACGCCGAGCAGGCGCTCGCCGTGGTCGACGCCGGTGTGAACCTGGACCAGCTCATGCGCGCCGCCCTGCCGTTCGGCCTGTGGGTGCCGGTCCTCCCGGGCACGCGCCAGGTCACCGTGGGCGGGGCGATCGGGCACGACATCCACGGCAAGAACCACCACTCGGCGGGGTCCTTCGGCAACCACGTCATCCGGATGGAGCTGCTCGTCGCGGACGGCCGCGTACTCACCCTCGAGCCCGGCGGGACGTCCGACGACCCCGGGGGCACGCTCTTCTGGGCCACGGTGGGCGGCAACGGCCTCACCGGCGTGGTCCTCAAGGTGTGGATCGCCATGACCCGCACCGAGACCGCCTTCTTCCTGGCCGACTCCGACCAGACGGCCTCGCTCGACGAGACCATCGCGCTGCACACCGACGGCTCCGAGTCCAAGTACACCTACTCGTCGGCGTGGTTCGACGCGATCAGCGCGCCGCCGAAGCTCGGCCGCGCCGCGGTGTCCCGCGGTTCGCTCGCCACGCTGGCCCAGCTCGAGGAGTACGCACCCAAGCTCGCCAAGGACCCGCTGGCCATGAACGCCAAGCCGCTGGTCACGTTCCCGGACGTGTTCCCCAACGGCCTGGCCAACAAGTTCACCTTCGGCCCCATCGGCGAGGTCTACTACCGCCTCGGCGGCACCTCACGGAACAAGATCAAGACCCTCCCGGCCTTCTATCACATGCTCGATCTGTTCGGGGAGTGGAACCGGGCGTACGGGTCCGACGGCTTCCTGCAGTACCAGTTCATCGTCCCGCCCGGGGCGGTCGACGGGTTCAAGGAGATCATCGGCGACATCCAGCGGTCGGGCCACTACTCGTTCCTCAACGTGTTCAAGCTCTTCGGACCCGGGAACCAGGCCCCGCTCTCGTTCCCCATGGAGGGCTGGAACGTGTGCGTGGACTTCCCCATCAACGACCGTCTGAACGCGTTCGTCAACGAGCTCGACGCCAAGGTCATGTCGATGGGCGGCCGGCTCTACACCGCCAAGGACTCGCGGGTCCCGGCCGAGCGTTTCCACGCGATGTACCCGCAGATCGACTCGTGGATCGCCACCCGCCGCGGGATCGACCCGAACGGGGTCTTCGTCTCCGACATGGGCCGCCGACTCGAACTGCTCTGAGCCGGGGGCTGTACAGACCGTCGTCGGCGGGCCCACAATAGGGTGACCCCGGACGACGAGGGTCGCCCGGAGGCCGATCGGGAGTCCGCCATGATCCTCCGCACCGTCGCCGCCGCCGTCGTCCTCGTCGCCGTCTCCCCGCCGTCCACCACGTGGAGACGGGCACCGCGGAGGCCACCCCCGGCGCCTCCCGAGGTCCGTCCGCCCTCGCGGGGCCCGCGCCCCGCCGGGTAGTCCCGGCCACCTTCCCCGTTGCGGCGGGGAGGCCTCGGTAGACTCCTGCGCATGATCAATGCCGTCGGCGTCCCCCAGACCCTGCTCCTGCTCGGAGGCACCTCCGAGATCGGCCTGGCGATCTGCGGGGAGTACCTCCAACAGGGGCCGATGCGCGTGGTGCTGGCCTGCCTCCCCGGAGACCCGGGGATCGAGGACGCACGGGCCGAGATGACGGCCGCCGGGGCCACCGCCGTCGACGTGGTGGACTTCGACGCCGCCGCCACCGACTCCCACCCGGCCGCCTTCGAGCAGATCTTCGCCGGGGGCGACGTCGACGTGGCGATCGTCGCGTTCGGTCTGCTCGGGGAGAACGAGGAGCTCTGGTCCGATCAGCGCAAGGCCGTGCAGATCGCCCAGGTCAACTACACCGGTGCGGTCTCGGTGGGCGTCCTGCTGGCCGAGCGGATGAAGGTTCAGGGTTACGGCCGGATCATCGCCATGAGTTCGGCCGCGGGGCTCCGCGCCCGTCGCTCCAACTTCGTCTACGGCTCCACCAAGGCCGGACTCGACTCCTTCTACACGGGTCTGGGCTACGCGCTCGCCGAGCACGGCGTGGACGTCCTGGTGATCCGCCCGGGCCAGGTCCGCACCCGCATGTCGGCGCACGTCAAGGAGGCGCCGCTGACCATCAACAAGGAGGACGTGGCCCGCATCGCGGTCAAGAAGTCCGGGGCGGGTAAGGGCGCGGTCTTCGCCCCCGCCGCCTTCGGCGGGGTCATGGCCGTGCTCACCCACGTGCCGCGACCGATCTTCCGCAAGCTCCCCTTCTGACCATGCCGGTGGCGCTCCGGGGGCCGGGCCTGGCGGCCGCGGCGACGCTGCTGGCCGCGGCCGTCACCGCCGTGGTCCTGATCGGCTTCTCCCTCGTCTCCTTCCCCGCCTACGGAAACTCCAACGTCCTGCGGGCGCTCACGGTCGTGGGCCAGACCGCCGCGTTCGCGCTGGTGGTGGCGGGCGTGCTGTGCGCGCGCGCCGGGGAGCGGCCGGGCGGCCGGGCGGCGCTGGTCCGCGCGGGCAAACTCGCCGCCCCCACCGGGTCGGCGCTGCTCGTGGCCTCGACGCTCGGCATCCCGCTCGCCGCGTCCCGGCTGTACCTGCACGGGGTGAGCGTGGACCAGGAGTTCCGCACCCAGTTCCTCGGCCGCTCGGCCACCTCACTCGGGCTCCCCGACATGGCCTACGCCGACCTGCCGTCCTTCTACCCGTCGGGATGGTTCTGGTTGGGCGGTCGGTTCGCGAACCTCGCCGGCCTGGAGGGCTGGGCCGCGTACAAACCGTGGTCGATACTGTCGCTCGCGGTCGCCGCCGCGCTGGTCACGGTGCTCTGGACCCGCCTGCTGCGCACCGACCTCGGCGCGGTGGTCGGCGTGGTCTCGACGGCGGTGATGCTGGCCTATGGCAGCCCGGAGCCCTACGGGGCGGTGGTGGCGCTGTTCATCCCGCCGATGCTGATCCTGGCCTGGCACGCCGTCAACCCCACCGCCCCGCGCGCCGGCCGCGGCGCGGCGATGGCCACCACCCTGTTCCTGGGCGCCTCGGCCAGCACGTACACGCTGTACACGGGCCTGGCCGCGGGGACCGTGTTCCTCATGGCGTTCGTCGCCACCGTCGCCGCGATGGCCCGCCGACACCCCCGGCACCCCGGTGGCGCCCGACCCGCCCCGTTCCCGCTGTGGCTGCCCACGGCCCGACTCGCGGCGATCGGAGTCGGGTCGCTCCTCATCGCCCTGGTGGTGTGGGCGCCCTACCTCCTCGCCGCGCTGCGCGGGACCCCGGCGGACTCCGGGACCGCGATGCACTACCTCCCGGACGCCGGCGCCCGCCTGCCGCTACCCATGACCGCGGGCGGCCTGACCGGGTGGGTGTGCCTGGCCGGGCTGGTGTGGATCGTCGCCCGGGCGTGGACCTCGCGGCGCGCGCAGGCCCTGGGCCTGGGCGTGGTGGCCGTCTACCTCTGGAGCCTGGCGTCCATGGCGATCACCGTGCTGGGCACCACCATGCTGGGCTTCCGCCTCGAACCGGTGCTCATCCTGCTGCTGGTGGTAGCCGGGGTCTTCGCGATCGCCGAGCTGGCCGGGCTCGCGGTGCGGGCCGCGGGACGCCAGGGCGGCGTCGACCGACCCGCCGCCGAGGCCGCCGACCGGCGTCGCCGGGCCACCGCCGTCGTGGGCGTCGTGGCCACCCTCGCCGCACTCGCCCACGCGCAGGGGATCCCCGATCACCTGCACGAGGAGATCCGACTGGCCTACACGGACACCGACGGCGACGGCGAGCGCGCCGACCGCTTCCCGCCCGGGCCCGAGTCCCACTACGCCGAGGTCGACAGGGTCATCCTCGAGGCGTTCCCGGGCCGCGAGAAGACCGACCTCGTCGTCGTCAGCACGGCCGACGCCTTCCTGGCCTACCACCCGTACCTGGCCTACCAGGCCGTCACCTCCCACTACGCCAATCCGCTCGGTCGGTACGACGAGCGCAACGAGGCGATGCTCGGCTGGGAGGACGCCACCAGCGGTGACGAGCTGTACGCCATGATGAACGACACGCCGTGGCGGCGACCGGACGCCGTGGTCGCCCGCCCGTCGGGTTCCGGGTACGCGCTGCGCCTGGCCGAGGACACCTATCCCAACGACCCCAACGTGCGCCGGTTCGGCGTCACCATCCCCGCCGAGGCCGTGGAGGGCCCCCACTTCGAGGTCCACGACGTCGGACCGTTCGCCGTGATCGTGGTGCGATGAGGTGAGCCCACTGTGACGGCGAGCGACGGGCGCCCCCTCGGGCTGCACCCGTACCCGGGGATGGACCGCGACAGACGACTGGCCGTGATCACCGGCTTCCTCGGCGCGTTCCTGGCGATCCTGTCCGGTTTCCTCCCGGTCCACCAGGACAGCACCGAGGTGCGCTGGACCGCCGGACCCGACTACGCCTCCGTCACCGCCCCGCTGGTCTCCGGCAGGCCGCTCGACCTGACCATCACCGCCCCGTGTGGTCCGCTGTCGCAGGTTCCCGACGACACGATCGTGTTCTCGACCCTGCCCGAGGGCGCACCCGGTCGGATCTCCGATGGCCTCGTAGTGCAGCGGTCGGCCGACGCCGCGGGGGACCCCGCCATCGAGGTGGCGGTCCGCAACACCACCCTGCTCTCGGTCCCCTTGTCCACCCTCCGGGACCCGGCCTGCGAGTCGCTGCGGGTCCGGGCCGAGGTCGGGGTGCTGGTGGCCGAGCTCACCGGACTGTCCGAGGTCGGGGGCCAGGGCGGGGACGGGAGCCAGGCCGGGGACGACGACGAGAACGGGGAGGACCCGGTCAGCGCGGCCGTCCCGGGAACCATGCGACCGCAGGTGACAGGGGTGTTCACCGACCTCACGCCCACCTCCGCGCCCGACGGGCTGGGCGAGTCGACGGTGGAGATCACCGTCGACTCGCGCTACTCCTCCAGCCCCACGGTGCTCAAGCTGGTGTTGATGATGCTGGGGGTCCTGGCCACCCTCGCCTCGGTGGTGTTCCTGCACCGCCTCGACGGGATCGACGGACGGTCCGACCGCCGGTTCGTCCCCCGCTCGTGGACCCGGTTGTCAGCGGTGGACGGCGTGGTGGTGGGCGTCCTGGGGTTCTGGCACCTCGTGGGCGCCAACACCTCCGACGACGGCTACCTGCTCACCATGGCCCGGTCGGCCGGGCCCAGCGGGTACATGGCCAACTACTACCGGTGGCTCGGATCCCCCGAATCGCCCGTGGGGTGGTACTACGAGATCCTGCGGCTGTTCGCGGAGGTGTCCACGGCGAGCCCGTGGATGCGCCTGCCCACCCTGGCGTGCGGCATCCTGGCCTGGCTGATCATCAGCCGGGAGGTGGTCCCGCGCCTGGGCCGGCTCGCCCGCACCTGGCACCGGCCGCGCTGGACGGGCGCCGCGCTGTTCCTGGCCTTCTGGATGGCGTTCAACAACGGGCTGCGTCCCGAGCCCGTGATCGCGCTGGGCGCGCTGCTCACCTGGTCGCTCGTGGAGCGGTCGATCGCGACACGCAGGCTCGTCCCGGGCGTCGCGGCGATCGGCGTGGCCGCGTTCTCCCTCGGGGCCGGACCCACCGGTCTCATGTGCGTGGCCGCGCTGGCCGCGGGCGCCCGCGAGTTCGTCCGTATGGTCCGCCGGCGCGCCCAGGTGGTCGGCTGGGCCCCGATCCTCGGGCCGGTCCTCGCGGTCGGACTGGCACTGCTCTACACGGTGTTCGCCGACCAGACCCTGGCCGCCGTCCTCGAGGCCACCCGCATCCGCACCGAGCTCGGCCCGAGCCTGCCCTGGTACGGGGAGAAGGACCGCTGGGAGGCGTTGTTCGGGGTGTCCGCCGACGGCGGGGTGGCCCGGCGCTTCCCCGTCCTGCTCATGCTGATGTGCCTCGCGCTCGTCACGGCCGTGATGTTGCGCCGGGGCAGGATCCCCGGGGCCGCCGCCGGACCGTCACGCCGGCTCATCGGCGTGATCGCCGGTTCCCTGCTGTTCCTGGTGTTCACCCCCACCAAGTGGACCCACCACTTCGGGGTCTTCGCCGGGCTCGCCGGGGCGCTGGCCGTCCTGGCCGTGATCGCGCTGCGGTCCTCGACCGTCTCGCTGCGCCGCAGCCGGTGGCTCGTCGGCGCCGCGCTGTGCCTCGTCGTGGGCCTGTCCACGGCGACCAACAACACCTGGTGGTACGTCTCCGACTACGGCATCCCGTTCTCCGACAACTTCCCCGACGTGCTGGGGGTCCAGGTCCAGTACGTCGCGTTCATCGGCGGACTGGTGTGCCTGCTGGTGGCCGGGCTCATCCACGCCGGGATCCTGCCCGACTCGCCCGACGGGGCGGTCACCCGCAGGGTCGCCCGGGCCGTCCCCTTCCGCCGCTCGGGTCCGGACACCCCCGCCGCCCGGACCCGCGACCGCCGCCGGGTCGGGGCCGGACGCGGCCCCGGCATCGACGGCGCCCCGCTGACGATCGTGGCCTTCTCCGTCGTGATCTTCGAGCTCGTCTCCGCCGTGACCGCCGTGTTCGTGCAGACCCCGGCCTACACGGTCGGGCGCGCCAACCTGCGCGCCCTGAGTGGTGAGCCGTGCTCGCTCGCCGATTCGGTGCTCGTCGAGGAGGACTCCAACGACGGTCTGCTCCGGGCCGTGGGCGCGGGACCGGAGATCTCGCTGGGTGCGGGCGTGGTCAACGGGTTCGCCCCCAACGGCCTGCCGGACACGATCACGGTCGACAGCACGGAGTCCTCGGGTTCGCTGGCCCTGTCCGACTCCGGTGAACGCGAACCGGGGGACGGCGTCGACGCCGGCACCACCGGCGGCCGTGGTGAGGTCACCGTCAACGGCTCCACCGTCGCGCTGCCCTTCGGGCTGGACCCCGAGACCACCCCGGTCCTGGGTTCCTACCGCCGCGGGCCCCAGGTCGCCGCCGAGCTCACGTCGGCCTGGTACGAGTTGCCCGCCCGCCGCCCCAACAGTCCGCTGCTGGTCATGGCCGCGGCGGGCCGCATCGGCTCCGGCGATCTGACGATCGAGTACGGCCGGCCCGGCCGGGTCGGTGCGGCGGGCCCCACCGACTTCGAGGTCATGGGCTCCACGACCCCCGTCGACATCGGTCCGGCCCCGGCCTGGCGCAACCTCAGGATCCCCCTGGAGTCGATCCCCGCCGACGCCGAGGTCGTGCGGGTGGTGGCCACGGACGGCAACCTCGATCCCGACTGGTGGCTCGCCGTGACCCCGCCCCGGAACCCCCGGTTGCGCACCCTCGACGAGGTCGTGGGCCACACCGACCCGGTGCTCGTCGACTGGGTGGTGGCCCTGGCCTTCCCGTGTCAGCGCCCGTTCGTCCACAACGGCGGGGTCGCCGAGATCCCCCGCTACCGGATCCTCGCCGACCGCGAGTCCTCGGCCGCCGCGAACTGGTGGCAGAGCGCCGGTGGCGGCGGACCACTGCTGTGGACCACGCAGACGGTGGAGGCCGTCACGGTCCCCACCTACCTCGATCACGACTGGTCGAGGGACTGGGGTTCCCTCCAGCGGTTCGAACCCCTCGACCCCGGGGCGACGCCCGCAGACCTCTTACGCAGCAGTTCCGTCCAGTGGGGCTGGACCACGCCGGGTCCCATGAAGTGACCGTCGCCTAGAATCGGGCGTCGTGTCAGACTCCACCGCAGCTTCCGGCCCGGTCGCCGCCGACGCCCGTGTCGCGAGGCTCCGCCTCGTCGCCATCGTCAGCGGCCTCCTGGGCACCCTGTGCTTCCTCTCCCTGCCGTTCCTGCCGGTCAACCAGACCACCTCGAGCGTGCAGTGGCCACAGAACGGATCGGTCGACTCGGTGACCGCGCCGCTGATGGCGCACTCGCCTCAGCGGTTCACCGCCACCGTGCCCTGCACCCTGGTCGCGGACCTGCCCGCCGACGGCGGGATCCTGCTGTCCACCGCCCCGGCGGGTGGCGAGGAGGCCGGCGACCGGGCACTGTTCGTCCGGGCCTCCGCGGACACGGTCGACGTGGTCTCGCGCAACCGGGTCATCGTCTCGGCCCCGCGCGACCAGGTGGCCGCCGGGGACTGCACCCAGTTGACCGTGACCGCGGCCCCGACCTTCGTCGAGGCGGGGTTCGAGGGCATCGACGACGCCGCACGCCGGGTCGAGGCCGACGACCTCCGACCGATGGTCGTGGGCGTCTACACCGACCTGCCCTCCGACACCGTGGTCCCCGACGGCCTCGAGGTGGCCGTGGAGGTCGATTCCCGCTTCACCACCGATCCGACCATCCTCAAGTGGGCGGCCATCGTGATCGGGCTGATCGCCACCGCCGTGGCGCTGTGGGCCCTGCACGGGCTCGACCAGACCGACGGCCGCCGGTCCCGCCGCTTCCTACCCCGCGGGTGGTTCAGGATCCGGCTCCCGGACGTGGCCGTGATCGGCACGCTCGGTGTGTGGCACTTCGTCGGCGGCAACACCTCCGACGACGGGTACATCATGTCGATGGCCCGGGCCGCCGACCCCGCCGGCTACATGGCCAACTACTACCGCTGGTACGGGGTACCCGAGTCGCCCTTCGGCTCCCCCTATTACGACCTGCTCACGATGCTCGCGCACGTGTCCACCGCGAGTCCGTGGATGCGGCTCCCCGCCCTCGTCGCCGCGATCCTGTGCTGGCTCGTCATCAGCCGCGAGGTCCTGCCCCGGCTCGGCCGCGCCGCGCGCACCACCCCGGTGGTCGTGTGGAGCGCCGCCGCCGTGTTCCTGGCCTTCTGGATGGCCTTCAACAACGGCCTGCGGCCCGAGCCCGTCATCGCCCTGGGCGCGCTGCTCACCTGGGTCTCCGTCGAACGCGCCATCGCGACCAGACGCATGTTGCCGTATGCGATAGCGGTGATCCTGGCCTCGTTCTCACTGGCCACCGGCCCCACCGGTCTGATGGCCGTCGCCGCACTCGTCATGGGTCTGCGCCCCGTCCTGCGCACGGTCGTGGTGCGCGGACGCGTGGTCGGCTCACACCTCGCGCTCGTCGCCCCGGTGCTGGCCGCCGGGACCATGGTGCTCATCAGCGTCTTCGGGATCCAGTCCCTGGCCTCGGTGCTCGAGGCGATCCGGGTGCGTGGCGAGATCGGACCCAACCTGAATTGGTTCGAGGAGTTCGTCCGCTACTACTACCTCATGATCCCGACGGTCGACGGATCGCTCTCGCGTCGACTCCCGGTGTTGCTGGTCCTGCTGTGCCTCATCATGGTGATCGGCACCCTGCTGCGCCGCGGCAAGATCCCGGGCGCGGCCTCGGGACCCGTCTGGCGCCTGGTCGGAGTGGTGGTGGGCACCGCGTTCTTCATGATGTTCTCCCCCACCAAGTGGACCCACCACTTCGGCGTCTACGCGGGCATCGGCGCGGCGATCGCGGCGCTCGGCGCCATGGCCATCTCCGCGTCCGCGGTCCGCACCGCCCGCAACCGGACGGTGTTCCTCGGGGTCATCCTGGTGGTGCTCGCGCTGGCCTTCGCCGGCCCCAACGGCTGGTGGTACGTCTCGAGCTACGGCATCCCCTGGTGGGACAAGGCGCCCAGTGTCCGCGGCATCGACGCCGCCACCGTCCTCCTGGGCCTGTCCGTGCTGACCTTCGCCTACGCGGGGTGGCAACACCTCCGCCAGGACTACATCGGCACGCAGGCGCCCAGGACGCGCGAGGGCCGGCGGCGGATGAGGACGATCGCCGCCGCACCCATCGCGGTGGTCGCGGGTCTGCTGGTCGTGTTCTCCGTCGCCTCGTTCGCCAAGGGGGTCCACAAGCAGTACCCGGCGTACACGATCGCGGCCGGCAACTTCTCGGCGCTCGCCGGGAACCCGTGCATGCTCGCCGACCGTGTGCTGGTGGAGCCCGACGCCAACGCCGGCATGCTCACCCCGCTCGCCGCGACCCCCCGCCCGGACGGGTCGATCGACCCCGCGGACCGCGCGGCGGCCATCGAGGCCGGCGACAACTCGGGGTTCACCCCGGACGGCGTCGCCCCCGACCTCTCCGCGGACGCGGTCGTGGCCGATCCAGGTGCCGCCAACACCACCCAGGAGCCCGGCGGCGGTCCCTCCGTCACCACCGGCGAGAGTGCCGGCACCGCCGGCGGCCAGGGTGCCGAGGGCGTCAACGAGTCGACGGTCGCCCTGCCCTTCGGCCTCGACCCGGCCACGACCCCGGTGCTGGGGTCGTACCTGGTGGGCCCGCAGCGCGAGGCGAACCTCGAGACCGGGTGGTACCGGCTCCCGGAGAACCGCGAGACGCATCCGCTCCTGGTCATCTCGGCCGCCGGACGGATCGGCCGCTACGACGCCGACGGCCTGTACAGGTACGGGCAGGAGGTCATCGTCGAGTTCGGCCGCGCCACCGAGGGCGGCGCGGACGTGGTGGGAGAGCCCGTCGTACCGTTCGACATCGGCCCCGCCCCCACCTGGCGGAACCTCCGGGTCGACATGCAGGACGTGCCGGCCGAGGCCGACGTCATGCGGATCCTGGTCGACGACGACGACCTCACCCCCGACCAGTGGGCGGCGATCACCCCGCCGCGCGCGCCCGAACTCGTCACGGTCCAGGAGCTGGTCGGGTCGGAGTCGCCCGTCATGCTGGACTGGGCGGTGAGCCTGCAGTTCCCGTGCCAGCGGCCGTTCTCGCACTACGCGGGTGTCGCCGAGCTGCCGGAGTACCGGATCCTCCCGGACCGGCCGCTGGCGGTCGCCGCCACCAGCACGTGGCAGTCGTACGAGTCCGGGGGCCCGCTCGGGTGGATCGAGGTCGCCCAGCGCGCCCGCACGATCCCCTCGTACCTGCGGCACGACTGGAACCGGGACTGGGGCTCCATCGAGGCGTACACCCCGCTGGGGACCTACCAGGAGGACCCGCCGGCGCCGGCCGAGGTGACCACCGGGACCGAGACCCGCTGGGGCTGGTGGCAGCCCGAGGGCCCGATCCTCGTGACCGACCCGGAGACCTAGGCCGGGCCACCGGGGCGGAGGGGCAGCGCATCCCGAGGTGGGTGCGCTGCCCCTGTGCACATCCGACCCGAGGTGCGCTGCCTGCATGGACCGTTCCGCCCGCACAACCCCTGTCCCCCGGGCGGGGTCGCGGATGGCCGTAGACGAGGACCGGCCCGCCCCCGGGGAGGGCGGGCCGGTCAGATCCGGGTCAGGGCGGGTCAGCCGCCCAGGAGGGTCACAGTGGGGCGATGGGATGCTTGCGCGGGGGCTCGTTGCGGACCTTGTCGCGCAGCTGGGCCAACGCGCCGCGCAGGACCAGACGGGTCTGTGACGGCTCGATCACCGCGTCGATGTACCCGCGCTCGGCGGCCGAGTACGGGGTCGCGATGAACTCGTTGTACATGTCGATCAGCTGCTTGCGGAGCTTGGGCCCCTCCTCCGGTCCGGCCTCCTCGATCTGCCGACGCTGCAGCAGGTCCACCGCGCCCTCGGCGCCCATCACCGCGATGCGTGCGGTGGGCCAGGCGAAGTTGAGGTCGCCGCCGAGGTTCTTGGACCCCATCACGGCGTAGGCGCCGCCGTAGGCCTTGCGGACGACGAAGGTCACCTTGGGCACGGAGCTCGCGGCGACCGCGTAGCCCATCTTGGCCCCGCGGTGGATGATGCCGAGCTTCTCCTGCTGGACACCCGGCAGGTAGCCGGGGGTGTCGACCACGTAGACGATCGGGATCGAATAGGCGTCGCACAGCAGCATGAACCGCGTGGCCTTCTCCGAGGCGTCGATGTCCAGGGACCCCGACAGGTGCAGCGGCTGGTTGGCGACCACGCCGACCGACTCGCCGTCGACCCGGGCGAAGCCGGTGATGATGTTGGGGGCGAACTGGCCCGAGGTCTCGACGAACTCGCCGTCGTCGAACATCCGGATGAGCACGTCGTGCATGTCGTACGCCGCGTTGTCCGAGTCCGGGATGATCGAGTCGAGCTCCAGATCGGACACGGTGGGTGCCGGCTCGAGACCGGGGTTGATCCGCGGCGCCTTCTCGGCCGCCGAGGAGGGCATGAAGCTGAGCAGGTTCCGGACGTACATGAAGGCGTCGTGCTCGCTCACGGCCACGTGGTTGACGTTGCCGTTCTTGGCCTGCTGGAGGGCGGAGCCGAGGTCCTCCATGGAGATGTCCTCGCCGGTGACCTGCTTGATCACGTCCGGACCGGTGACGAACATGTACGCCTGGTCCTTGACCGCCACCACGAAGTCCGTGGTCACGGGCGCGTAGACGGCGCCGCCGGCGCACTTGCCCAGCATGATCGATATCTGCGGGATATACCCCGATGCCGGGTACTGACGCTTAGAGATCTCCGAGTAATACGCCAGCGAGGTGACGGCGTCCTGGACGCGGGCGCCACCGGAGTCGTTGATCCCGATGATCGGGCACCCCACCTTGAGGGCGAAGTCCATGATCGCGCAGACCTTCTTGCCGAAGCCCTCGCCCACCGACCCGCCGAAGACCGTGTTGTCGTGCGCGTACACGACCACGGGACGACCGTCGATGGTGCCGCGTCCGGTCACCACGCCGTCCCCGAACGGGTTGTCCGGGCTCCCGGGGGCCTTGGCCAACTGGCCCATCTCCACGAAGCTGCCCGCGTCGAGCAGCTCCGCGATGCGCTCCCGCGGCGGAGTGTGGCCCGCGGCGTCCCGGCGGGCCCTGGCCCGCTCACTGCCCGGGTCCCGGGCCTGCTCGGTCTTGACCCGCAGTTCCGCGAGCTTCTCCGCGGTGGTCCTAGCCGTCACGCGTCCGATCCCTTCAGTACTCCCGCGTCGATCTCCGAGAGACGACGCGCCAGATGCCTACCGACCGTACCGACCACGGGTTCGTCCACCACCGCGAGGTGGTCACCCTTGAGCTGGACCACCTCGAGATCGCTGACGATGCGGCCCCAGCCACCGTCGCGGTCGACGCGGGCGTAGCGGGGTTCGAGCTCGATCGCACCCTCGTGCATCCGCTCGGCGCGGTAGAGCACGAAGGAGACCTCCGCGCCGACGCCCGCCCACGTGGACAGGTCCGCGCTCTGCAGGATGCGGTTGTCGACGAAGCTGGCCCGCTGGTGCTCGATGACCCCGCCGCCCATGGCGTTCGCCTCGGCGCCCAGGCCCTCGAGCAGCATGCCCAGTACGCCGTCCTCACCGTGCTCGGCGAGGAACTCCCGCGGCACCTCCACGTCCAACCCGTAGGTGCGCTTGGCGAACTCGGAGTACCGCTTCCAGCGCGCCTCGGCCTCGTCGAGGGTGTCCGGGATCGGCTCGGAGGGCTGCACGGTGTCGAGGAGGGCCACCAGCGCCACGACGTCGTCCGCGGCGCGCAGCTGGCGGGCGACCTCGACCGCCAGGGCCCCACCAAAGGACCAGCCGCCCAGTGCGACGGGTCGCCCCGAGGCGATCTCCCGGATCCTGTCGAGGTACCCGGCGGCCCTCTCCTCCAGCGGCCCCTCGGTGCGCTCGACGCCGTAGACCGGGGTGTCGCCGTCCAGGCGATCGACCAGCGGCTCGTACACGAACGACGAGCCGCCGGCCGCGTGGAACAGGAACAGGGGTGTGCTGTCGGCCGAGCCCTCGCGCAGGACGCGGATGTTGCCCTCGACCGCCACCTCGGTGAACGGACGCAGCAGGTCGGCGACCTCCGCGATCGTCGTGGCCCCGGCCAGCTGCTCGGCGGTGATCTCGCCGCCACAGCGTGCCGACAGCCGATCGGCCAGTGCGGTGCGGGTGGACTCGTCGAGAGCGGGCAGCGTGCCGATCACACCGGGTGCCGCCGCGCCGGTGACCACGGCCCACGCGCCGAAGGCCATCCGCTCGGTGTCGTCCCGGGGCGCGATGGCGACGTCGGGGGCGGCGGACCCACCGGCGCCGGCCCCTGCCGCGGAGTCACCACCGGCCGGCGCGTCCCCTCGCAGGGCGGCGATGTCGACCACGCCCTCACCGCGGGCCTGCTGGTCCGCCAGCTCGCCGACCTTGTCCGGGTTCTCGACGGCGAAGGTCACCATCTGCACGACGTCGTTCATCGACGCGTCCCGCATGGCCTGCAGCTCGAGCGGCGGGATGGAGAACTCGTGCTCGACCCGGTTCTTGATCCGCACGGCCATGAGCGAATCCAGGCCCAGGTCGAGCAGGGGCAGCTCGCGCGGCAGGTCATCGGGGCTGTACCCCATCGAGGAGCCCACGATCCGGGCCAGGCGGTCGCCGATCGACTCGTCCGAGTCCGGGCTCCAGCGGTTGTCCGCCTCGTCGTCGTCGTCACCATCCACCACCGGCGCGTCCGACTCGGCCGACACGTAGTGCGGCCCCGGCTGGTCCTCGGGGTCGATCGGCGTCCCGCCGCTCACCGCGCACTCGGCGACGAGCGTGAAGGACTGCGTGGCGCCGTCACCGGTGTGCGCGTGCACCTGCAGGGACGCACCCCCGGGGTGCGGGGTCATGGTGGTGGTGACCGCGCCCGCCACCGGGAGGACGCCCGGGCGGTGCACGGCCGTCAGGACTGCGCCCTCGAGGACTGACGCCGCCGCGGCGCCCATCAGGGCGTCGACGCTGGGCACGACCTCGGCGCGCACCTGCCAGGCGTGGCGCCCGTCGGGCAGTGCCACGTGGGAGCCGGGCATACGGCCCTCGCCCGAGCCGCCGCCGGCGGTGACGGTCGGCCACAGCGTCCGGCGCTTCCACGCCGTGCCCGGCACCGCGGCGTAGCGGCCGGGACCGGTCACGTAACCGTGCAGCATCTCCACGACCTGGTCCATGTTGACCTCGTGGCCGTGGACGTACAGCTGGGCGATCGCGTGGAGCAGGGTGTCGGCCTCCGACTCCTTGCGCTTGAGCGTGTGGAGCAGGTTGGGCTCCATCAGGCCGGCGTCGAAGCACGTCGCCGCCACGGACATCGCGGCCACCGGGTTGGGCGCGAACTCCAGGAACGTCACGTACCCAGCCTCGACGGCCTTGCGCACGGCGTGGGTGAACCACACCGAGTGCCGCATGCCCTTGACCCAGTACTCCTCCGCGTGGATCGGCTCGTGGCCGGCGCGGTAGAAGGTCTCCTTGTCCACGGAGGAGAACAGGCCGGAGGTGAGCTCGCGCGGCTCCAGGCCCGCGATCTCGGCGGCCAGCTCGCCCAACAGCATGTCGACGTCGGAGGTGTGCCCGGCACCGCGGACCTGCAGCTGGCGGGCGAACTTGCCCTGCTCCTCGACCCAGGCCACGAACTCGGCGACGGGCTTGGCACGGCCCCCGACCGTGGTGTGGGTGGGGGCGGCGTAGACCGCGGGCTCGATCGAGGCGAACTGCGGGTTGTCGGCGATGATCTGAGCGATCTCCTCGGCCGAGTACTCGACCAGCGCCATGGCGCCGGCGTCCTCGTCGGAGACCTGCTGCTCGGCATCGCCCATGAGGCGCGAGCGGACGCAGATCACCCGCACCGCGTCCTCGAGGCTCAGCCCGCCCGCCGCGTAGGCGGCGGCGACCTCGCCCATCGAGTGACCGATCACGGCCTCCGGCTTGGCGCCCAGCGCCTTGAGCGTGTCGACGAGCGCGACCTGGACGGCGAAGATGCCGACCTGCGCGTTCTCCACCTCGTAGGTGACCGAGTCGTCGAGGAACATCTCGACCATCCGGTAGCCGGCCTCGAAGTCGATGAGGTCATCCACCGCGTCCAGGCACGAGGCGAACAGCGGGTTGGACAGGTACAGCTCCTTGGCCATCTTGCGGTGCTGCGCGCCGAAGCCCGAGAACACCCAGACGTCGCCGGTGCCGGCGGGGGCGTCCGCGCTGAAGACCCCGGGGCCGGGGTCGCCGGCGGCCAGCGCGCGCAGTCCCGCCACCAGCTCGGTGCGGGTGTGGCCCACGACGGCGCCGCGGGAGCGGCCGTGGTTGCGCGTGGCCAGGGTGCGGGCGACGGCACCGAGGTCCACGGAGTCGTCCTGCGACTCGAGCCAGTCGGCGAGCTGACCGGCGGTGGCCTTGCGGCGGGACGGCAGCGAACCGGACACCACGAGGACGGTGGCGGCCGCGCCGGGGGCGGAGGTGCCGGTGGTGGCGAGGACCTCGGCGTTGCGCGCGACCGCCTCGGCGACACTGCGGGCCACGTCGTCCTGCGGGGCGGACCCCGGTGCGGCGGTGTCATCGCCGCCGGTGTTCTGCGCGTCGGTGGCCTCCGCGCCGGCCTCCATCGCGTCGGTGGCCTCTGCGCCGGTCGCCTGCGGGTCGTTGGTCCGGGCGGCTCGGACGGGGGCGGGCTGGTACTCGGCCACCACGACGTGGGCGTTGGTCCCACCGAAGCCGAATCCGGAGACACCGGCCAGGGCCCGGCCGCTGTAGCGCGGCCACGGCCGGTTCTCCGTGACGACGCTCAGCCGGGCGGCGTCGAAGTCGATGTACGGGTTGGGGCCGGCGAAGTTGAGGGTGGGCGGGAGCGAGTCGTGTCCCATCCCCAGGATGATCTTGGCCAGGCCCGCGGCGCCGGCCGCCGACTCCATGTGCCCGAAGTTGGTCTTGGCCGAGCCCAGCAGGGTCGGCCGATCGGCGTCGCGGCCGCGGCCGAGCACCTGTCCGATCGCGGTGGCCTCGATGGGGTCACCGAGGATCGTGCCCGTGCCGTGGGCCTCGATGTAGTCGACGTCCCTCGGGTCCACGCCCGCGTCGGCGTACGCCTGGCGCAGCACCGCCACCTGGGCGTCCGGGTTGGGGGCGGTCATCCCGTTGGAGCGACCGTCGGAGTTGACCGCGGAGCCCTTGATGACGGCGAGGACCACGTCCCCGTCCCGTTCGGCCTCGGACAGGCGCTTCAGGATGAACAGTCCCCCGCCCTCCGCGCGGCAGATGCCGTTGGCGTCGGAGGAGAAGGCCTTGATGCGCCCGTCCGGGCTGAGCGCGGCCCCGGTCTTGGCGAAACCCATGGTGGCGGCGGGCGCCAGCATCATGTTGACGCCGCCGGCCACGGCCAGGTCGGACTCGTGCAGGCGCAGCGAGTTGACGGCCTCGTGGATCGCGACCAGCGAGGTCGAGCACGCGGTGTCCAGGGTCATCGAGGGGCCGCGGAAGTCGAACGTGTACGACACCCGGTTGGAGATGATCGAGTTGGAGGCGCCCGTGACCGCGTACGGGGAGGCGGCGGCGGAGTCGGAGGTCAGGAACACCTGGTAGTCGCTGGACGACGAACCGATGAACACGCCCACCTCGTGCCCCTTGAGGTCACTCGCGGGCAGGTGCGCGTGCTCGAGGGCCTCCCAGGTGAGCTCCAGGGCGAGCCGCTGCTGCGGGTCCACCATCTCCGCCTCGCGGGGACTCATGCCGAAGAACTCGGCGTCGAAGTCCCGCACCTCGGAGTCGTCGAGCCACCCGCCCCGGTCCGGGGCCTCGGCCAGGACCTGCTGGACGTAGGAGTCACCCGCCCACTCGGACCAGCGGGTCGCCGGACGCGGGCTGGTGGCGTCCCGGCCCTCGGACAGCAGTTCCCAGGTGGCCTCGGGCGAGTCCGCACCCCCCGGGAAACGGGTGGCGAACCCGATCACGGCGACGTCGAACTCCATCCCCGCCCCACGGTGGCGGAAGGTGTGGAGGTCGCCTGGCTCGTCGATCTCGGCCGGACCGTTGACCACGTACTCGGCGAGAGAGGCGATGGTGGGGTGCTGGTAGGCCACCGTGGCGTCCAGGGGACGACCGAGCAGGTCCTCGAGGTCCGCCGAGAGGGTCACCGCGTCGCGGGAGGACAGCCCGAACTCCTCGAGGGAGCGGTCGTCGGTCACCTTGGCGACGTCGAGGCCGGTGGCCCGGGAGACCCAGCCCCGCAACCAGTCGCGGAGCTCTACTACCGTCATCTCGCTCTGTGCCATCGTGGGGATCGCCTTTCGATCGGGTCTCGTCCGGTGTGCTCGCCCGTCGCCGCCGCGCACCGGTGGTGCCGTGAAGCGGCCCGGAGACTACTCCGCCGGCTCGTCGGGGAAGGCCGTCTGCTGGTGGCCTCCCCGCAGCGTCCCGTCGACGTAGGCGGTCTTGCAGGCGCGACGGGCGATCTTGCCGCTGGAGGTGCGGGGGATGGACCCGGCGGGGACCAGGATCACGTCCTGCGCGGTGACCCCGTGCCTCGCCGAGATCGCCGAGCGGACCGCGTCCGCGATGGGTCCGGGATCCGCCTTCCCCGCTCCGGGGGCGCGCTCGCCCACCACCACGAGGGTCTCCGAGGAGTCATCGGAGGGGATCACGGCGCCGTTACGGGCGTCGATCGGGAGCTGGTTGGCCGGGACGGAGAACGCGGCGACGAAACCCGGGCGCAGCGAGGCGGAGGCGTCCTGCGCGGTGTTCTCGAGGTCCTGCGGGTAGTGGTTGCGTCCGGCGACGATCACGAGGTCCTTGACCCGGCCGGTGATGTACAGCTGGCCGTCCACGTAGGCGCCGAAGTCACCCGTGCGGAGCCACCGCGCGTCGGAGGGGACGGTGCCGAACTCGCGCACCGTCCTCGAGTTCTCCGGGAGCCGCTCCGTGAGCCTGTTCCCGAACGTGGCCTCGGACTCCTCCGGCCGACCCCAGTAGGCCCGCCCGACGTTGGTGCCGTACAGCCAGATCTCCCCGACCCGTCCCTCGGGCAGTTCCCGGCCGGTGCCGTCGTGCTCGCCGGTCGACCCGTCGACACCCGGCTCGACGATCACCGCCCACTGGCTGGGTGCCACGTACCCGCACGCCACCTGCGGGATGGCGTCCTCGTTGCCCTCCACCGCGTCGGGGTCCAGGACGGTCATGACGCCCTTGTTGAGGCCCTCCCGGTCCACGTGGATGACGATCGCCTCGTCGTCCTTGCGGGGCGAGGAGACGAAGAGCGTCGCCTCCGCCATGCCGTAGGAGGGCTTGATGGCGGTCGGCGCCAACCCGTACGGGGCGAACGCCTCGTTGAACGCGCGCATCGAGGCGGGGGTGACCGGTTCGGATCCGTTGATGATGCTGGTGACCCCCGAGAGGTCGAGCGACTCGCCTTCCCGGGGCAGTCCGCGGCGGGCCGCGTGTTCGAACGCGAAGTTGGGGGCGGCGGCGAAGACCCCGTCGCCATCGGACATCGCCCCGAGCTGGGTGACCCACCGCCCGGGCCGCTGCACGAAGGCCCGGGGGCTCATCACGGTGATCGTGGCGCCGCCCATCGCCGGCAGGATCACGGTGAGCAGACCCATGTCGTGGAACAGCGGCAGCCAGGTGACGCCGCGGGAGGCGCGGGTCAGACCCAGCCCGTCGAAGAGCTGCATCACGTTGGTGACGACGTTCCGGTGCGTGATCTCCACGCCGGCGGGGACGCGGGTCGACCCGGAGGTGTACTGCAGGTAGGCGATGTCGTCCGCACCCAGATCGGGCCGGGTCCAGCCCGAGCCCAGCTCGGCCGGGATCGCGTCGACGGCCACCGTCCGGGGCCGCTCCCGGGCCGGCAGGTCGCGGAAGAGCTTGCGGACCCCTGCCGCCGAGTCGGTGGACGTGAGGATGACGGACGGAGTGCAGTCCCCGAGGACCGCGTGGAGTCTGTCGTGATGACCGGGTTCGTCCGGATCGAACAACGGCACGGCGGTGAGACCGGCGTGGATGGCGGCGAAGAACGAGACGATGTAGTCGAGTCCCTGCGGCGCGAGGATGGCCACGCGGTCTCCCCGCTCCGCCACCTGCTGCAGCCGTGCGGCGATGGCGTAGAGCCGGTCACCGAAGTCCGACCACGACAGTTCGGCGACCTCACCCTGCCGCGACGAGGAGTAGTCGATGTAGCGGTAGATCAGCCCGTCCGCCGCGGGGTCCCGTCGTGCTGCGGAGACGTTGGATTCGACGAAGTCGACCAGGGTGGTGCGATCAGGGATGACGATCGCCCCGCTGGCGTCGTGGTACTGCTCGAACTCCACGTTGCTCCGTTCCGAACCGATGACTGGATGGTCGACGTCGCCGACCTCGGACATACCGGGCGACAAGCTTGGTCGATCTTACAGCGTGCCCCTGCGCACATCCGAACTCCGAATCCCTGACCCGGCCAGGCGTGTCGCGCCCATGCACGGTACTCGGTCGGGCCGTCAGTCGTGGGCGATCTCCGGTGCCGCATCGACGAGTTCCCGGACGTGTCCGATGGTCCACTCCGGCACCGTGGTCCCCATGACGACGTCCGGGTTGGTCGCGTACATGGCGTGGATGGCGTTGTTGGCGACGAACTCCTGGAACCGGGCCGCCCCGTCCACCACGTTGAGCGGAGCGTTGCAGATGAGGTCCCGGGAGTCACAGATCTGGGCGGTCCGGTCGTCGAGCGCCCCGAAGCCCCCGGGCCGCGGGCCCGTCATGGTGGCACCCGCGATGAGCTGCGTGAAACCCGTCACCGGTTGGAGCGAGATCTCCATCCCCTGACCGGTCCCCGGCGACAATCCCGGGGACTGACCCTCGCCGGGCAGTCGACGCCCGTCGGCGATGAGGACCGAACCGCGGACGAGCTCCGCCGGGACCGGCCCGTTGCCGGTACCGATCTCGCTGGTGAGATCGCCGGCGATCACCGCCCCCTGGGAGAAGCCGAGCAGGATGTAGGAGGTGTACGGGCAGCGGTCGTGGACCGCGACCAACTCGGCGCGCGCGCGGTCCGTACCCTCGGCCCGGCTCTGGTCGTAGGTGATCTCGTCGGGGCGCTGCGGGTTCCGGAACTGTGCGACGTACGGGACCGTGAAGACCTCCAGGCGCTCGGCGGGGTACTGCTCCCCCAGCGGGTCCGTGATGGTCTTGAGCAGCGCGTTGGGCAGGAACGACGGCGCGTACGGGTCGTCGGTGGGGCTGCTCTCCCAGGTCCCCGGCACGGCGATCATCTGCACGTCGGGGCAGTCCGCGGGCTGGGTCAACTCCGGCTCGGCCGGGCCGGGCAGCGGGCCGTCCGGGCCTGTCGGCAACCCCCGGTCGCCGATCCACCAGCCGATCCCCAGCACCAACAGGACCACCATGACGAGCGCTCCGAGCGAGCACCCGAGACGGCGGCCGCCTCCACGACGCGATCCACGAGCCACGATACGAACTCCTTCCCGGGCGCCCGACACGAGTCCGCGGGCGGCCGACGACAGGTCCAACGCGCCACGGGGCCGCCGGGTTCCGCCGGTGGCGGTGGCACGTGTCACGACTCACCGCCCGAGGCGGCGCGAGCGGCGCCCGTGTGTCAGGGACAGAGCCGTCTCCGGGGCCGAGCAGTGTCAGGGGCAGAGCCGGATCAGGGACACAGCTGCCCGGCCGCCGAGTCCACGACGATCCGGGAGATCTCGTCGACCTCGCGGTCCGAGTACCCGCCGACCGAGATCTGCCCGGCCACGGCGTCGGCGATCGTGGTGGTCTCCCCCGCGGCCCCGCCGGTGGTCCGGATCCGACAGATCGTGTTGCCGGCGGCCACGAGCGAGTCGGACAGTTCCGCGGTCTGGATGTCCTGGGCCTCGAGCGCCGCGAGGTACCCGCGCTCCCGCGCGCCCACGACCGGGGCCGTGTACCCCGGGGCGTCCGAGCCCACCGGTGCCGGCGCCTCGGTGAACCGCCCCGAGTCCTCGGTGGCCGGGACGCGGGCCTGCGAGGTGGCGGCGCCGCCCGGAGGCGGGGCCATCGTCTCGGAGTCGGGGACTCCGGACACCGTCGAGTCGCCTCCGCCGCACGCGGTGAGCATCCCGCCCACCACCACGAGCGCCGCGCCGAGAGCCGCCGCCCTGGCCGTCACGAGATCTCCGCCCGGCCGCCGGTCACCGTGATCCGGCCGCCCTCGAACTCCATGACCTGGCCGTCCCGGGTGGTGCGCAGCGCGCTGGTGGGATAGCCGAGCCGGCCGCGCTCGTAGTCGACCGTGCCCCAAGCATCGAACACCGGACCGCGGGGGATGGCGTGCGCACCGGTGCGCGGCGACCAGTAGATCGCCCCGCCCTGGAAGCGACTGAAGGCGCCGCCACGCGTGGTCAGGGAGATCTCGTCGGTCGTCGGGTACCCGAGTTCCGAGTTCTCCGCGCCGGCCTCCCGGTAGGTGCTCAGGATGGCGCCCTCGACGACCCTGGGGCCCGTGGCGGAGGACCAGTAGACGGTGCCGCCCTGGAATCCCTGGACCACGCCGGGCTTGTTCGGGTTGGTGACCTCGTCGGTGGTCGGGTACCCGAGGTCGCCGCGCTCGGCGCCGCGCTCCTGCCACATCGACCGGATCGCCCCGCGGATCGCGTGCGCCCCGGTGGTCGGCGACCAGTAGATGACCCCGTTCTGGAACTGGGTGAACCGGCCCCTGCCGTCGGGCGTGGTGGTCTCGCCCGAGGTGGGCAGACCCAGCGGGCCGTCAGGTCCGCCCTCGGCCTGGTAGGCGGCGCCGATGGCCCCGAGGACCGAGTGCGCGCCCGTCTGCTGCGACCAGAAGACCCGACCGAAGCGGAAATCGGTGGCCTTGCCGCCCTTGACGTCGTACTCGCCCGTCAGACACGGGCCCAGGCCGGGCTGACGCTCGGCCACCCGGGCGATCTCCCCCTGCGCCGCACACGGGGGCTCGACGTTCTCGATCTCCACGGCTCCCGCGAACTGGGGCCACGCCTGCATCATCTCGAACTGCCAGTACGGCCACGTGTGGGTGCCCGAGGGCCGGAAGTTGGCGGTCACCTCGACGCCGGCCCCCCGGGCCTTGTTGACGAAGGTCTGGGTGGTCATCCGCGACAGCAGTTCGAGCCCGTATCCCGGGAAGTTGGTGGGGATGTCCGGCAGACCCGACGGCTGGTCCCACGGCCCGGTGTTCCCGCTGCCCGCGGACACGTAGACGCTCTGGCCACGGAGCTTGTCCGCGTGGAGCTTGGGGTCCTGCTCCTGCCACCTGGCAGAGCCGAGGGGTCCCCACATGCTCTCCGCCTGGTACCCGCCGGCGTCCTGCATGGCCACCTTGATGGCCTCCGGCATGCCGAAGCTCGTGGTGTCGAGGAAGCCCGAGTAACTCGCCGCGAACTGGAAGTAGTCCGGGTAGCGCTGCGAGAGCATCATCGCGGCAGTGCCGCCCATCGACAGTCCGGCCACGCCGTGCTTGTCGTTCACCCGCCAGTCGCGGGCCAGTAGCGGTGGCAACTCCTCCATGAGGAACGTCTCCCACTGGTAGGCCGAGCCGTTGGCGTCCGCGACCCAGTCCGTGTAGAAACTCGACTCGCCGCCGACGGGGAGCACGATGATCGCGTTCTTGGCGTCGAAGAACTGGGAGATCTTGGTCTCGAGGGTCCACCCGCTGGCGTCGTTGCGCGCCCGCAGGCCGTCGAGCAGAAGCAGCGAGGGGTAGGTGCGTTCCGGCTCGGCGTTCCACCGGGCCGGGAGCATGAGCTGTACCTGGATCGCCTGCTCCATGGCCGGGGACTGCACCCACAGTGCCACCCGGTTGGCCGTCTTCCACTCGACCTTGTCCAGGCGGACTCCGGTCGGGAGGGTCGTCGGCACGCTGAGGGACGGGGAGTCCACCCGGTTCTCGGAAGTCGACCGGGCCGGGTCCTCCTGGCCGGGGCCGGTCTGCGCCGGGGAACCCTGGACCGGGGAGCCCTGTGCGGGAGTCTCCTGACCCGGGGTCACCCGGACCGGGGTCTCCTGGGCGCCCGCAGCCGGCGGGACGATGAGGCCGGAGCCCACCATTCCCACCACGAGTGGGGCCGCCAGGAGGGACGCCCACCGGGTGCGGGGGCTCGCGTGTGCGCTGGGGGTCGCCATGTGAGGTTCTCTTCCTTGCCGCGTCGTCGCCGACCGTCTCGGTGAACGGGCCGCGAGCGCGACCCGGACAGCTTCTGCCCGGGGCCCTGGTCCGTCATCCGCCCGCGGGCTCCCCTCCCGCGGCCGAACCCGGTGGTCACGCAAGCGACCGGGGCCCCGCACGAGAATCTACGCACGGGGCCCCGGTGTGACGGGTGAGGACTCGCTGAGCGGAGCCCGATTCGTCGGCTAACCGGTCGTGATCACCACGCGAAGGCGTTCATCACGGGCAGGATCTGCGCCGAGCGGGCGGCGATCAGGTCGTCGTTCCAGTAGCCCCACCCGTGGATGCCGGTGGTGCGGTAGTCGAACGTGGCCTGGTTGGGCCGGGCGTTGAGCGTGTTCTGGAACGCGATGGTCGATCCGCGCGACAGTCCCTCGAGGATGATGCCGTTGAAGGTGTTGAACACGGCCTGCAGGCTGGAGGGTTGGTCGTACCGGCCGGGGATGGCCGAGCCCGCGGTGACGTACATGGGGATGTCGCGCAGCTTGTCCGCGTTGAGCAGCGGGTCGTTCTGACCCCAGCGCGGCGAGCCCGGCAGGCCCCACATGGCGAACGGGTCGCACTTGCACTGGTCGAACATCGCCAGCGGGATCATCGTGTACATGCCCGGCGCGGTGGGGTTCATGTAGCCGGAGAACACCGAGACCTGCTTGAACTGGTTGCGGTGCTTGGCGGCGAGCATCGCGGCGGCGGACCCGCCCATGGACAGCCCGGCGATGGCGTTGTTGTCCGTGCGCACACCGAAGTGGGCGTTCAGGTACCCGGGCAGCTCGCGGGTCAGGAAGGTCTCGTACTTGTACTCGACGAGGTTGCCGCCCAGGTTGATGGGCCGATCCCAGTCGGAGTAGAAGGAGACCTGGCCGCCGACCGGCATGACCAGGGTGATGTTGTCCTGGAGGAAGATGCGCTGCGCCTGCGCGTCGCGCGTCCACGCGTTCCAGTCGTCCCGCGCGCGCAGGCCGTCGAGGAGGTACAGGCCGGCGTTGCCGCCGAAGCGGGCGGGCTGGACCTGGACCTTGATGTGGCGGTTCATCGCCGGCGACCAGACGTCGCACAGCTGGACCCACGAGGCGACCGGATCCCAGGTGCACCCGGGGCGCAGCCAGTTCCGGAAACCGACCGGGTTCTCGTCGCCGGCGGCCGGCTGGAACGCGGGGGCGAGGTTGGGCGCGTCGCCCGATCCGGCCGATCCTGCTGATCCGGCAGAGCCGAGGCTGGCGGACGAGCCCTGCTCGGTGGCCTGGGCGCCGACGAGGGCCGGAGCGCCGACGACGAGGCCTGCAGCCGTCGCCAGGGCGGTGAGCCCGGCGGCGAACTTGCGCCGGAGGGTGGTCTGGGACATTCGTGGGTTCCTTTGTTCGTTCCTGGTGCCCCCAGTTGACCCGGGGCATCGGTGACGTCCATCGGACCGGCCCCACCAGGGGAGGACCGGAACTGCGACATCGTTACTGTCGCTTATTCTGGGACAGGTGTTACAGGTCGGGGACCTGATCGATCCCCTACTGTTATCGATTCGAGACAACAGTACGGGCCACACTACCGAGTGCCCTGGTACTTCTCCACTTTCTCAGGCATGGGCAACCCGCACCTCTGCACCTCGTATGCAGGGATTCTGTTGATCCGGTACTCGGCGAATGAGAATGCGTTAACCAGGTTGGACCAGCGCTTCTCCAGCGTCAACGGGCCGGAATACGAGTCGATGAGCGCCTCGGTCGCGGGGCAGGTGAGCGCCACCTCGGCCTGGTTGACCCAGTTCACGTCGATCCAGCGCGGGAAGTTGACCGGGTCCTCGACCACCCCGGTGCGCGCGAGCACCCAGTCGTACGGGAGGAACTTGTCGTGCCCGATCCGCCCGTCCTCCATGCGGTCGGTGTGCGCGGCCAGCGGCGAGGCCAGACCCACGGTGTCGTAGACGTCCACGTCGAGCGGGAGGTTCATGCTGGTCATGCCCAGGTTGAGGAACACGACCGTCTTGATGGGGTCGTCGGGGAGTTCGAACGGCTGCAGACCGGGCATCGGGCGGTCGTAGGCCACCACGTCCCACCGGTCCTGGAAGCCCGGGACCGGCAGGAAGACCGCACCCGTGCGGTTGGTCGAGACCTCTCTCACCAGTGCCCTCATGCGCGGGAAGTCGAGGTAGTCGTCCGCGAGGAGCGGATGCCTGTGACCGGTGCGCTGGATGTAGTACTGCCGTTCGTCGACGATCCCCGCGGCGGTGATGGTCTCCGGTTCGTCCCGGAACGGGTCCTGGGCCACCTCGACGGCCACCGCCCACCCGACGACGACGAGCCAGGCACCGGCGACCACCGGGACCGCCACCCGGCGCACGCGGGCGTCGTCCGCCCCGCGGGCGGGTCCGACCGGCAGGGGCACCACGGAGACCGGCAGGAGGAACAGGAACACCGACGGCAGCAGCACCCGCCCGTGCATGAAGTCCCCGCCGACCCGGGTGACGTACGCCAGCATGATGACGGCCACCACGAGGAAGGCGATCGTGACGACCGGGGTCGAGCGGACCCGGCTGCGCAGGCGGAGCAGACCGCCCACCTCGTCGTCGTCCCCACCCGCATCGCCCGAATCCGGGGCGGCAGGGGCCGACCGGCGCACGGCCCACAGCGAGACCAGACCGGCGACCAGGACCACCGCCAGCGGCAGGAGCAGCACATACGGCGACAACAGGTCCCACAGGTACTGGGCCCCCTTGTCCCACTTGGACCCGCCCGCGTCCTTGGCGACGGCCGTCAGCGGATAGGGCAGGGCGTAGTACGACATCCGCCAGATCTGGTAGACCACCGGGACGGTTCCGGCGATGACGACCAGCCAGCCCAGGTGCCGCCACGACTGCCGCGACGCGGCCAGCAGCACCAGGAACACCACCGCCGCCAGCGCCAACTCCGGGCGCACCAACGGACCGAGCCCGGCGATGAACGCCATCGCGGCCGTGCCCACCGCGGGCAGACCGAACCGGTACTCGCGGTGCGGCGCGCGGGCCCACCGCTGCAGTCCGAGCCACATGACGCCGATCCAGCAGATCACCAGCCCCGTCTCCAGGCCCGAGCTCGCGAAGTCCCGGGCGGGCGGCAGCATGATGTAGACCACGACGCCCAGCGGCAACAGCAGCATCGGGCCACCGGCGGGGGCGTGCCGGGTGCCCCGGTACATCACGCGGGTGCCGAGCATCGCGCACGCGACCGCGACCATGCTCAGCGTGAGCGCCAACCCGAGGGCGACCAACTCGAGCCGGTAGCCGACGACCTCGTGCGTGAGGTAGACGAGATAGGTCCACAGGGTGGAGGTGTTGGACTCGACTCGCTCCCCCGCGTTGAACACGGGCCCGTTGCCGGCGATGAGGTTGCGGACCGTGCGCAGGACGATCAGCCCGTCGTCGGCGATCCACCGGCGCTGCCACGCGCCGGCGAGGAACACCGCCACCACCACCACGAGGCCACCCCAGAAGGCCGCCGGCTCGGCCCGGGGCCGCTCGGCGATCCGCTCCGTGATCCGCTCCGTGGTCCGCGACGCCACGGGCGCCGGGGGCCGGTCCGCTGCCGGACGCCCTGCTCCCGGACTCCCCGCCGTCACCTCCGACATCGCACGCCCACCCCGGTCAGGCGAAGGACGGCACGAGGTAGACGCCGATCACGACGGTCAGGACCCACAGCCCGGCCAGGACCTGCAGGACGCGGTCCCCGAGCGCGATGTCCTCGGGCTCGCCGGCCTGGGCGGCGTCGACGTCGACCGCATAGCGCAACACCGCGATGGTGAACGGCACGATCGAGATCTGCAGCCACACGGCCGAGCCGGACGGCTGGGTGGGGTCGGAACCGCGGTCGTACGCCCACAGGGCGTAGCAGAGCACGAGCACCGTCGCCGACAGCGTCCACACGAACCGCAGGTAGGTCGGGGTGTAGCTCTCCAGGGCCTTGCGGATCTTCGCGCCGGTCCTCAGGTGCAGATTCAGTTCGGCGTACCGCTTACCGGCCGCCATGAACAGGGAGCCGAACGCCATGACCAGCAGGAACCACTGCGAGATCTCGACCTCCGCCGCCGCGCCGCCCGCCACCGCGCGGAGCAGGAACCCGGAGGAGACGAACGCGATGTCGAGCACCGGCTGGTGCTTGAGGCCGAAGCAGTACATGAGCTGCAGCACGATGTACACGGCCACGACGATCGCCAGCGCCGGGTGGGTGAACAGCACCGAGATGCTGATCGAGGCGATGATGAGCGCCACCGCCATGCCGTAGGCCAGTCCGACGGGCAGCACCCCGGCCGCGATCGGACGGAACCGCTTGGTGGGGTGCGCGCGGTCCGCCTCGACGTCCATCGCGTCGTTGATCAGGTACACGCTCGAGGCCGCCATGCAGAACGCCACGAAGGCGATGAAGACCGAGAAGAGGACCGAGGTGTCGGTGAGCGTCTGCGAACCGGCCGCGGCGGGCGCCGCGACCACGAGGACGTTCTTGACCCACTGCCGTGGCCGGAGGGCCTTGATCATGCCGTCGAGCAGGTTCTTGGGCGGTGAGCCCTTGGCCTCCTCCTCCGCCTCGGCGAGGTCGATCTCGTTGGCGGTGTGCGGCTCCGCACCGAGGAGGTGGTGATCGCCCCCGCCCCGGGAGGCCGGGACTCCGGTCTGATCGGTCATCGATTCTCCTCGGGGGTCGGGGTGGTGCGCGGTCCGGGCGCGCCGTCACGCAGCGACTCCGGCAGCAGGCGCTGGACGGGGTCCGTGGGCCAGACCGCGCGGGTGAGCGCGGCGCAGCCCGCGCCGACCGCGGCGCCGGCGAACACATCCGAAGGGTAGTGGACGCCCAGGACGAGCCTGGACGCCAGCATGACGGGAACGAGTGCGGGGGCCACGGGGACGCCGCTCACCGCCCCGGCCAACAGGGCGAACGCGGTGGTGGACGTGGCGTGGGAGGACGGGAAGCTGAGCGAGGAGGGCGTGCCCACCCCCACCGCGACGGTGGGGTGATCCGGCCGCCGCCGCCGCACGACCCGCTTGATGACGACGGAGGTGGCGTGCGCACCGAAGCTGCCCACACCGACCATCGCCCACCGGCTCCGGCGGGCGGGGTCGGCCACCACGCCGACCGCCGAGATCGCCATCCAGCCCAGCGCGTGCTCGCCGACATGCGAGAGCGTCACGGCGGCCTCACGCGACCCGGGAACCGCGAGGAGCCGACGCTGGATCCCGGCCAGCAACCGGACCTCACCGGTCGGGACGGGGATCTCCACAGTCGGACCCGTGCCGACGTGGTCGGGGCCGGCCGGCCCGGGTGCGGTCTCAGGCGTCGAAGACACGGCTCCAGGCCTCCTTGGTGACGAGTTCGGTGTGCGCATCACGGTAGCGTCGGCGCATCTCCGGGAACCGGCGGAAGAGCTCCCTGTGCACGGCCACCGACTCCTTGAACAGGGATCCGGCCTGCTCACGGTCTCGCTTGCGGTAGACCACTCCGCGCCCGTCGGCGGTGGTGACCGTGGCGCCGTCGACCCGGCTCAGCGAGTACCAGCGCGCCTCCACGGGCGGGAAGTTGGCCTGGGGCACCTCGTGGTGCGCCTTGTCGTCCCGGCTGAGGGTGTGGACGAGCCCCTTGGACAGGGCGAGGGCCTTGCGGACTGGGCCCCGGGGCTCGGAGTGGATCCCCGCGGGGCCGCCGGAGGGCGCGGGCAGGTCCACGGCCGAGGGGATGACCACGGCGTCGGGGAACTGCGCGCGCATCGCCCGCACCTTGGGCAGGGCGGTCGGCAGCAGGTCGTAGAGCGCCTCCGGACCGCGCAGGAAGTCGCGGATGGCCTCGATCTGGATGGCCACCGTCGAGTACTCGAGGCACACCAGGTGCTTGACCAGCGCCTTGAGGCTGGACTGCATGATGCCCTTGTGGTCGCCGTCGTGGTACAGCGACGCCACCACCAGCCGGTTGCGCAGGTGGAAGTAGGCCTGCCAGTCGATCGCGTCGTCCTTGTCCGACCACGCCATGTGCCAGATCGCCACGCCCGGCATCGACACCGTGGGGTGGCCGGCCCGGCGCGCCCGCAGGCCGTACTCCGCGTCGTCCCACTTGATGAACAAGGGCAGGGGCTGGCCGATCTTCTCCGCGACCACCCGCGGGATGAGGCACATCCACCAGCCGTTGTAGTCCACGTCGATCCGGCGGTGCAGTTCCTTGGGGTTCTCCCGGTCGGTGAGGGGGTACCGGGAGAAGTCGTAGTCGTAGTCCGCGTGCGGGGCGGCGGTCCACATGAAGTCGTGGGCCCCCACCACCTCTCCCATGGTGTGGAGGTGGCTGCGCTCCTGGAGGTTGAGCATCTGGCCGCCGACCAGCATCGGCACGCGTGAGAAACGGGCGAAGGCCAGGGCCCGCAGGATCGAGTCGGGCTCGATCTCGATGTCGTCGTCCATGTACAGGATGTAGGGCGAATCCGTGAGCCGCCGGGCCTCGTACATGATGCGGCTGTAGCCGCCCGAGCCGCCGAGGTTGGGCTGGTCGAAGATCCGCAGGCGCTCGCCCAGGTACTCGGCGGCCTCCGCGAACCCGGGCTCGTCGCGCACCTTGCGGTCGCCCTGGTCCGGCATGAGCACCGCGTCCAGGACCGCGTCCACCTCGGGGTCGGAGGTGAGCGCCCGCAACGCCGCGACCGCGTCCCCGGGGCGGTTGAAGGTCGGGATCCCGACGGTCACCCGGCGGTCGTTGGGGACCTGCACCGACGGATCGGGGGTCCCGTCCGGGCCCGCGTCCGGGCGGGTCGCCGGCGCGTCCACGGCCGAGTACCACCCACCGGCGAGCAACTCGACGTCCGTGTCGGAGGTGAGGTCGAACCAGATCCATCCACCGTCCTCGAACGGGCCCAGGTCGCAGACGAACTCGACCGTCGTGACCCGGTGCGCCCCTGACTCACCCGGCTCGCCCACGACGTCCCCGGTGATCGCGATGCGCGAGCCGTCGATCTTGGACCGATAGAGGTCCACACGGCCGGCGCCGCGGATCGTCAACCGCAGGACCACTTCGCCGAGGATCGTCCAGCGCCGCCAGTACGCCGCCGCGAACGCGTTGAAGTAGGTGGCGAAGGAGACCTCGGAGTCCGCTCCGACGCTCAGAGTGGTGCGACCGGCGGAGTGCGCGCGGCGGGCGTTGGTGGGGGCCTCGGCGAGGTAGAGCGATCTCACGTCCAGCGGTTCGCCGGCCCGGGGCAGGATGACGCGCTGGAGGCACTCCCGACCGAGCGGGTCCGCGAGCCCGGCGACCGACCGCTCGACCTCGTCGACCAGTTCGTGGTGGCCGTGGTGGTGCATATGGATGAGTCCCCGTCCCTAGTCGAAAGCCGGGTCGATCGTACCCGGCGGGCCGGGGCGATCCCTCCCACCACGCGGATCCGGGGGTTCGGCGGCGTGGGCACGCCACGTAGGTTTGTGTCATGCAGCTCTCCGCCACAGCCCGGCCCCGTCCGACCATCCGCACCGCCCTGGGCGTCCTCGCCCTGTCGGTACCCCTGGCGCTCGCCGGGTGCGGCACCGACGACTCTCCCGACGAGGACGCGGCCACCGGCACGACCGCGGGGACGCAGACCGGGGCCGAGCAGTCCGACGGAGGAACGGCCGACGCGATCGAGTGCCCGCCCGCCGAGGGCACCGACGAGCGCGTCACCTCGTTCGACTCCGCCCCGCCGATGTGCCTGACCCCCGGTGCCGACTACTCCGCCGTGATCACCACGGACGCCGGCGTGGTGACCGTGGACCTGCTCGAGGACAAGGCGCCGGAGACGGTGAACAACTTCGTCTTCCTGGCCCGCCACAAGTACTACGAGGGCATCACCTTCCACCGGGTGATCCCCGGCTTCATGATCCAGGGCGGCGACCCTCAGGGCACCGGCAGTGGCGGCCCGGGCTACCAGTTCTCCGACGAGCTCCCCGACGAGGGCGAGTACGAGATCGGCTCGTTGGCCATGGCCAACGCCGGACCGGACACCAACGGCTCCCAGTTCTTCATCGTCACCGGCGACTCCGGGGTCTCCCTGCCGCCGGACTACAGCCTCTTCGGCACCGTCACCGACGGGATGGACGCCGTCACGGCGATCGAGGACGACGGCAGCCCGCAGGGCGCTCCCCGGACGGTGCACACGATCGAGTCGGTCGAGATCGTCGAGGGCTGAGGCGGCCCGGGGGTCAGTAGCCGCTCGACCCGCCGCCACCGGAGAACGAGGCATTGGAGTAGCTGGTGTTGGTGGAACTCGCCGCCTGGGCCGCCTGCACGTCGTGGGCGTGCCAGCTCGAGACCACATAGAACGGCACGAAGCCGTTGTAACCGTAGCCCGCGCGCCAGTCCCGCTCGTACAGTCTCGGCGCGTGGCGGTCACCCGCGTCGTCCGCCGCCTCGACATCCGCCATCTCGCGGGCCCGGATGGCCTCCACCACGAGCCGGTAGTCCACCACGAGCCGGGCGTAGCGGTCCATGAAGTCGGCGGCCTGCGTGTCTCGGGAGAGCTCGTCCGCCCGCGCGTCGAGGGCTTTGGCCTCGGCGGCGAGACGCTCGTCCTCCGTCCCCAGCGCGGCGGCGAGCATGTCCTCGTGGAGCTCCCCGAGCTGGCGGCGGCGCACGTCGGCATCGCCCTGCTCCATACGGAACAGCTGGTCGATGTTCTTCTCCGCCGTCTCCATCTGGTCGACCGTGGTGTGCGCGGTCTCGATGTCGGCGGCCTTCTCGCGGAACTCCGCGTCGGTCGACTCCGGCCGCAGGTCACCGATCCGGCCCATGACGGTGTCCAGCGCCAGGAAGCGGTCCCGCACGTCCGCCCACTGTGACCGCAGTTCGTCGTCGGCCAGCGGGGAGGTGAGCGAGTTGGCGCGGATGTCCAGCCCGGTGAGCTCCCCCGCGACCCGCCCGTACTCGCGGGAGACCCGGTCGTAGCGCTCCCTCGCCGTCGTCGCCTTCTTCTTGCGGCTCGCCGCGACGCCCGCACCGATCGCGCCGGCGCCCACGACCCCGGCGCCGCCGAGGGCCCACGGCAGCCAGGACGGCATGCCCTCGGGTTCCGGTGCCAGGACCGTGGGATCGGCCGCCGCCTGCGCGCCCGCGAGCAGGCCCACCGCGTGGTTCTCGCGGCGCATCGGGTCCTTCATCGCCTCCAGCGAGCCGTCGAGGTGTCGGCCCTCGAAGATGTCGAGCGCCGCGCAGACGTCGTCGCCGCAGTAGATGCCGACCTGACGCGACTCGGTGTCATTGGCCACGATCAGCGTTCCGGGTGACCACTTCTCACGGTCCTCGGAGACGAGGTCCGGCCGCTCGGACTGAGCGTAGCGCTCGGTGGTGTCGTTGAGGTTCTCGTTCCCGTCGTCGAAGACCAGGTACTCGACCCGCTGCACCTGCGGCGGGAACTCGATGCGCTCCGTCTCGGTACGGAGCAGGTCCTGGTCCCCGGGCGAGAGCACTCCGACCTGGTCGGTGATGCCGACGCCCACAGCCGCGGCCTGCGCAGGCGCGGGGGCAGGTGCCGGAGCCTGGGCGCCGGCCGGGGCGAGCGGGAGCAGCATCAGCAGCAGGGCCGCGGCGCCGGACAGCACCACGAGCAGGAGGCGGAGGGGGCGGGACACCGAGCTGGTCATGAGTCCACTCTAGGTGTGGCGCGGTGTCGTCGTCTCCCCCTGAGCGACCACCCGGAGGGGAGCTCGGGCAATGGCCGGGTGTGTTCGCCTCAGCCGATGCCCGCCCGTCCGGAGCGGGTCCGTGGACGGCCGGAGGCAGGTCGGTGATGAACTCGCGGAGCGTCCCGCTAGCCTCGTCCGGTGTTCATCCTGGAAACGATCATCGCGATCACGGTCGCCATGACCACGGCCTTCGGCGGACTGGTCGCGGAGGACCTCATCACCCGCGACGCGGCCTGCACCATCTCGGCGGTGCCGGACCTGTGGTCGCAGGAGTGCACCTCGCCCTCCCGCCTCGCCTGGTTCGTCGGCACCCTGGCCGTGCTCATCGCGGCCATGGCGGTCCGCGCCTGGATGATCGCCCACAACGGCACCCTCTACTACCTGCGGCTGCTCCCCGCCGAGAGCGCGGACCGGATGCGCGCCGCCGTGGACGTGGCCAACGCCCGGAGCCTGGACTTCCGTTCGGCGACCGGCTGGTTCGGCACCGACGGCGACGTGGTGGATCTGCGACGGGCCGTGGACCACGTGTCGGACGAACTCGAGAGGGCGATGAACGACGACGACGACGCGACCGGTTACGTCCTCGCCCCCAACCTGGCGTTCCCCGCCGCGCTGGCCGTGGGGTACGACACCCTCCTGCGCGAGCGCACGCACCTCGCGGAGCTGCCCACCGAGGCCCGCAGACGCCGGTTGCCCGGCGGGGACACGGGGGTGCGGACCGTGTACTTCGACGACGGCGACGACATGTGGGCCGAGCGCCGCTGGCTGTCGCGACGGAGCCGACCTGACTCCGAACTGTCGATGGTCACCCTCGATACCGGGCGACCGGCAGCGACAACCGCGCCCGCGGACCGGACCGCCGTGGGTCGCGTGTGGCTCTCGATCCAGCTCGACGGGGGCGGAGCCGTCCCCGAGGTCGACGCGCAGCATCCACTGCGGGCGACGGCGGACCTCGTCGTCGTCGTTGGTCCCACCGCCACCACCGACGGAGTGGAGACGCTCCGCCCGTGGGCTCTCCCCGCCGGCCGGTGGTACCCGGGCGCGAGCGGCCGGCAGATCGACCGGCGCGCGTTCGCCAGAGTGGTCGAGGAACTCTCCGGTGCGGTCGAGCAGGTGCTCGACGACTACCCCGAGGCCGACGTCCTGCTGTCCGGCCGGATGCCACGGAGTGTCGCGTTCGCGCTCGGTTACGTGATCTCCCAGCGCAAGGACGACCGCATCGAGGGCAAGCGCGCCGCCCACCACCCGACCCGCCCCGACGACACCCGGGCCGAACGCGCCCAGGCCCGCGCGGAGAACGAGGGCCTGAGCTCGCTCAGCCGCTTCTGGACCTCGGTCACCCCGGTACTCGAGCACCTCGGCGAGGCCACGCCGGCCCTGGTGCACGCGGCCCAGCGTGACGAGGCCGTGCGGCGCCTGACCGTCGGGTCCGCCGCCTGAGGGCGGGACCGCCGACCCGCGCTGCCCCGCCGCCTCCGATCCGATGCCCCGCGCCGTCGCATCCGCCGAGTGGTCGCAAATGGACTTCGGCGGCCGCGCGCACCTGGGTGAATTCCAGTGGTCGGTGCAACACGGATCGTGGAGGTCGTGTTGTGACGTTGTCGGTGTTGGTGCATGCCAGGTGCGTGAGGTTGCTGCT